>CAZPOT010000002.1:46424-509178 GCA_964588295.1 uncultured Flavipsychrobacter sp. | reverse complement strand
CGCCTAACAGTTGCCGCAACGGCATTTGCTTGTGCATGCGGTTGAGCGGGTGTAAAGGGTGATTATGGTGGTAATTGCTGTTGATCATGCCGAAGCCATCAAAGCCATTAACAGCGTGATCTTTATTGCCCTTGCCATGCAGGATCGCCTTTTTAAGGTTGGCAGGCTTGCCACCAGCACCGAAGAATATTTTCTCCAGCTTTTCGCGCACCTGTACCAGCTTGCGCCACCTGTCGATATTCATCTTCCTTGCCCGTGCCTGGTCTTCGGTTAGATAAGCCCACCGGATGCGTTTGGCCACATTCCCGACATTGAGTTTCATGGAGGCCAGTACACCATTGCGCAGGGCGACTGTGGCAGGGTTGATCTTATTGACCACATTGAGGACTTTTTTCAGGTTGACCTTTTTGAGGCCCTGGCCTATCTTTTTGAAAAAGCCGCCCTTCTTCTTTTTCTTCTGCCCGGACTTTTTCTTGAATAATCTGCCGAGTTCGGCAAGGTCGCCTGCGCCTTCGAGGTCGTCCAGGCCATCAACGTCATCTAAGCCGTTCAAATACTGTAAATCCATAGGATAGTCTTTTTTTTCGCTGTAGGGTACTTCATAATCAAATTTGTCTGTTACGCAGTCCAGTATGACCTGTTTATTGCCGAGCATTACTACGGGGTAGATGTGCTGGAAATAATCCCTGCTATACTTGGTGATGCGTAGCTTGTGCCGGATGCCCAGGTTAGTAAGGATGCTGCTGATAAAGGTGGTGTAGCAGTCACAATCCACCCCGCTTCTGCGGTCATGCCACGATCTTGCCGGTGCGCGGATCTGCTCATAACCGTCCTTGTCCTTGCGGTAGGCAATATGGTCGTACACGAACTGCCATATCGCTTTACAGGTATTATAATCACTATTACCTTTCAGTACTGCCGCTATGCCCTTTGTATGGCTGAGCGTTTCGTGGACGACTTTAGGGATAAAGGCCACTGTATCGCTGACGTTGGCATTCTTCTGAACGGTATGGGTGTCTACATTCGCTTTAGGGAACAGGTGATCGTATTGTGCGCCGCTCCTGATATTCCGTTGTTTTCTCGCTTCCATAACTTATTTTTTGATCGTCAGATCTTGCTTATGCTCATACGCCACCTGTGTCCAACCCAGGTTGACTGTTGTGATGATAGCTACGTTAAAGACGATGGACTGGTTACCGATCAGTGATTGCACCATGTCGTACACCACTGAAAAGAAACTAAGCACCCGTATTTTCACCATCATCCCCTGTATCAGCACCTGCCCGTAAGCCGGTATTTTGATGTCCTTGTTGACCGCCTGTGAGCTGCCTACTAAAACGTTCTTATGCGTCAGCTGGAGGAACGGGTACTTGATCTTGAAGCTGGCCCCTGTCGGGTTTTTCAGCAGGGCATCCACCTTGACCGTCAGCCCTTCGAGGCTTAGCTGGTAGATACTGGCGTTGGGTATGACCTGTAACTGTGCCTGCGCTCTATTGATATTTTTAAAGTAAGCAACCACAGCCACCGCCCCGGCACCCAACACGGTACCCGCGATGATCTTATTGGTGATGCTCATAGCTTACGGTTTTTTCTCCTGCGTTCCAGGTACTCTCCGGTGAGCTTATAGCCCAGCCATATCGCACCGCCCAAAAAAGCTTTCAATCCGTAGTCCAGCAGTCCGTTCATATCGACGTTGGCCAGCAGGATAGTTCCCGTAAGCAGCACATTGCTGAAGTGTGCTGATGTCTGTGCCGTTTCTGTCTTTATCATAGTTTTCGTTGGATTTATAACACAAAGATGAAATGGATTTTAAAACTGCTTTCCAGGGTTGTGTCGTGTTGTGCAGAGTTGTGTCGAACGGTGTTGAACAGTGCAGGACAACGTTATGCTGTGTCAGCAATCCAGCTCTATTTCCGACGGTAAACCTAGCTTATCCAGTATCATGCGCACCTGGCTGATGTTATAATACCTGCCCAGGCGGGGGCCGATCTGTTGTTCAAATGGCTTCAGCCATTTTTTCATTGTGCGGTCACAAACATTATAAACTGTTGATAGCTCAACAAGAGAGTATGGCAGTAGCTTCAGCTTGCCGTTTTTAATGATTGACTGAACCATAGGAATTGGGTTTTAATGAAACATCAAAAAGTATGAGTTTTTGCTGCTTCGGTACAAATATCTAACGCACGGGACAGGCGGCTTTACCGGTTTGTGTGATACTATGTATTGCAGTGCATAACTGTGTTGTAGAACTACCTCTTTAGGTAACACTGTCGTTAATATGACGGGTGGTTACAGATAACGCTGGCACGGTTCAAAAATGTCCGGTTTGTTCCGAGTTGTTCCGGTTGAAGCCCGATTGCTCCAGGTGTAAACCGATATTTTTTAGTAAACCTATGGACTTATCAAAAATGTAATTGTACTTTTATATCCAAATAATTAGCGTATAAGAAAAGTATAATAAAAACATATTTAAAAAGTAGCGTTAGCTAACTTTCACAGTCTGATAAAACCGCGAATTTTAAAAAAGACTGCTGTGAAGGATGCAGAGCGCACCTCTAAGGGGTGTGGCTTCATCTATTCATTATAGCAGTCGGGGCTTCGCGGTTCCCATCAGGCATAAAGGATAGCTCTGAGGTTCACGCTCCTTTCTTTTTTACCTGTCCATCAGAACCCGTGGCACATACATCAATATAGATATGGTTGTGCAAAACACTTATCCCGGCTTTAACTATGAAGCCTCTACGCTCTCAGCGTATATACATTCCCTTGACACTTTTATCATCTCGCTAAAAAATGGACGGGTAATACAGCATGTGCCTGAAGATGGTAACCAATTCGAGTACTGGCTCCTGGACAATAACGTTCGCAGGGTAAACTGATCACTATGGGAAAAATCATTTTAGCCGTAATCGACAACTATCCACTAATACGTGAATCATTAGTTTTTTCACTACGGGACATGGGGTTTGAGGTCGCTGTACAAAGCAGCTTCAATGAGTTTGCGACTGTCGCGTCTTTCGCACGCCAACCGTTACACGCTTGTTGTTTGAATATGACATCAGCGGATGCGCAAAGCATTGCGCTCAAAATAAAGGCTGCTATACCTGGAATAAAGGTGATCGGGTATGCGCTGAATAACATATCCAATCAAGCATCACTTAGCACGGTTGATCTATACCTGCCAAAATCATATAGCCGGAAGATGGTTAAAACATCTGTGGAGCAATTGTGCGCACCCTTTGATTCAGGCTAAAAAATTGTCCGCCATTTAAAAACATATTGCCAACATATTGGAAACATATTGCGAACTATTTAAAAACATATTGCCAACCATTTAAAAACATATTGCTTACCATTTCAAATAAGTTCAAAACGTATTGGTTAGCAATGAGAAAATCGCTCGATGGAAGCTGGCAAGCTCCAATTTGGTCGGCAAAAATGGATATTCGCCACATTATTACCTCAAAAATAGCTACCTGTAAAAGAAAGTAATTCCGCAAGGGTAGTTTTCACGGATAGGCATAAAAAAAATTCCTGTACGTTAGCACGAAGCTGAAAATCAAGGTTATAAATATTAATTCAGTTTATCACACACACACTTAATCATTGTTATATGAGCAATTATTCGAGGTTTATCTTGTTTATCGCATTGACGATGTTATCTTTTACCTCACGGGCGCAGCTCTTCGTGGATATCACGGCAAGCCAGACATCAGGATGCGCTCCGCTGTCGGTTGATTTCCATAGTACGGCATCACCTGGTGTTTCATATGTCTGGAACATTGTCGGCTCTGCACCATCGTACGATGATAGTGCCTCCCACATTTTTACGGCTCCCGGCATCTACACCGTGACATTAACGGTTAGCAGCGGAGGCACAACAGCCTCAGACGCAGTCGTGATCACGGTCAATCCACCACCTACCGTCAACTTCACTGTCAATGACACAGACATCTGTCCCGGTGTTACCGTAACATTTGCAGATATTTCTACACCTGGTGCGCCTGGTCCGCTTAGACAGCATTGGGATTTTGGGGACGGTTACAGTGGCACATCGCCTTCACACTTTTACACTACTGCCGGGTACTACAGTATCACACTCATCGACACCAATTCAAATGGCTGCACCAATAGCGGAACAAGGTTCCATTATATTCACGTATTTACCAAACCAACCGTTTCGACATTTAGCTATCCAAGCCAGTTCTGTAATGCTCCCGCGACGACTACCCTAAGCCAATTTGTCACGGGAGAAGGTCCGCTAACCTACTTATGGAGATTTGGTGATGGCTCCACCGGTACAGGCCTTAGTCCAACTCATACCTACACCACGCCAGGCATTTATTACCCTAAATCTATAGTGACTGATGTACATGGTTGTGTAGACAGCGCAGCTACCCTTCCTGACTATCACGTCGTGGTCAATAGCACAGGCTTTAAATATGACACCAATATTTGTCTTAATGCCGCCGAGCTATTTACTGACACGAGCAGGGGAGCAAGAAACAGCGTGACCTGGACATTTGGTGACGGCAGCCCCGTATCTCATTCAGACACGGTTGCTTCGCATACTTATACCGCGCCCGGTGTGTACAATGTTAACCTTGCTATTGTGTACCAGTACTATCTGAGCACCACCTTTACCTGCAGTGTAGCCCACACGGTAACGATAACACCTTTTACCGATAGCTTTACCATTACGCCGCTGCACCCTTGTCCGGAACAGGACACGTTGAAGTACAACGGTATAACACATTACGGCGACACCATCCGCTGGCAATTTGGGGATCATGGTACAGCTTCCGGAGATACAGTAAGCCATATATTCTATCCCGGCGCATTAGATTCAGTCTTCCATTACGAGGGGTGTACACCATACACGACATATATCCTGAACAGGACTGCCATGTACATTACCGACCGGCATGGATGCAGGGACACGGTAAGGCGTATTGACACGACCTACAACATGATATTTGACATCAAGCCGTCCAGCTATGGCGGATGTGTATCATTAACAGATACCTTCAGGGTAAGCACTAAGACAACCGTTCCTTATCTATATCCACCAGTAAATTATCCATACGCGACCACCAGCTATTTATGGAATTTCGGTGACGGTTCGCCTACGTCAACCGGTGCCGTCCCCATACACACCTTTACTGCGGTTGGTAATTATTCGGTTACCTGCACGATAACTACGGCAAATGGCTGTACATTCAGGGATACGGTGGTGATAGGCGTAGGCGTACATCCGGCTATTACCTACACGGCAACACCGGCAACCCTCTGCTATGGCGGGTCGGTGACATTTACGGCTGATACCTCAACCAGTACGGTACATATCGACCATCTGGTGTGGAACTACGGCGACGGAACAAAAGATTCGACCGGTCTTGTGTTAACAGCAGTACACGAGTTCCAGGCATCGGGGAATTTGCCCGTTAAGCTAACGGCATATAATAGGGGTTGTTCGGCAACCTACACGGATACTATCAGGGTACACCCGCCGCAGGCAATCATAACAGTTGACTATAATTGTCGTCATACGGATTCATTCCTGTTACATAATACATCTGTAGGCTCCACCACGTCAAACTGGCTATTGCCTGGGGGCGGAACTTCATCGCTTATTAACCTGAACTATGTAACCAGTACACCGGTGACCATTCGCCTGGCTACCTACAACGCGACATGGGGATGCAGGGATACCGCTTCTGTTACGCTCACCCCGATAAGTATAGATGCGGGTTTCACCGTGTCTGATTCTACTCTTTGCGCCCCTGACCTGTTGTATTTCAATTCCATTCTGGACACCACGCATCATATACGCAGTTTTGCATGGTGGCTGGACAGGCAACTGGTACATGTTGATTCAGCGATAAACGGCTGTGGGGGCACCTATTATCCGGCGTTCAGCCATTTTGAGGATTCCATGACGCATACAGGTATTGATACCATGTCTCTGGTCATTACCGATATACACGGCTGTTCCGATACTTTTACAAGGCACTTGTACCTGGCAAAATTGGAGGCGGCCTTTAAGGCAACCCCGCCGGTCGGCTGCTGGCCCATGTCAGTGACTTTTACGGACACCAGTGTCCATTCGGTATTCGCACCTGTGGACAGTGTTATATGGACATTCGGGGATGGCGGAACGGCATATTCCGATACTACATTTGCATCCCATGTTTATACCACTAACAGCGAGTACGTAGCGTTTGATACCTTTACTGTAAAGGCTATTGTCATCAATAGCTTCGGGTGCAGGGATACGCTGATCAAACCAGCATATATTACCGAAATGCATCCACATGCAGATTTCAATGATGCGCAGCTTTGCTCGCATACTGCCTATGATCTGCAAGACGCCAATAACTTCAGTAACACAACCACTATATGGAATTTCGGTAATGGTCATCTCGATACCGTACACAATAACCAGGTATATTACATTTATCCGGTTCCAGGCACGTACACTGTTACAGCCATCGCCATTGATAGTATTGGTTGCAGGGACACGTTCAGTCACCCCATACTGGCAACCGATCCGCATGCCCAATTCGCGATGAGTGACACGTTCCTGATCTGCCCGCCTTTTAATATTGATTTCACTAACCTGAGTACGGTCATGCCGGGTGCAGACACTGGCGAGTACATGTATTATTTCTGGGATTTCGGAGATTTAAGTAACTCAAGTATTAAATATCCTTCTCATGCCTACAACTCAACTACGACAGGTGATATAACCGTTTCGCTGACTGTTACGACAACCTTTAGTTGTGCTTCCACGACAAGTCATGTCCTGCATTTTATGAGCGATACCGGCGGGTTTACTTATCCCGGCATGGGTTGCTCCCCCCTCGTCGAACACTTTACGCCTATTATCGGGTATGTCGATAGCATTAAGTGGGAGTTCGGTGACCTGACCACGCAAGTAGCACTATCCTCCGACACGATCAATCATATTTACCAGCATCCGGGTGTGTATATACCTCAAATGGTCATTTATAAACATGGCTGCCATATATTAAGTCATGGCATGGACACTATAAAGGTAGATTCCGTACATGCTGCTTTTAACTTCTCGCCTAATCCCGTTTGCCCATATACAGCTGTCACTTTCCACGATGCTTCCTCCAGCTTGTATTCCCCGGTCAATACCTGGCATTGGTCGTTCTCCCCATCTGCTACGACAAGTTCCCCTACTTACACGGTCGGAGCAAGCGGCCCTGTAAATGTAACATTGACGGCTGCGACAGCCTGGAACTGCTCAGATACGGAGACACATGCTATAACAGTGTACCCACATAGTCTGTCTGCTGGTTTACCTGTGGTCGTCTGTTATGGCGGAAGCAGGACGTTAACGGCAAGCGGGGGAACCGGCTACCATTGGTATCCATCAACAGGGCTTTCCTGTACTACATGCGCTTCACCTAATGCACATCCCCTCGTAACTACAACCTACACTGTTACAGGAACCAACGGTTATGGTTGCGCCGATACCGCAACAGTGACTGCGACAGTGGACATTCCCACAATAAGCATTGCTACATCGCCAACGAACTACGTTTGTTACGGGCAGACAGTTTCACTGACCGCAAATCCCGGCTCTTCAACATATATTTCCTACACCTGGTCTCCGGCAGGCACGCTATCGGCTACTTCCGGTGGCACAGTAGTGGCCTCGCCAACAGTAACTACGATTTATGCGGTGTCAGGAGTAGATATCTATGGGTGTACGGGTTCCACCAACACCCTGATCACTGTATATCCGTTACCCGTACTAACCGTTACTGCGACGCCGTCTGCCTTATGTCCCGGTGGATCGTCAACGCTCACCGCAAGTGGCGCTGTTTCCTATTCCTGGTTACCTTCCGGCTCATTAGCTCCGGCAACCGGAACGCCTGTTATCGCCACACCGGCAACGACGACGACCTACACGGTGACCGGCACAGACGCACACGGGTGCCAATCCAAAGCAACAACGACCGTTACGATTTACTCACAACCGGACATTACCCTGATCGGCAATACCGGCCCATCGTGCAACGGCGAGAATATACAGCTATACGATAGTGTATCCGGTGGCACTCTTGGTTATACATATGGCTGGACAGGCCCAGCCAGCTATACATCCGCTGCACATAACCCCATCCTTACCTCTGTCACTACGGCTATGAATGGCTGGTATATATTAACAGTTACAGATGCACACGGATGTTCCCGAAAGGATTCCACCTACGTTAGCTCCTACGTGCTGACACCATTCACTATCAGCGGCGATACGGCATTCTGTATCGGCGGCTCTACCACTTTGACCGCCTCACCTTCTTCGGGCCTGTCATTCTCATGGTCACCTTCGGGGTCTCTGAGCTGTCCAACCTGCGCTGTGACCAATGCTCATCCGACCACCACGACCACTTATACCGTGACGGAAACAGACGGACACGGATGTGCCTTTACCAGAACAAAAACAGTTGTTGTATATCCATTACCTGTTATCCCGCCTATCCAGGGCGAACGCAGCCTTTGTGTCCTGCAATGGGATGATCTTACCGATTCGGTGGCCGGTGGCACCTGGACAGCCTCCGGCAGTGTGACGCTCATGTCGCCCTACTTTGGGCTGGCGCAGGGGTCTTCAGCGGGAACAGGCATAGTGACCTACACTTACACAAACATACATGGGTGTACCAATTCTGATACGTTCCTGATCATCGTTCACCCGCTTCCCGTATTGCCACCAATTGCAGGTGACACCATGGTTTGCTTTGGCAGCACTGCGGTATATACTGACGGCGTACCAGGTGGATATTGGGCTACAGCCGACGAAACAATAGACCTCGTAGACAGCAGCGGCCATTTGACAACTGTAGATACAGGTTATGGCGGCGTGGTGTATTTCTACACGGACACTTTCGGGTGTCAGGCCGCAGTCGATATGGAAGTATATATAGCACCGTCACCAGTATTGGCAGGTATATTAGCGGATACTGTTTGCCTGCACGATTCGGCAATTGTGGCTACTTCGCTTCCCGGCGGTACATGGACGATCAGCGATCCGGCAATAGCAACAGTTGGATTGTCAGGTTATGTCATCGGGTTATCCGCTGGCACAACAATGATCGCTTATACGGTTACCAACGCCTACGGGTGTTCGGCAGAAGTGCATAATTTCTTTACTGTAATGGCTATCCCCGACACCGGCATACTGAATGTGCCCGATTCTATCTGTCTCAATACCAGTACGTCGGTAGGAAGCAGCGCCGGTGGTGGCTATTGGACATCATCCGACACGTCTATAGCTATTATCGACAGCTTTGGCAATTTGAGCGGTGTGGACACAGGATATGTTACCCTCACCTACACCGTGTATAACTGGCATTGTAACAGTTCTGCCACGCATACTATTCATGTGATCACTACGCCATATGTACCCCCAATAGTCGGAGATAACCTGATATGCCTGGGCGCGTCGACGACCCTGACAGATGCACTTCCCGGCGGATTCTGGCTGTCGGCAGATTCGAGTATTGCTGCCATAGATTCTTTTGGCGGCGTAACAGGTGTGGGGTCGGGGACAACGCTGGTAGCCTACGTGGTTCAAAATATGTGTGGTATTGGCTATGCATTGGATACGATAACTGTCGTGCCGCCAACTCCCCCAATTACCGGAGTTGCTGCCGTTTGCTCCGGCTCAACGACCACGCTCGCCAATATAGTGCCGGGTGGTACATGGAGCAGCAGCAATACTGATGTGGCCACTGTTGACCCGGCAACCGGTGTGGTTACAGGCGTTGGGTACGGCACAGCGACCATTACGTATACGGCTACCAGCCCATGCGGCACTTTTACTGTTACGGTAAATGTACTGGTGGATATGGCCCCGATAATCACTACGAACTTCCTTGTCGCTTGTCAAACCATGAGCGATGGAGGTGTCATTTCCAGTAAAGGCGTGGCGATGGGCGCACCTTCGGCTGGTGAGCCTGGCCCTGTGATTTCGGATGGCGACGGGTGTTTACTGGTGTGCGAGAACACTACTGTACGCTATTATGGTCATGGCGTAGCTGATAGCCGTTTTACCTGGACGTGCATGGGTGGGACAATTGTCAACACTTATGGTGACAATGCTGACAGTATAGACGTATTATGGTCAACGGTAGGCATTGTGGGTAGTATTTCCTTAACGGACACATTCAGCCACTGTATCGGTGAAGCGTCACTATGCATAAGAGTGATATCCAAGCCGCATGCTGAATTTACGGCTAGCACAACAGCTGTCTGTCTCGGCGACGGGATAGCCTTCTTCGACGCTTCGGTTGCAGATACTTTATCACCGATAGCAGGATGGTATTGGGACTTCGGCGATGGCACCTCATTCGGCGACCAGTTTCCGCCAACGCATGTATATGGTGCGCCAGGTGTGTATATTGTGACATTAGTCGTATGGAACGCCTGTCATTGTGCGGATACTTTCCGTATCAAGGTATATGTTGACGAGAACCCCGGCCCGCAGATACATTGCCCTGCTATTGTGTGCGAGAACGAAATTGCCACTTATTCGATAGACGATCCATGTGATCCCGAGTGGGTAGTGACAGGAGGTACGATCATTGATGGGGACGGAACAGGTACGATCATTGTACAATGGGATGACGCACCGGCAGACGGTCATGGCTATGTGCAGGTAACCAATACCTGCGGTGATTGTAACCTGCCAAGTATTGTTTCTGTACCCATAATACTAAACAATGCGCCTATAACCGGCCCTTCTTTTGCCTGCGCAGGGCAACAATACACTTACTCTTTACCGTTGTGGGCAGCAACCGATTATGAATGGGGCGTATTAGGCTATCCTGGAATTATCATCGGCTATAATAACGATCACCGGATGACAGTACAGTTCCCAGGGCCAGGTACTTATACCATTCATGCATGGTATCAGAACCGGTTAAAGCTGTGCGGTGGCAATGTGACCAAAACGGTAGTAGTAAAAGATGTAGCAACGATCAGCGGTGTCACTCATATATGCGTTGATGCAGCCGCTGACTATGGCTATTCTCTCAGCGGTGGTCATACAGGCATCTGGACGGTGATTGATCCGCTGGGGGTTACTACAACCGGTACGATTCCATATAGCGGTACATCAGTTTATCTCAATTTTCCGGGTGTATGGCTGGTCAATGCCGTTGGTGACTTCTGTGTCAATCCTGTCAATGTGTACGTAGAGGGTACACCGGCAGCTATTGACAGCGTAGTGGGCGACGATACCGTTTGTCTTAACCGCGTATATACTTACCGTGCTTATAACGATGTGCCTGGAACAACATATGAATGGCAGGCGATAGGCGGTAATGTGTTACCTGCTTCCGGCAGCGAAACAGTAGATGTAGTATGGACAAGCCCAGGCACCAAACAATTGAGGGTAAGGCATGAACCTGATGCAGAACCGCATTGTGACGCACCGGTATTTACCTTCGACGTGATACAGGAAGTTATTGATCCTGCAATAACCGGGGATACGGCACCTTGCTCTAATGCGCACAGGTGGTACAACAGCCATTACAACAGGGGCGATGCGTATGACTGGTCGATCTATCCTGATAGTGTGGGTAGTGTTGTGGCCAATTACCATTCGCCTGATGCCAGGGTATTATGGAATAATGTAGTGGCACCAACCCCGGCATATGTAATTGTAAAAGCACAGAAATGCGATACTTCTGTATCAGATACGTTCAGGGTGACGGTGCAACCTCCGCCACCGGTCTACATTACGACGGATACCCCGGTTATCTGCCCTGGTAACGGCATTATTCTAACGTCGCACGGCATAGCTGATTCCTGTATATGGAACTTTGGCGATGGCACGACAGTTCACGCTATTGGTGGCCCGATTTACCACTTATATCCGAACAACATCACCAGCGACAATATTGTCTACAATGTAAGCGTTACGCCGATATTGCCTGCTGATCCATATTGTCCCACTGCTGGCGTAGGGTTCTACCACATTACCGTACTCCCTGGCCCACTGGCCTATATACTGAGTAATGACGATGATGTTTGGTGTCCGCCGAATGATTCGTCGGCCATGTTTGGAACGGTTACAGATAATATCGGTGCGCTTACCTTCCAATGGTTCCGGAATGGCTCCGCCATCCCATTGACTGATATGCCAGATTACACGCCTCATGCAAGTGCCGGTATTTCTGACTTTTATATGGTGGTGACAGCATCCAACGGCTGTACAGATACGTCAAATACTATTTCATTCGAGGCAAACTGTACCGTTATGCCTGGAGGGTCGCACGATACCCTTACCCATCATGATTCAACAGGATACCTGGGAGGATCATGTGATATGGGCGAGACCACGGCCACCATATCACACGGCTGTAATACCATTACGCTGACAGGCTCAACAGCAGGATTCCCTCAGTGGTATGCCTTCACTCCTCCTAACCCTGGTGACGGGTGGACAAACTTCCCGTTATGGAGCCGGATAAGTGCATCTTCCGCTGTTGCTCACTACGACGTGCCTGGCGTGTACCGGTTTGCTTACGTGGTCAATTATCTGCCGGAGGGTGTCGGGTCGGGTTGTAGGGACACGGTGTATGTGAGAGATACCGTTGGTGTGATCGCCAGTTACCGCACATTGATCAGGTGCGGGCCGGACAATAGCGATTCGGTATTCTTCAGCGATAATAGTTCACACCTGTCCTGGTGGCATATTACCGGTCATACATGGAACGATGGCATTGGTACAGGCTCAGGAATAACGTACTTGGGCATCTATTCGGCAGGTTCAACAATAACCATGACGGAGACCGTGAGCGGAACAGAATCAGGAAATCCGTTCTCTTGCAGTATCACTAAGCCGATACATTTGCCAGCGAGGATACCGCACTTCGGGTATACGTTCTCGCCGAATAATATTTGCAAGGGAATACCTGTGACCTTTACACCCGCGAGTACGGCTGGCGTAGCGAGTTTCTTGTGGCAGTTTGGGAATAACGGAACAAATAGATTAATTAGCCCAAAATGTTCATATGGTTTTGACCCATCGGGAGGTAATCCTAATTTGAATATATCTAACATGATAGTTACTGACACTATCGGTTGCACCTTTGACACGTCAATTAGTACTGTATTTATTTACGATAATAACCTGTTTGGAAGTATGGACCCTGGTAGCGTAGTTTGCCCTGGTAGTGTTCCCTTTACTATCAGCTACTTTGAGGATATAGGTGCTGGCTTTCCAACTTCCTATGCATGGTCTAATGGTGATTCAACCTTTGTGCCTTATACCGATGTGTATAATACCGGGGCTTACACGGTAAAAGTATATGATGCGCACCAATGTCGTTTCGTGCCACTTAATATAGAAAACGTAAAAGTGTTGCGTGTACCAAGGGCGCAGATAAGGGGAAGGCTAAATTATTGTACCAATGATCAGATCAACCTAAATGGCTATGCGGGGACTAGTGTGAGCTATCAGTGGTTTATTGATGGTGCCACCTTTGCTCCAATTGATCATATCTCGTTCTATGAATATACTGCTGGAACTTATACTGTCACGCTCGTGCTATCCATGTATGATACAGCAGATGCCGTAGGGCCTTGCACCGATACGGCCACTGTGATCATCCATGTATTGCCTTCTCCTGATCCACCTGTGATAACTGGCCCGACAGTCGTAGATTGTGATCTGTATCATTTGCAATTGAGTGCTACTGCATCGGAGGCAGGCACCTTTAACTGGAGCAATAGTGATTTTGGGCCTGTGGCGGATGTATATATCGGTGGCGCGATAAACGTAAGGTTTACGAATATGGCTGGATGCAGCTCCTCTGCTGGAACTGTCGTCCCTTCTGCGCCAAGCTACTATTTCCAGTACCTGCCTTCCGGCTGTTACGATATATGTAAAGACAGGTTCCCAATTACGCTTTACGGGCCGCCGCACGTATCTTTCGATTCATGGGAATGGAGAAAGGACGGTGACGTAGAAAGCTCCGGTAGTGGCGTAATGGACCCATATGCAGTGCCAGGCACGGGAGAATATCAATGGGTGCTGGGCAACGGCTTGTGTGATCAGAAATCTGAACCGCTAGATATAACGTCGATCAGCTGTGAAAAGTGTGATAAAATAGATGTGAACATTAAAAGGATCGAATGCTCATCAGCCGACCCTGCGGTGTATAACATTTATATAAACCTGATCGATCCTTACTCAGGCGATACCTACACTGTAGGCACAGATGGAGGGCCATTGCTGCCTTTCTCGGGAACAGTCACAACTACCTCTACCTTGCTGACACTTTCTCTGGCGGTCATTGATACCGATGCAACGACAGTTACCGTTTACGTCGAGTTGACTCATCATGACGGTACGAAGTGCCTGTATAAAAAACTGATACATCTACCTGAATGCAGCTGGATAGCAGAGAAACATGTAAGTGATACACCAAAGACGACACCGCTTACCGTAAGCACTGCTATGTTGGTATATCCAAACCCGGCAACGCAAATGGTGACTATATCGTACGACTACGGTGAACAACTGTTCAGGGAGCGCAGCATAGCTGTATTCGACCAACTGGGCAGGCGAACGCAATCATTACAGGTTGCTGATAGCCACGGAAGCTGGCAGTTGAATACGACAGATTGGACACCTGGTGTTTATATCATCCGTATGGAAGGCGATGGTAAGGCGTTGCAAACGCAAAGGCTGATAGTGAATAATTAAAAGTTAATACCTCGCAACAAATAGGTTGCGAGGTATTATAATATTTACATATCTTTAACAAAAATGAATATTGCCATGAAGTTGTTTTTTATAATACTGCTATCAATTCTATCCTGCTATAGTTTATTTGGGCAGCAATACCAGTGGGCTAAAGGCGGTGGCACATCCGATGCAACGTCAGGTACCGCTGCTTCAGTTGATGAAAGTTGTTACTTCATGTGTACAGATCAGAACAAAAACGTCTATGCTTTAAGTTATGTTGGCAGCCATAGCACGATGATTGCAGATACATTTACACACGGTGCAACCTCGTCACTTGTTAATAATAATGTACTGATTACAAGCTATAATTGTAATGGCGTTATGCGGTGGGCAAAACTCCTAAGCTCTGTCCCCGGGAGTGCATATCCTATCGGAATGACGGTGGATCAGTCAGGGCATGTTTATGTATGTGGAGGGTTTTATCATTATGCTGGAACGTTCAATGTTGGATATGATTCTTCATATTCCTCGAGCTATCAATTAGCAGCCGCTATACAGTTCGACACCAACGGTCATCTGAATTGGGTACGTTGGATAGGACCGAATACACTTGCAAATAGAAACGCAAGCGTACCAGGGGCGGGAGCTGTCGCATTAGACAAGCAACAAAACCTGCATTTTATAAAGCTATATAAAAATGGTTCTCAAATCACACCGAGTGTGCTTACCACTTATGGAACTTATGATGTGGTATTTAATTCAACGGGAACCCTTTTGAGTGCTACACGCTTGCAATTAGATTCCCTCCAGTGCATAAAGGGGGCTTGTTTCGATTCTAATTCAACGACCCTATTTACATATGGTTGTGCCAACGAATTGTTGGTATCTACAGGCAATTATCCGGTATTTGCAGCAGCTTTTGATGCAAGTCGTAACAAATTATGGCAGGACACGTTGACTGCGCCCGCTTACGGAAGTTCTGGTTTAGGTGCAACATTTAATGGCATTACAAATGATAATTCAGGCCATTTGTATTTAGGTGGTAAAGCGACTACATCAGGAGCTTATGGAGGAGATACCATTACTAATGCCCCATTTGGTCCAGGTTCGATAGGGATTGTATTAAAAACAGATACATTGGGGCATCCAATTTGGTTGAAACCTTTTGCCTCAAGTTTGAGTATTTGCGCTTTCAGTTCTGTAGCCGTTATGCCCAACAACAAAATTGCTGCATCGGGAGTAATGGTTGGAACGGTTATTAGCGGCGTAGACACGTTAGTTAGCTATTCCGGCGAATCAATCAATCCGATTTTCGCCATAATGGATTCAGCGGGAAATATACAAACACTTCAACAAATACATGGTAATGGCAGTCCAGATGAATCTTATTGTTTAGCATCAGACAAAGTTGGCAACTTATATATTGGTGGGAAAGTCGCAAACAGTATTTGGGGTGGGTCTATGACACCCTATACGTCAGTCGGCGGTACTTCAGACTTCTTCGTTATGAAATACGGTGTTGATTGTAATTGCACTTCTATGCCAATGGCTTCGTTCACGTATTCAGGATCGCCGACAGTGACATTTAATTACACCGGAGCAACGGCAGGCATAGATAGTGTGCGGTGGTATTTTGGCGACGGCGGTACCGCAATAACGTTTAGCCCTACGCACACCTATACCGCTGCCGGTGTTTACCATGTTACTGTGCGTATATACTCCGCGTGTGGTAACGATGTGCGATTTGCAACGATCACCATTCCTTGTGTGACTACGCCCGTTTGCAGTTTTACTTCGACCGGTTTATCCGCAACAAGAAGCTTTACTTACACCGGTACACCTGCAATGCCTGACAGCGTTGCCTGGACTTTCGGAGACGGAGGACATGCGACGGGACTTAGTGTTTCTCATACTTATGCATCAACTGGAACGTTCAACGTTTGTGCTACCGTGTACACGCCGTGCGGTAATAACACGGTGTGCAGTACAGTTACAATTAGCTGCATTAGCACCCTTGCAGCCGCTTATACGCATTCTGGGTATACACCGGTTGGATTTACCTACACTGGCACGACAACCGGCCTTGATAGCGTTGTTTGGCACTATGGCGATGGAGGCCACGGGACAGGGCTGACAAGCACCCATGCTTACACATCTATTGGATTGAAAACGGCTTGTGTTCTGGCTTACAATCACTGTGGGGTAGATTCATCATGCAGCACATTCAATGTGCCATGTATAGCGGCACCAGTGGCAGCATTTACCTCGTCAGGAACAACAGCTACCCGAAACTTCACCTATACCGGTACTGCTGTTGGACTGGACAGTGTTGTATGGAATTTCGGAGATGGCGGTCACGCTGTCGGTAATACTGCAACCCATACATATGCAACTACAGGTTCATTTAATGTTTGTGTAACCGCTTACTCGCCTTGTGGGTCAAATACTTCCTGTACTACAATTACGATAACCTGTCTTACTGGCCCTACAGCATCGTTTACCAATACTGGTGTACCAACTACAACGTTCACCTATACAGGTACGACAACAGGCTTGGATAGCGTAGTATGGCGATATGGTGATGGCGGACATGGGACAGGAACCTCTTCTGTACATAGCTATACCATTGGCGGGACTTATACAGCTTGTGTATTAGCCTATAACCACTGCGGATGGGATTCAGCGTGTGTAACAATTGTTGTGCCTTGCATACCACCGGTGGCCAATTTCAGCAATTCCGGCACATTGGTGCAGAATTTCACCTACACCGGTACGGCACCAGGAATAGACAGCATTGTATGGACATATGGTGACGGTAATACAGACACCGGCTATACCGCCAGTCATGTATACGCAACAGAAGGTACTTATCACGTTTGCGTAATGGCTTATTCTTACTGCGCAGCTGATACTCAGTGTAACGATATAGTGATCACCTGCCCTCCACCAGTAGCTGCTATCACAAACAATAATGATACTTTCCATTATTCAGGTACTACGCCTACTATTGATAGCATTGTATGGGATTTTGGTGATGGCTTTACCGATACAGGCATGTCTCCTGTACATCCATATGCCGTAACAGATACCTATACAGTCTGTGTAAGAGTGTACGGTTACTGTGGAGCAGATACACTTTGCAACAACTTCATTGTAACAGGCGTGGGTATTAGCACGGTATCTTTAGACAATATCAGCGTATATCCTAACCCTGCAACTAACCAGGTCAACATTCAGGGTATAACATCGTTGACAAGGTTCAGGCTTATTAATGTCACAGGTTCAACGCTACGTGAAGGAATGTTGCAGATCGGCAGCAATAAAGTAAGCCTAAACGATTATGCGTCGGGAGTGTACATGATAGAGTTATCGGGAGGGGATGGCTCAAGAAAGACATTTAGAGTTATTAAGGAGTAATATTTTAAAAATGGCGGCCTGTTAAGCCGCCATTTTTTTTAATAAGTAATGGTTAACCCTTGGGTTAACGGCAAGATTTCTGAATTTTATCCCAATTTTACAATTTGATGAACCATTTTTATTGTTGTAGCCATTGATAGCCAATAACTTTATAGTAGTATTTTTTTACCGCTATGAAATTGTGCTTATGAGACTATTAACGAGTGTGCGCGACATTAAACCCTATACCTTAAAAGAGATTGCAGAAGTCTATGGTGTCTGCGATAAAACGGTAAAACGCTGGATCGAACCGTTCAAAGATGAGATAGGCCAAAGAAGAGGCCGGTTTTACAACGTAACACAAGTAAAAATCATCTTCGAGAGATTAGGGCTTCCTGGTACGCTGGATGAGTTCATCACCTGAGTTTATTCAGCACAACTCTGCATAATTCTGCACAATATTACACAGTTCTGCAAAGCAACACACTGCTAATCATATTATAACATAATACGATAAAGTAAACTTTGGCACGAAAGTAGCTTTACATTTAAAAGCTGCGACAATGAGTGAATATGCAAAGGAGAAGCAGATAAAGGATAACTATACCGACCGGCTATCACTGGCACAATGCAGAGAAATACTGCATGCTGAGGAAATGGGATATTCAGATGAAGAAGTATTAAAGATCAGAGACTTTCTTTATTCACTCGCGGTCGTGGATTATAATTATCACGAAAAACAGGCAAAAGAAAAAGTTAACCAAAAACTACCTTCAGATGAAGACTATGATGCAAAGAAAGGCAGTATTGTATTTCCGCGTCAGTACCGACGAACAGGCTGACGGCTACAGCCTCCGCCACCAGGAAGAACGATTAAGGAACTATTGTGAGATGCACAATATCTATGTAGTGGCTACCTACACAGAAGATTTTTCCGCAAAGACCTTCGACCGTCCCGAGTTTCAAAAATTTCTCGCCTTTATAAAAAAGAACAAGAGTATCGTTGATCTGCTTTTGTTCACCAAATGGGACAGGTTCTCCCGAAATGCAGGGGATGCATATAGTATGATCAGCCAGCTTAAAAAGCTGCAAGTGGAACCGCAGGCCATAGAACAGCCACTTGACCTCAACATTCCAGAAAACAAGATGATGCTTGCATTCTACCTCGCCGCCCCGGAGGTAGAAAACGACAGGAGAGCTTTGAACACCCTGGTAGGTATGCGTAGAGCGAGAAAAGAAGGGCGGTGGTTAGGCCCTGCTCCTAAAGGCTACCTGAATGGCAAGGATGAATCAAACAAACCTTTGCTTATACCTGACCCAAAGTTTGCTCCGGTTGTTAAATGGGCGTTTGAAGAATTGGCCAAAGGAATACACAGTATTGAAGCTGTAAGAAAGTTAGCCAAAGAAAAAGGCTTAAATCTCCAGCGCAACCAGTTTTGGAACATGGTACACAATATCACTTATTGTGGCAGGGTTGCTATTTCAGCATATAAGGAAGAAGATGCGCACTACGTAAAAGGCATTCACCAACCTCTAATAAGCGAAATGCTGTTCGATGATGTTCAGGACGTACTTAACGGCAGAAAACGTCAAACTAAAGTAAGATGCACCAAGGACGAAAATCTACCCTTGAGAGGTTTTCTTGTTTGTAAGACCTGCGGAAAGATAATGACAGGTAGTGGCTCAAAAGGAAACGGCGGGAAGTATTATTACTATCACTGTCAAAAAGCGAGTGAGTGTAAGGAAAGGTTCCGTGCAAATGAAGCACATGATGTATTGCTAACAGAGTTGAAAAATATAGCATCCAATCAGTACGTTCTGGACATGTATCAGAAAATCATGTCTGAGTTGTACAAAAAGAATGGCACCGATAAAACCATCCAGGTTAAAGAACTGCAAGCAGAAATAGATCGGCTAAAGCAACGTGTCAGTAACGCTCAAATACTGATGCTCGATGCTGAATTATCAGCTACGGAATATAGAGGGATAAAGAACCAATTACAGCCCGAAATCGAAAGTTTGGAACGCAAAAGAATAGGAATCCTGTCAGCGAACGAAGATTACCAGCAATACATTGACAAAGGCTTCGGTTTACTGCGAAATATCGACAAACACTTTGTGGAAGCGGATTTGGCGGGAAAACAACAAATCATCGGTTCGATATTTTCCGAAAAACTGATTTTTGAGAAAAATAGATATCGAACCACAAAAGTCAATCCGGTGCTTGACCTGATAGCTAGGCCAGTAGCGGGTTTCAAAGGAAATAAAAAAGGAAAGACCGGTAATAATTCCGATCTTTCCTGTGTGGTGCCCAGGACTGGATTCGAACCAGCACATGATTGCTCACGCTGCGACCTGAACACAGTGCGTCTACCAATTTCGCCACCTGGGCTGTTCTGGATTTGCATTCAGGGAGCGCAAAGATACGCAGTTTTTATTACCTGCCAAATAAATTTTCATTTCGCATAAAATTTTCTTTTCAGGGCAACCTTTTCAGTGCAGGTCGCATATCTTTCTATGTACACGCACTCAGCAGTAGATGACAGAACAGAAAGCCATAGATGGTTGCAGAAGGCAGGACAGGATCAGCCAGAAATACCTGTTTGACGCCTATTCTGATATGATGCTGACGCTGTGCGTGCGCTATGTAAAGAGCCTGCCCGATGCAGAAGAGCTGATGCTGAACGGTTTCTTTAGCTTTTACCGGTCGATAGACAGGTTTATATATAATGGCACGGGCAGCCTTGTAGCCTGGCTAAAGAAAATAATGATTAACGAGTGCCTGATGTTCTTGCGCAAAAAAGGTGCACTGAAAATGAATGAAGAGCGCGCGGCAGAGGATGTTGCTATAGACAGTAATGCTGCCGACAACATAAGTGCCGGCGAGATCTTCAAACTCATCACTACCCTGCCCGATGGGTACAGAACGGTGTTTAACCTGTTTGCGATAGAAGGTTACGGGCACAAAGAGATAGCTGCTATGCTGAACATAGCAGAGGGCACATCAAAATCGCAACTGAACAAGGCGAGGGCAATATTGCAGCAGCTGGTGAAGCAAAACGGACATTATCATGAACAGTAACACGGCAGAGGAGAGGATAAGAACGAAAGTAGAGCAAATGGACACGCTGCAGGCTGGTATTGTATATGGCAAAGAAGATGCGTGGGATCGCCTGCAGGCCAGGCTTGATGCAAAGCCGGCGCGTAAATCGCTGCCATGGTATAAGATAACTGCGGCGGCAGCGGCGTTGCTACTAATTGCCGGCACCGCATGCTACTTTACAATGAACGGAGATAACCAGCCGCTGCATGGCATGCGCTGTGCTTATAAGGGGGCATTATCGAACGCGGAAAATGTAACACTGCCCAAAACACCGGAAACATTCATCACCGTACCAGCTATTCAGGATACCTACACAAGCATAAGTGTACATACAGGCCCTAAGCACCCTTTGATACACAAGCAACCACAGGTAATAAAGGAAGAACCTTCGCCGGTAGTATTAGAAGAAGAGCATGCTCCCGAACCAACACCAACACAACTTGCTCCTGCACCAAAAATGAAGGTGGTACATATTAACGATCTGGGGCAGCAGGAGGATAGCACGGCGCATTATGCCTGGGAAGAGAGAAACCCTTTCCCGCATATACAGTTCCACATGAAGGTGATACACATTAACGACATAGGCCAGCCCATACGCCAGGAAGACTACATGCGCAATGCAGAAAAAGCAGCTGTATGGCGACTACCGTTTGGCCATAGTAATCCCTATAGCGCAGGCCAACAACCAGGCCGCTTATTCCGCATCAACTTATCAACAAACAGAAACAATGAAAAAACTACTTTTTATACCGGCGCTGGCATGGGCGTTGACAGCACAGAGCCAGTCGTTTATTGAGCGGGTGAATGCGCATAAGGAGACGTCGTTTGAAGTAAACCAGGCGCTTGTTTATCACAGGCATGTGGTAGAACTGCAACACAACGAGAAAATGATCATTGAGATGACAGATGTAACCGACTATGTGCTGCTGCAACACATTGACTCGCTATTGCAAACAGCACTTAATGATGTTATTTTCTACAAAGATTCCGTACAGGCACTGGAACATGTGCGTATAGACTATGACTTAAAGCTCGGTAGCGACGATATACTGATACGCTGTAAACGATACAAGCCCGTTGCAGATGTGTACGTAAAACACAATGGCCGCCTGAGTGCTATGAAGATAGACAGGGATACATTCCGCATCATCATCCGCAAACCGCTTATAGAGCGGAACATGCCCGAACATTTATATGACTATCCGGTGCAGGTAACTTTTGTGATGAACAGTTATAACAACCTGTACAATGTACTTGCAGATAAGGGGATACTAACACAAAGCATAGATACAATTATGCACAAGGTGATACCGAAGACCGCCAGTACCGACCTCGAAAAATACCAGACCTATGCCGAATATTATCCTTACAGCTATCATAAAGCACTTTATGTAAAAAGGATAGACACAGAGCCGGGAGACACCAGGAAGAAGATACTGTACTGATACCTCTAAGAAAGGCCTCCACTTATACAATAAAACGAAGAACAATGAAAAGACTGATGTTATGTACAGCGCTTATTCTGCTAAGCGCTATTGGAAAACTTTATGCCCAGGAAAATGACGATGATCCACTGAGACAGCGAAGTGCAACACAGCGTTTGTTTGACCCTTGCGACAAATGGAACATAAGATTCCGCGATTTTGTTGAACTAAAGGAGGGTAAGCTTATACTGGACATAGTACGTATCAATGACTATAAGTACTTCATGCACATGGATAGCATATTATCAGCCTTTAAACACGATATAGCTTTTTATAATGACTCGCTAGAGAACGGTACAGGTCATGTAAGAATAGATTATGTGATCAATGAACAAACTGGCGATAAAAAAATCAGGTTCAAAAAATACGCGGCTGACGGCGAGAGCTTTGTAAACATTAATGGCAACATATCTAAGCTGAAGATTGAGCAGGATACTGTAAGGATAATAATACACAAACAGATAAAAACGTATAGGAATTTCTATGAGCCTTATGCTATACAAGCTACATTTTTGTTGAATAATTATACCAATGTTGACTATGTAATCGCAGAACAGTCAATGATAACACATATAATGGATACACTGAAGCAGGCAAAAATGGCCAGGTACAGCTATAAAGACTCTTCAGATATCAGTTTTTACGGATGGACACGATCCAGCACCTATTTCAGACCTTACTCAACATTTTCGAACATCGTTTACCCATACTATAAAACTATAGATGGTATTGCTAAAAACGAGTTGGCATTTTTCAGAGAAAGCCGAAAAATGGACTATCTAACTACTGACCTTAACATTGGTATGAGCCTTGTACGCAATACACTTGCCCCTTCTGCAGACTTGGGCCTGCAAATAATTAAGAGCTGGAAAAAATACGGGTTTAGTAACGACAATAATTTTGGAGGACTATATTTTCAACCTATATTTTTCTTTGATCGCAATGCGAAAGGCGATTTTATCACCAACACTAACGGCTTCGTCAATTTTCATTACGGTGCTGAAACTGAGAATACATACTTCGGCCTTAAATTGCGAAAAGCATCATTTGGTGTCGGCTACCTTGTATTGAATAAAGGCGACTACTTCAAAAAAAATACTTTCAAGCTTTTCTCAGATTTACAGCTAAAAAATGGCTTTACGTTATCACCCGAGCTCATCATCACCGATAACGGCAAACAAGTGTTTCCCGGCCTTACATTAAAGGTGTTTTAAGCACGCTGTGCTATAAGAATATAGTGATCGAAAACCTTTCCCTTTTCCAGTAATATAGTCTTCACGATTTTAAAGCCTTCCTTTACCAGGAAGGCTTTGTACTCTTCCATATCGTATTGATGCGGATGCAGTATATCTCCCGGACCTATGCGAAATATCCCCTTCATCAGTTGATCGTTATGGGCATCAATAGATACTATTATAGTTCCGTTGTCATTAGCCAGGGAGGCCAGCTTTGTAAAGCCCGCCTTTATATCGTTGACATGGTTGATGGCATTCATACAGAACACATAGTCAAAGCGATCTGTAGTAGTAAAGGTTTCGATAGGGCTTGTAATAAAGTGTACACCAGGGTAGTCGGCGCGGGAGAACAAAGGCAGTGTCTCTTCATACTTATCCAGTAGCGGGTCTACGGCCACCACCCCGGCGTCGGGGAACATAATGTATATGCCCGCCGGGCCACAGCCCATATCTATTATCTTATCGCCAGGCTTTATAGTGAAGATGCTGGCACAATCATCCAGTTGCTTTTGCCAGTAAATGCGTTTTTTACGCAGGTATTCAGCCTTATCCTTGCGGCGCAGGTAAAACCGCCACCACAATACTTCCACAAACTGTGCCGCCCGCCAACGTAAACGCATGATGGGTTAAAGGTAAAGAGAAAGGGGATAAAAAAATCCCGGCAGTTTTGCTGCCGGGATCTGTATTGTTTTATCGTTACGAATTACAGTGTACGTTTTACTTCTACTTCTTCGTATCCTTCTATAATATCGCCTACTCTCAGGTCCTGGTAATTCTTTATGGTCAAACCACACTCGTAGCCTGTAGCCACTTCCTTCACGTCGTCTTTGAAACGCTTCAGTGAGGCAAGTTCGCCGGTAAATACCACTATACCGTCGCGTACCAGGTTCAGCTTGCTGTTGCGGGCTATCTTGCCGTCCTGTACATAACAACCGGCAATAGTACCTACGCCGCCAATTTTGTACACTTCGCGTACTTCCACATGGCTGGTAACCTTCTTCTCCACCTTTGGTTCCAGGAGGCCTTCCATGGCGCTCTTTATCTCTTCGATAGCATCGTAGATGATGGAGTAAGTACGTATCTCGATATTCTCCTGCTCTGCCAGCCTTGCCGCCTGCGATGAAGGGCGTACCTGGAAGCCGATGATGATCGCATCGGAAGCCGTAGCCAGCAATACGTCTGATTCTGTGATCTGACCCACTGCCTTATGTACCACGTTAACCGCAACTTCATCGGTAGAGAGTTTCTGCAATGAGTCGCTGAGGGCTTCAACAGAACCATCGAAGTCGCCCTTGATGATGATGCCGAGCTCCTTAAAGCTACCCAGTGCCAAACGACGACCAATTTCATCGAGCGTAATGTGCTTGCGGGCACGTATACCCTGCTCACGCATGATCTGTGAACGGTGGTTAGCCACTTCCTTGGCATCGTTCTCGTCTTCGTATACCTTGAATTTCTCACCAGCCTGTGGCGCACCGTTCAAGCCAAGTATCTGTATTGGTGTGGATGGCCCTGCAGACTTAACGCGCTGGCCACGTTCGTTGAACATTGCCTTGATCTTACCATAGTACTGTCCGCATGCCACCATATCGCCTTGTTCCAGCGTACCGTTCTGTACGAGGATAGTGCTCTGGAAACCACGGCCCTTATCAAGCGATGCTTCGATAACAGAACCTGTAGCAATACGGTCTGGGTTAGCTTTCAGTTCCAGCAGTTCCGCTTCAAGACCGATCTTTTCCAACAACTCTTCGATGTTGAGGCCTTTTTTGGCAGATATTTCCTGGCTCTGGTATTTACCACCCCAGTCTTCCACCAGGATGTTCATTTGTGCCAGCTGCTCCTTTATCTTTTCAGGGTTTGCACCTTCCTTATCTATCTTGTTGATAGCAAATATCATTGGCAGGTTAGCCGCCTGTGCGTGCGATATAGCTTCTTTTGTCTGAGGCATTATCGCGTCATCTGCTGCTACCACTATCACACCCACGTCGGCTACCTTGGCACCGCGTGCACGCATGGCGGTAAACGCCTGGTGACCCGGAGTATCGAGGAAGGTGATCTTTTTACCTGTTGATGTAGTTACCTGGTAGGCACCAATGTGCTGCGTGATACCACCGGCCTCACCGGCTACCACGTTGGCACTGCGTATATAGTCGAGCAACGATGTTTTACCATGATCGACGTGACCCATGATAACCACGATAGGCGCACGAGGCTGCAGATCCTCTTCAGAATCTTCGATCTCTTCTTCCTCATCGGCATCCTGCTCCAGGTTAATGAATTCTACTTCGTAGCCAAATTCGCTGGCCACCAGTTCTATTACTTCAGCATCCAGGCGCTGGTTGATAGACACCATGATACCCAGGCCCATACACTTGCTGATCACCTCTGCAAAGCTTACGCCAAGCAGGCTCGCCAGCTCACTTACAGAGATGAACTCTGTAACCTGTATCACATTGTTGCCATCAGCGTTCTCGGCTGCTGCGCGCTTTTCTGCCATTTCATCGCGCTTGTTACGGCGATATTTGGCTTTAAGATTCTTGCTGCGGGTAGAGCCGGTAAGCTTGGCCTGTGTTTCGCGGATCTTGTCCTGTATTGCTTTAGCATCAATCTCCTGCTGCTGCTGCGATACCGGTTCGTTGTTAAACCTGCGGTTGCCACCGTGCCTGTTATCACCCGGACGGCCCTGGCCAAACTGGCCTCCGCCACCCGGCCTGTTGCCACCACCCTGGCGATTATCGCCCGGACGGCCACCACCTGGCCTGTTGCCACCTGGTCCACCACCTGGCCTGTCGCCCTGGCGGAACTGGCCACCACCCTGGCCGGGGCCTCTCTGGCCCTGCTGGCCCGGAGCGCCACCTTGCTGTCCTGGCTTAAATGGCTCTGGTTTCTTTTCTACCGGTATGCGCTTACGTTTGCGCTTTTCCCTGTCGCCGGGCCTTGAGCCGCCTGGCTGAGATACCGGCAATTCTATTCTGCCTATAATCTTAGGACCCTCTAGTTTAGGGGCCTTCATTTCTATATGTTCAGGCTTGTTATCGCCATCTTCTTCTGCTGGTGCAGCAGCCTGGGGCTGAGGAGCAGGTGTTGGCGTTGGTGCCGGTGCTTCGGCTACAGGCTGTGGAGCCGCCTTTGGTTTTGGCTGCTCTTCCGCTGCCGGGGCCGGCGTTGGTGCCGGTGCTGCCGCTACAGGTGCCACCGGTACTTCTGCTGCTACAGCAGCAGGTTCTGCCTTCGGTGCCTCTTTCTTAACCGGCTCTGCTTTTTTAGCAGTCGCACCCTTCTTGGGCCTCGATGCCAGGTTCATCTCGTCCAGGTTTATCTTTCCGAGAATATTTGGCCCGCCCAGTTTAGGGGCTTTCACGTCTACATGTGCGGCTTCCTCGCTTTTCTCCTCTGCTTTTTCCTTCTCTGCAGCTTTAGGCGCTTCAGGTTGTTTTACAGGTTCGGCTGATACTTCTACTGGTGCAGGTGCAGGTTTAGGTGCCTCTGGTGCCTTCACCGCCTCTGGTACAGGGGCAGGTGCTACCTCCACCGGCTTCGGGGCAGGAGGGGCGGCTGCAGGCTTGGGGGCTTCCGCTTTAGGCGCTTCTTTCGGCTTAGCTGCAGGCTCTTCTTTCTTAGCAACGGGTTCTGGCACTTCCTTCACCTTTTTCGCGCTATCAAACCCCTTAGGCAGTGCTATTTCATCGCTCTTGCGTTTGGCGGCTTTGTCCTGTGCGAACTCTACCTGCAAGGCATTATACATCTGCTCGGTAAGCTTGGCGCCCGGATTGCTGCTCATCTGGAACCCCTTATCCGTAAGAAACTCCACCAGGGTATCCTTACCAATATTGAATTCTTTTGCAGCCTCCAGTAACCTGGGTGTCTTTGTTGTTGGTGTTGTCATTTAAACTTTTTCCTTATCAAATATTTTTTCCGGCTAACTATTTGCCGGCCGCACCATTAGGCAAACCTACGCCATTTTATCCTAAAATGAGGTAGAAAGCCCTTGCAGCCTGCATTTTCTTGTGTAAAACCACAAGAATCCATAAATACCATACCCGCCGAAGGCCGATATTTATGCATTTACTACTACACAAAAACAAAGATCACCCGGGTTGCCGGCTGTGCTGCCGGCAGCACAGCTATTCTTCGTCCTTAAATTCTGCTTCCAGTATCGCGCGCAGTTCTTTTACAGTTACCTCTTCCAGGTCTGTACGGCGAACCAGTTCTTCGTCCGACAGGTCGAGCACGCTCAAGGCGGTATCGCAACCTATCTTCTTCAGCTCCTCGATGATCCATGGCTCGATCTCGTCGGCAAATTCTGCCAGGTCGATATCGTATTCCAGTTCTTCCTTAGCATCGCGGAATACATCTATAGAATAACCGGTAAGCTCCTGCGCCAGCTTGATGTTGACACCTTTTTTACCGATAGCCAGGGATACCTGGTCGCTGTCAAGGTAAACTTCCGCAGTCATCTTCTCGTTGTCGAGCTTGATGTTGTTGATGCGCGCAGGCGTAAGCGAGCGCTGTAGCAACAAGGAAACATTATTAGTATAGTTAATAATATCTATGTTTTCGTTGCGCAGTTCGCGAACGATACCGTGTATACGGCTACCCTTCATACCTACGCAAGCGCCTACCGGATCGATACGGTCATCGTAGCTTTCTACAGCTACCTTGGCGCGCTCGCCTGGTTCACGTACTATCTTCTTGACAGTGATGAGGCCATCCATGATCTCAGGCACTTCTATTTCCAGCAATTTCTCCAGGAAAGACGCATGAGTACGGCTAAGGATGATAACAGGTGTGTTATTCCTCATTTCCACTTTCTTCACTACAGAGCGTACCGTTTCACCTTTTTTAAAGAAGTCAGAAGGTATCTGCTCGCTCTTCGGCATTATCAGTTCATTGCCTTCGTCATCCAGCAGCAGCATTTCTTTCTTCCATATCTGGTACACCTCGCCGGTAATTATGTCGCCCACGCGGTCAGCATATTTCTTCAGCAGGTTGTTTTTCTTCAGGTCGCCTATACGGGCAGCCAGGGTTTGCTTGGCAGCCAGTATAGCCCTGCGGCCAAATTCTACAACGTCTACTTCCTCATACACCTCTTCACCTACGTTATAATCAGCTTCAATTTTTATTGCTTCTGTATAAGGTATCTGGGCATTCTCATCTTCTACCATATCATCCTCCACTACTTCGCGCCTGCGAAATATTTCAAGGTCACCGGTCTGGTCATTCACGATAACGTCAAAGTTGTCATCACTGCCATATTTTTTACGCAGCAGCGTTTTAAAAACATCTTCCAGCACCTTCATAAGGGTAGGCCTGTCAATATTTTCCGCTTCTTTGAACTCCTGGAATGAGTCGATAAGATTGATACTTGGCATATACTTCGTTTTTACTATACCCTGCTATAAGGCGGGTAATCCTTTGTTAAAAAATGATTTGAACTACTGTCTTTTTGATGTCTGTAAATGGGATCACTACCTGTACCGGAGTCTTTTCTTTTGGCTTTTTTACCTCCAGGGTCACCTCGGTCTCGCTTACTGCGGTCAGCATACCGGTAGTTTCTTTATCGTCGTGGCCGGTAACGGCTACCTTGCGGCCTACATTTTTATTGTACTGGCGCAGCTGCATAAGCGGCTCGTCCACACCGGGGCTGGATACCTCCAGGGAGAAGTCTCCCTCCGGAAACATACCCGACTCTTCTATCAGGTGATACAGCCGGCGATTGATGAATATGCTCTTTTCTATAGAAAAGCCGCTATCCGCATCTAAAAATACTTTTATGTTGTTGGTAGGTTTTATTTTAATATTTACCACAAACATATCAGTACCATCAAGCAGGGGCTCTATGAACGCATATATTTTTTGTATTACTTCACTCATATGTAAAAAACGAGGGGACTATTATGTCCCCTCAAATCAAAATCTGCTGCAAAGATACAAAACATTTTTTGAATAATGTTGATAGATAATACTAATGTAACTATCAGATTCCTGATTTTTATATAAATATAACATCATGTAAGTATTTACACCACTTATCTACAAGGTGCGATACAATAGTTTCAACTATATTTACTGCCACCAGCATCGCATATTGGTCTGCTATTCTTATAGTGTTTTATGTAAACATCCTGATAGTATATATTAGGTATCTGAAACCGGGCATATGTTCACTCATATAAAATCATTGCTATTATTGGTTTGTATCGTGCCCTGTCTTGTATGTGCCCAAACATTGCCTGCCCTGCTCGATTCTGCCCGTAAATACAAATCGACAAATTCTACCAAAACCATAGCATTTGCACAAAAGGCGTATGCCCGGGCAAAGGCAACACAACAGGATGCGGCTATGGGAGAAAGCGCCTATATAATGGGCATAGCCAATTACCTGAACGGAGACAAAGACGAAGCGTTGCGCCTGTATGTGGATGCAGAGAAACACTACTCCGCATGTCGCGATACGGCCGGATTGATCAGGGTATATAGTGAACTATGCATCCTGTACCTGAAGATAAAAAAGATACCAAACTCGCTGCAGGCAGCAGACACTGCTATAAGCTATGCCAGGGCAATGAACAATACCGACCTGCTGGCCACTGCCTATAACAACAAGGGCCTGGTGTATATGGATACCCGTCGGTTTGATACGGCCACCCTATTCTTCAACCTCGCTTATAATACCTACAGCAAAATAAATAGCACGCAGGGTATGGCATATAGCCTCGACTATCTTGCATCGGTAAGCGCCGAAAGCAACCAACCACAAAAAGCCCTTGCCTATCTTAAACAAAGCATTGCTTTACTGGCAGCCTGCGGCGATAAGTTTGGAGAGGCAATGAGCACTAACAATATAGGGGAATTGCTGCTGCGGGATAAAAAGCCCGCTGAAGCCCTGGTATATTTTAAAGACGCCATAAATAAAAGCAAGGCCATAAAATACGACTATCTTGAAGATAATGCCTGGCTGATGATGGCGAATTGCTATAATGAACTTGGAGACAATAAGCGGGCATACGATGCGTTACAGCAGCACCTGCAGCTACACGATAAAATAGTGAACGAGAATACGCTGAAAAAAGTAGAAGAACTATCCGCCAGATACGAAACCGGCAAAAAAGAGCAACAAAACAAATTACTTAAAGAGCAAAACGACAAGCAAGCAGCAAAGCTGAGCCGTAACAGGATAGTAACAGCTGCCGTAATTATTATAGCTTGTCTGTTGGTTGGCATGTTATACCTGTTTTATAACCGTTATAAACTTAAGCAACAAGCTAGGTATAGAGAAGATATGCTGGCCAACGAAAAGCTGCGCGCAAGGGCTATTGTGGATGCAGAAGAAAGCGAACGCCGCAGGCTGGCCCGGGAACTGCATGACGGCATCGGCCAGACCCTCGCCGCCACACATCGTAAATTGCAAAGCATACCCGCAACGGCTGGCCTACCCATGCCATTAGTAGCAGACTCTATTGCCATGGTAGATAGTGCTATAAAAGAAGCGAGACAATTGTCTCACAACATGATGCCGCCCTGGCTGCGCAACAAAACGCTTGTGCAGGCAATAGAAGACATGCTCCATAACATGCGGGCCAGCGCCTCTTTAACCATACAAACAGAGTGGGTGGACATTAAAGACCTTCACCTTGATGAGCTAACAACGCTGATGCTGTACCGTAGTATACAGGAGCTTACAAGTAATGTATTGCGGCATGCCCAGGCAACTGAACTGAACGTGGAAATAGTAAACCATAACACTGAGCTGACCATAATGATCTATGATAACGGCATAGGGTTTGACAAGGGCCAGGTAATGGCCGTACACGGCGGGATAGGCTTGAAAAATATACAATCGCGGATAGACTTTATTGGCGGGCAACTGGAGATAGATTCTTATCCCGGAAAAGGAACAACCTGCACCATTACAGTGCCTTTGAACAACAGACACAATGAAAAAAATTAACCTCGTACTTGTAGACGATCACCATATACTACTGGATGGACTGAATGCCCTGTTAGCCAGGCAGAAAGACATGAACGTTGTTGCAGCCCATACAAGCGGTTTGAAACTGTTGGCCGACCCTGGAACAATACACGCAGATATAGCCATCGTGGACATAAACATGCCGGATATAGATGGGATAGAGCTGACACGAAAAATAAAAAACGGGTACCCGGGCATAGCCGTAATATGCCTGTCTATGCACGACGATGCAGAGCATATCACAGAGATGGCTAATGCCGGAGCTTCCGGCTACCTGCTAAAGAATACCAACGACAAAGACTTGCTGGATGCTATAAGAACGGTTGCCGCAGGCAAGCTCTACTTCCCCGATGACCTCCTCGCAAAAATGAAGGACTATGAGCAACGCAACAACCGTATGGCCGAAGAGGCAAGTGCCATAAAACTAACGTCGCGCGAGCTGGAGATACTGAAACTGATAGCAGCCGAATACAGCAATGCGCGCATAGCGGAAAGCCTGTTCATCAGCGAACGCACGGTGGAGACGCACAGGAAGAATATGCTCCGCAAGACCAACCACAGCACCATGCTCGGGCTGCTTAAGTTTGCACTAGAGCACAACTTGCTATAGCCTAGTACATTACATACAATAGCCCCAAAGCCGTTTGTGACCATAAAATACCCAATACGCGGTATATAGCACCTTTGTGCGTGCTCATAATTTTGCTGTATAAATTGATCACCGCTGTAGTGCCCATCACAATGAGGCGTTACAGCAACATTAAAACAGCTATTTTGAACACACAAAAATTTTTCGGTCTTGCTGCTTCTGCTGCTATTATTATTACGGGGTGCGCTGCGCCAAAATTATCAAAATACGCCAGCCAGGCAGATATGCAGAAGAAAGCGCGCTACGATGTAAGCACTTCTACAATCAACGATAACGGAAAGGGATTTACCGTAGACTTTGATAAGCTGAAACAAAAACCAAAACGCGTAGCACTGGTTTCTTTTTACACAGAAGATCCCGGTTTTACTAAGGTAACTGGTACCAATATGACCGGGAAAAATTTCACCACTACCAATACTGGTGAGGCCGGTGCAAAAATGTATGCAAACTACTTCTACCAGGCAAGTATTGCCAATATAAAGAAGAGCTTTGCTGACAATGGAATGGAATTGCTGACACCTGCTGAATATCTGAATACTACAGACAAAAAGAACTACTACAACTCATTTACCGTAAAGCATAGTAAGCTCAATAAAGTAGGTGCCGCACTAACCAAATTTATGAAAAGGGCGGGCAATGCAGGCACAACAATCGAATGCAAAGCGGCAGCTGATGGCTTTATTCTGGCCGACCTGAACAAGAATTCCCCTATTGCCGATGCCAAAAAGAAGGCAGTAAAAAAGAATGGCGGGGTGGGCGTCTTTGACAACGAAATGATAGAATGCCTGGGCAACGACCTGTGTAAAGAGCTGGACGTAGACGCCGTAGTAATAGTAATGAACACACAGCTATGCGACAAGCGTAGCAGGCACTACCTTGCCGCCACCAGCATGTATATGTTTGGCCCTAATCCTCTGCCACTGAAAGAGGGCAAGAAGGACAACATGTTCTATTCAAAAGGGTTGTTCTATACCGGTTACAGAATGGCGTTTAAAAAAGGTCTGCATATAGATGCCAAAGCTAAAACAGAGGAAGAAAAAGCAAGGTTGGACACAGACAACAAAAAGGCCTATAACAACATGATCACTTCCATTACCGCAAAAATGGCCAGCGACATAAAAAATAACTAACCAGAAAAAAAGAAACCATGTTAAAGAGCATCTTTATTGGCACTGCCATCGCAGGGCTATCTGCAACATCGTTTGCACAATCTGTATCATACAAGGTCATATCTGATGACCCTAAAACTTACAAGCCATCTGCAGCTTATGTAGATGTGTTTAATGCCGACACTTATCTGAACCCCAACATTGGTTATGGCGTAAAACTGGAAACAGTATTGCTGAAACGTATAATGCCATACATCAACTACAAATACTCTTACCTGGATGCGGCTACGCATCACGTGGTAAGCGGCTACCCTACTGCAGAAGGCGGCCTTAAGAAACAAATGATACTGGACCTCGGTGGCGTATTGTTTCTGGCAGATGGCACGAAGAAGAAAAATCTGAAAGTGGTTTTGTCATCATTCTCATCAGGAAACTATACCCACACCCGATACATGATGATACCAGGCCAGCGCAGGCGTATGTTTGGCGTGGAAGGCGGCATCTACTACAACCGCAAGGCGCTGGAGTTTGAAGACAATAGCCATGCTATGTATAACTACAAGTCGCCGGCAGGCCAGGAAGTGGCTATGGAGAGCGTAGGCAGTTCGGGAACCAATCAGCCGGCAGGAGAGTCTTACAAGCCGCTGTCTATGACCAACGTAGCCAGTGTGTACGGCGGTGTGCGCATGCGCAAAGTAACCAGCCTTTTTATAATGGCAGAAGGCAGGACCAAGAGCAACGCCCGTGTAAGCGATCTGTATGCCGACCTGATGCTGGCACCGGTAGTGCCTATAAAAGACGTGGTAGATATCAACGGTGCCAAATGGGGTATAGAAGCTAAATCTGGTGCCATACGCCACCTGGGCTGGCGTGTAGGCTACAGCATGCGTGGCGTGCGCACATTGGGATTCCAGTACAACTTCGAATTCGGACAGAAGCCCGGCCCACAGCTTGGTAAAGGCTTTATGGACAATGGTACATATATTTCTCTTGGCATGGGCTTCTCGCTTGCGTTCAGGAAATTGATCTAGTGTGTTTGAGTATATCTATGCTTAAGGCCGGCTGGTTCGCCGGCCTTTTTTTGTTGTTCATTTGCCGCTTCGTGAAATTAGTTGATCGGTCACTGATGTTGTCTTTGCCTCCTCACATACATCAACGCCATCTTACTGCCCTCGTCACACTTGTTCTTTAAGCTGGCAAGCAGGGCCGCATTGGCCACAGCCGGCAGGTGGGCAAAGCTGGCCTTTGCAGCAGTTTCGCTGGCTACTATTTCCAGCTTAAATATGCTGTCCAGGTCGTGGCGCAGTGCATCATCTTTCGCTACTGCATAGCATACTGCTGCTACATGCAGCACATGCAGCCTTAGCTCTACTATCTCCTGCGCACTAAGCACGGAACTCATATCATCCGGCGTTTGGGCTACAATTGGTTCTATTCTGGTTCTTATGCGTTCAAAAAAAGTATCCGCATCGCATGCTGCTTTAAACACAGTATCTGCCCTTTGCAACAACTCCGGGGCATAGCTGTTCCTGTCACCGTTTATGGCAGCATAATCAAAGCTATATGGCCGATAGGAATACGTTGTATCTAAAGAGGCTGATACGCGGTTGAACTCAGCCACTATATCGTCCGATTTCCGCCCGGCCTTATGCGCGATAAACCAATAGCCTGCTGACCCTATAAGAACCAGCAGGCTAATTAACCCTATTCGTTGTATCGATAATTTACGCAAAATAATAACTACCCTTTTCTATCAACTTCGCAGCTATACGCCTGCGCGCATCCTTGGTATTAAAGGCTTCTGTTTTGGTAAACCGTTTAATGCCCATCAGCATCATGCGTTGTTCATCGCCTTCAGCAAATGCATTTACCGCAGCCTTGCCGGAATGGTTAATACGGTCGGCAGCATCATAGATGAACGTGCGGGCTACATCCAGCGCCAGCGCAGCATATTCATGCCCGTTCTCCTGCATCTTCATAGCACGTAGCAGCACACTCTCTGCCTGGAAGGTGTCTATCGCCATATCGGCAATATCCATCAGTATCTCCTGCTCGTGCTCTATCTGCATCATCAGCTTCTGCACTGCGCCACCTGCGCACAGCAGTATCGCCTTTTTAAAGTTATCTATCACCTTCTGCTCTGCTGCAAACGGCGTTTCATCTACATCAAAATCAGGAATGCTCATCATCTCCTTCTGCACACCCATTGCAGGCGTCATCAGGTCTATGCGGCCCTTCATAGCGCGCTTCAGGTACATGTCCAGCGTCAGCAGGCGGTTGATCTCGTTGGTACCTTCAAATATGCGGTTAATGCGGCTATCCCTGTAGGCGCGGCTGATATTGTATTCATCGCTAAAGCCATTGCCGCCATGTATCTGCACACCCTCGTCTACCACATAATCCAGCACTTCCGATCCCAGCACCTTCAGCATGGCGCATTCTATTGCATATTCTTCAGCTGCGCCCAGCAACGCATTTTCATGCTTGCCATCCGCCGCCAGTTCCTTTTCTTTATCATCTATCCACTGCGCAGTGCGGAACAGCGCACTCTCCGCCGCAAACAGTTTTATTACCATCTCGCCCAGCTTATGCTGTATAGCGCCAAAATTGGCTATCGGTGTTTTAAACTGTTCGCGCGTTTTTGCATAGGCCACTGTGGTCTTTAGTGCCAGCTTGGCACCGCCCGATGCTGCCGCACACAATTTCAGGCGGCCAATGTTCAGTATGTTAAAGGCAATGATGTGGCCCTTACCCGGCTCGCCCAGCAGGTTGTCTTTAGGTATGGTACAGTTCTCAAAAAACACCTGGCGCGTACTGCTGCCTTTAATGCCCATCTTATGCTCCTCTTCGCCCAGCGATAAGCCCGGTGTGCCTTTCTCTACTATAAATGCGGTGAACTGCTGGCCGTCTATCTTGGCAAACACGGTGAACACATCGGCAAAGCCGGCGTTGGTTATCCATATCTTCTGCCCGTTTAGTATCCAGCTTTTGCCATCCTCGCTCAGCACAGCCGTAGTGCGCGCACCCAGCGCGTCCGATCCTGATCCGGGTTCGGTAAGCGCATAAGCGCCCTTCATTTCGCCGGTCGCCAGCTTAGGTATGTATTTTTGCTTTTGCTCCTCTGTGCCAAAGTAAAGGATAGGCAGCGATCCTATGCCATTATGCGCTGCCATGGCTACGGCAAAAGAGTGGCCGCCGCCCAGGCATTCATTTACCAATGTCGCGGTTACAAAATCCTTCCCAAGGCCTCCGTATGCTTCCGGGAATGCGGCACCCAGCAGGCCCAGCTCACCTGCTTTATCCAGCAGGCTCTGCATCAGGCCTTCTTTCTTGTCATCAATTTCTATGATGTGCGGCAACACATCTTTATCTATAAATTCATTGCACATGTCGGCGATCATACGCTGCTCCTCGCTGAAATCTTCAGGAGTGAACGTATTGCCTGGTACTGATCGTTGTATGAGAAAACCACCTCCCTGGATGGCTGCAGTTGTTGGTGTGTCCATAACATTTGTGTTTGTATAAAGCTAGCAAAAAAGCAGAAAAGCGTTCTGTTAAATTACAGCAAACACATAGCACGGTTGCCCTGTCGTTACAGCTCTACCACTACAGCCCCCGTCACCAGGTCGTGCATAGCGCGGCGCTCGGGGTTAGTATGTATGGTCAGAAAAGTGCACCAGCCCAGCACCATACGCAGCCAGAATCTTGCAAAGGCATTAAGCAACGGCACGCGCTCGTCCAGCGACAGCTGTTTCACCTTTATACCTGTAACCATATGCCCAACCGTTCGGCCAAAAGTAACCAGCAGCGGTTCGTACGATAATGCCAGCAGCACTGCCATCGCTTTTAGCGCAAGGCTTTCGCTATCTACCTGTATAGCGACACTGACGAACAGCCAGACCAACCCATAGGTTATTAACCTATCTATAAAGTTGGACTGAAAGTGTTTTAGAAGCGTAGGATATTGATGGGTTTTAGGAGAGTTGATGTTTAAGAGCGTTGCTTCCATCTCCACAAATTTGATCCAACACTAAGCTATCAAAAAGAAATGTTAAAAGCAAATAAAAACTGATTAAAATCAACTGATTATCAATCAAATACGAAAAATAAGGGTTTACCCTTAGTGCCGGGCCAGTGATTTAGACTTTTGGTTGAAGCCGGGTATGCGGCCGGGGTAACAGGCAACGCCAAGATTGAAAGACTGTTCGTGCCAGCTACCGGCTATATCGCCCGAAGGAAGCTTTTTGCCTTGCGAAAAGTTAGCCCCTATCATGCCCTCATAAGCCTTCCACCCAAGCATACCTTTAAACCCATATTCAAAGTAACTGTTCTGGTTATTACGTATTGCGGCCATATAGCTGGTATTCGCCTGCACCGCAAAAGTGAATGCTCCACGCGACTTGACCATATAATTTACAGCAGGCACAAACCGTATAAAGGCATAGCGTTGCTGCGCACCCTCATTGGTAGCCAGCAATTTAGCCATAGTATACGCCACGTAGTCTGCCGACAGGGCAAAACCTAGCCGTTGTGTACTATCCATTCTTGTGCGCAATCCACCACCCAGGTATGCGCCGTTACCGCTGTAGCTTTGCGCGGTGTAACCATTGTTCACATTATGCGATACCACCCACAACTCGCTTACATACCCGGCCTGCACAAAGCCTTGCAGTAGCCTTGGCCTAGACGGAGCCTGCGCATGCACCAATGCCGGAAAGCAAAAAAGTAGCGGTAGTATATGTTTCATAAAGTGTAATAAAGATAAATAAAAAAGCTGCCTTACCGGCAGCTTATAAAATTCAGTTTGTTTCAGGATACATCAGTATTCGTCTTCATTAAAGAAGAAGTCTTCCTGTGTTGGGTAGTCAGGCCATATGTCTTCAATACCTTCATAAATTTCGCCTTCGTCGTCAAGTTCCTGCAGATTTTCCACCACTTCGAGCGGCGCACCCGAACGGATAGCGTAGTCGATAAGCTCATCTTTAGTGGCAGGCCATGGTGCGTCTTCCAGGTGTGATGCTAATTCTAGTGTCCAAAACATATTGTGATTATTTAATAATTTTTTTGATTTTCCGCAAATGTAGTTTTTATTTCAAAAAATCAAAGTCTATTTTATTAAATGGTTATGCACATAACAAAAACTTGTTTCAGGCGGTATTCGTATATACAAATACGTTCGTTTTAATGGTTTATTGTGCATTTTTACATAATAATGCTCACTGTAAAGAACATAGTAAAAAGGTACGGCGCTTTCGCGGTGGTCAACGATGTCTCTTTCAATGTAGGAAAGGGAGAGATCGTATCTATAGTAGGGCCATCGGGTGCCGGCAAAAGCACCCTGCTGCACATTATAGGCGCACTCGACAAGCCCGATAGCGGCAGTGTGGAGATACAGGGTACCGACCTGCATAAACTGCCCGCACGCAAACAGGCCGCATTCCGCAACAAAAATTTAGGTTTTGTATTCCAGTTCCATCACCTGCTGCCTGAATTCAGCGCACTGGAAAATGTGTGCATGCCTCTTTGGATAGCCGGCGAGGATAAAGTTAAAGCCACTAAAGAAGCTACAGCTATGCTGGAGATAGTAGGCCTTGGCTCCCGGCTCAGTAACAAACCATCAGAACTATCGGGCGGCGAACAGCAACGCGTAGCCATCGCCCGTGCATTGGTAGCCCGGCCTGCAGTAGTACTGGCCGATGAGCCCACCGGCAACCTGGACAGCGTAAATGCCAGCAGCGTGCACGAACTATTTCTGCGCCTGAGAAAAGAATTGGACCAGACATTTGTAATGATCACCCACAACGATGCCCTGGCGCAGATGACCGACCGCATATTGACCATGAGGGATGGCCGGCTTGCCAACGACATAACAACTAACCACAACAATCAATAAAAAATATGCGCTTTATATTTAAATCGCTCCTGGCAGCCGTTCTGCTGCTACCCGTAGTAGCCGGAGCACAAACAGTAAAAGAGGTAACTGTAAAAAAAGGAAAGGAGTCTGTACCCGCTTTCAGCGTTAAAATAAAACACGCAAAAAGCCTCACCCAAAAAGTATTAAAGGAACAGGAAGAAGTTGCCGGACTTAAGAAGAGTAAGCACAAAAAAGGATTCAACGTGTATAAGGGCATTGTATGGCCGGCTATAAGCAGCAACCATATGGACTACTTCTATAAAATAAAAGGCAATCGTAGAAAGTCCACCGTTTATTTTGTAGTATCTAAAGGTTACGACAACTACATCAGCTCGGCCAGCGATGCGAACACGGCCACCGGAATAAACACCTTTCTTACTACGCTCAACGAGAAAGTAGAAACACAAAAACAAATAGATAAAAAAGAAGCCGAACTACAGAAGATAGCAAAGGAAAAAGACAAAAAAGAAAAAGAGATCGAGCTGCTGAAAACAAAGTAACCGGTTCTATAACTAAGTGTTCATCCTTTCACTTCATTGTCCCGTAGAGACAAAGGTTTGTAGTATCCGTTAAGATAAGGCTTTGGCGTGCCGTAGGTACGCAACTTATTACAACACGGTTTAGCTGCCTGAATGAATTAATATCTCTCATAAAACAAGAAAGAGGTGTTCCTTGCACAGGAACACCTCTTTCTTTTCAGGACAATAATATCGCCCTTAGTTTACCGTTATCTTTCCCGAATAGGTTGAATTATTTACAGTAGCTGTAACTGTATAAATACCCGCAGGCACATCTATACGCACTTCTGTAGGGCTATTAGTATTAATAGTTTGTTGGCCCACAACCTGGCCCAGCATATTAGTGATCACCATTGCTACAGGTGCGCTGTATCCCGCAGACACCGTAATAGTAAAGTTGCCTGCATTAGGGTTTGGTGCTATTGCCACACCCAGTGTAGCTGCATCTACCGAACGAACAGCCGATGTGCTGCAATTGATCACCTCTACGTCAAACTCTGCAGTTGTCTCGCCGCAGGCGTTATTAACGGTGTAGATGATGGTTGTTGTACCCAGCATACCACCCAGATAAGTACCCGGTGCAATTATTGAAAGGGGAACCGCGCAAAGTGGATTGCTGCTGCTCCACGTACCACCGCCTACTCCGTCCAGGTATACCTCCGGCTGCCCCTGGCATATTGTACTACTGCCCGATATAGGCTGCGCAGGAATGTTCACATCTACTGCATGTGTGGCTGAAGAAGTACCGCAGGCATTGGTTACAGAATAAGAAATTACGGCAGAACCATGCAGCCCGCCATATACAACACCCCCGGCATCCACAGCAGCAAACTCTGGTACAGAACTGCTCCATGTACCACCTGTCACCGAACTCGTAAGCGTTATTGTACTACCCAGGCACACGCTGTCATAACCATATATTACACCTGCAGCAGGCAGCGGGGTAATGGCAACAGCAGCAGTAGCGGCTACCCATCCGCAGGCATTGGAAAACATATAAATAACGGTATCAGCAGTTGCAGAACCTGCCGTCAGCACACCCGAAGTGCTGATGCTGCCTGAAGCAGAAGAATGGCTCCAGGTACCACCGGCATCAGTAGCCGTAAAGGTGATAGAAGCCCCCTCACAGGCCGTAGCACTGCCGGATATAGTACCGGCTGTAGTTATTGGATCTACAACGGTGAATGTGGTAACAGACGTATCGCTGCTGCAGGTATTGGATACAATATAGGTAAGTGTGTCCGATCCTGTTGTAACGCCGGTTAAGGTGTACCCACTTATCGACACGTTACCGTTAGTTGCATCCCATACTCCGCCGGGCATTACAGGCACTACCGTTACTGCTGATCCGTTACAGATCATTGTACTTCCCGACGAGAAGATCGCAAGCGCATGAGGTATCACATATACACGGTGAAAGGCCGGGGTAATACCACACGCATTGAATGTTACATAAACTACAGAGTCCAACCCCGCAGACAATCCGGTCGCAACACCGGTAGTTGTCACGATACCCACATGCACTTCGCCGGATAGCCAGTAGCCTCCTGTAACTGATGCAGTAAATAAAACATCAGACCCGGCGCACATCGTATCGGGCCCGGTTATGGTTGCAGCTGCAGGCAGCGCCATCACCGTTACATAAACCATTGTCGTATCTGCCGCATAGCCATCGCTTACCACTACGGAAAAAGAATCGGCACCAGAGTAGCCCGCAGTAGGTATATAAAATGTACTGGCAGTATACATAGTATCAGCGGCCGATGTAGTGGCATAGGTTACCGCCGCAGTACCATGGGCAGGTGCTGCAAGCAATGTCCAGTTCTCCGCGTCGCCCATATCCTGGTCGTAGGCGGTCAGCAGGGAATTGATGGAATAGGCGCCTCCATTCTGGCATACAGATAGTGTTTGCGAATGGCCGTGTACAAATACAGGAGCGTAGCCGGGAGATGCCTGCGCAGATATGCCAAAGCACACTAGTACACAACAGGCCATGGCAGATAGAAGTTGTTTCATTCAGACGTTATTATTTACGCGAAATTATCACGTATATCTTAGAATGAAAAAATATTTAAATAAATCCAATACTGATACGCATCAGCCTTATAGATTTCCCGTTAAAACGCTGCGGGCATTAGTAATAAGTTTATTCAGTCCGCATTTTATACTTTGCAGCCTGAAATGGCAGTAAACGTACAGGAACATAAGTTAGAAAGGGGCCTATCCCTTTCGCAGGCCACAGCTATCAATATGATAGACATGGTGGGCATAGGTCCGTTCATCGCCATATCGCTGGTGCTTACCCACCTGGGTGGCGCCTGGTGCCTGCTGGCCTGGCTGTTGGGCGCGCTCCTGGCCTATACCGATGGCATGGTGTGGAGCGAGATGGGCGCCAGATGGCCCGAAGCTGGCGGCAGCTACGTTTTCCTGCAAAAACTGTTCGGTGGCCGGCTGGGCAAGCTGATGGCCTTCCTGTTCATCTGGCAAACAGTAGTACAGGCCCCGCTAACGGCCGCCAGTGGCGCTATAGGCTTCTCTACCTACCTTAAGTATCTCCTTCCGCACATTACAGAGCTGCAGCAAAAAATGGTGAGCGGTGGCGTGGTGGCGCTGATGATAGCCTTGCTGTACCGCAACATTAAGAAGATAGGCGCCATATCGCTTATGCTATCCGTAGTTACTGTGGTTACCATGCTCTGGCTCATTATATCTGCCGCGGGCCGCTTCAACTATCAGCAGGCATTCTCTACCGAAGGTGCAAGTCTGCAATGGTCTCCTATGTTCTTTGTCTACCTCGGGCAGTCATCGCTCAAGGCAGTATATTCTTACATGGGCTATTACAACGCCTGCCACCTGGGCGCAGAAATAAAAGACCCCGAAAAGAATATCCCGCGCAGCATGTTCATAGCTATCACGGGCATCATGATCTTGTATCTGTGCATGCAGATAGCTGTGATAGGCGTAATACCCTGGCAGCAGGTAAGAGATTCTCCCTTTATCGTAAGTACGTACTTCGAGCTCATCTACAACCATGGCATTGCACAGGTGGCCACGGTGTTCATCCTGTTCATAGCCCTGGCATCACTGTTCTCCTTACTGCTGGGTTATTCCCGTATACCCTATGCGGCAGCCCTCAATGGCGATTTCTTTCCCGTATTTGCCAAAGTGCATAGCAAGCATAAGTTCCCGCATATTTCGCTGCTTACCCTGGGAGGGCTGGCCTTTATCTTCAGCCTTTTGTTTAAGATGAGCGATGTGATCACCGCCATCGTTACCATGCGTATCCTCATACAGTTTGTATCGCAGGCAATTGGCGTTATGCTGTGGCACAGGAACAAACCGGCTGAGCCGCGCCCATACAAAATGCCCCTGTTCCCGCTCCCGGCCATAATAAGTATGCTCATATGGCTGCTGTTGCTCTTCACCAGCAAAATGCAATTCATACTCGGGGCACTCGCATACATTGCGACGGGTACTATCGTTTACTTTATCATCCGCAACAAACTGGGCAAACCAATAGCAACAAACAGCTGATATAAATATCTTTTTTTGTGAACAAGTACATAGAGCAATTAAAACAGGAAATAGCGCCGCTTAGGCAGCAATTGATCGACCACCGCGTATACGCATCTATAAAAACCATAGACCACCTGCAGCAGTTCATGCAGCATCATGTTTATGCCGTATGGGATTTCATGTCGCTACTTAAAACACTGCAACAGCAGCTTACCTGCACCAGAGTACCATGGGTGCCGGTGGGCAGTCCGCAAACACGCTATCTCATCAACGAGATAGTATTGGGGGAAGAAAGCGATGTAGATGCCCACGGCAACAGGATCAGCCACTTCGAATTATACCTGCAGGCCATGGCACAGGCAGGATGCAACACACAGTATATCAACTCATTTCTGGCAGAAATAGTTGCAGGTAAAAGCGTTGATGACACCATAGTTGCAACTAATGTCCCCGCTAGTGCTGCCGCATTCATGCGCAACACGTTCGATGTTATAGGCACAGGTAAGGCGCACCTGCATGCCGCTGTTTTTACATTCGGCAGAGAAGACCTGATACCCGGCATGTTCGTCAGCTTTGTCAACGAGCTGAATAAGAACACCGACAACAAGCTGAGCATCCTGAAATACTACCTGGAGCGCCATATAGAGGTAGACGGAGACCATCACTCGCACCTGGGCTATGAAATGACTGCCGGACTATGCGGTGATGATGCAACCAAATGGGCAGAAGCAACAGCAGCAATAAAGCAGGCACTGCTGTGCCGCGTTGCACTTTGGGATGGCATACTGGCCGCCATCGAAAAGAAATAATTAAATAACACGCCACAATGCGCCACTTGTTATTTTTGATGCATAATATCGATGCTGATGAATAGTATAGTTGTTTTTTGTGGCTCGTCTGAGGGGCACAACAGTGTTTATAAAGAAACTGCAGCCCAGCTGGGCACCATGCTGGCCAACAGGAGCATAAAAGTGGTCTATGGTGGTGCGCGCGTAGGCATAATGGGAGCCGTAGCAGAAGCCGCCCTGCAAAATGGCGGAGAAGTGATCGGCGTTATCCCTTACTTTCTGCGTACCAAAGAGGTAGCGCACGAGGGCGTTACAGAGTTGATACAGACCAACAACATGCACGAGCGCAAGCTGAAGATGCACGAGCTAAGCGATGGCATCATCACACTGCCGGGCGGCTGGGGCACTATGGAAGAAGTGTTTGAGATGCTTACCTGGGCACAGCTTGGCCTGCATACAAAACCAGTTGGCCTGTTAAATACCAATGGCTATTATAACGCTCTTATAGCCCTGTGCGATCATATGGTGAGCGAAGGCTTTCTGCCGGCTTCTATCCGTAAAATGCTGTTGAGCAGTGATGATCCGGAAGAACTATTGCAGATGATGGAAGCCTACGTGCCCGTAGAAGCACCTAAGTGGATCACCAGGCAAACCACCTGAGTGTCCGTTGCGGCACAGTTTTTAATACACGGTAGTTAAAAAAACTACCATCATGAAAACTATTATTCAAAACATCAGTAACAGGTTTTTGCTGGCACTGGCCTTTGTTTTATCTGCCACATACAGCTTTGCCCAGGAAGGTGGCGCAGCCTCACAATCAAGCTCATCTTCAACCCACACCACCACTACCTCTACCGGCCCCGACATGGCGGCCTGGTATAGCAATCCAATACTATGGGTTGTTGGCGCGGTTATATTGCTGGTGCTCATCATCGCAATGGCACGGAGCGGCAAACGCACTGTTTCCGATACAGAAGTATCGCGCACAACTACAACCACTACTACAGTAAAAACAGATTAAGAACTTGCATAGCGCCCGTGTTACAATGGGCGCTATACATTTTTCATCGGTCTATATTTATACCGGCAATTCCGCTATTGTGGCACACTGCTCATTCAGCACCTAATTTTGTTGCTCAATTATTGCGCAGTGAACTCCAGTTATCATATTCCATATTCAGTGTTAGACCTCGCCACCGTCCGCGATGGCTATACACCCGCCGATTCTTTTGCCAACAGCGTTACCCTGGCGCAGCACGCAGAACAATATGGTTACAAACGCTATTGGTTTGCCGAACACCATAATATGCCTGGCGTGGCCAGTTCTGCACCGGCATTGCTTATAGGCCATATAGCAGGCAAAACATCTTCTATCCGCGTTGGTTCCGGGGGAGTCATGCTGCCTAATCATGCGCCCCTTGTGGTGGCCGAGCAATTCGGCACCCTCGCTTCCCTTTATCCCGGCCGCATAGATCTTGGACTGGGCAGAGCACCCGGAACGGACCAACTCACCGCTTCCGCCATCAGGGGTAAGAACTTTTATGCTGAGCACGATTTCCCCGGTGACATCCGCACACTGCAAACACTGTTCTCCTCAGCCAACAGTAAAAGCAAACTACGCGCCATACCCGGCGAGGGATTAGACATTCCCATCTGGATATTAGGCTCCAGCACCGACAGTGCTGTACTGGCCGCCGCAATGGGCCTGCCCTATGCATTTGCCAGCCACTTTGCACCTGCGCAATTCCTTACTGCCATTCGTCTCTACCGCGAGCGCTTTATCCCATCCGACGACCTTAAGGAACCATATGTAATGGCATGCATCAATGTAGTAGCTGCAGATACCGATGAAGAAGCCCGGCACCTGTCTACTTCAGTACTGCAACTGTTCAAAGGTATCATTACCGGCAAGCGCGGCCTGCTGCAGCCACCCGTAAACGATATGGGTGCAGACTGGACACCGGAGCTGGAAGCCGCCGTGCAGCAAATGCTCACTTATGCCATGGCAGGCAGTCATGCAACACTTCGGGATAAGCTCCGCTCTTTTATTGATCTCACGGGCATAAATGAGATAATGGCAACAACCCACATTTACGATCCCGCCGCCCGGGTAAACTCTTATAAGATATTTGCCGACGTAATGCAGCAACTGGCGAAGTAAACCTACTAACAAACGGGGGATGCCGAATGACATCCCCCATTACTTTTATAAGATAAGCTGACTATTCTTTCACCAATCGCGTGGTTACCTTTTGTTCGCCCTGTGTAATCTCAACCATATACACGCCGGCTGCAAAGTTGCTCATCGGAACAGTTATTACACCATTCTGCTTAGTGCCCAGGTCCTGGTTGTAGATGCTTACGCCGCTAACATCCATTATTCGTACACTTACATTGTCTTTGTTGCCTGATGTGAATGTGATCTTCACATCATCGCTGGCAGGGTTTGGTGCCATGCTCACTTCAAGGCCCCTGGCGGTTGTTGCTACAGGTTTCAGTGTCAGCTCGAAACGCTCGTTGCCCTGAGTTGCCCTGTCCTTGCCGATAGTGAAGCGGTACTCTGTACCTTCCTTCATGTCTACATACTTGTTCAGCAGCTTATCGTGCAGGGTTACTGCACCACCGGCTGGTACTGATATGCTTTCTGCTCGGATCACAAAATCCTGCTGGAATGAACTGTTCAGACCCAGTGGTATCACCTTATCACCTTCATATGGGCGGGCATCTACTGCCAGCCTGCGGCCATCGGCGGCTATACTGTAGAAGTTGAAGTCCAGACCGGCAGGCTTGATCGCATCCAGCAACTTGTCTTCTGCATCAGAAGCCTTATCGTTGAACTGCAGGCTCAGCACATCCCACAGGTGGTAGTTGCTGTCGTAGATGTTGAACCTTACTGCATTGGCTGGTGCACGGAACAGGTTAATAGTACGCTCTGCTGACTTATAGGATTCCTGGAAGTCAAGGTGAGCACCATCGTAGGCTGCCCTTACCTGGTAGCTGGTGTTAGCTGGCAGGTAGAATGGCTCCGGTGCACTTGTGCCAATTGGTATTGGCATGTACTGGCCACCTGCACCTATTGCCGGGTTCCATACATAGAAGGCATAACCGGTGATCTGACCCGACTGCCTTGCATAGTATGCCGCAGTACCCAGGTCGACAGGAGATGGATAAGGGTTGCTCAACTGGTTGAGTGTCTGGCTGGCAGTACCACGCTTCAGGTACACACTTACTGCACCCTGGTTCACATGGCCTATCATCTTACTGGTAGACGCTGACGGTGTATACATACCGAAGTAACCCAGGTAACCCAAGCCTTCGCCCTTCGATCCACGGAAGAACAGGCGGATACCCTGGCCCGGGTGCAGCCAGTTGCTGTCGGCAGCGGTCAGGCGGATATCATTGAACGCCCTCCATCCCGGATCATAACCAGTGCTGTCGTCAGCAGAACCATACGGATTATGCCAGTAAGCAGACGGCGCATTCGACCCGGTAGTAGTGAAACCACGAGATGAACCACCCACGCCGGTGATGTCGATGAATGGAGTCAGCTGGCTCAGAGATATTGTATCGCTGAAGCAATGGCCCCAGAAGCGCCACCTGCGGTAACCACCCTGTACATACTGGTCGGTCTTCACACGGCCGGATACAGCAGCACCGGCAGCCGGTATCTCTGCGATACGCGCAGTAGCAAACGTATCTGTTGATAACAGCTCCAGGCTGTCGTTCGTAGTCAGCGTACCGGCTGTAAGGTACAGCGTGCTGCTGATCATCGTCCTTGATCCCGCCTGTATAGTAGCACCATTGCTGTTATTTAACTCCAGGTTGCTGATGGTACCTATACCGCTTATTTTCTGTGCCGATGAGCCATTCATCACAATCCGGCCAGCGCCGGTTACAGTACCTGCATTGTTAATGCCGCCTGTTACATTCAGCGTAGCGCTGCTGCCCAGGTTCACTATGCTACCCGGGGCTATGTTCAGCTCACTCACCGTGCCGGATACAGCTGCAGGCATTACCGGGGGATAGGCCATATCATTAATAATAACACTGTCGGAAACTGTTGGCACATACCCACAGGTCCAGTTGGCAGCAGTGTTCCAGTCCGTCTCATGACCCGATGTACCACCAACCCATGCCATCACTATCGGGCTCACTGTTATGGTGTCGTGGTAAGTTGTAGCACATACAGGGTTGCTGGCACTTACAATATCATAAACATGCGGCCCGGTCAAGGTACCGGTTCCTAAAGAATACGTTGTACCAGGGAATGTAAAGTGATTAACAGAGCCGCCATCCACTGTATAGTTAACGGTCGCACTGTCTGCACCTGTAAAGTCAATACTACCTGCATGATTGTAGCAAGGCGCATTCACTGCCGTTACACTCATTACGGGTGTAGCGTAAGAGATGATGTGTGTAGTATAAGGTTCACTCGTACAGGCTCCGTTCGATACCGTCACCGTACCATCAAAAGACCCGATACCGCCTGCTTCCGGCATCGTCAGCGGAAGAATACCCCCGCTCAATGCAGCATTGGTAATATCAGTTATGCCTGCCGCATTGGCTGCAGCACTCCAGTCTACACTGTACGTTGTAGGACCGCCCGATGCCGAACTGTAAGCAACAGATACAGAAGTAGTTCCCTCGCAACGGCTTGGCACAGCACCAAGCGCTATTGATGGCACTGCATTGGTCGTTACATTGGCAGACAATGACGCATCATTACATCCTGCACCACTGTAATGCACCGTTACCAGGTAAGCATTACTACCTGCCAGTGTTGGCATAAACACCGGCGATGTGCCCGACGCGCTCGTAGTAGTGGCAATTGCCGCTCCGCTCCAGGTATACTGCGCAGTACCTGTACCGCCCGTTGCCGAAGCGCTGAGCGTAAGCGCAGTACCCGCACATGCGCTGCTGAAAGATGGTGTCAACGTGGTAACTGATGGCTGCGCTACTATAGCAACAGCACCCGTCACTGCCGGATCGCTCGTACATCCCAGCGCAGAGTAATTAGCGATCACACTATAGGCACCCGGTACAGACGCTGATGCAATTGTAGATGTAAATGCTGTTGTACTGCTATAGCCACCTGGCCCGCTCCATACGTAAGAAACCAGCGAACCTGCTCCGCCAGATGTAGCACCGGCAGACAATGAAAGCAGCCCGCCGGAGCACATAATACTTTCTGAAGCCGTAGCACTGGCCACCGTTGGCACCGCCACAACACTTACAGAGCTACTGCCTGTAGCACTTGGGCACGATACAAAGCTGCTCACATTAATATCGCGCACTGTTACAGAGAAGGTGTAAGCAGAAGCTACGCCACTGCTGAACGCAGGGCTACCCGATGAAGTACTGCTCAATCCCGTTACCGGCGTCCATGTATAGTCCGTATAGTTGGGCAACCCAAAGCGCCATGCCTGCCCTGCCGATGTCACCAGGTAAGAGGTATTGTTCTGTCCAGGTGCAGTTACCGCGGTAGTACCTGTGCTGTTCTGCATACCGCATACTTTGGCATAAGCAGAGCTGGCACTGCTTACTATTAGATCTACATAGTTATACGTTTCGTAAAACACTATCTGCCCGGTATTGGTGTTACCGCCTGCCGCATCAGGCACAGCATTGTAGCTGATGATGAACTTGCGGTACGGCACACTTCCTGTAGTACCGTAAGTAATGGAACCCGACGACGCCAGCGACATATTGTGCCAGAACAGCGATATCATGTTCTGCGGCACACCTGCAGCAGACGATGGCAATGTAGCAGCAGTGTTATAACCGCTCGATATCATCGCGCCAAAATTCACATACCCGTTGGCTGATACGTTAACCGAGTTATAGTTGGTGCCGAAGAAATTAAAACTGAATGGCAGGCTAAGCGCAAACGCACCATCATTGGTACCACCTGTCCATGTGCCGGATGAGTTACTATACGTTCCACTGGCAGTAAACGATACCGGCGAGTAAGGTATAGCATAGCATAACCTGGTCGATGAAGATGCGGATACATTAAGTGTCGTACTGCCACCTGCACATATAACAGCCGATGTTGGTGTTACGGTAGGCGTTACAGTTGGTACGGGATCCACAACCACTGCCATATAGTAGGTTTGCGATGAGCAGCCGCCTGTTGGCGTAAAGGTGAATGAATAGTTACCCGACGCCGCAGTTGTGGCCGAAGCTGAAACAAGCGGTGTAAGGTTGCTGCTGGCACTGAAGCTGTTGGGGCCAGACCAGCTCGACGAAGCAAGGCTGCCCGACACAGTAGCGGTAAGGGTCAGTGGCGATCCTGAACATATCGGCCCGTTATTGCTCAGTGTTACAGAAGCACCATTAACGGTAACAGTATAGCTTACAGTAGCGCAACCGGTAGTATAGCTGATAACAGGTGAGCCTGAAGCTATCCCCGTAACTACTCCGGAAGATGAGCCAACTGTTGCCAGGCCCGTGCCCGACTGTATACCCCACGTACCACCTGCTGTAGCATTAGCAAGCGTTACTGACTGGCCTATACATACCGATGATGAGCCTGTAATGGCAGGCAGCGTTCCCGTATTGGTTACCGTCACCGGCAAGGTAGCAACACAGCTGCCACCACCGGCAGTTGTCACTGTGTATATCACATTCGTGCTACCCAGCGATCCGCCACTCGTGGCCACGCCCGTGCTGGCATTTATGCTCATCGTAAAGGTGTTAGAACTAGCCCAGGTGGCGCTACCACCCACCGGCGCGCTTGTTGCATTGGTATACGTAAGCGGGAACCCGGTAGAGAAACAAACTGTAGAGGCACCGGATATGGCACCCGGTGTTGTGTTCACCACGTAGTTTGCTGTAGCAACGGTACCACATAGCGATGTATAGCTTATTGTTACGTTTCCTTCGGTCGCCCCGGTTATTACTCCGCTGCTGGCATCTATCGTGGCGGCACCTGTGCCGGCAACTACGCTCCACGTACCACCGGTCGGATTTGCTGCTATAGAGCTGTTAGCTGCTGCCACACATCCATTAAAGGTACCGGTAAGTGTTGGTGTTACGTTTGGTGTTACGGTTACATAGCCTGTCTGTGCTGCAGGGCTGGTACAGCCTGTGCCGGAATAGGTAACTGTAAGGCTATAGTAACCACTTGCCAGTGCTGTGGTAGGCATATATACCGCATCACTTACAGACGATGCAGTAGCTGATGTGCTGTAGCCATTAGGGCCAGACCATTGGTAGCTGGTTATAACTGCGCCCGCAGGACCTGAGCCGGAGCTTGTCTCATGAAGTGTAATTGCAGAGCCGGCACAAGGAGTAGAAGGTGTGGCTGTTACAGCGCTTGCCGTAGGCAGCGGGTTCACTGTTGCTACTACCGCTACCCTTGGGCTGCTGTTACAGCCCGCCTTTACCTTCCAGTTGTAAAATGCGTTGTAGCTGCCGGTAGTTGTGCCCGAGTTTAGTGTTATTGTGGCAAACGTATTGTTCTGTACGGCATAAGGGAACGCACCTCCCGCAGAGTTGCAATACATGTTATTACCACCAGCTATATTGCTGAAGGCCATCTGGTAATTACCCGGAGGCAGCACAAAATTCACGGGTACCGTTTGTGGTGTGGTACCACCACTGGTCACAGAGCTCGATCCCGAGTAGGATGTATATATGGTTGAACTGCTGTTATCATAAACAGCTATAGTAAAGGTACCCCCCGATGATGATGCCGGGTAGATGTCTACCGATTGTATTACCAGCGGCACAGCATTAACTGTGAAGTTAATGCCACGCACATTATAGCCCGGGGTGATTGCCGTAGATGCATTGGTGCCCACTGCAGAAGGCGAAGCCGGACCTATTGTCTGCACGCCCGATGCACCTGTACCATACGCACCCGATGAATCAGACACATAGTAAGTAACAGTTACCGGCGACGTACTTGCTGTTATAGTTGGCGTGGTAAATGTTCCGCCCGATGTAGTGGTACCTATTGGCAAGCCACCGGTTGCAGAGGTATACCAGTTCTCTATACCACCAATACCGGTAGCAGACAGGGATACCGACCCCGTACCGCAACGGCTGCCGGCGGTAGTAGAAGTAATAGACGGCGAGTAATCTGTAGATGACACCTGCGAGCTGGTATACGTCTGTACTGCACCCGTAAATGCATTACAGCTTAGCGCTCCGCGGTATATATTGGTTGCGCTCGGCGCGCTTATCAATGGTGGTGCCGGTGGTGTAGCCGAATAGCTATTGGTTGTAGCGCCCGATATGTTGGTCCAGGATGATCCCGATGTGCCCAGGTCTTGTTGCCATTGCAGGTTCAGGTCCAGCGGCGCTGTCACATTCAGCAATACCGGGTTGCCCGTACCGCACAATACCTGGGGAGCAATGGTTGTGGTAAATGCACCCGGCGTTGTTACTGTGTAAGACGATGGCGTTGCCGGAGTGCCCGATGGCCCCGCAGACCCACCCGCTATTGGCAGTGATGTTGGCGCACAGTTATACACCTGCGGATAGATACCATACAATCCCGTATTATCCTGCGCTACCACAAAGTAAGATATCGTTGGGTTGGTCAGCAGCGATGCAGACAGCTTGCTGTAGTCCACGTTAAAGGTCCAGTTCGATCCGCCCGTATTCGTACCCACCACATATTTCCAGCCGCCAACCGTATTGTCGTTAGTTGTGGCTATTGTTGTGGTAGCGTCAGTCGACGACTTATAGTACATATACGCCGTAGTAATAGTGTTGGCCGATGATACTGAAGCATACAGGTTAGTTGTAGTACCCTGGCAGTAGCTGTTAGCTATAGGCGTAGTAAACGATATTACCGGAGGGTTGCTGGCAGGCGATGTACCGGAATTGTTCTTCGCACCTATGTCAGGGGTCGATGACCTGGCACTGCCGGAATAGTCTGTAGTAATACTCGGGCTGGATATTGCAAGACCGCCATTCTTGGCATATGTAGTGCCCGATGGTACGCATATACCGGCTACCGGTGTACCCAGCAGGCTTTCTGTATAAGTGTTAGACTCGCGTCCGCCTGTAGCCAGGTTGGTTTTATACAGCGAGTTACAGTTATTAAAGTTAGCATCATTAGCAGTGCTGTAGTAATTCACTATTGTGCTACCCGCTGCCAGCTCTTCGGCAAACAGGAAGTTGTTATTGCCACTGTTGTTGCCATAAATATTGTAATTGGCCATGAAGTTGGTAGATGGCACCGTACCTGCTGTGCTGTTATTCCTGCGCACACAAGCCGCTACCCCGCCCGTGCCAATCGTAGTCGCAGGCTTGGGTGTCGCGTTCAGCTGTATATAGTTGTTATACATTGTTAGCAACCCTGTTGTCGGGAACATAACGCCCGATACGCCAAAGTTGGTACCTGCACTGGTTATAGCACTACCCGCCCCAAAGTTTATCGTATTGTAATACAGGTTCCAGGTACCGCCTGCTGTTGGCATATAGATGCCCGCTACCGCATTATAGTTGCTGGCATTGGCCGCCGTAAGGCCGGTTATAAAGTTGTTGTACACATTATACGTACCCACACCGGAGTTCAGATTTATGCCCACCACCTGGCTGGCATTGCCTGTTGCCCCTGTAGGCGACAGGCTATAAATATTGTTGGCAGATATCGTGATGCTACCACCCGATGTTGCCTGGCTCAGTATACCGGTTATGGTGTGTGTGCCTGCTGCGTTGCTGGTATAGTTATACAGCTGGTTACCGCTTATGGTAGCTGCAGTAGCAGGGCCATTCCATATACCGTATACGTTGTCAGTTCCGGTGCTGTTACCTACCAGGTTATATATGTTGTTATTATTTACGGCAAACCTCGCAGTTGTGGCACCATAAAGCTGTATACCATAGTTGCTCGATGATCCTGTGGTAGTATCGTTATAAATATTGTTACCCGTAAAGGTACCGCCAAGTACATTACTGCTCTGGCTGCCTACACTGCTGTTCAGCGATGCGGTTATACCATATATAGCGCCGGAGCTTGACATGTCGCGGACCGTATTGCCCGATACTGTTGTATTGGTGGGTATCGCATCCAGTACTATAGCAGCTATACTGCTCGCCCCCCTTACATTGGCAAAGGTATTGTTGCTGATCACACGTGGCATATTCACATTTGAGTTACTATAGACGCCGTAAAAAGTCCCGGAGCCACCAGTAAAAGAAATATTGGAAATTGTATTGTTAGAGATATTCTCAACAGTATAGGCTGTCGGCCCCAAGGCGCTTACAAATCCAGCAATCGCACCGCCCGCGCCACTTTTGGTTATCGTTCCGGAGGTAACATTATTCTGTACATAAGAATTGGGCGGACAATAATTATTGCTTACCAGGTATATTGTAGCCGATGTAGTTGTAAAACCAGAGGCAGATTTAAACGTATTATTGTTTACAGTCGAGGTACCCCCTGTCGTAGACGTTGCCGAAGGGAAATTGTATATATACCATAGTGCAGATGTAAGGGTAGCAGCAACTGTTCCCGTTTGAGACAGATCTATCGTGTTAAAACTCAGATTTACAGAACTCGATCCTGTACCCGGAGCACTACCTATACCAATTATCTGGTGTCCTTTAGCTGATATCGTTACCGTATTATAAGCCATCTCTACCGTCGAAACTGTCTGTGTATTAAAAATACCATAACTGTAATCAACCGCAGATGGGTTAACGGTATTCGATATATTAACGGTATTATTATCGCAGGTAAGCGCGGGCGCAGTACCATTGTTATAAATACCAATAAAACCATTATAGCCTCCAGAGCTTGGTGATGCCCCGCTGATAGTGATGGTATTTCCATTCATCGTGGCAGATGTGGTTGTACTGTTGTAGTTGTAGATACCATATGCCGTTCCCGTAGTGGTACCGCCGGTAGTCGCCAGTTTTATGATGTTGTTATTCGCCACTACTGTACCAGATGTGGCCTGGTTATATACACCATACAATGTAGCTGTTGTCGTCTTCGCGTTAATGGTATTATTGCTGATGCTCAGGCTGGTTACTGTAGTAGGTACGTTAATGATCGCAAAGCAGGAGCTGGCTGACGATGTGGCATTCAAACCAAATGTTGGTGAGCCCGATGTTGGGTCGCCAAAGGTATTGTAATCAATATTCAGGTTCGTCTGGTTCTGGTCGTTATACATGTTGTAGATAGGACCCGTGCTCGTTGTTGATGCCTGTACATTGTTGTAGGTAAAGTTGGCATTCATTACCTGCCGGGAATTGTAGATGCCAAATAAGCCCGAGGTACTGGTGGCAGATTGCGTAATGGTATTATTGGTACACGTCAATGTCGATCCGGTAGCAGAAGTTGACCCGCCCGAATTATTCCTGATACCAAATACATTGGCAGTAGAGCCACTCGCCTGGCTGATAGTGTTATAAGTTATCGTGTTGGTATAGGAGCCATCGCTGCATACATCTGCCAATATCCCATACAGCACCAGCGACGACCCGCTGGCTATACTGGCAGTATTATGATCTATGGTAAAGCCCGTGTTGTTACTCACAAATATACCCTGCTGTGTCGATGTGTAGCTGCTATACCCGCTGTATATCACACCCCAGGCTGCCGTACGCGTGGTTAGCGTTATCGTATTGCCCGTGCTCACACCACCGCCTATTATGTTGTTGGCATCGTTATAAGTGCTGTTACCTATCAGCAGTATACCACTGGTCACGCCGCTTATGATGTTGCCGGTATAGGTATTATAGCTGTTGGTTCCCGTCGATGACGATGGCGAAGCGCCTGTACTGTATGCCGTAGTAAATACGTTGTTGGAGTTGGAATAGATACCTGCCGTATTCACATAAGGCGCACCTTGCCCCAGGGTTATCGTGTTGCCCGCTATGGTACAGTACTGTGCGCCATACCCCGTTACATTATCCCTTACCAATGCTACACCCAGTTCCGTTTTAGTATTGCTACCTGCCGTTACTGTAGTGGTAGAGTTATCTACCATGTTAAAGTTCTTAATGGTTACATAGCTGGTGCCCGCAATTGTAAATATGGCATCGCTAAGGCCACCGGCAGTAAGCGATGAGCTTGCAGTAATAGTATTGCTATTCCCCGCAATTGTTAGGGTATTGGTTGCTGTCGGGGCATAGTCACCACGTATGTTGATCACGTAACCACCACCCGCTGCGCCGGATACTGATCCCGATGCGCCTGCAGCTGGTGCCGTTTGTGCATTACCCGAAACCACATTCAGTGTTACCGGTCCGCTTATACCTCTTGTATTGGCTGCATCAATAGCCGCCGCCAGCGAGGTAAAGTCTCCCCCACCCGCATTAATAATGTTATACGTACCATTCAGCGGTGCCGCGGTAGATATTCCGTTCAGTGTTACTGTCTGCGATGTGGCCGATGCACTGGAGAATGTTACTGTAGCCGAAGAACTGCCGAGGCTCGCTGGTGCTATGAAGCGGGTCGGTATGGTCGATGGTCCATATGTACCACCAGGATATCCCGTACCCGATAGTGTGTAAGAGCCACCGGCTGTTACCCACGATGATGTATTTGGATCCCATACCTGGAAGTTTGTCGATCCCGCGCTGCTTACGGTTATCGCTCCGGTCAATCCTGCGGCAGATAGTGTTATGCTCTGCGACGACGAGGTCATTCCTGCTGGGTTAGAGAACGTCAGCGTGGTTGGTGTTGCAGTTATCACAGGGTTCAGCGCAGTCCCCGTTAGTGTTATAGTGGCACTGGCAGCACCCACACTGGCAAACGTAATGGTACCCGATGAGGAGCCCGCACTCGCCGGCGCAGTAAAGCGCGTCAATATGCTTTGGGGGCCAACAATACCGCTCGTCGGCGATAGCGTTACTGTGTTGCCCGATGTTATCCACGTACTGCCGCCATTCAACGACATCTGGAACTGAGTTCCGGAAGGAGTAATACTTACATTAGAGGTAAGGTTATTCCCCAGGAACGATAGTGTGGTATCTTTTGAAGTTGATAGATAAGATGTCATCGTTACCGGACTTGGGTTAGGAGCCAGTGTAGGCTTGGGCGTAAATATAAACTGCCTGTTGCTTGTTGGCGGTGGTGTACCGGAAAGGCAGGGGATCAGCTGCGTGGTAGTAGTACTGGTTGTTGCCGCCGTCCACGATGTCATGGCGATACAATCTGCCAGCGATCCGCCAATGCCCACAGTAGGGTTGTCGGTACCATAGCCAAGTGTGTTCTGATATAAGGCTGAAAACGTTGTCGTCATCGTTCCGTATACTATGTTTACCGTGTTAGTGCCCTCATTTAGCACTATCTGGAAATTCATGTTATCGGTAAGGCCAGCTGCCCATACCAGCACACGCTGTGCGCCCGTCCACTGTATCGTAAATGTTCGGTTAGGCGCTGATCCCTGCGTGGTGTAGATGATCGGATTCGTGCCAGCGCCATCTACCAGGCCGTAATAACTTGGATTGGCTGATAATGCATTAGGCGTAAACGCGCATATTGCCGCGTTAAAACCATTATTGGTGGCAAATGGATTCTGGTTGGTAGTAGCAGATGGAGCACCAAAGGTTATGTAGCCACCTGCATTTATATAACACTGCGTGTACCCTACGCCATTAATGTAAAAAGTAAAGCCTATCGGTATGGCAGATGATACAGCTCCGGCAAAATTGGTACCGTTACTATTCCAGCCTCCCGCAATTGCCGTAGTGCCGGTAATTGGCCCATACGTGCCTGTACTGGTTGTGGTAACAGTGTAATTGTTGGTATTTACATAAGAGGCTGCAAAAACATGCAGCATACTAATAGAAGATAAGAAAGAGAGTAGTAGTTTCTTCATAGACGTTTGATGATGGTGGAAAAAGTGGTGAAGTTTAAGCAAGATGTGTAGATCAGTGTAGTTTAGTTCATGTTTTCATAAGTTCTGTTGATTGATAATTTGTTGGTCAGATCAGAAATAACAATTCAATAATGTGAGGTTGTCATAAACCTACAAACTAGTATATGAAAAAACAAAAAAATTTGGCTAAAACATATGTTTTCACAATAACATTAGATGTTTTAAAGATGTAAATTATCTATTTATTAATCATCGATTAATAAATAGATAATAGCCGCATTTCGTGCTAGAAATATATAGCTATCGTATTGTATGAGTGGTAAGAAGTATTGAAGTCATAGGTGGCACAAAGCGACGCGCGGTTTATAGCCAGCTCCAGTAAACCTGCACGGTTAAAACGGCAAAGCAATTCGCCTGCGGCTACATCATTGTAACTGCGGCTCAATTTGTTCACTAGTTTCCCTGCTGGCAGCTTTATCTCAAAAGGGCCATCGCCGGTCAGCGCTTCAAATTCATGTATGGTCAGGTCCAGCACCAGGTTTCCGTACCTGTCCCCATATAGTATATTGCAGTCCCGCCGCCCGCTATCCGGCCGCTGCACCGTATTAAAGGCTACATCCTTGGTCATAAAGCGGGCAAAATGCGCATCAGGGTCAGGTGTGGCACGCAGTAGTTGTATCACATCAGCCGCCAGTTGCACCCACTGCAGTACGCTTACTGTTGCGCTGAATTCACGGCAAAGCCACACATCAGGCAACACTGGCCCAAAGGCCAGCGCCAGTATACCATTGTCGGGTGCCAGAAAATACTGCTCACCAACCTTGGCCAGCAGCATCCGGTGCCGCTCTCCCAGCGAGATATCTACAATCAGTAAATGATAACTGCCCGCACGAAAATAGCCACTGGCACTGCGCACCATATAAGCTGCCTGGCGAATGTTATACTTATCTATGCCATGCGTAATATCTACTACATCGGCATCAGGCATATTGGTAATAAGCTGCGCCCTGGCAATACCAATAGCGGTATGCATGTTTCCAAGGTCGGACAAAAGCGTTATGACAGGAGCTTGCTGCAACTATGTATAGAATGTGGCTCAAAATTAAGCACTGTCCCTTGTTGTGTGGCTACTGTTCCGTAATATATTTAGCGGGTACACTGGCGCTTACAAAAATCAATACTTCGGCTGCTGCCAAATCCAAATAATAGCTACCTTGCATATAAACAACATAACAATGAAACAGATCATCGCGTTAGCATTACTACTTTTTATCAGCATCCCGGCAACATTTGCCCAGAAAGACAAGAAGCGCGCCAGCGTCCACGAAACCGTTAAGAACAGCCTGATGTCCGTAACCTACGGTCGCCCGTCAAAGAAAGACAGGGTCATCTTTGCAGATAAAGGCCTGGTGCCATTTGGCCAGGTATGGCGCACTGGTGCCGATGAAGCAACAGAAGTGAAGCTGAACAAGGGCTGCATGTTCGCAGGCCGCCAGGTAAATGCAGGCACCTATACTATGTTCACAGTGCCCGGCACAAAAGAATGGCGCATCATCCTCAACAAAAAGTTGGGCCAGTGGGGCGCATACGATTATGAAAAGGTAAAAGACCAGGACGTACTCGATGGCGTTGCTGAAGTATCAAAGCTGGACAAGCCGGTAGAAACATTCACCATCGAACTGAAAGATGACGGCATGTATCTTAAATGGGACACAACCCAGGTATTTATCCCTGTTAAGCCTTTTAATTAATTGTAATAAAAGAAATGAACTAAAAACGAGCGCCCTGGCGCTCGTTTTTTAATTATACGCCGGCTGGCTGCACATTACCTACTACGGCCATCATAGCATGATATTCATACTTATTGATGGTCGATGCCGGGTCGGCTGCAAGCAACTCCTGTAGCTGCGCTTCGCTATCTACGGATACCACGCCCAATCCGTACGGCCCCGCCGGATCCATTACCGGGCCGTATACAACCATCACACCCGTGGCCAGGTGCGGCTGCCAGAAGGCAATGTGCGCGTTCATAACCGCACGTTCTTCATCCGTCATGGTCATGGCAAAGTCCGGTCGGCTGGGGTTCAGCCTTACTGCATAATATTGTTTACTCATTAGCTGTTTTTACGGCAATATATAAAGATCGCATCTTTTATTTCGTTATTTTTAGGCAACCAACTTCTGCCGCATGAACAAGCAATACCTCGCAGCTCTTATGATCCTCTTCGGCGCAGTAGCTGCGGTCAACCTTAACTACTTCTGGCTGGACAATATTATCATCCCCGATCCCTGCTACTATCACGACCATAACCCTTCACGTCTGTTCATGCTCTTCTACGATCAGCCCTATATGCGCAGCGGCCACCCCGAGCCCAGTACGTTCAATCTGGTATTTTCGCTGCTGGTTGGGGCATTACCCGGCATCGCCTACTACAAAAGGTTAATTCGCGGCCATAGCCAGGGGCACATGGCACAATACTATAAGTGGTAACGCACCTTATTGCATTATTAGCCAAATGTGCATAGCTTGCACAAAAACTATAAAACTTTCAATATGAACAAGATCGCATCTATATGCTTTGCATTTATGGTGTTTGCCTCTGCCTCTTACGCACAAGATAATCTCACAGCTACAGACCTCATCCATAAAGGGACACAACTGCACGACAAAGGTGATTACTACAATGCACTAACCTATTATCGGCAGGCGCTGGCTAAAGACCCAAATTCTGCAGAAGCCAACTACGAGACGGCCAACACCTACGTCAGCCTCGCAAAATATAAGGAGGCCATAGAGTACGCAGACAAGGTTATTGCTGCAAAAGGCAATTTCGTAGATCACGCATATATACTGAAAGGAACCGCACTCGACATGCTTAAAGAACCTTACCAGGCGCTGGAGGTATATCTTGAAGCATTAAAAACATACCCCGACAACTACCTGCTCAGGTATAACACAGCGTTGGTATACCTGAACCAGAAAAAGTATACAGATGCTGCCTTTCACGCGGCGAAAGGCGTTATGGCTAATCCAAAACATGCCAGCAGCCATTTTGCATTGGGCTGTGCCATGTATTACCAGGGCCGGCGCGTGCAGTCTATGATGTGCCTGTACTATTTCCTGCTGCTGGAAAATAACAGCAAACGCTCCCCTACTGCATTGCAGCTATTGCAGAATCAAATGGCACAAGGGGTATCTCAGAAAGGAGACAGTATAAATGTACAGGTAGGCCACACCAACGACAACGACGAATTTTCATCTATAGAAATGATGCTGAGTTTGCTGCAGGCAACCAAATATACCGACAAACAAAAGGGGAAAACCGAAACAGACCACTTTATCAACACTACAAGTACTTTCTTCGATATCCTTGTTGAACAAAAGGAGAAAGCTACCACAAAAAGCATCTGGTGGAAAGTATATGCGCCATTCTTCGAAGGGCTTAAAAAACAGGGTTATGTACAGGCTGCCAGCTATTATGTGCTTGCATCAGCAGGCGATACACAGGTAAGCTCCTGGTTGAATACCAATAAAAGCAAAACTGACAATATGCTTAAATGGATCGCGCAGCAAAAATAATACTATCCTACTTCGTTAACACATAACCCCACTCTTTCAGCCAGGTTATTACCTTCACCTTGTAGTCTCCCTGTATCATTATGTAGCCGTCTTTAACACTGCCGCCGGTACCGCATTTGGTTTTTAGCTGCTTGCCCAGGGTTTCCAGGTCGTCATTGCTGCCCACAAACCCATCTATAAAGGTCACTACCTTGCCTGCACGCTGCTTGGTATCCAGTGTTACCTTCAGCTTCTGCTTTTCTTTGGGCAGCGTGTCTGCAGGCTCGTCAGTAGGAAAATCGTTGAAGAAATCCTTGTTGGTGGAGTATGCTATACCATCGGGGCGCGCACTGTTTTTCTTAGACATTGCAACTAGTGTTAAGACTGTAAAGGTAGGAAATACTTGGGGTCGTATATCCTGTTTATATTGCACAAAACGGGCGCCGCACTACACATGCGGCGCCCGTTGTTATTGGTTATTTATTGATTAGGCTTTTGCCTTTTCAGCTGTCTCAATTGGTATTTTCTCGTTCTTTATCTTACCATAGCCGCCCAGTACATTACGCAGGTTATGCATACCCTGGCGCTTAATAAGCGATGCTGCTATAACAGAGCGATAACCGCCTGCACAGTGTACATACAGGTTGCTCTCGTCTTCCAGCGTAGCTATGTTCAACGGGTCCATCATCGTATCCAAAGGCATACTGATCGCATCCTTTACATGGCCGGCTTCGTATTCACTCGGCTTACGCACATCCAGCACCTGCAGGCGCTCGTCATGGTTGTAGTCCATTGCCAGCTCATCCGGTTCTACGTCTATTATCATATCAATAGCCTCGCCCGATGATTGCCATGCCTCGTAGCCGCCGGCCAGGTAGCCCTGTATATTGTCTATGCCTACACGCGCCAGCCTGGTTATGCTTTCCTTCTCTTTACCTTCTTCGGTCACCAGTATCAGCTCCTGCTGCAGGGGCAGCAGCGTACCGGCCCATTCTGCAAAGCGGCCATCAAGACCTATGCTGATAGACTCCGGCACAAAGCCCTGTGTAAACACCCACGATGGACGTGTATCCAGTATCCATGCCCCTGCTTTAGCTTTCTCTTTGAAAGATGCTACGCTCAGCGGCTGCAGGCCATTTACATAAATATCGTCCAGGCTCTCGTATCCCTGCTGGTTGATCCTGGCATTCAGCGGGAAGTAAGCCGGGGGCGTGTTCAGGCCGGTGGTCACCTCTTTAACAAACTCTTCCTTGCTCATATCGCGGAGGGCATAGTTGGTAGCCTTCTGCGTGCCTATGGTGCTGAAGGTCTCCGGACCCAGACTCTTGCCGCAGGCAGAACCAGGTCCATGCGCAGGGTATACAATAATGTTATCGTCCAGCGTCTTTATCTTATTGTTCAGCGATTCGTACATCATGCCTGCCAGGTCTTCTTTGCTCATGTTGCCGCTAAACAGGTCGGGCCGGCCTACGTCGCCCACAAACAGCGTATCGCCGGTAAATATGCAGTATGGTTCGTTCTTTTCGTCCTTCAGCAGGTAGCAGGTACTCTCCAGTGTGTGGCCCGGAGTGTGCAGTACTGTAAGCGTTATATCACCTACCTTAAACACTTCCCCATCTTTTGCCACATATGGGTTAAAGGCAGCCTTTGTATCGGGGCCGTAAACTATAGTGGCACCCGTCTTTTTAGCAAGGTCCAGGTGGCCGCTTACAAAGTCGGCATGAAAGTGTGTCTCGAAGATATATTTGATCTTAACCCCCTGCTCTTCTGCCATGCTGATGTAACTGTCCACATCGCGCAGCGGATCTATAACGGCAGCTTCACCATTGCTGGCTATAAAGTAGGCAGCCTCGCTCAGGCAGTTGGTGTATAATTGCTTTACTTCCATAATATCAATAATAAGTTGCAAATATAAGCTTTAAAAAATGGCGGTCGCCGGCCCATGCGCAATAACACAATTGAATAAACAAATAGGTAGCCCTGTGGCAAGGTTTTTATAAACCTTCCCCATACACATACATTTTCTAAAACAACACACATGGATACCAACAGATTATCTAAGAAAGCTGAGCAGGCGCTCAACGACCAGATGACCAAGGAAGCACATGCCTCCCAGATATATTTATCTTACGCAGCATGGGCGGATAGCCAGGGCTACAAGGGCATTGCCAACTTCCTGTTCCGCCACGCACAGGAAGAGCGCAACCACATGATGAAGTTCCTGAACTACATACTGGAGCGCGGGGGCAGGGTGAAGGTAACAGCCATACCGGCACCACCATCAGACCCTACCAGCGTGAACAACTGTTTCGAAAAGGTGTTCCAGCACGAGGTGGATAATACCAATGCTATCTACAACCTCACCAACCTGAGCCACGAAGAACGCGACTGGGCCACCTTCAACTTTATGCAGTGGTTCGTGAAAGAGCAGCTGGAAGAAGAAACACTGGCTATGGACCTGATGGACAAGATCAAAATTGCTGGCGGGGAAAATGCCAAATCAGATGCATTGTACACGCTGGATAAGGACCTGCTCACCACGCCTGACGACGCACCTACCGCAGAACAAGCTACAGCAGACAACCCACTATAGAACGTGTTCTGTACTGATAAGCGACAAGCATCCCGCAGAACAGCCAACCACAGGCCCTGTAAGGGCCGGTTATAACAGCATCGGGTTTCAACCCGATGGCTTAAGAACTTAAAACCAGGGGGATTTTTGCGGGTGACATATCAATAAAAGAAGGGCATTGCACTACATAATGTGCAGTGCCTTTTTATACTTATATAAAACAATCCAAATAAATAATCCTAGTTACTTATTTTTGCAGCCTTATTATTAACACAATGAGGTTTATATACATATCTATCCTGCTACTATGCTTGCATATTGCTGCCTTTGCACAAACCCATACCGATACCACCGTTGGTATTGATGTAAAGGGTGGCAGAACCTACCAGGAAACTGCGCACATACTGTGCGATGGCCTGCGCGGCGATCAACTTAAGGCCAACGCCATCTATAACTGGATAACCCACAACATACGCTACGATGTAGAAGCGGTGCAAAAGGGCAAATTTAAAAATCCCAAGCCGGAGAAGGTATACCATAGCCGCATAGCGGTATGCGAAGGATATGCCGAACTATACGCCGCCATGTGCAATGAAGCAGGACTGAAAGCCGTAACCATAGATGGTTATGCTAAAGACTGGATATTTGATAACGGCGATAAGCTGACCATACCCCGCCACGAATGGTGTGCGGTGCTCATCAGTGCACAGTGGCAGTTTGTAGAGCCCACCTGGGGAGCTGGTGGCTTGTATCAGGCACCCACTACCCTGCGCAAGATCATCAACCTGGTTACCTTTAAAAAGGTTACCTACGCACAGCGGCTTAAGTTCAGGTTCCATTACAAGCCGGAGTATTTCCTGCAGGACCCACTGACCTTCCGTTTGAAGCACTTGCCTATGGACCCCTATTGGCAGCTGACCGACACCGCTATGCCACTGGCCGTATTTGAAGCGGGCGACAGCGCCGTAATGCAGTTCAACAAAAAGTACGACCAGCTGAAACAGAATAGCGGCGAGCTGATGCGCATGGCATCTATGGACGAAGACTCTGCCAAATATGAAGCCGCCGACCGTGCCTATTCTTTCAATGAACGTTTTCCGCTGGCGCTGGCCATGAAACAGAACTCGCGGGTGAGCGCTGATGTAGACCAGGTGCTGAAAGAGAAGGACCCCGAAAAAGGCGAAACGCTATGGAAGGATGCCGAGAAGCGACTGAAGATAGCGCAGGCCCATGTAAAGGAGCAAAAGAAATTCTTCCCCGACCAGTATAACACACTGAAGAAGAAGAACCGAACCAAGAACATGGAGGCTAAGCAGTACATGATGCAGATGGCTACCGACAATAAAAAGCTGCTGGCCCAATGCACCAAGTATAAAAAGAACGCATCCACCAGGTATACCAAAAACCGAAAGAAGTACACCGATGCCGAAAAACGCGCACATGGACTGAACGCATCTAAGATCAACAACCTGGAACCATCCAAACAACAGAAGCCGGCATCAGCTCCGGAGATGCTGGCCATCAGCGATTCTGTTGCCGCACGAGAGCGCCGCATTAACTCGTTTAAGACCGACATTGCAAAGCGCACAGCCCGCATAGCTGTATGCAAAGACAGCAACAAGGTAAGGCTCGATTCGCTGGGGAAAGCGCTCGCACTATCAGACTCCTTTTTGATTAAGGAAGCTATTGCCCGCCTGAACATGCACGACAATTACGATGATGAGGTGATAAAATGGAGCGGCATGTACAAGAGCGAAAAATATGGCGTTGCCGATACCCTGCACAAGTACTACACCGCTTACTACGATAGTGTGCTGACCATGAGCGATGACCGCTACAAGGTGAACGTGCAAATGCTCGATTGCTACAAGAAGAACCTGAAAGACATAGAAAAGTACGCTAAATGGAACAGCTCTGACACCGCTGTTACCGACAGGTATGCAGGCATGGTAGCCGACTATAGCGCCGCCATAGACTCTTGCGGGGAAGACCTGATGCAAACCATCACTTACATCCGCGCCAACGGCACCCTGTTTGCCGGCCTGGGCAAATTATATAAACGCCAGCTAAAGATAGTAGCCTATATGAAGCAGGTAGAAGACATAAGAAAGAAACTGGAAGCCAACTACATTGCCGGCAAGCAAAACTTTGATAACAAAGAAAACAAAAAACAAGACCTGCACCTTAAAACTGCTATCAAAACTATGCAGGCTGCGTATAAATAAGCAACCGCCATTTGTAGATCATATTATCCTCCTGTAAAGCGTTCATTCCATACATGCTATTCAACTGATTCCCTGGCCGGCAATCGCCGGGGAATTTTGTGTTTTGAAGTTGCCGCAACATGCAAAAAACACAAAAAAACGCGCTCAAAATACCCGGTTTTTCGTTCGGAGATTTTTTTGCAGAAATAACATAAAAATACAATGCCCATCCCGCTCATAACTAAACAACTAACACGGGTTATCCACAAAATGAAAATCTATGATAGAACGTATACGTTTTATCATAGCACGGAAAGTGTACCACCATGTATTTTCAATTTGCCCGTGTCGCAACTATGCAAAACCTTTGTGCTAAAATCTATCCTATGGCTCCTGACACTACAGCAAAAGATCATGCACACCGTCTTTATTTCCAGTCCAACTTCACACAGCAGCAAATAGCCGACCTTGCAGGGGTCAACATCTCCACTTTGTTCGACTGGATCAATCAGGGCGATTGGAAGCGCGCAAAAGATATGGTGCTTAATGCACCCACCTTCCTCGCCGAACAGTATTATCGTCAGTTGGCAGCGCTCAACAAAACGATCGCCGCACGTACCGATGCGCCATACCCTAACAAAGAAGAGTCAGAGATTATGCGCCGTGTCACCGCAACTTTAAAAGCGGTCAAGCCTAAACGTTCCCGCGCAGAATTAATGGAGATCCTGGCCGACTTTAATGTATTCGCCGCCGACTACACCCCTGCATTGGGCAATGTATTGCCTGAGGTCATCTCCGCGTTTCTGGAGGCGCTTTCTGGCAGCAGCCCGGCTGCCCGTATGGCACAGATGAATGAGCCCGCAAAAGCGGCCGCGGAATATGAGGATCATGCCAATGAAATGCTGGCTTTTGATGACCAGCTTACAAGCCGGGAACGGCAGGCAGATACACCTGTGCCCGAAGAGCAGCAAAAGCAACTATTGGAACAGCGGGCCGGACTAGAGGTCGCAGCAGCAGCGCATAATAAAAACGAAGGCAAGCCTCATGTAGTGCCGCTTTACGGCATTAGCTGGCTCGATCATATGGCAGCCCATGGCCTACCGCCGGTTAGCTTACTCAAAAAACTGCCATATAAGATCGTGCCTGATTGGTTGAGCCCTTTCTACTATGCTGATGAGCCCGATCCTTTCAAGCTTGCAGATGAATTAAAACGACAGAATATTACCCTCGGGTATTTTTACGATAACATAGTTAAGAACCGGCCTGAACAATTGACCAACGCCTTTACTATTTACGGCAATAGCGGCCATCCTTCAGCCGATGTTCGCGTAGCTACTTAGCCACTACAAAATGGTACCCCTGGCCTTTGAGGGTTACTATTTCTACGCCGGTGCCCTGGGCAAAGTAGCCGCGTATTTTTTTGATGTACACATCGAGGTTGCGGGAGTTGAAGAAGGAGTCGTCGCCCCATACTTCCTGTAACAGTAACCTGCGGTCTATAGCATTATTGGCGCGGGCACACAGCATGCTGATGATCTGCGCTTCTCGGTTGGACAGTTTGATGAGTTCCTTTGGTGTCTGTAGTTCGAACTTGCCGGGGTAAAAGGTATGGTCGCCCAGTTTCACTTCATCCGGCAACGATTGTGCTGTTGGTGTATCCCTGTTGACCAGCATCAGCTGGTTGTTCAGCCGCACTACCAGCTCTTCCATGCTGAAGGGCTTGCGCAGGTAGTCGGTGCCGCCAGATGCAAAGCCTTTAATAATATCATCGGTTTGTGTTTTGGCCGTGAGGAAGATGATCGGCAGGCGGGGATTAATGTTGCGGATATGGTTGGCCAGGGTGAAGCCGTCTATGTTGGGCAGCATCACATCCAGCACACAGATATCGGGGTTGAAGGCATTGATGGTGTCCTGTATGCGCAGGCCATCTTTTTTGTGCAGCACTTCGTAGCCCTTCAATTCGAGCGTGTCTTTTACTATGCGGGCCAGGTAAACCTCGTCTTCTATGTACAGTACTTTCTTTTTCATTTATGTGATGTGTGTGTGTATTAAGATCAAAAGCAACGGTGTCCACGTAGCTGTCATGGTGAGCTTGTCGAATCCATGATTGCGGTCACAGTTGCAGTAGGTTCATGTCCGTGCCGCCCTTCGACAAGCTCAGGGTGACACTCCGTGGGTGAGCTGTTATTGGAGAATGATTGCGGTTTTTCCAGATAACACCTCATTATGACCGTGTTGGGTAGAGACGCAAAATCTTGCGTCTCTACGTGCCTGTGGTTTTAAAAGCTCAGCGTAAATACACAGCCGCCGGTGCTCATGTTGTCTACATTTATGCTGCCGTTGTGCTGGCGCATTACCTGGGCTGCATAGCTAAGGCCGAGGCCGTATCCTTTTATGTTGTGGCGCAAACCATTGGGCACGCGGAAGAATTTCTCGAACACTTTCTCCCTATACTCTTCGGGTATGCCGGGGCCATTATCACTTAGCGACAGTTGCACTGCGCCATTATTTTCGGTGAGCGCGATGTTTACCGATGGGTTGCCGGTGGCGTATTTCAGGCTGTTGTCCAGCAGGTTCACCAGTACGCCCTGCATGTGCAGTTTGTCTACCGGTACGGTAAAGTTGCTGCCGGTGCAGGTAAAGGCCACCTTAGCCTCATGCTGGCTGAAGCGGAGCTGCATGCTCTGTATTACATCGGTAACCAGCTTGCGCAGGTCGTAGCTCTCCCGCTGTATGTGCATGTTGCCATTTTCCAGCAGCGATGTATTGAGCACGCGGGTAGCCAGCAGTTCCAGCCTGTCCATTTCGGCGGTGGCCATGCCCAGGTATTCGCGGCTGCGCTGCGCATCATCAAGCGCGTTGTAGTTGTTCAGTGCCTCCAGCGCCAGTTTAACGGTAGAGATAGGGGTCTTCAGCTCGTGAGACATGTTACTGATAAAGTCGTCTTTAAGCTGTGCCAGCCGCTGCTGAGACCTTAGCCCCCGGTAAGCCATGATGAATGCCATGGCCGTGAGCGTGAGCAGTATGATGGCAAACAACATTTGCGGCAGCATCATCTTTAACAGATAGCCGCCGTAGGCCTTTACTATGATACCATTATCCTGTGTGAAGAATCCGCTTTTGATGAATATGGCCTGCCCGCTTTTGTTACTGTCGTTATTATTTACCCATGCCGACTGGAAGTCCAGCCCGCTTTGCTTCATCTGCTGGGCAAACATCTCGTTGAAAACTATGGTGTCCATCCGGAAGAGCGCCTGCTGCTGTTCTCCGGTGATGGTAGCCGATTTGGCCAGCATCTTATGAATACCTCCCTGAGAGAGGTTGACCACGATGCCCTTGTCTACCGGTTCCTGCTTCTTTTCATCGGCCGGCAGATCTTCCGCCACCGGTGGCAGTACGTGCTCCAGTATCAGGGAGTCCGATACCTTATTCTGCACATCGGTGAAGATCTTTACCAGGTTCTTCTTCAGCTCATCGCGCTGATGATCGTACTGGCCCGATAGCCACTGTATGGTGAAGATGACCAGCAACACCTGGCAAAACACCATAAGCGTGCGTATAGAAGGAAGGTTGATGCGGGATGAGCTATTTGCCATTGTGAAACAAAAATACTCATACAATTACTATACATTAATATGTCTTAACCTTTTTTAACATTAATTACCTGTGCATTAACGCACATACTTAAAGAATAATCTATTTTTGAGCGTTCTGAGATAATACAGTATGAAGTACAACAAGATCAATAACCTTTTCGGCTGGCTCACCGGCGCCATTGCCTTTGTGGTTTACCTGAAAACCATGGAACCTACGGTGAGTTTCTGGGACTGCGGCGAGTTTTTGAGCTGCGCCTCCAAACTTGAAGTAGGCCACTCGCCCGGTGCACCCCTGTTCATGATGCTGCAGCGTATGTTTGGCATGGTGGCTCCCGCGCCAGACAAGCAGGCATTGTTCATCAACGCCTTTTCGGCGCTTACCAGTGCATTGACGATCACCTTCCTGTTCTGGACGATCACTTATTATGCTAAAAAGCTATTATCTCCCCAGGCCGACCCTGAGGGTGGCAATATGGCGGCGATAATAGGTGCTGGTTTGGTAGGTGGCCTGGCTTACACGTTTTCTGATACTTTCTGGTTCTCTGCCGTTGAGGCAGAAGTTTATGCCACATCGTCATTCTTTACCGCTATTACCTTCTGGGCCATACTGCGCTGGGAGCGCGTAGCCGACGAGCCGCATGCGGACCGCTGGCTGGTGCTGATCTTCTACCTCATAGGCCTGTCTATGGGCGTCCATCTGCTGAACCTGTTGTGTATCCCTCCTATTATAATGGTATGGTATTTCCGCAGGTATAAGGCTACGCTGAAGGGTGGCATCATTGCCTTCCTGGTGAGCTGCGTGATACTGGGCTTTATACAGATAGGGGTGATACAGTATATCCCCAAAATAGCTTCTGCGTTCGACATTGCCTTCACTAACAGCTTCGGCCTGCCTTTCGATATTGGTTCTATTACTTTTATCATTCTGCTGGTAGCGGCACTGGTATGGGCACTGCTGTTTGTAAAGAAAAAAGGATATACGATGGCGCATACCGCCGTTCTTAGCCTTATATTCATAGTTATAGGCTATAGCAGTTATGTGGTTCCGGTTATCCGCTCGAGGGCAGAACCGGCGGTGGATATGACCAACCCGGATAATGCATTCAGCCTTAATTCATACGTATCGCGCGAGCAGTTTGGCCAGCAGCCGCTGCTTTTTGGCCCCGATTATACCACCCGCCCTACCGGTATTAAGGAAACGGGCAAGGTGTATACGCAGGTAAAAAGAGACGGCAAAGACTATTACGAGGAGACCGGCATAAAACGCGACTATACCTACGACGGTGGAGATACCCGCTTCTTCCCCCGCATATGGGATGCCAGCGAGAACCATGCTAATTTCTACCGCTCGTACCTGGGCCTGCAGGGTGATGACCGGCCATCTACAGCTGATAACTTTGCCTTCTTCTTTGGCTACCAGATGAACTGGATGTGGTGGCGCTACTTTATGTGGAACTACGCCGGCCGCGAAAACGATTACGAAGGCCAGGGCGACCCCAAGAACGGCAACTGGATATCGGGCATTAAAATGCTGGATAAAGGCCGCGTAGGCGACCTGGACAAAATGGGCGATGGCTACAAGAACAACGGTGCCCGTAACCAGCTGTACTTCCTGCCGCTGATATTGGGTATAATGGGTGTTGTGTTCCAGTTTAACCGCAACCGCAATGAAGGGTTGGTGGTATTCCTGCTGTTCTTCTTTACCGGCGCAGCTATTGGTATATTCCTTAATATGCCTCCAGGCCAGCCACGTGAACGTGACTATGCCTTTGCCGGCTGTACCTACGCCTTTGCCATATGGATAGGCCTGGGTGTACTGATGCTCTACGACCTGATAGGCAAAACTGTAAAGGGTATGCCGGGTGCTGTTGGCGCTACTGCGCTGTGCCTGCTGGCTGTGCCTACACTTATGGCCAAAGAAGAATGGGATGACCACGACCGCTCCCAGAAGCGCCTGGCCTGGAGCACTGCCTATAACGACCTGATGAGCTGTGCCCCTAATGCGCTGCTGGTGACCTTTGGCGATAATGATACCTACCCGCTGTGGTACCTGCAGGAGGTAGAGGGCGTGCGCCGCGATGTGCGCATCATGATCAACACGCTGATGGGTACGGAATGGTTCATAGACCAACTACAGCGCAAGGTGAATGACGCTGACGCCGTGCCGATGGCCTGGAAACGTGAAGCCTACCTGGGATCGCGCAGGGACCATGTACGCTACAATGCCAACAGCGGTGTAGACCAGACCAAGTACTACAACCTGTCGGAGATATGCGATGTGATGAACAACAACGCTGATGCCAACGGAGAGGCATCTGTACCGGCGCTGAACGTATTTGTGAATGGCCTGAGCAAGGAAGAGCTGGTGAAGAACGGCATGGCCGATGCTGCAGACACTGCCAACATTATTAATGAAATGAAGTTTACCCTGCCAAGAGAGGGTATGTATAAAAACGATGTAGCATTCATCAACATACTTGCCGAAGTGGCGAAGGGTGGGTGGAAACGCCCGATATACCTGAGCGGCGGCTTCCCGGGCAACGATACGTACCTGGGCCTGCACGATTACCTGCGCCAGGAAGGCCTGGTATATCGACTGGTGCCTTACAAACTACCATCGGCACCTGATGCTAAACAGGGCACACCAAATATGAACCTGGACAAGAGCTTGGACCTGTTTACCAACAAGTTTAAATGGGGTGGCGCAGAAAAGACCAATGTGTACTTTGATGAGAAGAACAAGGTAATGATGATGGTGTACCGCATTTATGCATCTCAGTATGCTGATGCACTGACAGCCAGGGGCCGTACTGCTGACGCTATAAAGATGCTGGACAAGGTGAATGAAGGCATTACCCACCAGTCTTACGCTTACGATCTGCCTGCGTTCTATATGGCGATGTCTTACTTTAAGACCCGCACGCCTGACGGCCTGGCTAAGGGTAAGAAGATGGCAATGGCATTGCTGAGGAATTCTGAAGATGACGTAGAGTACGCTATGAGCCTGAGCGAGGGTCAGCGCGAATCAATATCAAGGGATCTGCGAAATGACCTTTCAACGATCTATACACTGTCTACCATAGCACACGAAGCGGGCGATGACGCCACGGCCAAAGTGCTGGGCGACAGGGTGCAGGCAATGAACCAGAAGGTAGGCAACCTGTTTAAACAATAAAACAGACCTCTGAATAAATGAACAGCCCGCAAGTATGAGCTTGCGGGCTGTTTTTTTATTACCTCAGAAGCCGTCGGGTTGAAACCTGACGCTGTTGTAACCGGCCCTTACAGGGCCTGCCATCCTGAAGTGACATTAACTTGTTATATGGCCATTGGCACTTCGTATACCAGCACATCGGCGGTATCTACGCCGGTTATTGATATTTTGTCTGTGTCGCTTACGCCAAGGGCATCGCGCTTAGCCAGTTCTTTGCCTTCGGCAGATACCTTGCCATCTATCACGAAGATGTAGAAGCCGTGGTCTTTACTGTGGGGTTGCAGGCTCAGCTCTTTGCCTGTCTCTATGGTAGCGCGGTATATCCATGCGTCCTGGTGTATCTTCAGGCCCTTATCATCGGTGCCTACAGGTGATACGAGGGGCTGGAAGTTGTTCAGCCTGTCTTCCGGGGCGAACATAGCCTGATCGTACTGCGGTTTTACGCTCTTCTTGTTAGGGAATATCCAAGACTGCAGCAGGTTTACCGGCTTTTCTTTAGAGTGGTTGTACTCGCTGTGGTATACACCGGTACCGGCGCTCATTACCTGCACCTCGTTGGGCGCTATGGCTTGTGTATGGCCCATGCTATCGGCATGTTCCAGGGCACCATCCAATACTATGGTTATGATCTCCATATTATCGTGGGGGTGCTTACCGAAGCCCATGCCCGGAGCTACTATATCATCGTTCAGTACGCGCAGGGCACCGAAGTGAACCCTGGACGGATCGTAGTAGCTGGCGAAGCTGAATGAGTGTCTGGCATTGAGCCAGCCATGGTTGGCATGGCCTCTTTTATCTGCGGCATGAAATACTGTGTTTGCCATATTGTTTCCTTTGTTTTAAAAATACGTGTACCTACATGCATTCAATATCCGTGCCATAAAAATGACTGCCAAAATAGCAGGAGGACGTATATGAAAGAGTAGTTATTTACTTTACGAGGTTGAATAAACCTGCCTTTTTGCTGAAAAGCGACTGAACAGCATCGATGGCTGACGGGCCTACCTTATGCATAATGGTATCAGTTTGGCTGGAGATGATAACATAACTGCCTTTGATGTTACGCATTTCGTTCCAGTTAAGGACGATCATCAGGACGCTGAACAGCAACACTGCCCACAACAGTGAACCGGAGATGAAATACAAACGACGTTTTGCGTTGCGGTGCATAGCCCTGAATGAATAGAGTAAAATTACTTTTATTTATACAAATAGAAAAATCCATAGCTTTACAATTAAATACTAATATATAATGCGCTTATCAGTAGCCTTGCTCATTGGCAGCTTCCTATCGCTGCCCGCCGCTTTTGCCCAGGAATCATCCAAAGCCTGTCATTACGTAAAAAGCCACCTGGCCAACCGCACTACGGTAGCCGATGCAGGTGAGGATAATTACGATGTGAAATATGTGAAGCTGGATGTGAACGTTACCAATACATCGACGCACATAGCTGGCAGTTCAACCACAACGGCGATGGTGACGGCCCCGACAATGAGTAGTTATGTGTTTGAACTGAGCTCTTTGCTGACGATAGATTCTGTATTGGTGGATGGTGCCAATGTGCCGTTTACCACAGCAGGGTCGGTACGTACGGCTACGCTGCCGTCGGCACTTACTGCAGGCACTTCTTTTACTGCACAGGTATTTTACGGCGGTACGCCTACATCGGGCACGCTGTTTACCGGCGCGCTGGGCATGAACTGCATTGGCTCGCCGAGCTGGGGCAACAAGGCTACATTCACACTCAGTGAGTCTTACCACGCGTATGAGTGGTGGCCGTGCAAGCAATCGCTGAGGGATAAGATAGACTCTGCCGACATATGGATAACGGTGCCTGATACACTGAAGGCAGGCAGTAATGGTGTACTGGTAGCCGTAACACCTGTAGCCCCAGGGTACAACCGCTACGAATGGAAAGAACGTAAGCCGATAGATTACTACCTGGTATCGCTGGCTGCTGCCAACTACATAGACCATTCTTATTACATGCACTATACGGGTAGCACTGACTCAACGCTGGTACAAAACTATGTGTACAGCAATCCGCTAACATTGACCCGGTTCCAGCCTATAATAGATTCTACAGGGCTGATGATAGACTATTTCTCGCAGCTATACGGGCGTTACCCCTTCTGGCAGGAGAAATATGGCCATTGTATGGCGCCACTGGGCGGAGGTATGGAGCACCAGACCATGACCACGCTGGGCTCATTCAGCGGATCGCTGGTATCTCACGAATTGGGCCACCAGTGGTTTGGCGACAATGTGACCTGTGGCAGCTGGGCAGATATATTTATTAACGAAGGTTTTGCCAGCTACTCTGAATACCTTTTTGCAGATCATTTTTACGGACATCCGTCTGCAACCAGCATTATCCAAGACCAGCAGAGCAGCGTTAAGTCTCAGCCCAACGGAGCCATATTTGTTGATGACACTACGAGTGAGGGCCGGATATTTGACAGCCGCCTGTCTTACGATAAGGGCTCTTGCGTACTGCACGTGCTGCGCTTTGCACTGAATAATGACACAACCTTCTTCCATGTACTGCAGGCACACCAGGCCAACCTGAGCGGCAGCAATGCGACCATAGCCGACTTTAAGAACCAGGCCATAGCTATTGCAGGCACTACGGTGCTGGGTATGAACCTGGATACCTTCTTTACCGAATGGGCCTATGGCGAAGGTTACCCCATCTATACTATGACCTGGAACCAATGGGGCAGCGATGTATGGGTGAAGCTGGTGCAGACGACTACAGTGCCTTCGTCAGTGCCCTTCTTCTATACGCCGGCAGAGATCAAGTTGCACTCTGCCGCGGGAGATACAGTTATCCGCGTATTTAACAACCAACCGTCGCAACTGTTCCATTTTACCTGGAACCGTACGATGACCGATGCGGGCTTTGACCCGAACTATTGGCTGGTATACCAGATGAACAGCATTACCCGTGACAATTCTCTGAATGTACATAATGCCCCCATCGCAACTATCAGCATAAGTCCTAACCCGGCGGTAAACAGCTGGCAGGTGAACAATTTGCCAACCGGCAGCAAGCTGATGCTGACAGACCTGAGCGGACGTAGCCTGTGGGCTGCAACTGCTGACAACAACGCGGAAGTGCCTGCAAGCCAACTGGCTGCCGGTATGTATATTCTGCAGATAACGGCCAACGGCAGCACTACTAATTACAAAGTGATAAAGCAGTAAGATAGTAGCCTCACCCCGGCCCTCTCCAAGGGAGAGGGAGGTGTAGTGTAAAATTGTATTGTTGAGACTGAACGTTCAGGTCTCCGCCAGTGCTGCGGATATTAGCGAGGCAACGGAAAAGCCCTTACTTTAGCGGTTGAAAATTACCGCCTGTATTTGTTTTGAAAAGGTTACAACCGTATTATCCGGCCATTGTTCTGTTTGGCATCTTCCTGTGTGTGGCAATTGCAACCGTGGGTAGTTATGGTATATCGTGGGATGAGCCAATACAGCGTGAACTGGGGCTGCTGAATTACGAGTATATCTTTAATGGCAACAAACAGCTACTGACCAACCAGGACAGGGGTATGGGTATGGCCTTTGAATTGCCACTTATATTTATAGAAAAGTGGCTGGGGCTTACTGATACCCGCGATATCTATATTGCCCGGCACCTGTTTACGCACATCTTCTTTTTGCTGAGCGCCATATGCGGGTATGCGCTGGCGCTAAAGCTGTTCCGGTCTAAATGGCTGGCGACGCTTACCTTTTTGATGCTGGTGTTGCAGCCACGCATTTATGCCCATTCCTTCTTCAATAGCAAGGATGTGCCGTTCTTATCGGTATTTCTTATTGCTATGCTGTGCCTGTATGTGGCGTTCAGCAAAAGAAAGGCGCTACCATTTATGCTGCTTGGGTTAGTTGTTGGTTATGCAACAGCTATACGGATAATAGGCGTGGTATGGCTGGCGCCGGTTGCCATACTGCTTCTGGCAGATGTAGCTAGTAAAAGACAGACGGCGATCCAGATGTTGAAGAATGGCGGAGCTTTTATTGTAGCCTTCCTGCTGAGTATTTATTTGTGTTGGCCGGTGCTATGGGGTAGCCCTATCGACAACTTTATAGCGTGTTATAAACTGTTGAGTAGTCTTAAAGCCGGCGGGCCTATATTGTTTGATGGCATTGCGTACCCCGGCGACAAATTGCCGGCGGGATACATGCCGCTATGGTTTTGCATTACTATGCCGGAGGTATGGCTGCTGGCAGGGATAACAGGACTTTTCATAGCCATGGCGGCACAGTTCCGCAGAGGATCTGATGGCTTTATTAACAGGCAATTGCTGGTGTATGTTTTCCTGTTTGTAGTGCCGCCTGCTGTGCTTATAGCCACCGGGGCTGCTATTATAGACGACTGGCGGCACCTTTACTTTATATACCCTGCATTTGTATTACTAGCAGTGTATGCAGTACAAAGAATGCAACAAGGCAGTATGGCGCGCTACCTTAACTTGGTTATGGCGGCACAGGTAATGTATGCAGGCATTGTATGCATCAGCATTTACCCTTACCAGCAGGTATACTTTAATTTTATAGAACCACGCAAAGAGGAGTTTTTCCGCAGGCACTTTGACTATGATTACTGGGGATGTGCATATACCGATGGGCTTAAATACCTGGCAGAGCACGATAACCGACCATACTTCAGGATATACGGGGAGTCTCAACTGGTAGATAATGCGATACAGATGTTGCCGGCAGTACAGCGTAAGCGGTTCATACGCGTGTGGAAGACAGATGATCCTGACTTTTACATTACCAACTATCGTGGCACCAGCGACGACCCACCTTACCCGCTATATCATACAATACAACGGCAACACAACACCCTAACAGGTATTTACCGGATGAAGTAATGGCTGTTGGGGAGCGGCTCTTGCCAGGACAGTCTATAATAAAAGACCTTTAAGTGGGCATTACTGATCTATTGTTTCTACCGAGGTGTAGCCAGTAGTGTAATAAGAATAGTAACTTGTATTGCATGTAACACATACCAGGTGGCCATTATCTGCAAACATAGCAATGGGGATACCCTGAAGGGGAGTGCCCTTTACCTGCTGGTAGTTGCTGGTATTGTATGTTATTACAGAGCGCTGATAGGTACCGGCATATATATACTGCCCTGCGGCATCGAAGGCATAGCTGTTGAACTGCATATTGCCATAGGGCAATGTGGAGGTGTACGAAAGATCTTTAGCGTAAATACTACCCTAGCTGGTAGTGATGAAATGATTGCCATCGGGGAAGACGGCCAGGGCGCCCGAGTAGTTAGAACTACCGCTCAGATAGGCTGAATTGCTGGATATGTATGTTCCCCCACTGAACTTATAATAGTATAGCTGGGAATAGCTGCTTATGCCTACAAATTCTGTATTTGTACCCGGCAATACTTTCAGGTGCACATCGCCCTCACCGTAGGCAGAAGAGAGCAAATTTTTGCCTGCGCGGCTGTACGCAAAAATCATACTACTACCATAGCAGGATATATACAGGATACCATTGGCTGAATTAACGCAGGAAAGGGAACCACCACCAATATTTATCTGATCGACCTGGTTGAGGGTAGCTGCATTATAAATGAACAACCAGCCATCGCTGCGCGGCACATACAGCTCGGTAACACCGTTATAAGTGCCCAATGCGCAATAGCCCAGGTTGGCCGATGTATTAATGCTGGCAATAGTTGTTTTGGTTTGTGTATTGTAGGCCACTATCTGCCCGTCGGCCGAATAGGCGTAAACAATATGAGTGGCATAATCGTATAATGCGTCTTTTGCCCTGAACGACCAGAAAGGTATATCGGTGCGGGACACCGTCTGCACGTTGCTTAATATATTGCCGCTAAAACCGTTGGTACGGGCTACCACAGTGTATTTTACATTAGGAGAAAGCGGAAGTGTATCCACATACTGCGTTGTGGTCTTGCTCATGTTAACGTAAGTAGAAGAGTTACCCGCTCCTGAGTCTACCGTCCGCACCAGCATGTAGCCAAAAACGCTGCTGCTGTTCACTTTAGACCACTTAAGGGTTACCAGCGGGCCAGACACTGTTGGCGCGTCCAAAGTAATACTCAGCCCTTCGTCACTGTTCTTTTTACAGGAAGCCACAGTGATAGCAAGGAAGAACAGGCATAGTGTTATGCGTAGAAGATCTCTCATAGAATATTGTCTTAGTTAGTATATGAATAACGAAAGTAGGGAAAATAAATGGTGCTTATGCGGTGGAGGCAAGGCAGATACTAAATTGCCCGGACTATGCCGGGCAATTTCTGAAGTATGATCGAACTGACCTTATCGTATCAATGTCACATCGCCGGTTTTTGTGAGCGTCTCTCCGCCACAGTCGTACTTAACGAAGTAGTAATAGACACCCATATCCTGGGGAACACCGTTGTACTTACCATCCCACGACATTTCGCTGTTGGTAGATTCGAATACGGTTTGCCCCCAACGATTGGTGATGCGGAAATTGTGGAAGTTGTGATATCCCTGGTATAAAGGCCGGAAGACATCGTTCCGCCCATTGCCGTTAGGCGTAAATGCCGAAGGGAAATAAACCGTGCAGCAAGGTTGCGGAGTGATGAGCAGGCTATCTGTAGCGTAGCAGCCAAACGGATCGGACACACGGAGTGTTACATAACCGTTAGCCTGTATGCGGCCATAGGCATCCGGGTTCTCGCTTACCCTGAAAAAGTGCGTCGGCGTCCAGAAGTAGCTGTATGACATGTTTATAGAGTCGGCCCTGAAGTGGATGCTGTCATCCATACATACCGGACCATTGCCCACGATAGAGAATTTAGCCTCAGGGTACATATGTACCTTGACTGTGTCTGATATCTGATCGCTCTTACAACCTGCGACCGTAATACCAGTTACCTTTATTACATGAATGCCCGGGGTGGTCCATTTGATAGTGTAAGGACCACCACTATTAGAGTTGTGCGTAATGATGCTGGCGCCGGCAAAATCCCATGTGTAAGTAGCGGCGTTGCTGGAGCGATCAGTAAGGCCCAGTGCTACTGTATCGCCCAGGCACACATTCTCCTGTATGTAAGGATCTACGTAAGGCACGCGGGACACTGAAATACGTAAAGTGTCATAACTCGCACACAGATCAGCATGATCACCGATACGAAGTACCACGTCTTGCTGGTTCACAGAATCGAAGCGCACCATTACTGATACATCGGAAGAAGTAGAGCCATAAGCAAATGAAGCAGCTTCCGGCAACGTCCATGTAAAGAAACCACCAATAGGTGCAGCACCGCTATAGCTTAACATCAGCGTGTCGCCCTGACATACATAAGGCCTGCTTTGCGTGATCGTAAAGTTGGGCAGGAACATAGTTGTTACATTGATGGCAGCCTGGTTACTGGTACAACCATTTACTGTTTGCGTAACAAACCAGGTGGCAATACCCGGAGTAGCGGTAGAAGGTACTGGTGCAGTAGCAGAACCTACCCCACCAGGAGTGGTATACCACAACAGGTTGGTGCCCACAGCAGTAAGCGCTGCTGCCGGGAAAGACTGGCAGTAAGATGTATCTGCAACGAGTGGCGGATTGGGCTTGAGCTTTACTGTAACAATATCCCTTGCGCTATCGCTGGTGCAACCGCCTATAGTTTGTGTAACATAAAACGTATCGGTATGCGGGATTGCAGTAGCTGGAGTAGGCGTAGTAGTGAACGGCGCGGTAACTCCAGGGCCATACCAGGTTAATGAAGAACCTGCCACCGCCAATGGTGTTGCCGCATCGAACTGACAATAGGTGGGTGGTGTAACTACCGGAGGTGCAGGGGTGGCACTTACGGTTATAGTAAACGGAGCTCTTGCACTCTCGCAGCCGGAATCGGTCTGGCTGACATAAATATTGGTAACACTAGCTACGGATGTATTAATAGCCGGAGGGGTAAAACTTGGTGTGCCCCCCACAGGAGTGGTATAATAGTGTACAGTGCCGGTGGTGCCGGAAACGGTAAACGGAACATAGGTATCGCCCGTGCAATAGTTGGTAATGCCTGAAACTATGGGTGTAACCGGAGCTTTAACTACAACCTTAACAGAATCGGGCGCGCTGATACAGGAACCTGCAGCTCCTGACCTTACATAATAGGTTGTGGTTCCGGCTACTGAAGTGTTAGGCGTTGGCGCTGAAGGAAGAGATGTAACGGTGGCAGTATCTGAAGTGAACCAACGCAGTGGGGCTGCACCACTGGCAGACAGTGTAGTTGCGGCATCGTTGAGACAATAGTTAACCGGAGAAACTACCGTAGGTGTTGTGCCCAGGGAAGTAGCAACCACATGTACATTTTTTATACTCTGCGTGCTGTACAGAGCACCTGTGCTGGCACTGAAACCAAAGTAGCCATTGATAGCCATAGGATAAGATGCGGTGATGAGCGGTGTGGACGAATAGTTGACATAAACATTCACAGTACCGGAATTATACGATATTTGGGCGTGGTGCCATGTACCATCTGTGATGTAAGACTGTGTGTACGCTATACCCAACTGACCGGCAAGAGAACCTTCGGTATAATTTGTGATAGTACCATTGTAGCCAAGTAAAGTAATCAGCGGATTTTCCCACGGAGTACTGTTATTGTCGTAGGTGTCAAGGATCATGATGAGCCCGTTGGCATTATTGGGGATACCGCAGCCACCACCGCCTGTTACAGAAATGGGTGGGTTGGTTATATACCAAAACGCAATACCATCGGCAATGGTGACGCCCGGAGAAGCCACCACCCTATAATCGAAATCTACAGTGAACTGCCCGCAGGTAGTTAGATTGGTTGGCGTAGAGTAATAGATGTAGCCGTTTTGGCTGGTAGTAGCATTTGCCAGCCTGATGGTACTATCCACGACCGTAGCGCTGCCACCACTCGTCCACCCCGTTGTGGAGAGGGGGTAACCGGCAAGATCAGCAGTGAACTGCGCATTCGCGCCAAGCGAAAAACTTAATAAGGTGGAAAAAAATAAAAAAATCCTTTTCATATGTTAGTTATGATGCTGATAGAGCGTTTACAATAAAATAAACAATATGTAACTGGTAAAATTACGTGCAAAGAACGCTATTTGTTAAGAATAAGTTCTACAATAAGCAACAAAAATTTAATAGTTAAGGCTACTGGTATTCAGTGAGCTATTGCCTTAGTAGACGTCAAAATGTGGTGTAAGGATGGGTTAACATTAGAATAAAAGAAGTAATTCGACAAAGAAGTGCCGGGCATAGGCGGCCTGCGCGCAACAACATATGGAATTCTGTCTATATTTTATTCTTTTATTGACTATCAATAATGAAAATCATAAATATAAATAAATACATGTTCTTATTATTAAATATTGATGCTGATAATTACATTTATTATTCAAATCTGTTATCATGAATAAACATTTATTAACACTCTCATTCATTGTAATGAGCATGATGTGCGCGCTGACATCTGCGGCACAAACGATCAAGAAAGTGACCGCTGTTCCTAACCCCACGGGGTTGCAGATGGGCTTCTGGGAAGTATTTAATAAAGAGGCCGTCACGTTGAAGTATTTCGGCAAGCGGCCAACCAGCCGTGTTGACTTCAGATCGTGGAAGAGCGTAGAGACCTCTGCAGGGCATTATAATTTCGACAGCGTTTTCAACAACTTTAAGCTTGCACACGATTATGGCGAAACTGTATTGGGCGCTGTGAATATTTCCTTCAGCGACTATATTGTTCCCAACTCCAGCACCATCCCCGACTTTTACCCCGATAGTATTACCAACCCTACTACCCGGGCTGCTGCACTTGCTTTTATAGATACCTATGTACGCAAGGCGCTGGTAGAGGTAGGCAATCTTACGCTTACTATAGACTATGAAATAGTGAGCAACTACAGGCTGTATGCCCCGAACTCGCAAACAAGAGCGAACAAATGGGCCGACTGGTATGAAGAGGCCGTGCATGCCGCGCGTGCCGCTGCTGCCAGTATGGGCATGTCTGCCAATCTTAAAATAGAGCCTATAGTTAATGGTAACCCATTCGATCCTTCTAACCCGATATCGCAGGGCCCATCGCACAACAACTGGCTGGTGCGCGCTGTAGACACCAGTGATTACCTGGCATTCGACACCTATCAGAGCGATACAGCATATCCCAACAACAGCGCACAGACAACAATGAACATTATCAAATTCTGGGTAGACAGTTTCTCCCGTAATAAACAGGTGATCATCACCGAGAATGGGTTTGATGCCTGTACGAGTATTTTGACCGGCGTTACGAGGGCGGACAGGAATTACAAAACCACCGGCACAGAAGCAGACCAGGACACATTTTACCGGAACCTCTTCTCGCAGTTCAGCAATGCCAATAAGACAACCGGTGCATTTAAAAACAAGATACGATCTTACAACATGTGGTCTATAATAGACAATACAGCAAAGGACACGCTGGACCCGGACAGGTATTTTGGCCTTATTGGTATATTACACGGCAACACAGGCCCCACATACGAGAAACAGGCCCTCCCAACCGTACAAGCGGCTTATGCAGCCATAGAAACAGATACCTTTTCGCGACCGGTCAATTCAACAGTCGGGTCAGACTCCAGTGCGTCCCTAATTGCGGGGCATGGCCATATGCCGCTTAGTTATAACCATGGCAACGATTACAGTTTTATACGATTTAATAAACCTACCCTGCAAAGCTATTCCAACGGCAAATACTTCCTGCATGTGATCACTGCTAATACGGGATATATGATCATCCATGTAACCAGCGGCAGTAAAGACAATTGGAATATATATGGACCAAACGATACGTTCACCCAGAATATCAGCAGCTATTGTACGGTAGGAGCTAACACTACTATTGACTTGTATTTTACCAACGACAAATTTCCATTTGCTCAAACGGTGAGCTATGTAAAGTTAGACAACAGCAACTCACCACTGCCTAAGCCGGGCACCACGACCGCTGCGCAGCCAATTATAAATGAGGTGGGAATTGTCCCTAACCCCGTAGGTAATGTATTGCATGTAGCTGGCCTGGTAGCTAATAAAGACGTGCAGATAACCATATACAACGAAGCTGGCAAGCTAATGCTGAGCGCCAATAATGCAACCGATATCAATACCGCAGACCTGCCTGCAGGTGTGTACATACTTAAGGCAAAGCAGGATAAAGAGGTGTACACGAGGAAGTTTATTAAGCAGTAAGCATATGATAATGACCGCTGAAATCTTAAATAAGATTTTACCACTTTTAAAAAGTTGTCAAATTCAGCTACAAAGGTAAAAGAAACAGGGTGCCTCGTTGTGAGGCACCCTGTTTAAATTTGTATATAAAAATGAATTAAGCTTCTGCCTTCAGCATTTTAGCGTACTTCTTACGATCTTCTTCGTCGAGCATGATTTTGCGGAGACGGATGTTCTGAGGTGTAACCTCTATGCACTCGTCCTGCTGTATGTATTCCATGCACTCTTCGAGGGTCATCTGTATCTTAGGCACGATACGAACTGAGTCATCGCTACCGCTTGCACGCATGTTGGTAAGCTTTTTACCTTCGGTAACGTTCACCACCAGGTCTCCTGGTTTGATGTGCTCGCCGATGATCTGGCCACCGTAAAGCTCCTGTCCCGGATCGATGAAGAATGCACCGCGGTCCTGCAACTTATCAATAGAGTAAGCTGTAGAAGTACCACCCTGCTTAGCCAGCAACACACCGTTGTTACGGCCAGGAATAGTGCCCTTCCATGGTTTGTATTCTGCAAACCTGTGCGCCATAACAGCTTCACCGGTAGTTGCAGTTAACATCTGCGAACGAAGACCGATAAGACCGCGAGACGGGATATCGAATTCCAGGTGCTGCATGTCGCCCTTGGTCTCCATGATCATCATTTCGCCCTTGCGCTGTGTAACCAGGTCGATAACCTTACCGCTGAACTCAGACGGTACGTCTACCACCAGTATTTCATATGGCTCACATTTCTTGCCATCTATTTCCTTAGTAATTACCTGTGGCTGACCAACAGTAAGCTCATAACCTTCGCGGCGCATAGTTTCTACCAGAACCGAAAGGTGGAGGATACCACGGCCGTATACCAGGAATTTATCTGCATCATCAGTTTCGTGTACGCGGAGGGCCAGGTTCTTTTCCAGCTCCTTCATGAGCCTGTCGCGGATGTGACGGCTGGTAACGAACTTACCTTCTTTACCGAAGAAAGGAGAGTTGTTGATGCTGAACTGCATGTTCATTGTAGGCTCATCGATAGCGATGATAGGCACTGCTTCAGGATTTTCTGCGTCGGCAATCGTTTCGCCGATCTGGAAATCTTCTATACCGACAACGGCACATATATCGCCGCACTGTACTTCTGTAACACGCTTCTTGCCCATGTCTACAAACACATACAGTTCTTTTACGCGGCTGCGCACCATAGAACCATCTGTTTTGCACAACATAACCGGCTGACCTTCTTTAATAGAACCACGGGTAACCTTACCGATAGCGATACGGCCGAGGAACGAAGAGTAGTCGAGTGAAGTGATCTGCAACTGCAGCGGACCTTCTACAACCTTAGGCGATGGCACTTTTTCCAGGATAGTATCGAGGAGCGGAGTGATATCGGCTGTTGGTGTGAGGGAAGTATTGAACCAACCCTGCTTTGAAGAACCATATATTGTAGGGAAGTTGAGCTGCTCTTCGGTAGCATCGAGCTGGAAGAACAGTTCAAAAACCGCGTCGTGTACTTCATCAGGACGGCAGTTAGGCTTATCTACCTTATTGATCACCACGATTGGGTGCAGGTTGAGGTTCAGCGCTTTCTGCAGTACGAAACGAGTCTGCGGCATAGGGCCTTCGAAGGCATCTACCAGCAGCAATACGCCATCGGCCATTTTCAGTACGCGTTCCACCTCGCCGCCAAAGTCGGCGTGGCCCGGAGTATCTATAACGTTGATCTTCACACCTTTGTAGGTAACAGACACGTTTTTGGCCAGGATGGTGATACCGCGCTCACGCTCCAGGTCGTTGCTGTCCATTATCAGCTCTCCTGTTTCCTGGTTGTCACGAAACACGTTGGTGGTGTGTAAAATCTTGTCCACCAAGGTAGTTTTACCGTGGTCAACGTGGGCAATGATGGCAATATTCCTGATATCCATAACTAACACTAATTGGCCCGTTTATAGCGGGCGCTATTCTAAGATCGGCTTTTTTATAAAAAGCCCTTCCTGCGATAGCCGGGCAGGAAGGGCCGATTTTCAGGCCGCAAAAGTACGGAAATTATTTAATAAATGACCAGCATCACCTTTTCGGGTTGTTATATTATTGTAAAACATCTGTTTTAGTGCCTGGCAGCGGCTCCCCGAAGCCAGTTTATTGAGCGGCGTAGATTCCACACTCGGAGATTGTGCCGTAAACTGACATTGCACTATGTTATTGAGCATCAATTATAAGATTTGGGCATTCGTGGAGGCACAATTTTTAAGCGTTAGTTGCTGCATTTCAAAACAAAAAACAAACCATCATTTTATGGCAAACAACAATCAGCACCGCAGGGACAGTCGCCTGGACAGGGAGGATATGGACAACAGCTTTGACCACCGCAATGACGAGCAACAGCACAACAGGAAACACCGTGTGTACCCGACAAACGACCACCGCAACGACTATGCGAGCGGCTGGCGCGGCAACGACAATTACAACTCGCTGAACGCTATGAACAGCGACTTTGGCAATGACTATGCCGGCGGACAGAACCGTAGCTACGGCAGCGGCCAGGGCACTTACCAGCACCGCGATTATGGCTATGGCAGCAACCAATACGGATCGGACAACTACGGATCGGGCGAGCGCGGCTACAACAGGGGCAACAGCTATGGCCAGGGCCGCAGCCTTACCGAGCAACGCTACAGCAACAATAATAGTCAATACGACAACAACAACAGCCAGGATGACTATAACAACGAACGCTGGCAAAACCGCGGCAACAGCAGCTACCAGAACCGCCATTCCGGCGACAGCAACTACTACGGCAATGGCGGTAGCTACACCGCAGGCGGGCAAAACCGGCCATCGGGCAACAATTACGACCGCGACTATAGCAGCGGCAACACCAACGACCGTAATATGTGGGACCGTGGCCGTGACGAAGTATCATCGTGGCTGGGCGACGAAGATGCTGCACGCCGCCGCAGGATGGACCGCCAGGAAGACCACAGGGGCCGCGGCCCTAAGGGCTACAAGAGATCGGACGAGCGCATTACTGAAGACATCAACGACCGCCTGAGCGATGATTCTTATATAGATGCATCGGAAATAGAAGTGTCTGTAAAGGACGGCGAAGTGACGCTTAGCGGCACTGTAAACGACCGTAACGCCAAACGCAGAGCTGAGGACATTGCAGAATCGGTATCGGGCGTGGGCAATGTGGAGAACCGCATCCGCATGAAACAGGAGAGCAGCCAATACAACTCAACCAATGCCTCATCGAAATCTTCTGAGACCGGTAAGGATAGTTCGAAGACCAAGTAAGCACAGGTGTGCTATAATAAATAAGGCCTGCATCCGTATAGTGCAGGCCTTGTTTATATATAATCCATTACTTACATCAGCATATTGAGTACTACCCAAATAGCTGCCATTAACGATGTAAATGCCAGTAGCATAAATATCGCGATCTTCCTGATCTGTTGTGGGGATCTTGCCATTGAAACTGATTTCTTTTAAATTATTTCATCGGCTCAGATGCAGCCATTTTAAATTCGCGAGTAGCGGTAGACATAGGGCCTTCTACTGTTTTGCCATCTTTATCTACTAAAGTCAGCATTACCTTGCACTTACCGGTACCGAGGTTCTGGATGAAGTTGCTTTCCCACGCGCTGATGGTAACGGTAGTATCTATCTTCAGATCTTCGTTCATGATCTGCGCCTTCACCTTATTGCCATCGGCAGCCAGGGTTGTGTTCCACACATAGAAGTCGAGCAGTACGCTGGCGGTGTCCTTGCCTATATAATCGCCCTTAGGACGGCTATAGAAAAGCATAGGCGTTTTTGGATCGTCCAGTTTTTTGTAGTTGCCTTTTTCGTCTATCTTGAAATGCAGTAATACCGCAGCTTCTTTGTTCTTCAGCGATTCGTGGTAAGAGCGCGACAGGAAGCAAAGCAGGTAGTGCTCTGTGTTATTAGCCAATGTCACCTCGTTCTTAGGTTCGTACAGGGCCTTGTAAGGTGCATTGTCTAATATAAAATGGATATGCTGGCCCTGGGCAGAGTTAGCACAACCTTTGCCACTGCCATCGGCTGTTTGAGCTTTCAGGTCATAATTCTTTACATCGAAGGCGAAGCTGAGCTTTACAGAGTCTTTACCTACTTTTTCTGCTGTTGGGGCCTTCATGGCCAGCGTAGCACCTGCAAAATCGGGAGAATTGCCTACCTTGGCAATTGACACTGCCGCACGCGGTGCCGCCTTAGCCGAGTCTGCATTTTCTTTTTTCGCGTCTGCACCGCCATTGCACGATGCGAAGCCTATTGCGCTGATAGCGGCAATAGCTGATATTTTGAGAAAATTGGTCATGTGTGCTGATTTTGGTGCAAAGCTATGGGGAAAGCAGCAAACCTGTGAAGCAATAGTTATAATTTATACCCTATTCCGGCATTTAAAATCCCCTTGTAGCCATAGCCTAACTCTGCATACCAGCTCAGTTTTTTGCCGCCACATATTCCTATAGGGGCAACATAAGCGATCAGCTTATTTTCATCAATAGTACCTTTATCAAAGTCAAAACCGCAGGTTCCGTAAGGTGGCCAGTTTACATACACCGCATTGGAGTGGTCGTTTACATAACCTGTTGTATGCGTTATACCAAAACCACCAGAACTATAAAAACTAATGCAGCTCCTGTTCAATTGTAAGTATGTATATGCTGCCTCTGCTGCTATATACTCTGTATGACGTAAATAATCTCTCGAAAAATATTCCACCTGGTAATCCACTGCAGTTGGCAAAAGATTGGGAGTAGCTACTCTGTTGCCCTCCGAATAGCCCGTGTAGTGATAAAACCCGGCTGCAACACCCAAGGCCAGCCTGTTGGAAATAAAATACTTTACCGATACATTTATATTGGCAACAGGCTTCAGATTGGGCCGCATATTGTATCGGTACCGGAACTCAGAGTTATTCAGGTCGCCATTGCCTACTCCTGTACCTACGTTTATCAAAACTTTATGCTTATTGCCGTATGCTGCCTGTGCATACACTTCGTTTGCGAAACCCGCCAGAACGCCGAGCGCTAAAGTGGAGATGATCTGTTTCATAGTTTTGCAGATTGGTTAATCCAACACAAATTACATAAATTCTGCGTCTATTTTTTCAGAAAATTTTAAGTATTGTCATTATTCATATAAGGCGGGGAAAGGGTATTTTTGTTGCCAACCACAAAAAACACATAATTATGCCAGGCTACGAATTATTTGGCGCACAGGAGCGCAAGGAAGTGAACGATGTTTTAGAAACCGGCATCCTGATGCGTTATGGTTTTGATGGTGCACGCAACGGCATGTGGAAGGCTAAAGAGCTGGAAGCGGCCATTTGCGAAAAATTTGGCGCGGGCTATACCCAACTGGTGAGCAGCGGCACAGCAGCGCTTACCGCTGCTATGGCAGCACTGGGCATAGGCGCGGGGGATGAGGTGATCATGCCGACATTTACCTTTGTGGCCAGCTTTGAGGCGGTACTATCTGTAGGTGCTATACCGGTGCCGGTAGATATAGATGAGACCATGACGCTGGACCCTAAGGCAGTAGCTGCGGCCATAACTCCTAAAACAAAGGCGGTAATGCCGGTGCATATGTGCGGCAGCATGGCGCAGCTGGACGAGCTGAAAGCCATATGCGAAGCCAATAAAATATACTTATTGGAAGATGCCTGCCAGGCAATTGGCGGCAGTTATAAAGGTAAGGCCTTGGGCACTATAGGTGATGCGGGTACTTTCTCTTTCGACTTTGTAAAGATCATTACCTGTGCTGAAGGTGGCGCCGTGATGACCAATAATAAAGAGGTATACCACAAAGCAGACCAATACAGCGACCATGGCCATGACCATATGGGCAAAGACCGCGGCGCAGACCTGCACCCATACCTTGGTTATAACTTCCGTATATCTGAACTGCACGCGGCGGTGGGCCTTGCGCAGATCCGCAGGATAGACGAGTTCCTGACCCTGCAAAGACGCAACCATGCTATTATATGCGATGCCCTGAAGAGCGTAGAAGGTGTGACCATGCGCCAGATACCTGACCCGGCGGGCGATACAGGCTCTTTCGCATCGTTCTTTATGCCTACTGAAGAGATGGCGCGCAAGGCGATAAAAGCACTGCAGGCCGAAGGCGTAGCGGGTAATTTTTACTGGTATGATAACAACTGGCACTACATACGCAAATGGCAGCACCTGCAGAGCGGCAGCTGGATGAATCGGTTTTATGACGAGCAGAAAAAGCAAGTGCTCCACTATGCCAACCAGGCGTTCCCGGTAAGCGATGCTATAATGGGCAGGTGCATCTCTTCTTCTATCAGCCTGTTGTGGGACGAAAACCAGGCGAAAGAAAGGGGTGCCAAAATAGCTGACATACTGAAAAAAGTGATAGTAGCTGCAGCAGTGTAAAGTGAGGTTAAGTAACTAACTATGACCACAGCAGAGATACTTAAGAAAGTACGCAGAATAGAGATCAAAACACGGGGGCTTAGCAATCACATCTTCGCTGGTGAATATCATTCCACCTTCAAAGGCAGGGGTATGTCGTTCAGCGAGGTGCGGGAGTATACACCGGGCGACGATGTGAAGTTCATAGACTGGAACGTGACCGCGCGTTTTTCCCATCCGTTTGTTAAGGTATTTGAAGAGGAGCGCGAATTGATAGTGATGCTGGTGGTGGATATCAGCAGCAGTTCATTATTCGGTACGCAGCAACGCAGCAAACGCGAGTTGCTGACGGAAATAAGTGCGGTATTATCGTTCTCGGCATCTACCAACAATGACAAGGTGGGCGTGATCCTCTTTAGCGACAAAGTAGAAAAATACATACCGCCTAAAAAGGGCAAGGGACATATCCTGCGCATCATCCGCGAATTGATAGCACTGGAACCAGCACACACGGGGGCTACAGACGTCAGCGTGGCGCTTGAGTTCCTGAATAATGTGATCAAAAAGAAAACCATCACCTTTGTGATGAGCGACTTTGTGAGCAAGCCTTACGACCACAGCCTGCAACTGGCGGCACGCCGCCACGATCTTGTTGGCATTAATGTTTACGACAAGTACGACAAAGAACTACCATCGGCCGGACTGATACAGGTGCAGGACGCAGAAAGCGGACAGATAATATGGGTAGACACCGACGACAAGAAAGTGCGCACCGGCTATGCTGCTGCTTACGAGGAGAAGAACAAATACTGTACGCTGGCCTTCAGGAAGAGCGGAGCATCGCTATTGAACGTGCGTACCGATGAGGATTATGTAAAAGTGCTGCAGGGTTATTTTAAAAGAAAATAAAAACAATTGTTGCATACTGAGTTACCCGATATGAATCAACGTATCCCGGCCGGCAAATGGCTGTTTTTATTTATTGCATTGTTTATAACGTCGGCACCCGCTTTTGCTCAGGGTGATGCGACCGTGACCGCACGCATGGATAGCCGGCAGATACTGGTAGGCGACCCTGCCAGGCTGTTTATAGAAGTAAGGCATAACCCGGCAGTGAGTAAAGTACAGTGGCCCATACTTACTGACACTTTTAACCACCTGGAGATAACCGAGAAAGGTAAGATAGATACGGTAAAGGAAGGTGGCAATGTATTGTATCGCCAGCGCCTGCTGATAACAGGGTTTGACTCGGGTGTATTTAAGATACCTGCGTTCCAGTTTGCGGTTACACCATCATCGGGCACACCGTATGTAATGCAGACGGACTCTTTTGCACTGCTGGTGCAGACCGTACCTGTAGATACTACCAAAGAGTTTAAACCGATAAAGAACATTATACTGGTGCAACCCAACTGGTGGGAGAAATACCTGTGGGGGCTGGTGGCCTTCTTTGGATTGATATTCCTGGTGATCCTTTTTGTGATACTGTATGTGCGCAAAAAACCTGTGGCGCCTAAGCCAAAAGCACCGGAAGTACCACTACAGGACCGCGTGCTGAAAAAGCTGGCCGAGCTGGAAGCCCAGCAGCTGTGGCAGAAAGGACAGACCAAAGAATACTATGTGCAGCTGACCGACATAGTGCGCAACTATATTGAAGAACGCTTCAGCACACCGGCTATGGAACTGACCACCGATGAACTATTGTTCAAGGTGCAGCATCACCGCGAGCTGCAGCCATACTACGCTATGCTATCGGCCATATTGCACACTGCCGACCTTGCCAAGTTTGCCAAGGGGCAGCCACTGCCACAAGAGCATTTTGACGCGATGGAACATGCCAAACAATTTGTAGCCACATCGCGGCCTGCACCTGCATTCTCTGAAACACAAACGGAACAGAAACAATGATGATGAAAGCATTCCTGGACTGGAAACATATCACCTTTGCGCATCCGTTCTACTTTGCGTTGCTGCTGCTTATACCAGTAATGATATGGCTGCAGAATAGGCGCAGGCGCACCAACCCGGTATTGCGCGTAACTACCACAAGTGGCCTGGCAAAAGTAGCAGGCAAGGGTAAGGCAGCTTACAGGCCTGTACTATTTGTATTGCGCATAATAGCGATGGTAATGCTTATTATATCGCTGGCAAGGCCGCAGAGCACCAACACCACTACCAACAGCGATACTGAAGGCATAGATATGGTAATGGCCATGGACGTATCGGGCAGTATGCTTGCCGAAGATTTTAAGCCTAACCGTATGGAGGCGGCCAAACAGACCGCCATAGACTTTGTGAGCAAGCGCCCTACCGACCGCATTGGCCTGGTAGTATTCTCGGGCGAGAGTTTTTCTATGTGCCCGATAACCATAGACCACAACGTGCTTAAAGAGCAACTATCGCAGATAAAGACAGGCATGATGGTGGATGGTACGTGCATAGGTATGGGTATGGCTACGGCTGTAGACAGGCTTCGTAGCTCTAAAAGCAAGAGTAAGGTCATCATCCTGATGACCGACGGGGTGAACAACGTATCTGTGCCTATAAGCCCTGCTACCGCACTGGAGATAGTAAAGGCTTACAAGATAAAGGTCTATACAATAGGCGTGGGCACACACGGACAGGCACCGGTACCTGTGCCTACACCGTTCGGCACGCAGAAGCAAATGATGCCGGTGGAGATAGACGAACCGCTGCTGAAACAAGTGGCTACGGAAACAGGCGGCAAGTACTTCCGTGCTACCAACAACCAATCGCTACAGGCTATTTATGATGATATAGACAAGCTGGAAAAGACCAACATTGAAGTAACATCGTTCAAGCATTACACGGAACTTTTCTTTCCTTTCACCCTGCTGGCTATCATCTGCATTGTGCTGGAAATTGTGTTGCGGTATACGGTGTTCAAGAGCATAACGTGATAGTGCTTAAGCCGATGAGGTGAAACCAACACGTGTTCGAAGCGTCTACTTTTCCATGCCTTTATTGGACAGCCCCTACGGGGCACGACTTATTTCTGAATAAAAATGCTACAAAGCTTTTGCACCTACGGAGCAATGACAGTTGCCTTTTACAAGGTGTTGAAACACTTGTCGTGTTATTTTAACTAAGTTGAAAAAAAAAATTAAGGAACGATGACCTTTGAACTACTACCCGTGATAGATATGATGCTGGAGTTGTATGCCAGCCCGAGGGATATCAACAGGTTCAAAGAATATCTGTCGCTGTTACAAGGCGATACAAAGGGCGACCTTGCTTTACCACTTGGAGGCTTTAACCCGATGGGTAAAGAGCACGTGATCGCTAAGCTACAGGAACTGAAAGCGCTGAATGCCGAATCTGTGATACAGCGAACACTATCCACGCTTAACACGGAGGTGGCAGCACCGCACAAAGACCACAAAATAAAAGTGGCGCTCAACTTGTCTGACGATATAGCAGGTGGGTGGACCAATCGCTACACATCAGACTATCAAAGTAAATTCCAGATACAAGCACTTGTAAAGCGCAATTTCTGCACTCCTTTATTCTGGACCGGTGAAGACTACTCAGAGGCTTTGATAGCACATCGAACGCAAGAGCAGGCCTACCGCACATTGTGGGTTTTAGACAACGGCAAACCTGTAACGCTTGAAGACCATGTAATGCAGGAAGCGTTCGTGGCCAAACATTTCAATGAGAAGACAAAATCCGTTGCCGGCAATAGGTTGAATAGCTTCTACCAACAACATAAAGACAGTACAGACTATTCGTTGATATTCTGCTTTATGTATGGTGATGAAGCTGCAGCGTCTTTGGGGTATCCAACATTTGGGATAAGGGAGCCGATGGCCGGTTTCAAATTGGCAGCAATTATCTAATAGCTAACCGCCACCTGAACCATCATTGTGGCTAGCTATAGGAGTTCTATATCAGATCTGAAGTGCCTTCTCCATATCTCCGAGAGCCTGTTAAACCCGATGGCTGAGAAGATTCATTCCGGGTAATAAGAGCTATGATGTATTCCGACATTTCCTCGATTGCTCTTCTTTGTTTTCTGCTTGCACTGCCCACTCCTATCTTAAAACTCCGCTTGTCTTTCAGATACAGCTTAAATCGTGCCCCATTTATATAGTCGAACTGGTAAGATGCAATATCCGTCACTGCAAATTCCATATCGGGCTTAGACATAAAGAACGGTATGTACAGATAACGGACTAGTATTGCCCCCCGGCCTACGGTTACCAATATCTTTTGCAGTAGATACCGGTAAAGGCCAATCATCGTACCAACGATGGCTGCTACGCCAACAAAAAAAGCGAACACGTTGGCCCCTAACACCCAAAGCACGCCAATATATAAGGCAACAGAAACAGGCGCTCCCAGTAAAAAAACAAATGAACTGCCAATCGACATGCTCTGAACCCTGAACTCTTTCATGCCGTCTATAGCATTTTCAGATTGAGAATCATCAGGCGAGCCGGAAAACAGTGGAGTTGTCATAAGTGATATTTGAAAGAAGCAAACTTGCGTAAACCATTTACTGGATATAGTACAAATAGTTTAACACTACTGCACTGCCGCACGCACAATCGGCGCAACCTCCTTACCGAATAATTCTATGGAGTGCATCTGCTTTTCGTGCGGTATATCTTCGCCGGCTATGGTTTGCGCCAGGAAGCGGGTGTTGTTGAACAGCTTATGCTCCGCAATTATCTTATCTGCAACTTCCTGCACGCTACCTACCATTAAAGAGCCTTGCGGGGAACGCATATATTCGAACTGATCGCGGGTTATAGGCGACCAACCACGTTCGCGCCCTACCTTGTTCATCAGCTTGCTGTAGGTAGGCCAGAACTCATCGGCGGCCTGTTGCGACGAATCGGCAATGTACATGTGCTGGTTAATGGCCAGTTGCAGTTTGCTAACATCGTTACCGGCTTTTGCAGCGGCACGCCTGTACAGGTCGGTCAGCTGAACAAACTGCGCAGGGTTACCGCCTAATATAGCTATGGTCAGCGGCAGATTAAGTGTGCCTGCTCGCACCACAGATTGCGGCGTACCACCAACAGCCAGCCAAACCGGCAGCTGTGCCTGGTAAGGGCGGGGATAAACACCACGTGCATCTATAGATGGCCGCAGTTTGCCTTTCCAGTTAATGATCTCTTCGCGGTTGATCTGTAACAACAGTTCCAGTCGTTCAGAGAACAGTTCATCATAGTCTTCAAGATCGTAGCCAAACAATGGGAAAGATTCTATGAATGACCCGCGGCCTGCCATTATCTCGGCACGGCCTTTGGATATAAGATCCAGCGTAGCAAAGTTCTGGAATACACGAACGGGATCGGCAGAGCTAAGCACGGTTACTGCGCTTGACAACCTTATGCGCTTAGTTATGGCAGCAGCTGCAGCCAGTACTACCTCGGGCGATGACACTACATAATCCGGGCGGTGATGCTCACCCAGCGCGTACACATCAAGCCCTATCTCATCGGCCAGTACAGCCTCTTTCAGAAGCTCGTCTACCCGCTTTTGTGCATTTACCGCATTACCTGTTATATGTTCAACGGGTATTTCCCCGAAAGTGCTGATGCCTAATTCCATGATGCAAAGGTGGGGTAGTTTTGCGAAGTGTGAATTATAATGGTATTGGTTAAGTTAATGGCTCACCATGGCAAATTTGGCACTTCCCTGGAATGATGAAGTATTCTTACTATCCTGATGTTGCCGTGAGCGATTCTGTAAAAAATTATGTGACTTTCGTATCGTAAACTTCTTAGTTCTTGTACAATCTCGTTCCTCTGCCTACCCATCTTCGGATTCGCACAAAGAGACCCGAAGACAACTTCTAAATTGCTTAAATATTTCACCGTTTGATCGTAGCCAAAATTCTCAAGACTATAATCAAAATAGATTCGATATCCAAATCAGCATCGTCAGTCAGTTCATAGCTGGTTTTCTTAGCTGCCATTACTTCTTAAGCTCCTTTGTCTTAGCTTTAATAATATCCTGCACATTTCTTTTGCTAACCGGCGCATCCCATGCCTTCATTATTTCGGCACGTAATTCTTCCAAAACCTTGTTCCTGTATATTTCGTGCATTCTCAATGCATCTCTTACAACTTCTGATGCATTCTGATAATCTCCGCTTTCCAGTTGGGCTGCTATATATTTCTCTTGCTTGTCCGTGAAACTGATATTCATTTTATTTCGTTTACCACATGAAATTATAAAAAATGTCCAAATTGAGCAAATATGGACATTTCACATTGTCGCATTACCCCGATTATCTGGCGCTATCATACACTGCCAACAGCGCGGGTATTGTGTAGGTTTGTTCTAAAAGAGCACATGGATATTACAACACTGCCCAATGATATTACAATAGGTATGATCCGCGCAACTTCGTTCCCCACAGGCGTCATGGAGGCACACCAGCAACTACATAGTATGGTGCCGTTTAGCCGAGATCGTGGCTATTATGGTATATCCTACCCGGATAGGAATGGAATAATAATGTATTGGGCTGCTGCGGGCGAACTGCAACCAGGAGATCTTGAAGGCAAAGGGCTGGAGCCATTTACGATAAGAAAAGGAGATTACCTGTATATAGATGTGGTGGATTATATGCAGGACACAACTGCAATTGGCAATGCTTTCCAAACTATACTAAAAGATGAACGTATAGCACATGATGGTTACTGTGTAGAACAATACTATAGCGAAAAGGAATGCAGGTGCATGGTGCCAATGCAATAGCATGTCTGGCAAGAAATTGTTGTGCTGTGTTTCACCCTGTAGCCAGATTTGACAACTTTTAGAAAGTTGTCAAATCTTGTTATGCTACTTGTTGTGCAGGTCTGTTAGTTATTCTCTGTGTGTTTCTTAAAGTTGTTGAGTATTGCCTGCCAGCCACCTTGCTGCATTTCAACCGGGTTCTGGTTCTCTGCTTCAAAGCGCTCCGTGATATGGGTTTTATCACCATCGGCAGTGAACTTTATCCATACCCTTCTGCCATCGCCTATGGTGTACTCCAGTATTTCATTCTCTGTTACCGCATCATAAACGCCACCAAAGTCGAAACTGAAGCTGCCATCTTTTGCGGCCATAGTGGTGCTGAATGTGCCCCCTACGCGGACATCGTTCTCGGCCTTTGGCGCATGCCAATCGTCTGAGGCCTGGCACCATTGGGTGATATGTTCGGGTTTGGTCCAGTATTCCCATACCTTGGCTACCGGTGCGTTTACTGTTGCCTCTACTGTAATTACTGTTGGTTGATTTTCCATTTTTTGTAGTTTTTATTGTTAGTGATTATTGTTGTGTTTTGTGATACAAAGATCACTACCCTACCCGAAAAACAGGTGGTAGTAACCCGACAAAAGCAAGGCAATATTTGCCAGCATCAATATTCAATTTCTGCCAGTACCGGGAAGTGATCTGATGGGTACTTACCATGATAACTATCACTTAAAATTCCCCAGCGCAGTGCTTTGAACTGGTGCGTTACAAAGATGTGATCTATAATGTTATCGCTCGAAAGCTGCTTACCAAATGCCTGGAAAGAGGGATTATTGGCATACGGATGCGCTACCATTGTGTAAGTATCTTTCAACATTCCGGACGAGGCAATTATTCTGTAGGGTTCACTATCATGCCCACCATTCAGATCGCCCATGAACAACACCATATCTTCACCCGCCAGAGTCGTTATCTTTTGCAGCACCAGCTTACTGCTCTCCTCGCGTGCTACCTTGCCCTCGTGATCGTAATGGGCATTGAATACCCAGAGTGTTTTACCGGTTTGCTTATCCTTTAGCTTTACCCAGCTGCATATACGTTTACAGCATCTGGCATCCCACCCCAGTGTTGGTTTATCGGGCGTGGCTGACAGCCAGAAGTCGCCTTTATCTACCAGCGCAAATCTCTGCTTCCTGTAAAAGATGGCCGAATGCTCACCGGCATCCTTACCATCATCGCGGCCTACCCCATAGCGGTCGTATTCCGGTAGTGCGTTGCTGATATCGTCGAGCTGATTTTTCAAGCCTTCCTGTGTGCCCAGGATATCAAACCCATGAAAGGCGATAAGAGATGTAACAACCGGGGCGCGGTCTTTCCAGCGGTTACCTGTATCGCCAGCATTATCGTAACGCAGGTTGAAGGTGCCAACGATGAGATGCTGTGCATGTACTGCGGAACAAAAGCAAATAAAGATAATGGTACAGAAATATTTTAAACGAAACATGCTAATGAATGTTAACTCTGCAATGTAGCTAATCTATGTTTTAAGAACATTAGATTAACTCAGATATGGTGCTATATACCTTCTTATATTGAAGTATTGCGACTATAATAAACGAACACGATTTTCCTAATTCTCGCCATTTCTGATTGAGAAAATTTCAATAACCAAATGATAACCGTATTTTTGCGGCTCATTTTATCGCCACATGTTACAAGACATCAAAATATTGAATGAAAAAGAGACCCGCGGAGGTTTCGGAGAAGGAATTTTAGAGGCTGGCCGTCGCAACCCGAATGTTGTAGCGCTTACCGCCGATCTTGCCGGCTCTCTTAAGCTCAACGCCTTCATCAAGGAGTTTCCCGATCGTTTTGTACAGTGCGGCATTGCCGAAGCCAATATGATAGGTGTGGCTGCCGGCCTTACCATTGGCGGTAAAATACCTTATACTACCACTTTTGCCAACTTCTCTACTTCCCGCGTTTACGACCAGATCCGCCAGTCGGTGGCGTATAGCGGCAAGAATGTAAAGATATGCGCTTCTCACGCCGGCCTTACGCTGGGCGAAGACGGGGCTACCCACCAGGTGCTTGAAGATATAGGTATGATGAAAATGCTGCCGGGTATGGCAGTGGTTGTGCCTTGCGACTTTAACCAGACCAAGGCAGCTACCATAGCCATCGCCGATCATGACGGGCCTGTTTATCTCCGTTTTGGTCGCCCGAAGTGGCCAAATTTTACTGCTGAAGACCAGGTGTTTGAGCTGGGTAAGGCGCAGGTGCTGGCAGAGGGTACAGATGTAAGCATCATAGCTTGCGGCCATATGGTTTGGCGTGCTGTAGAAGCTGCAAAAGCACTGGCCGAAAAAGGCATTTCTGTTGACCTGATCAACATGCACACGATAAAGCCGCTTGATGAGGCTGCGATCATCAAATCGCTTACCAAGACCGGCTGCCTGGTAACTGCAGAAGAGCACCAGGTAAATGGTGGCCTGGGCGACAGCGTAGCCAATGTAGCATCGCGCAACTGCCCTGTACCGCACGAATATGTTGCTGTTATGGATACGTTTGGCGAAAGCGGCACACCTAACCAGCTGCTGGAAAAATATGGCCTTACTACAGCTAACATCATTGCGGCTGCTGAAAAGGCTATTGCCCGCAAAAAGGGTTAATAATCAGTGCGGCACGGTATTTATTTGCTTGAGATGAACCATTAAATTAGTTTTTGATGATCACCCTGGGAATTATTATCGGCATAGTGTTGATAATAGCGGCAGCTATTAGTTTCATTACCCGTATGAATCAGCGACCAGAGCGGCTACAGGCTACGGTGCGCAAGCCTGATTTTACCGTTACCATCAATTACGGCACATCGTTCATAAAAACGTACGAGGGTGTTACCTATTCTTTTATCAATGTCACCATCTTCAATAAAACTGAAGACGATATGGAGGATGTGGACATAGTTACAGAACCCAACCTGCCTATAGTGAACGACCTGAACTACAGGGCGACCACTGAAAGCTGGCCTGTAGACCGGCTGGATCCGGTCCATGCCGATACCATACAGGCGCGGGTGATGAACATACCTGCTGGAGGAACGGTATCCGGCTACCTGATCGTTGAGTCACCCAAGGCACAGTGTAATATAGATGCTATAACCGTTAGCAATAAAGGTGTATCGCATACTATAGAGGTGCGCAAAGAGAAGGTGTTTATGAAGACCATTAATATCCGCAGATATTGATAATTTGCAACCTGTAATCTCCTTTCATGCAATCATCTCGCTTATTAGCCGCGGTATCAGCGGCATTGTTGTTCCTGTCATCGTGCAATGGCGGAGCCGAAAAGCAATCGGGCACCACAGCGCAAAAGCCAGCCGAGCAGGTAAAAACACCGTCCTTTAATGCCGACAGCGCTTACAGCCTTGTAGCCACGCAGGTAGCCTTTGGCCCACGCACTCCGGGATCTGGCGCGCAAAAGCAATGCGCTGCATGGATGGAACAGCGACTGAAACACGTTTGTGATACGGTATATATCCAGAATACAACAGTGACTGGCGGTGATAAGCAACAACTGCCGTGCATCAACCTGGTAGGCAGCATTAACCCGGCGGCCAAACGCCGGATATTATTACTGACGCACTGGGACAGCCGCCCGTGGGGAGACGAAGACAAACAAGATAAGGACAAACCTATACTGGCTGCTGACGATGGAGGCAGTGGCGTTGCTGTATTGCTGGAAGTAGCCAAACAGGTGAAGGCTATGGGGTTATCGTCAGAGCTGGGCGTAGACATATTGTTTACCGATGTAGAGGACTATGGCAAAGATGTGTGGGGTGAGAATTCCTTTTGCCTCGGTACCCAATACTGGGCAGCACACCCGCATGTGCCGGGTTATAAAGCTGAGTTTGGCATATTGCTGGATATGGTGGGCGCACGGGGCGCGCAGTTCCCGCTGGAGCGGGTATCGCGGCAGTTTGCAGATGCCGTGCAGCAAAATGTATGGCAGGCTGCTGCACATGCAGGGTATTCTTCCGTCTTCCCGTTTGCTGATGCGCCGGGTATTACGGATGACCATGTACCGGTAAACCAGATAGCCGGCATCAAGACCATAGACATTGTGAACCTGACCAACAATCCACGCAGCCCATTTGCCGCACACTGGCATACCCACCAGGACAATATGGACGTCATAGACCGCAGTACACTAAAGGCCGTGGGACAGACACTGCTGCAGGTTATTTATGAAAGTGCTGCGGGGAGCATATAGCCAGCACAATATTTTGCTTGCCCGACAGTTAGTTTATATGTATATTTCACGCAATGAAACGGACCCTTATAATAGTAGCTATGTGCTGCATTGTTGCAGCTGATTTTATGGGGTGCCGGAAAGCAGACAGTAACCACACCGGCACTATTAGCAGCGGAGACCACTACTGGATGGGCACTACAAGGAGTGGTAATGAACATTGCTACGACGCCTTCCTAAAGTTTCCGGTTACGGTTATTGATGAGAACCGGGTTGTTGTCTACAATGACACGCTGACATATGACAAAGGACAATCATCATCAGGTCAGAATACTTTTCAGCACGAATATTCAACCAGGAATGAAGTGCATTCTAAAAGCCTATCGGTAAACACGTCGAATGGTAAACTGGCTTATTTATCTTTGGACCAGGTTGCATATGGCGGCGGATCAATGGATCTATCCACCGATGGTTATCATACCAACAACGCCCTGAGTTCTTACATGTTTAACATTGTTGGTACCAGGTCTATGTCGGGAAATAAGATCGTTACCTATCCGCCGGATACAGTAAGCCTTAGTGGAAATGTCACCTTTACATCGCTAAACGATGTGGAAATTTCTTTTTCCAGCGGCATCTCGCAGCTGCTGTTAAGCAATTGCACCCTGCATTATAAATACACAGATGCAGATCATAATATCGTTGTGTTCCAGACACTTCACTCAACCTCGTTCGATTGTACACTAACCTATAACTATGCAACCAACCAGCTTGTTTTTGAGCAATACTCAGGAGCACCACCTTACCCCAGACGTATTTTATTGCAATAATTACATAAACAAAAAAGCAGGCGCGATATGCACCTGCTCTACAACTTTATTTATTGATTGGTTATTCTTCCTCGTAACCTTCTTCATCTTCTTCGTCCTCTTCCTCTTCACGGCCTTCATGTTCCCTTGTCAGTGCCTGCCATAGGGCATCTTTCAGTTGGCCTATGCCCTGCATGGTGAGGGATGAGAAGAAGATGTGTTCTCTATCTTCAGGGAGCGTTTCAGCTATGGCCTCTTTCAGTTCATCATCCAGCATTTCGCTTTTGCTGATGCCGATGATGATCTCTTTATCCAGCAGCTCGGGGTTATACTCCTCCAGTTCATTCATCAGGATGTTGTATTCCTTCAGATGATCATCGCTATCGGCAGGTATTACCAGCAGCAGGCAAGAGTTACGCTCTATATGGCGCAGGAACCTGTGCCCCAGTCCGCGGCCTTCGGCAGCACCCTCTATAATGCCCGGCAGATCGGCCATGCAGAATGAGAGGTTGTCTTTATAGCCTACGATACCCAGCTGAGGGGTAAGCGTTGTAAATGCATAGTTGGCTATCTTGGGCTTGGCTGCGCTAACTACCGAAAGCAAGGTAGACTTACCTGCATTAGGGAAGCCTACAAGGCCCACATCGGCCAGTATTTTCAGCTCCAGTATCTTATTACCTTCATGGCCCTGCTCGCCCGGCTGGGCGTAATCAGGGGCCTGGTTGGTAGGTGTGGCAAAGTTATAGTTGCCCAGGCCGCCACGGCCGCCCGGCATCCATATCACTTCCTGGCCATCCTCCAGTATTTCTGCCTCTATCTCTTCTGTTTCCTCATCCATCGCTATAGTGCCCAGCGGAACCTCAAGAATAATATCGTCGCCATCGGCACCGGTACATTTATTCTTAGAGCCGTTCACCCCGTCTTTTGCTATAACGTTCTTATAGTAGCGCATGTGCAGCAGCGTCCACAGCTGGGCGTTGCCGCGCAGTATAATATGGCCTCCCCTGCCGCCGTTTCCACCATCAGGACCTGCCTGCGGATTGAACTTAGTGCGTGCAAAGTGTGCACTGCCTGCGCCACCCTTGCCCGAGTGAACGAAGATGCGGATATGATCTACGAAATTGCCTGCCTCCACTATGCGGGTAGTAAGTATTTATTAATGTGTTTAGCTAAAAGCTTAAATGTATCGTCTACCGGATGAACACCTGCTATAGATTCCAGTTTGCCATAAGAGCCGTAATAGCTGGCTACAGGTTCTGTTTTCAGGCGGTATTCCTTAATGCGCTTGGTGATCACCTCTTCGTTGTCATCGCTGCGGCCCGAAGTAAGTCCGCGGCCTACAAGGCGCTGTATAAGTTCGGTCTCTGGTACATCCAATGCCAGTACCAGGTCGATCTTGGTATTTTTAAATTCGAGCAGCTTGTCCAGAGCTTCTGCCTGGGCACGAGTGCGCGGGAAACCATCAAATACAAAACCACGTGCATCCGGTGTTTCATCTATCTTGCTGCTGATCATGCCTATCACCACTTCGTCCGGCACCAGTATACCCTGGTCCATATACTTGCGGGCCTCCACACCCAGTGGGGTCTGGCGGGCAATTTCGTCGCGCAGCATATCGCCTGTAGATATGTGCTGCAACTGATAGGTGCGAACAATGTTTTCAGATTGGGTACCCTTACCGCTTCCCGGAGGGCCAAATAACACGAGGTTAAACATGAAAGTTTTTAATTGGTATCGGGTGCAAAAATAGCTATTAAGTATTGAACTTAGCTAATTTGTTACCCGCTGATTACCGGCATTGAGATAATAATAACATAAAAGGGCAGGATTTGATGGAGAAATCTTGGCAGAATCCCATTAAGATGCAGGCGTTTGTGACAACTACCCCGATGAATTTGTCGAAGCGATCATGATAAGCTACGCTAACATAGGACCGAAACATGTCCGTGTCGCACTTCGACAGGCTCAGTGTGACACTATGTGATGGTAGCTGTCATTGGCTTGATGATTGAAGTAAAACCTGATATTCTCTCACCATAACAGCTTTTTAATAAGATCATCGCCCTAGCAGCTTTTGTTTCATTTCGTCGCCAAATACTTTATACTCACCGGGCTGCATACCATCTATGGTAACATTGCCAATGGCATAGCGCACCAATCTTAAAGTAGGGAAACCAACGGCGGCCGTCATGCGGCGCACCTGCCTGTTCTTACCCTCAGTAAGTGTAAGCGCGATCCAACTGGTGGGTATCTCTTTGCGATATCTTATAGGCGGATTGCGGGGAGGCAATTGTGGTTCTTCATCTAAACGAATTGCTACAGCCGGGCGGGTGATGTGTTGCTTACCATCTATAGATATGCGCACACCTTTACTCAGTTGTTGCAATGCTGCATCTGTAATCGCACCATCTACCTGCACATAGTATGTGCGCTCGTGCGCATGCTTAGGATCAAGCAACTGATGCGTGAGCGGCTTATCATTGGTCAGTAATAACAGTCCTTCGCTATCATAGTCGAGACGGCCAACAGGATATATGTCTTTAGGAATGTTCTTCAGATAATCGGCGAGTGTTTCCTTATCTCCTTCTGCAGAGAACTGAGACATTACCAGGTATGGCTTGTAGAAAATGTAGTACTTACTCATGATTGCTGTTACTGCTGAAACCCGCTGTGGTAAAGGCTTTAAATAAAAAAAGTCCGGCGAGGTTGTGGCTGCCGGACTCTATAAGGATGGGTTAGTAAGTACAATCCCTACACAATATTAGAAAGAAAATTTTCATCAGAAAAATATTTTTTAAAAGTTTCCGCGAATGTTGAAAAGTTGTTGACAACATATCCACATTTTGGATGCTCAAGTGTTGCCGGCAATGCCTTGATTTAGAGATGCAATGCATATTGCATTAGCAATGATGTTGACTGAAAGCCTTTATTCATGCATGTTTCAGACATGCTCAGATTGTTATTGGGTTATCATTTCCGAAAACGAATACGTCCGCATATGAGATTGCTTCGTTCCCTGCCTACCGGCAGGCAGGCTCGCAATGACTATGTTATTTATGCCCATGTGCGCAATCATGGATTCGACAGGCTCACCATGACAGCTATGTGGCAATTTATCTTTTCACTTTTGATTTTTGACTTAGTACACTACCAGTCTTTATCCATCTTCACGGGAACGCCTTTCTCCTTCATCTTTTTATCCTGCAACTTCTTTTCTTGTTGTTGCACTGCATTCAATAACTGATCAGCTTGTTGTTGTGTAAGCTTGCTTGGCTGGCCCTGTGGCTGGTCTTGCTTATCGTCCTGCTTATCTTTATTGTCTCCGTTCTGCTGTTGCTTATCTTTATTATCCTTGTCCTGGTCTTTCTTGTCTTGCTGCTGTTTATCTTTCTGCTGATCTTTCTTATCCTTGTTCTGCTTATTATCCTTACCGCCGCCATTTTTATTTTCCTGCTTCAGCATCTGCTGTGCGTAAGACAGATTGTACTTCGCATCTGCATCCTGCGGATTGTTGCGCAATGTATTCTTATAGGCTGCTACGGCATCTTCCCATTTGCGCTCGGCCATGTAAGAGTTACCAATGTTGTAATTGGCAGCGGCCCTACCACCTTTATCCTTTATAGCATTAGCACTTACAGACATTACCTTGCGCGATGAATCGTATTTCTTATTCTGGTACAATGCTGTACCCAGGTTAAAAAGACCAGTTGTATTATTCGGATCTTTCTGTAGCGCCTTCAGGTAGTTTTGAGTAGCCTCTCCATAGCGCTTCTCGCTATACAGCTGGTTGCCCTGCTGCAGCAGTTTGTTGGTTTGCGCTACAGATACATAAGACACCAGCGTAGCTACCACTACCAATATATATGTGGCAAAGCCACCAGCCCTTGCAGCAAGGGAATTAAGCGGTTGCACCATTTGTTTGTTTTTTATTGAGCGCTTTTGCGCCAGGTATTAACCATTCTATCAGTATAGCAATAAAACCAGCCAGCAGAAAGTACTGGAAATAACTGGTGTAGTCCGAATACTCTACCGCACCAAAATTCCTCTGCTCCATAGATTGCAGTTTAGCGCTCAGCTTATCGGCAACATCGTTGGTGTTCTGTAACAGGCTATACGTGCCGTGGCCTGCAGAAGCTATTGAGCGTAACTCTTCTTCGTTCAGCTTACTTACTACAGGGGTACCTTTATCGTCCAGTTTTACCGCTCTTGTTTCAGGATCGAAAAGTGTAGTGCCCTGCGGAGAACCTACACCTACTGTGTGTACTACCACACCGTTCCCGGCTGCTTCTTTTACCTTGGCTATGGCATTCTCGTCGTGGTCCTCACCATCGGAAATGATGATGAGCGATTTGTATTTACGTTCGGTTTGGGAGAAAGATTGCTGCGCCATATCCACCGCATCACCTATCACGGTTCCCTGCGTCTGCACCATATCGGGCGATACGCTTTGCAGCATCATCTTCAGTGCACTGTAGTCTACAGTAAGCGGCAGTTGCAGGTAAGACCGGCCGGCAAAAACCACCAGCGCCACCCTGTCGTTCTGCATTTTTTCCGTCAGCGACATAATGAGCTGTTTGGCGCGTGTCAGCCTGTTGGGCTGTATATCGTTGGCCAGCATGCTCTTACTTACGTCGAGGGCTATCACCACATCTACACCTTTGCGCTGCACTTTCTCCAGCTTATCGCCTGCCTGCAGGTTGGCCCAGCCTACTATTATTGCCGACAGGCCAAAAGTGAGCAGGATGAACCTGAGGGTGGCACGGCCGGGGATGAAGCCCAGCAACTGATCGCCCACCAGGCGCTCATCGCCGAGCGCCTTCAGTTTTTTCCTGCGCCAGTAAATAAGCAGTACAAACAGCAATACCAGTACCGGGATAATTGCAAGCGCATACAAATATTCTAATTCCTGGAACCTGAACATGTTTTGTTTTTAGTCGTAAGTCAAAAGTCGTAAGTAGAAAGTGCTCTACATTAAACTAAAGTCATAACAAGCAAATTTAATTATCACGATTTTTCACACGTAATAACAAAATGCGATTTTGATTTTTTTTAACATGCATTGCCATGTACTAAGACAAGCGCACTTTGCTCACTGCGTCCACCCACGTCATAAACAGCCTGTCTTCTACGGCACACATATCGGCGGCCAGGCGCTCCCATTCAGGATGAAAATCTTTAAGCATGCGCTGCATTTCGGCCAGGTGACCCTCTTCCTCCATTATTATGGATTTCACATTCACCTTAGACTTGTATTTGGTCAATGCCTCCTGGTAAATGCCGTACAGCATATCGGCACGCACTTCTATGGCGTAAGTAACCAGCAGGTAAGCCCCATGTTTCAGCTCCCGGCCCGTGAGGCCAAGATTGGCTTTCAGGTAGCGGCAGGCTTCCACATCCAGCATGTTCAGATAGTGATGACTCTCAACAGGAGCCAACAGGTAGGGGTACGAATAGTCGGGGCACGCTATGCCTGGCAGTTTGCCTATCTGCTTTTTAAGATAGTAAGCGTGGCGTGCCTCTTCGGCAGCATGCTTCAATACAATAATATCAGACAATACCGGGTGTTCGTATTTAGATATTTTACGAGCACCTGTATTTTCCATCATAGACAGGCTGTTGAGCCACTTGCCATGCAACTCGTCTGACGGTACTATATATTCCAATACTTGCTGTAACTGTTCTTCCTGCTTCATGATGGGCAAAAATAGCGGAATAGTATTTAATACACCTCTGCTACCAGGAAGATAGCAGGTGCTAATCTATTTTTTGAACCTCACTTTTTGATTTTTAATTATTCAACAATATATTTGTTCCTTAACCCATTTATAAAACCCGAATAAGAATAATATGAAAAAGTACATTGTCCTGATCTTTGCTACCCTTTTGTTATTAATTGGTAATGCGGAAAAAAGCCATGCTGCTTTCGCTGTAACACCTAAGGCCGAGCATACAGAAGCGGCCGCTGCACAACCAGTAGCAACAACCGCACCTGCCCGGCACACAAAAACATTCTCGGAAAGAAAAGTACCGCAGCTATTCCGCATGCTCACGCACCCTATGCCATCGCCAATGGGTGGCCACCCGGGTTGGCCGGGCACGTTATCGCTTGTATTTAGTCTGTGCGGTCTCGTTTTTGCTTTTTTACCTGTTCTTGATCTTTTATCTATTCCACTACTTATAGCCGGCATTGTATTTGGCGCAATAGGCCTTAACAGGCACAAATATTCCAACAATGGATCGGCACTGGCCGGCTTGCTCATCGGGTCTATAGTGCTGCTGCTGTACATTCTGCTCATAATACTTATAGTAGGATTACTGACCGCCCTGTAAAAGGTTTTACATAATAACGATATTCATTTTGCTTACCAGACTTATTGCTCTTTTAGGGCTCACTATCTTTTTGCTGATAGCTGCACCTGTTTATGCAGCCTTTCCTATAATACCACATACGCCGGTAAAGACGCCACATAATATATTGTGCGGAGTGCATACTATGGTGAAGTCGCCAAGGCCGGTACCGCGATACGATGGCGACGACAGGCACGCCTGGCCGGGAGCCATAGCTATAGGCTGTGCATTAGCAGGGTTCATATTACTGGCCAATCCGGCAATGCTGGTACCGCTGGCAGCAGGCGGGCTGGCTATTATATTTGGTATAGTAGGCACAGATAAAGAGAAATATAAACACAGAGGCATGGCCATTGCGGGCATTATAGCCGGGGCCATAGTTATAGCCGCTCTTCTGCTATAAAAGAAGCCTGCTTCATTTTCTGAAGCAGGCTTTTTATTTATGGTGAAGACGTAAAAGGGGCTGAGGAAAATTAAATGCCAAGTAGCTTGATACCGATACATATAGGGTGCTGATCGAGCCCATTTTCGTACATAGAGTTGATCTGGTAAGTGCCGTAGAGGCGGATGACGTCATCAATACCAAACTCGGCGGTGGCGCATATATTGTAGTTACTGAAGCTGAACTGGTCGTGCTTCTTTACCTTTCCACGCTCGTCAGACTTTTGCTTGGTCCAGGTAGATATGTTGTAGCCAGCAGTTATACCGGCACCATATACCAGCCAGGTGCTCTTCTTGCCATCGGCATTGGTATGCAGCCTGGTTTTGAAGGTAAACGACAATGGAATGTTCAGGAAGTTCATGCCCAGTTTGTTCTTGTCGAACTTCACTGTATCCATTATAATAGAAGACGGATCTTTGGTGTAAGTGATACTGTTATCGAACCTGAAGTTATACAACTGTAAGCCGAGTCCGGTGTTCAGTGTTATTTTCTGACCTTTTGTCTTCAGCAGCCTGAAAGACCTGTACCAATAGATATTTACATTCAGTGGCTTTAAGCCGCCATTCTGCTTAAAAAGATCTGCATTTCTTTTGCTGGCAGGTATATTGGCCAGGTATTGCTGCACACCAGGATCGCTGTAGTTGGTGTTATCCTGTATCATATTGATACCCAGATCCAGGCCTAGTGTGCTCTCAGATTTCCTGTTAGCCCTTTTTGCAGAATCGATATGCTTGCCTACGCGTATACCGTGATTAGAAATACTTATCTCCTTACGGTCTTTACGGGAAGTAGTATCTTTCTTTACATCTACCTGTGCGTTAGCTGCAACTGAAGCAAATGTGAATGTTATGATGGCAAAAAATGTATGTTTCATAAAAAGTTGTTTTTAGAAGTTGGGTTAAAATGATACGATCAGTTTTTTCTTTTCTACCCTCATAGAGAAGCCAATTTTTTCCAGGCTGGTCTTTTTAAAGGCGCTTATTTTCTCGCAGCCATTAGCTACTGCCGAGGCCACATTGTTGATGTTCTTTTTCTTTTCGTCGTCAAGTGGCAGCTTGTCAAACCAATTTTCGGTTTGTTCTGGCGTTGTGTTTATGGCCAGCTCTTGTGTTGCTGCCAGTGGCAATGTTGCCGGTTGTGTTTGGCCTACAGGCAGTTGCTGCATTTCTGCGGCCTGTATGTTTTGCAGTTCGGTACGCGGTCTTGTGGTCGCTACAAGCACATCGTTGTTGTTGTTGTTGCTGTTCTTTACCTGTTGTTTTACTGTTGTGTTGCTGTTACCAACGGCATTGCTGGTCGCGTGCTTTGCGGTGGTAACAACATTTGCGTCAGCATGTTTTTCTGCTGCGGCTACTGCTGCATCTTTAGTAACTGCTGCAGGTATGGCAGACGGTGTGGTAATGGGCTGTGTATGCTCTGTAGGTGCAGGTGTAACCGATGCTACCTGGTTAGTTGTGCTGTTGCTGCCACCATCGCGCAGGGCAACTACAGCGCCTATTGCCAGTATGGCGGCTACTCCGGCAGCCATGGCCCAGGTACGGTAGGCAGGGAAAGCTATTGCTTTGCTCTCGGGCTTCAGCAATGCCTGCTTATGCTCATACACCTGTGTATGGTCGGGTGCCAGGCGGATACTACTATAGATATCCATCTCCCCCTGCAGTTGGGGATTTGCGGAGAGGAATGCCTGCAATGCCTGCGCTTCGTGCGGCTGCAACTCGCCGTCGGCGTGCATCATCATGTATTCCTCGTAGTTCTCCATCGTTATCATACTCATATCACATTTTCTACGCTTACCAAATAATCTTTCAGTGTCTTTCGGGCCCTGTGCAGGTATACTTTTACCTGGCTTTCAGAGAGGTCTGTTATCTGCGCAATTTCTTCATAGCGGTAACCTTCATAATCTTTCAGCAGTACCAGTGCCCGAGCCTGATCATCGAGCTGAGCCAGCGCCCGCTCCAGCACCCTTTTCAGGTCGGGGTTGGAGTGTGTGTAGCTCTCTTCCGGTGCATCGGTGAAGGAAATGCGCGACCGTTTCCTGTAATTATCTACCGACTGTCTGTAAGCCACCTGGAACAAGAAGGCTTTCGCCTTATCTGCCCCGATGTCTTCTTTTTTCTGCCAAAGAACTTCAAAGCTGTTCTGTACAACATCGTTCGCGTCTTCAGAATTACCGGTGCACTTGCAGGCGAACCTGAAGAGGGCATCAGACCATTCTTTTACGCAATTATTGTAAGCTTTGGTGTCCATTCTCTTATTAATCGGCGCAGCGGAAAAAAAGTTACAGAAAGGTGAAAAAATTTTTTTGAGGATTCAGGATTTGTTGTCGCAAATATATAATCAGCACCGTTAATGTGGCAATGCTGAAAGGCGGCGTTGTTGTATTTAAAATTAAACATATGCCGATTCACCTTCGCCAGATTATCAATTATAGATGAAACCTATATTATTATGGACGGAATACCTATGTAGCCGCCGTATCCAGTCTTTATTTACGCTTTTTTGTGTAGGTTTGCACTCGATTTTAAAGGTTCAAATTCGTTTAAATGAAAATATTAGTTTGTATCAGCCAGGTGCCAGACACTACGGCTAAGATAGCTTTCACAGACAATAATACAGCCTTCAATACACAGGGTGTAACTTATATCATCAATCCTTACGACGAGTGGTACGCACTGGTTAGGGCACTTGAACTGAAAGAGAGTGGTGCTGCTACAGCAGTGCACCTGGTAACTGTGGGCAAAGCAGATGTGGAGCCTGTTATCCGCAAGGCACTGGCATTGGGTGGCGATGAAGCAATACGCATAGATACAGACAGCAACGACCCTTACCAGGTAGCTGCCCAGATAGCTGAATATGCCAAAGCACATAACTACGACCTGGTACTGTGTGGTAAAGAATCGATAGACTATAACAATGGCAGTGTTAGTGCAATGATAGCCGAGCTGCTGGATATGAACTACTTGGGCTTTGCTACTAAAATAGATGTAGCAGGTACTACAGTTACTGTAAAGCGTGAAATAGACGGCGGCGAAGAAACCAATGCCTGCGATCTGCCGCTGGTTATCAGCTGCCAGAAAGGTGTTGCCGAAGCTCGCATACCTAACATGCGCGGTATTATGGCTGCACGCACCAAGCCACTTACTGTGGTTGCCGGTGCGGCTATAGCTGCTGTAAGCAGCGTTACCAGCTACGAAATGCCTGCACCTAAGAGCGGTGTTAAGATGATATCTGCCGACAATATGGACGAGCTGGTACAGCTGTTGCATAGCGAAGCAAAGGTTATCTAATGGCTTAATTGCTGAATGGTTCAATGAGCCGCTTTTTAATTTTTTACTTTTAATTTTTAAGTTTTTATGATAGTTGTTTTAGCAGAACACGCACAGGGAGTTTTCAAGAAAAAAAGTCTTGAGGCTATATTATATGCTTCACACATTGCTAAAGAAATGGGTACCGGCGTTACCGCTATAGCCATGGGCAATGTATCTGAAAGCGAAATGCAGGGCCTTGGTGCATATGGAGCACAGAAGGTACTGCACACCACAGATACCCGCCTGGACAATTTCAATTCTAAAGCATATGCCAAAGTGGTAATAGCTGCGGCACAAAAAGAAAGTGCAAAGGTGATAATAGGCCTGCACGATACTACGGGTAAGGCTGTAATGCCACGCGTAGCTGCGCGCCTGCAGGCGGGCCTCGTGGCCGGCGCTGTTGGCTACCCTACTATGAGCAATGGCTTTACAGTAAAGAAGACTGTATTCAGCGGTAAGGCTTTTGCTTTTGTAACTGTAACCAGCGATACCAAGGTAATATCATTGATGCCCAATACCTTCCCTGTAGTAAAGGGCGAAGGCAGCGCTACAGTAGAAACTCTGGATGCAGGCCTGAGCGATGCTGACTTCAGCGTGAAGGTGCTGGAAGTGAGCAAGGCAAGCGGTGCTATACCATTGTCTGAAGCAGAACTGGTAGTAAGCGGCGGCCGTGGTATGAAAGGCCCTGAGAACTGGTATGTACTGGAAGACCTGGCTAAAGAACTGGGTGCTGCAACTGCATGTAGCCGTCCTGTAGCCGACTCTCACTGGCGCCCGCATGGTGAACACGTAGGCCAGACTGGTGGCACCATCCGCCCTAACCTGTATATAGCTGTTGGTATCTCCGGCGCTATACAGCACCTGGCAGGTGTTAACGGTTCCAAGACTATCGTTGTTATCAACAAGGATCCTGAAGCGCCATTCTTTAAGGCAGCTGACTACGGCGTACTGGGTGATGCTATGGAAGTGATCCCTAAGCTGACAGAAGCTGTGAAGAAATTCAAAGCCAATCAAAACTAAGAACTGAAAAATAAAAAGTAAAAATGCCTGTGCTCATAGCGCAGGCATTTTTTGTTGGGTATATTTGGGGATATGCTCCGCCAAAATCAAACGGCACTCTCTTCAGCCATCATTCTCCGCATAACAGCCATAGCATGGCTGGTGGGGAAGCTGGTGTGCTATAAGTTGTGGCTGAGTGAGCGGCTGTTTCCGTTGGCACCAGTGGTAGATGGGTTGATTTACCCGGAGTGGCTGCATATGGTGTTGTATGGTATATCGCTGGTGTTGTTATGTACATTGGTTGTATGGCCGCGTAGCAGGTACGTTTCTTACCTACTTATAACCTGCGAACTTGCTTCCTGCCTGCCCGACCAGAACCGGTGGCAGCCATGGGAATATCAATACCTCTTTACGCTGGTGATCATGCTCATTAATTGGAGCGATGCCAAAAGTGCCTTTAAAGCACTGGCATTCATGTTTGCGGCCATATACATTTATAGCGGGCTCAATAAGTTTACACCAGGGTTCCTGGCCTCGGAGTGGGCAGCACTTATACTGCGCGACTTTCTGCACCTTCCTATCAGCATCATTAACAAGCGCCCCGTTTATTACAGCGGCTACCTGCTGAGCATTATAGAAACCGCAGCAGGTATAGGGCTGCTTTTTTACCGCAGCCGGCGTAAGTCGGCAATTGTGTTGTTGGCCATGCATGCATTCATACTCATCGTATTTGGGTATGCAGGTTTGAAACGCAATGTATCTATATGGCCGTGGAACGTGGTCATGATGTGCTTCCTGTACCTGTTCTTTATCAAAAACAATATAGCAGCTTTCGATATTCCGTCGCTCGTCAGCAGACGTAATGTAGCTGTAGCTGTAAGCTGGGGTATATTACCCGCTTTATGCTTTTTGGGCTGGTGGGATAACTACTTTTCTGCCAACCTGTATTCCGGCAGGCAACCATACATGCTCATCTGCATCAGCAACCCCGAACGCGCCCAGCAACTGGCACCCTATATGGAACACGACAACAACAACATTTGCCATGGCCAGCAAATGATCAACGTGAACAAATGGGCATATAAAGAACTGAATGCACCACCCTGCCCACAGTACAGGGTATTCAGGAAGATCAAAACAGTGTTCGAGCAAAAGTTTCCCGGCGCGGCGAGCCGGTTCATTGTCTACCCACATGCAACGTGGCGGGGATATAAGCCGCAGGAGATTGAGCGGGAACTGTGAGTCACCCACGATAAAAAATATCTTTCGCCCTTACAGGGCTCTTCCTCTTGGTTACAATTTCTCGGGATTGCATCCCGGGAAATTGTCTGTCGCTCTTTCAGAGCTATATTACCTGGCAGACAATTTAATCAGCCGCTCTACCGCCAGCTGCAGTGTTTCTTCTTTTTTGGCAAAGCAGAAGCGTACTATTTTATCGTCTTTCTTGTTGTGATAGAATGCGCTTACCGGTATCGTAGCTACACCATGCTCTTTGGTAAGCCATTGCGCAAACTCCATATCAGGCAGATCGGAGATCTTCTCGTAAGAGGCCAATTGGAAATAGCTGCCCTTTGTGGGTTGGTAGATAGTGAACGGCGTCTGCTTTATAAGTTCCAGGAAGTAGTTCCTTTTCTGCTCCATCAGCGGACGCACCTGCATAGCTGTGCCGGATGAGATGTGCCATGCCAAGGCATACTGGGCAGGTGTGTTTACAGTAAACACCAAGAACTGGTGCAACCTGCGGAAAGCCACTGTAAAATCGGGCGGGGCAACACAGTAACCCATCTTCCAGCCTGTATTATTGTACGACTTACCAAAGGAATACAGGGCAAAACTGCGGGCTCTCAGTTCTTCATGTTCCAATACGGAATGATGTTTCTGCCCATCGAATACCAATTGTTCATACACCTCATCCGAGATGATAACAATATTGGTATCGCGTACTAGTGCTGCCAGTGTATCCCAGTCTTGCCGGCTCCATATGGCACCAGTGGGGTTGTTGGGTGTATTGATCACTATTGCTTTGGTTGCCGGATTGATAGCATCCTTTACTTTGTTCCAGTCTACGCCATAATCGGGTATTGTAAGCGCTATGGGAATGGCTTTTGCGCCATTCATTTCAATATTGGGGATGTAACTATCGTACGCAGGCTCAAAGATGATAACCTCATCGCCAGGTTGCAACACCGCACTAAGAGCAGTATAAATGCCATAGGTAGCGCCAGGGGTGATTGTCACCTCTGTATCAGCATCCACACTAATGCTGTATCGTTTCAGCAGATCGGCAGCAATTGCCTGCCTGAGCAAAGGCAGGCCGGGCATAGGGGCATATTGATTAAACCCATCGTTAGTAGCCTGCGCCAAAAACCGCGACAGTTGTTCATCTATCTGGAAATCGGGGAAGCCCTGCGACAGGTTGATGGCATTGTGTTGCTGCGCCAATGCGCTCATTACGGAAAATATGGTATTGCCTGTGGCACTGTGCTTAGCAGGTAGTTGTATCATACGCGATCAGATATCAGTGTTAAAGTACTGCAATTGACGCAACCAGCAAAGAAAAAGAGGTTGCGGATGCAACCTCTTTGATATAACTGTTTCCATTTATCCTGTTATCTCAGCAATGTTACGTTGCCGTTCTTCTTCAGTTGCTTGCCATCTATGAACACGGCTTCAATCATGTATACGTATACTTCTTCCGCCTGCAATGTACCATTAAAGTAACCATCCCAGCCACGGCCATCCAATGCTTTGGTCTCAAAGATGTTCTGTCCCCAACGGTTGAAGATGGTCATATGGAACACCTTCAGGCCTTCGCCCAGGTACAGGCGCGGGTTGAAGTAATCATTGACACCATCTCCGTTAGGCGTAAATACATTGATCATTGCCAGGCTGCAGTCGTTAACTACAGTTACACTGTCTGAAGCCGTACAACCGCCCAGGTTAGCCGTTACATAATAAGTGCCGGCGGTGGTAACATTAATAGACGAGGTGGTCTCACCCGTGCTCCACATATACCGTATACCCGGGGCAGTATTGATATTATCTGCCAGGGTAACAGAAGTATTCCCTTCGCATATAGTAAAGTCATCGCCCACAAATAACTGCGGCTGATCGAATACGCTTATTACTTTGGTGATGGTCTTCTCAGGACAAGCCCTATACCTTACAGTACCGGACACGGTGTAAACACCTGGCGCACCATATGAGTAGATAACCGGATTGGTATTGTAGATGCTATCCCCATTACCAAAGTTCCATACAAACGCGGTAGTACCGATATCGGTATAATCAGCAGTAAGCGTTGTACGGCCGCCCTTACAATATGCTGTATCGGAAGCCGTCATGGTTATAGGACCGGTAGAGTCAACATAAACAGTACCATAGGCAGTATCGCTACAAGGCACAAAATCTGTTACTACAAGCATCACGTTGTACGTTCCTGTATTAGCATAGATGTTTGATGTGATTGAGTCTGTAGCTGCATGACCATCGCCAAAATTCCAGGCATAGGTAGCGCTGGTGCCGGTTTTTACTGTAGGCATAGCGGTGAAGTCTACAGGCAGCCCCTGGCAGACAATAGTAGGGTTTATGGTGAACGCCGATGCCACAGGATGAGTAAGGTCTATAGCCTGTACATTGCTATCTACACAATTAGCACTATGAGAGTAAAGCCTGATAGTGTAGACACCCTGGGTTGGGAAAATATGCGTTGGGTAAGGATCGTTGGAGGATGTGCCATCTCCAAAATCCCACAGGTAGTTAATGGCACCCGTAGAAGCATTGGAGAAGGATACTGTATCGCCTTTGCAACCAAGGTCTACATTATAGGTATAGTTAGACGTTACATTATCAAAAACAGTTACGGAAACCGGAGTGCGATCGCTTTCACAGCCAAGTACTGTCTGGCTGGCGTAGTAGGTATAGGTGCCCGGGGTATTGGTGTTCACTACAGGAGCGGTAGGCGAACCGGAACCGCCAGTGCCTGCATTGTACCACAAAATGTTAGACCCCAGAACTATGGTATATGTATTAAACGTTTGTCCCGGACAATATGCGCCAGGATTGTTGGTAATAACAGGAACCGGAGGCTTGGCATTTACCGTAACTGTTACCGGATAACGTGCGCTCTCGCAATTGTTGATAGTTTGTGTAACATAGTAAGTAAACACACCCGCTACTGTAGTAGAAGGAGTTGGTGCTGTAGTTGACCCCGTGCCGCCTGTAGCAGATGTATACCACAGGATATTGGAACCCGTTGCGGATAACGGAACTGCTGGCAGGTACTGGCAATATGTAGGGTTAGTAAATATTGGCGATGGCGGCGTAGAATGTATTATGACGGTATCGGAAGCAGAGCTGATACAACCACTATTGTTTACCTGTACCGTATATACCCCGGAATCGGCGTAGACAACACCACTTATGTTAGCGTTCTGGGATGCTGCAGAGAAACCACCAGGACCCGACCAACTGTAAACAGTGCCCGGCAGAGCAACATCAGTACCCGACAAGGTAATGATAAGGTTATCGCCAGGACACAGTGGGCCATTGTTTGACAATAAGATTACCGGCGGTGCTTCTATCCGGATATTTATAGGTGCTCTCGGGCTCTCGCAACCGGCTATTACCTGGCTAACATAATATGTAAAAGTACCTACAGTTGTTGTAGAAGGTACGGGAGGTATAGTTGTACCTACGCCACCCGTAGGTGTAGTGTAATAGGTAAGGCCTGTGCCTGTAACATTTGCTGATAACGGGGGGGCAGTAATGCCCTGGCAATAAGTAGTATCCCTCGGTTCTGGCGCCGGTGCAGACACAGGTAATATTGTAAGCAGGAATGTTTTGGTGGCACAGTTGCCCATGGTAGTATCGGTACCGGTAATGGTAAATGTGGTAAGACCGGTGAGTGCAGACGCCAGGATTGTATTGTTAACACCTGTATCTGAAGCCAGGGAGCCGGCAGGGCCTGCCCAATGCCATTCGCCCCATGTCCAGTTCTTATCGTTACCATGCAGTATGTTCACCGGCAGATCAGCTGTAGAACAAACAGTATCGGAAAGAATGGAATCGTATGCAACACCATTGTACATGAATTGAGGCTCCGGGAATGCCGCATCAATACCTGTTACACCATCGTATACGTAAGCATAAGAGATCGCTGTGCTATCGCCTGCGGCAATGGTGCCCAGGTTGTAAACAAGACCCAACGCATAGTCGCCGTTTTGTGAACCATTAAAATATGATGAACCTAGTTCACTTACTGATGATCCTGACCAAACGTTGGATAGCAGGTAGCTTGTTGAAAAGCCCCATGAAGTGTATATGAGGCACTTGGCCCTGCAATCTTTTGTGGCCAGACCTATCCTGTTTGCTGGCGTACCTGTAGCCGCAGATGTACCTGTAGCGGCAGCAGTGGCATAAACACGATGGTAAAAATCGTTCTGATAAACGATGCTGTTATTAGTTGTAAAAGAGCCACCACTAACCGTCTCGTTATTGTCAGCATCCAACGAACGGAAGTAATAAACGTCTGTCAGGTCTGTAGCAGAGGTATTTCTGAAGATAGCAGTGATCACCAAACACGACGCCTGTGTATCCAGCCGGTATTCTTTTGTTATGCTTAATGCGCCCGATGCAGCAGTGCCGGTCCATATGGCAGTTTTATTTCCGGCAACCGAACTATAGGAAGTGAAAGAGCCAGCTGATGCAGTAGTAGACGATCCCGACGCGTAGAAGCCGCTACAGCCGGTGGATCCCATATAGTTGTTGAAGAACGCAAAATTGACCGTACTGCCCCATTGTATCGCCCATCCCTCAAATGGCGTACCAGGCAACGTATAATCGCCCATGTAGTTGGGTGTACCGGTTGTCCAGCCATCATGCCCATGGTCATAAACCGAAGATAAACTTAAGGCAACCGATGCAGATGCGCAGGTGGTGGGATCGTATAACGTAAATGTTCCCCCCGGTCGCTGATGATAACCCGTGGGCGCATTGCGGGTAGTACCCATTGATCCGTTCTTTGACATACCCGCCTCGAGGTATTGTCCTTTCAGGAACACATTAGACCCTACCATCTGGGCATTAGCAGCAACTGATGACATTACTGCAAAAAAGGAAAAACCAAGTAGACGTTTGAGCATATGAAAAGAGCATTATCACTAGATATAAAAATAAGATATTTCAACGAAATTTTAACTTTTAGATTAAAATTTCGTTGAAATATCCTAGAACCCAATTCTATCGCAACAATGTTACATTACCACCCTTATTGATGATCTTGCCGGTGAGACTAACGGCCTGCACTTCGTATATGTAGACACCAAATGGCTGAGCTGCGCCCTTCCATGAGCCATCCCATCCTTCATTCATATTCTTGGTTTCGAACACCAGGTTACCCCACCGGTTATAAACCCTGAAGTAATTGACCTGTGAAATGCCTTTGGTCAGGAGTTTGAATTCTCCGTTGCTACCACTACCGGCCGCAAATGCATTCGGCATAGCCAGTATAGCGTCATCTGTACGGTATACATAGATAGAATCGCGGGCCACACAACCATTTTCAGTGACGCCGGTGGCTACATACAATGTACTGATATCGGGGTTGGCCACCGGATTGGATATGTATGGATTATCCAGGCCGGCCGGAGGAAACCAGCTAAAGGTTGCGCAGTTAGTGTACGGCTCGATATGATAAGACTCACCTGCATATAGCAATACCGAATCCACCGGTATTGATACGAGGGCGGCAGGGTAAACTGTCGCAGTCCAGTGGAGTGTATCTGTACATCCTGCTGTGGTAGTTACCACTACGGTAAATGTCTGTGTAGCTTCAGGGGTTACCAAAGGAGCAGCAACTGTGCTATCGCTTACATAGACAGAAGGCATCCAGTGGTAGCCCGACGATGCAGGAGCAGCAACTGTAACTATGCGGCTATCGCCGGGGCAGAATGAAGTATCAGGATCGATGGTGGCAAAATTACCCTGCAGTACGGTAATGGCAGCAGAATCTTTACCTACACATCCCGCAGGCGTTGTTACCGTAAGCACAAGATTTGTATTCGCCGAACCATCAAAGACAACGTTGGCAGATGTTGTATTATCAAGATCAGCAGCGGGTGACCATGAGTAGATGTAACCGCCATACCATGCCGGGGAAACCGCCGCATGCAGGTGCAACGTATCGAACTGGCACATAGGCCTGTTGCCGCCCAAATACACAGACGGATTAGGCTCTACCACAAGGTTGAGCGTTGCCGGCATATCGGGGCACCGGTGGAATGACGCCACAACAGTATAGAATGTAGTGGTGTCTGGTGTTATCAACGTATTGAGGATATTGGCATTGGCAATACCTACCGTTGGCAGCCACTGGTATTGGAATGCCGGATTACCACTACCCAGTACCTGCACTACCTGCCCGAAACATATGGCAGTATCGGTAGGACGTACGCTTATGGCATTAGGCAACACCTGTATAGTAACAATGCTATTTACCGAACAACCTGTGGCGAGCGGCCTTATATTTACCACATAAGTATGCGTGCCCACATTTGGCGGGGTGATGATAGGATTAGGAATGGTATCATTACTTACATCGGCAGCCGGTGTCCACTGATAATGGTAATAGTTATCAGTTCCATTAGCACCGGGAACAGTAAGATCGAAGCTATCGGTCATGCCCAGGCATATGGTATCTACTATGTTAACAGGGTGCGCAGGCGTATCGACACGGATATGGAATACGTGGTGATAATCCGGGCAATGAGCATAAGAACCTGTTACGGTGTACGTATAATATCCTTGTGCGGCCGGAGTGATGACCGGGCTGCGGCTGGTAGAAGTAACCACATTGGCAGACGGCGTCCACGAATAGTGCAACGAATCACTACCGGCTACAACCACATTCACAGGTGTGCCGAGACAGGCGGTAGCATCAGGAGTTGTAATGGAGAAATCTCCCTCGGTGTGCACGGTGAGGCTATTAGTACCGGTGCAACGCGGCAGGTCTGAAGGCGCAACAGTGAGCGTATACAGCGTATTACCGACCGAAGTTGGTGTAACAGTAGGATTTGCCACGACATTACTGCTCAGGTTGGTTGCAGGCGACCATGCGTAACTATAGCCTACCCCGGTTGGCGAGACATAGGTATGGAGGGGCACACCTACCCCAACGCAGGTTTGCACATAGGAAGAATCGAAAGTGATAACCGGTCGTTGCCGGACATTGATGGTAAACGATCGCACCTCGGCCGTACAGCCCTCTGACGAGGAAGCCGTGACGGAATAAGTGGTTGTGACCGAAGGCGTCAGTATCGGGTTCATGATATTCGGGTCAGAAACACCGGTAGCTGGCGTCCATGTGTAATCCAGCAATGGCGGTCCGGACACTAATGCGCCTACAGATTCGCCATAACAAATGGTGGTATCATGATTGCCCAGGGTAATGGTAACAGGCGCATGGGTAAACGTAAGTTTGTACCGCACGGTATCGCAACCTCCCGATATATTAACACCTGTAATAGTGTATGTGATGGTGGTATTCAGACTGTCGGCAGGTATGGTGTTAGACCAACCGGTAGAGTCAGTAAGGTAAGTACTTGGGCTCCACTGCCAGTTGTAGAATGCGGCATTACCCAAAGAAACGAGTACGGTATCGAAGTTATACGTACACATGTTGATGGTATCGCCGGAATTGAATGATAACGTATTTACCAGGAATGGCGGTTGTGTTGCATCCAGGGCACTATCTATATAAGCGGCGTTGAGGATATAGGCATATGTAAGAGAAGTACTGTCGCCGGCAGCGATAGTGCCGATATTGTATACCAGGCCTATTCCTACATCGCTCACGTAATTATCGCCCTGGTTATAGAAATAAGAGGTGGTTTGATTATAGAGCGCATCCAGGCTGTAACCGGGTGCCAGCCCCCCGTCAAAGATCATACATTTGGCACGGCAGTCTTTAGTACCAAGGCCCAGGTAGGCATTGGTAGGAAATGCACCTGTCCCCACTGCTGACACCAACACCTTGTTGCCTGGGTTAGGCAGCTGATAGGTAATGGTGTTATTTGTTGTGAAGTCGCCTGTTTGTGTTTGCTCATTGTCGGGGTCAACGGTTCTTATATAATAGATATTATTGAGCGCTGAGGAACCGGTATTGGTCAATACCACGTTTACAGTGAAATACAGTTTGCCGGTATCGAGCGTTGTTGTCTGGCGAATCTTCAAAGCACCTTCGTTACCCTGCCATACGCCGCGGCTTATACCACCGGAATTAGAATAACTGAGGTTGGTACCGCCAAGCGTACCTGTGCCGGAATAACCGGTAGGCGGCGGACCAAAGAAAAACTGGTAGTTAGGTATATAAGCTTCTGACTCTACACCGCCTACTCTCACCGCCCATCCTTCCTGCGGAGTACCCGGCAGGTAGAAATCGCCGAAGTAGCCGGGCGTACCGGTGGTCCAGCCATCACGACCAAAGTCGGCTACGAAGCCCAAAAGATTTGAACTTGTAGTTGATGAAGCGGATCCTGGATCGTAAAAAGTAAAAGATGCACCACCCAGATTAGGATGATATCCCGCAGGGGCAGGTAATGTACTGCCATAGCCGCCATTGGGGGCTATACCAACTTCCACATAGCGACCTTTAAGAAACACACAGTCGCCCACCATCTGGGCTAACAATGTATTGGACACTACAATACAGAGGGTTAAAAGTGTAGATAGACGTAAATATCTCATGGTATTATTCCTTTTCAGAGTTAAAAGCTTTTCAATTGATAAAGAATACAGGTGATGGTAGAATAAAGCAGCACAATGCTACCCTATCTTAAAAGGGTAACATTGCCTGTTTTCTTAACTATCTTTCCGGTAGAGGTAACAGCTTGCACATCGTAGATGTATACACCCATTTCCTGTGGCTCACCTTTGAAGCTGCCATCCCAACCTTCGCTTAAGTTCTTTGTTTCAAATACTACATTACCCCAACGGTTATATATGCGGAAATAATTGAGGTATACCATGCCCCGGGTATACACCCTGAACTTGTTGTTTGCTCCATCGCTGCCCGGGATAAATGCATTTGGCATGTTGAGCACCGATTCTTCACTTACATATACTGCTATACTGTCGCGCGCAACACATCCATGCTCGGTAGTACCAGTAAGTATATATTGAGTACTCACATCCGGTGTCGCTTCCGGGTTAGAAATAAATGGATTGCTGAGGCCTGTTATAGGGAACCATACAAATGACACACAGTTTGTTAACGGGTTCATGGTATAGCTCTCACCCGGATACAGCACCAGGGAATCGCCCAGCTCTATAACAGCTTCCGGATAAACGGTAGCTGTATAGTAGACAGTATCGTTACAGCCGGCAGCCGAAGTTCCGACGATAGAATATGTTTGTGTAGTTATAGGACTGAGTGTTGGCGACGCGCTTGTACTGTCATCTACATACATTGAAGGTATCCACTGATAAGTAGCAGTAGTGCCTGTTGTAGTCACATCTACTACTTTAGATTCATGCGGACAGAAGTCGTCCCCGGATTTTACAGATGCATAGTTACCTGCATTTACAGTAATATAAGCAGAGTCCTTACCTGTACAGCCCGCAGGCGTTGTAACAGTAACTACTACGTTAGTAGACACATCACCGGTGAATACTGCATTCTGGGCCGTAGTCATATCCAGCACGGCAGAAGGTGTCCATGAATAAGAATAGTTGCCATACCATGCAGGCGATACGGTTGCATGCAGATGCAGTGTATCGAACTGGCAAACAGGCCTGTTACCGCCCAGGTATACTGTTGGGTTAGGCTGTACATCAAGATTCAGGGTCGCATAAATATCGGGGCATTTATGGAACGAGGCAGACACTACATATAACTGGGACGTATCTGGTGTTATCAGTGCATTCAGCAGGTTGGCATTCGGAATGCCGGCAGTAGGCAGCCACTGGTAGGTAAAGAGATTGCTGTAAAGTAGTGTACCCTGCACCTGCACTACCTGGCCTGCACAAATGGCAGTATCAACAGGTGTAATAGTCAGTGTGTTTGGCAACACCAGCAGGAACACGGAATCGAGCGTACCGCAACCGGCAGCATTGTTTGGCGAGGTAACTGAAGTAGCCAATGTATAAGTGCCTACAGCACCAGGAGTAAATGTTGGCGCAGCAATAGTATCATTGCTGAATGTTACACCCGTTGGGTTAGATGTCCATTGGTAGTGATAGCCAGGGCCACCTGAGGCAGACATGTCGATCACATCAGACATACCGAGACAGATGGTATCTCTTACCACAATACCACGCGCCTGGGTATCCACCATAATACTATATGTGTGCGTATAAGGAGGACAAGCAGCGTAAGTTGCTGTTACTGTATATACATTCAAGCCGGGGAGGATAGGTGTTATTGTCGGGTTTTGGCTTGTTGGTGTTACTACGTCGGTTGTACCAGGCACCACAGATGTCCATAAATAATGGTATTCGGGGTTAGTGCTTCCGGATATGGTAACAGGCACCTGAACCCTTGGAGTAAGCAAGCATATAGTAGCCGGCGCGGTGGCAATAGTAAAATCGCCTTCTGCATGTACGATCACGTTTGCGGTAGAGTTACACTCTGCCACGCCCGCAGCTGTAGTGCCTGTAACTATATAATTTATATTACCTGTTGCTGTTGGGGTGGCAACCGGGTTGAAAACAGTGGCGTTGTTGAGGTTAGTTGCCGGCGACCATGTATAGTACTCAGGTATTGAAGGTGCAGAAGAATAAACATGTAGCTGCGCAGGGATGCCCACACAGGTTTTAACCAGGGTAGAATCTACAGACAATGTAGGCGGAGCGGGGTTAACCAGCACTACCGGACCAGCCACGGTTGTTGGCGGACAAGGACCGCCCGTAGATGCGATGTTGGTATACGTACCCGCAAGCAGAGAAGGTATAGTAATAGAACCCGAAGCGTCGCTTGTATACAAAGCAGCGGCTACAGAGGTACCATTTTTTGTATAAGAAATGTTGTAACCCGTAGTAGGCCAATAACCTGTCAACACTATGTAGCCGTCAGGATAGCCGCAGACAGTAGGATTGTGCGGAGTGGCAGATATTGGCAATGGCGGAGGTGCGATAGTAAGCGATTGCGTGGCTGAGTTACAAATACCCAGCGATACATACATATTGGTATAGTTGCCTGCTGCAGTACCATTGATAATGATTGTACCGGTAGGCGATGCCGTAGCTACAAAAGAAGTAGGGACACCGTTATAAGTATAGTAAACAGTATATACAGAATCCGGCATAAGACCGCTAACAGTAATAGAGGTGGTGGCGCCACATGTAACTATTGGTGCAAATACAGTAAAATTAGCACTAACGGTAGCCGAAGGAACCACTGTGTAGTATGCAAAGGATGTATCGGCACAAGTAAGCGCACCGGCCTTATAAGTGGTTGTAGATGTAGGGCAAACTGTTTTAGTAGCGCCTGTACCCAGGAAAGTATTTGTTGTAGCGTTATACCAGTATACTGCTGATGATGCCAGCGGAACCGGAGCATAAGCAATAGATGCTGCCGTGTAACTGGTACCCGTAGGATCGGGAGTAAAGCGCCAGGCCTCATTATTGCAGGCGTATATGGCTGGGAAATCGCGACCTGGTGCAGCAGTGGCAGCTGTACCTGCGGCATTTTGTACACCAATGATTGCACGGCCACCGGCACCTGCAGGTGAGCTTGGATTCCAGTCGGTACAAATAGGCTTGGAACCGATGTGTGTTTCCAGGATATTTGTTGTTTCATAAAGGATCATCTGGGCAGTTGTTGCCTGATCGATACAGCTAAACATGTGCGTAGCACAGAAAGTAACTATAAATTTTCTGAAAGGGGCGATACCGGTTGTAGAGTATGTGATTGTTCCTCCGTTTGTAATGTCAATATCGCACCAAGGACCGCAGAACGAGTTTAATACTGATGTGTTTCCCAGCAGCGGACCAGATATGGTCCATGGGCTGAAAGAGCCGGCAAGTGCCGTATTGAAACAGATGGTACCATTAGGGCCAATAAGCGCCTGAGTATAGTTGACCCCGTAGAAGGTGAAGGTGAACCCTATAGGCAATGCTGATGGCGGATAAGTATCGTCGACAGTAATGCCCGCATTGGTGGGGTTATCGCCCGTTACGGTTGCTGTAAGCGTAGTACACAACTGGCTGCACGATATTGAATCGCTGCTGGTAATAGTTACCTGCGCGTTTAGTTTAAGGGTAGCTAGCAGTAAAAAAAATACAAAAAATATTTTATTTCTCATAATATATTTTGCTTTTCCAAGGATTGCAATGAATAATAGACCGACTTTTTTCTACAAAAGTTGGCTAAGCTGATAAAAATAAAAAAATAATCTGAAAAGTAGTGACAATTAGCCACAATTAGCCGTTTACAACCTTTTATGGTTGCAAAATAAATACTATTTATTAGCTGCTGTTAATAGGCTGTTTCGTAAACCGGCAGGCGGCGGGGGGCATAGTTTTGAACAGCTTCGGCTATATTTTTAATATGTTCCGGAGTAGTGCCGCAACAGCCGCCTAACATGTTGATCCAACCTTCTTCGGCAAATTCTGCCACAATGGCGGCCATTTCCTGCGGTGTTTCGTCGTACTCGCCCATGGCATTGGGCAGGCCGGCGTTAGGGTATGCTGTTACATAACAAGCTGCTATATCAGACAATTCTTCCACATGCGGACGCATCTGGCTGGCACCCAGGGCACAGTTTAGACCTATACTAATAGGATTAGCATGCATTACGGATATATAGAATGCTTCCAGTGTCTGCCCGCTGAGCGTGCGGCCCGATGCATCTGTAATAGTTCCGGATATCATTACCGGTAATTTTACGCCATTATCTTTAAAGTACTTATTTACAGCATATATTGCTGCTTTAGCGTTAAGTGTATCAAATATAGTTTCTATAAGCAATATATCGGCTCCGCCGTCTACCAGCCCTTTTATCTGCTCGTAATAGGCATTGGCCACCTCATCGAAGGTAATAGCACGATAACCGGGGTTATTGACATCGGGAGAAAGGGACAGCGTTTTGTTCATTGGCCCGATAGCGCCGGCAACGAACCTGTCATTTTCCGTTGATCCAGCTTCTGCCTTAAATTCAGCCACAGCTTCTTTTGCCAATTTTGCCGCTGCTACATTGATCTCGTAAGACAATGCCTGCATATCGTAGTCGGCCATTGATACTGCCTGTGCATTAAAAGTATTGGTCTCTATAATGTTTGCACCAGCGTGCAGGTATTCTTTATGGATATTCTTGATGATATCGGGACGGGTAAGGCAAAGCAGATCGTTATTGCCCTTCACATCGCAGTGCCAGTCGGCAAAACGTGCCCCACGGTAATCATCCTCCTGTAATTTGTACCGCTGTATCATAGTGCCCATAGCACCGTCAATGATCAATATACGTTCGTTAAGTAACCCCCGGAGTATTGCACAGGTATCCATATATACAAAGTTAAACAAAGGAGTAATTAGATAGACAAACAATTGAGTGTTGCTCTATAATTTTCAGTTTTATTAGGATATATTTGCGACTGTTAGCCGGAAATGGTTCAAAAAGGCATAATTGACTGACAATGATGAGATACTTACTAATATTAATTGCATTTATACTGTTGGTGGGCGGTGCCAGCAGCTGTAGTTACCGCTCCGGCCCAACCTCCAGATACCATCGTACGTTTGTGATACCTGAATACAAGGTAAGAAAGCATTGGGGTGCACCGCGCAGGCAGTCTGTTGAAGGCCGGTATTGGGGCAGGCATAGGTATGGCCCTCGTCCGCACCCGTATCGCGGCATGTACAGGTAGTATACAAGAGTCAATGAAAATATAAATAGTAAAAGCGGATCCCTTTATGAGAGATCCGCTTTATTATTTTTACTGTTTCAGCGCTTACGCTTCAGCTGCCGGGGCAGGTGCGGGGCTGTTGGTAACAAAGACTATTTTCTTCTCATTTTCGTCATAATCGGCAGTAACAACGTCACCCGCCTTTATGCGATGGTTAAGTATCTCTTCTGCCAGCGGATCTTCCAGGTATTTCTGGATAGCCCTGTGCAGCGGCCTTGCACCGAATGCCGGATCGTAACCCTTTTCTGCGATGAACTTCTTAGCTTCCTTAGATAGTTGCATTGAGAAACCAAGCGTATCAAGACGCTTGAGTACGTCCTTCATAATGATCTCGATGATCTGGCCGATATGCTCTTCTTCCAGTGAATTGAAGATGATCACATCGTCGATACGGTTGAGGAACTCAGGAGAGAAGGTACGCTTTAGAGCTTTTTCAATTACACCTTTGCTGCTTTCTTCTGCACTGGCAGTTTTAGCACCGGTAGCAAAACCTACACCTGTTCCGAAATCCTTCAACTGACGCACACCAATGTTGGATGTCATGATGATGAGCGTGTTCTTGAAGTCAACCTTACGGCCCAGGCCATCTGTCAGCTGGCCATCGTCCAGTACCTGTAACAGGATGTTGAAGATATCCGGATGTGCTTTTTCAATTTCATCGAGCAGCACTACAGAATATGGCTTGCGGCGGATCTTTTCTGTAAGCTGACCACCTTCTTCATAGCCAACATATCCCGGAGGCGCACCTATCAGGCGAGACAGGGAGAATTTCTCCATATATTCACTCATGTCCACACGTATCAGCGCATCATCGCTGTCGAACATATAGCGGGCCAGCGTACGGGCCAACTCTGTTTTACCGACACCCGTAGGACCAAGGAATATGAACGAACCAATTGGCTTGCGCGGATCTTTAAGACCTACACGATTCCTCTGGATGGCTTTTACTACCTTCTGTATCGCATCATCCTGACCCACTACACTACCCTTCAGGTCTTCACCCATACGACGCAGCTTATCGCTTTCAGCTTCTACCATACGCATAACAGGTATACCTGTCATCATATGTATCACTTCGGCAATAGCCTCTTCGTTTATCGGGTAGCGCTTGTGCTTGGCTTCTTCTTCCCACTCTACCTTGGCACGCTCCAGCTCTTCGCCCAGGCGTTTTTCGCGGTCGCGGAGGGCAGCTGCTTCTTCAAAGCGCTGGCTCTTAACTACCTTGTTCTTTTCCTGTTTTATCTCTTCTATCTTCTTCTCCAGCTCCAGGATGTTCTCTGGAACATTGATGTTCTTTAGGTGTACACGGGCACCGGACTCATCCAGCACATCGATAGCTTTGTCTGGCAGCAGGCGGTCGGTCATATACCTGTCGCTGAGCTTTACGCACGCCTCAATAGCTTCCTGATCGTAGATCACATTGTGGAAATCTTCGTATTTAGCCTTGATGTTGTTGAGGATGGTAATTGTTTCTTCCACACTTGGTGGTTCTACCAGTACCTTCTGGAAACGACGGTCTAATGCACCATCTTTTTCTATATACTGGCGATACTCATCGAGCGTAGAAGCACCTATGCACTGCAGGTCTCCCCTTGCGAGGGCCGGCTTAAAGATATTGGAAGCATCCAGTGAACCGGATGCACCACCGGCACCTACTATAGTATGGATCTCATCTATAAAGAGGATGACGTCGCGGTTCTTTTCCAACTCGTTCATAATAGCCTTCATGCGCTCTTCGAACTGGCCACGGTATTTGGTACCGGCAACCAGCGCTGCGAGATCGAGGCTGATCACGCGTTTGTCGAACAACACGCGTGATACCTTGCGCTGAACAATACGTAGAGCAAGCCCTTCTACAATAGCAGTTTTGCCCACACCCGGCTCACCTATTAATATAGGATTGTTCTTTTTGCGGCGGGAGAGGATCTGCGATACACGCTCTATCTCTTCTTCGCGGCCTACAATGGGATCGAGTGTACCCTGCTCTGCGAACTTGGTGATGTCGCGACCAAAGTTATCGAGCACAGGTGTTTTTGATTTGGCAGAGCCTACCGGCGGCTTGCGCTGCTGCTGGAACTGGCGGCGTTCTTCGTCGTCTTCAAACTCTTCCGAGCCCGGATCGCCATAGTCAGCAGAAGGCGTATTGCCCTGCAGGATGCTTAATTCGTTTTTGAAACGATCGTAGTCAACATCGTAATGATTCAGGATCTGTGTTGCCACGTTTTCTTTGTTCTTCAGTATAGACAGCATCAGGTGCTCGGTCTCCACGCTTGAACTTTTCAGAGACTTTGCTTCTAATACAGTGATGCGGATAACCTTTTCGGCCTGCTTGGTAAGCGGCAGGCTGTTAATGTTTGCCAGCGGTTTGTTGTTTTTATCTTTTATTGCTACTTCAAGCTCTTTCCTGAGTTCAAAAAGATCAACCTGCATTGTCTGCAATACTCTGAGCGCGAGGCCATCGCCCTCCCTGATAAGGCCTAACAATAAATGTTCCGTGCCTATAAAGTCATTTCCTAACCGCAGAGCTTCCTCCCTGCTGTAAGAGATGATCTCCTTTACTTTAGGCGAAAAATTAGAGTCCATATATTTTTCCCTTGGTTTTTATAAAATTACTGGATTTGTGTAACAATTATGAATAGTAAGCGCCTATATCGGTATTTATATCACCCTTGATTTTGACTATAATGTAATCTATACAAAAACTGTTCCCGATTACTAATATACGTAAGATACGAGCAGATGTACTATTTTTAAAACTTAAATGCTGATGGATGGAGTTCAAAATTGATACCAAAGATACTTTTACGGTTATTACGCCGGTTGCTACAGAGCTAAACGCACAATTAGCTGACAATATTGCTGCAAAGTGCGAAGAAGAGCGGCACAATGGCAGTAATAACTTTATTATAGACCTGCAAAGCGTGAACAAGGCCGATGAACAAGGCATAGCAGGCCTTGTAAAAATGCACGAAGACTTTTACAGCAACGACCACTCGCTGGTATTTACGGGAGCCAATGCTGCGGTAATGAACAGTATGAAGGAAAACGAAACAGACCTGCTACTAAACATAGCACCTAAAATGATAGAGGCAGTTGATATAATAAGCATGGAGATACTGGAGCGTGATCTGCTGGGCGAGGAATGATATTTATCTCCATATAAAACAAACATTTAAAAATTTAGCTTTTGAACGTCACTATACTTGGTAATAATTCTGCGCTACCGGCATTCGGGCGACACCCGACATCCCAGGCTATAGAGTTGAACAGTGAAATAGTACTGATAGACTGCGGTGAAGGCACACAGGTGCAAATGCAGCGCTACGGCATAAAGTGGCGCAGGGTGCACCATATACTCATCAGCCATATGCACGGCGACCACTATTTTGGACTGCCCGGGCTGCTGAACAGTATGAGCCTGCAGGGCCGTAGAGATGAGCTGCATCTTTTTGGTCCGGCAGAGCTCTTTCCTATAATAGATGCTATTATGAATGCAGGAGGGCATCAGCTGGATTTTCCCCTTCACTATCACTCGCTACCCGATGCCGCAGGGACAATAAGCGATGGGAATTATTTTAAGATAAACTGCTTCCCGGTAAAACACCGCATACCTTGCTGGGGCTTTATGATAGAGCAGAAAAGCGCGGGTAGAAGATTGCTGATAGATAAGTGCGAAGCATATGGCATACCTAAAACATTTTACGGGCAGCTAAAGCTGGGAGCGGATTACCTGGCAGAAGATGGTACAGTAATATTTAACGCAACAGTTACCGCCGATCCGCTGCCGCCACGCAAATACGCTTACAGTGCCGATACATTATTTTCTGAAGAATACCTGCCGCATATAACCGGCGCAGACCTGCTGTACCACGAGAGCACATATCTACACGAAGACCTGGAGAAGGCGGTGGCCCGGCATCATAGCACATCGGTACAGGCTGCACAAATGGCCAGGCTGGCCAATGTTGGTCAGCTTTTGCTGGGGCATTTTTCATCGAAGTATAAAGACATCACCCCTTTCCAGGAAGAGGCACGTGCTATTTTTGAAAACACAATAGCCACAACAGAGGGCATGACGTACTCGGTATGACGAGAAAACTATTTTTGCTACTATTCATCACTAACAGTTTATTCTGTTCCTGCAATTATAGACTCACTTTTGAAGAGGACAATAAGGGTAAAAGGCATATTCATAGAGACTTTAAGAACTATGATCTACAACAAAGATGGAAAACACAGGCTATGTTTCGTCATAAATTTGGCCTTAACTCATCAGTGTATCCTAAATATCAGGGAAGCTTCTATTTCGACAATAATCATGACATACCCTTTATACAATATGATAGCGCAAGGGTTTATTTAATTGACACTTCTTCAATGCTAAAAGCGCTATTTAGTGAAAAGATTTTATATCCTCAAATCATATACTGTTGTATTGACAGCAATTGCAGGACAATAAAAGGACGTCGAGAGGTCTGGGGGGGTGACAGGAGAGCAAATTATTTATAACAAATGGGGATGGGGCGGCTCAGAAATAAATATCTCAGCTTGTGAAGTATTAACAAATGTACACTCCAAAAGAAGTCAACGAAGGTTAGCTCTGCACCTTACTTTTAATGATGCGGCACAAGCCACGTATGTTCTATTTTGGGAGTTGACAAATAACCATGCTAACAGACACACAAAGATGAACGATTTCATTAAAGGTGCAACTTTGACTTTTGCTAAACAGGCATGGATAGAAATATAACTTTGTTCTGTCTGAACTCGATGACATAATGAAACCTGAATCGTGCTATATAGGCGTTGGCAATATGCGGCTGCACTACCTGAAGGTGGGCAGCGGCAAAAAGCTGCTATTGGGTTTCCCCGGATATGGGCACGATGCACACAGCCTGCTGTTATTTGCTCCGTATCTGGAGGAAGAGTATACCTGCCTGTTGGTAGACCTACCCCATCATGGCCTGAGCAAATGGGATGTGCACCCCTTTACAAAGCAAATGCTTAAAGAGGTAACGGAGTTGTTATTGAGAGAGCACAATGCGGCCACAACAGCGCTGCTGGGATACAGCATGGGTGGCAGGGTGTGCCTGAACATTATAGAACTGATGCCGCAAAGCGTGGATAGAGTTACACTGGTAGCCAGCGACGGGCTGGCTACCAATGGCTATTACATATTCTTTACGCGAACTTTACCGGGACAAGCGTTGTTTAAAAATATGCTCAGCAACCCGCAACGGTATATGAAAATAGTGGACTGGCTGAAGGACCATAAATGGATAACGGAGTGGCAGTACAAGTTTGTACAATACTACACCGGCGATGCGGCCAACCGCAAAAAACTAGGGTTGATATGGCCGGCCATGCGCATGCTGATCCCCAACCTGGATAAAGTAAAAAGCAACATCGCGAAGTATAACATACATATACAACTGGTAATGGGTAAATTTGACAAAGTTATCCCGGCCAGGCTCGGCGAGAGATTTGCCCGAAAAATACCAGGGGTGACGATAACCACGCTGAACAAAGGCCATAGGGTAATGACACCCGAAACGGCCCGGGCAATAGCACAAACACTTATCTGAACGAATGACCATTGTAATAGCCATATGCAGCGCCATAACACTAGCCTACGTGTGGTTGATGATATTATACAGCAAGGGCTGGAAGAAACAGCCCGAAGTGCGCCTACCAGAGAGCTTTGTGCCAACAACCAGCATATCTGTGGTGATACCTGCGCGCAATGAACAAAGTAATATAGCAGCATGCATAGACGCCATTCTGGAGCAGAAATATCCACCGGAGTTGCTGGAGATAATTGTTGTTGACGACCATTCGACAGATTTGACCAGGCAAATAGTATCTGCATATGAAATAGTTGGCGTACGCTACTTCTCTCTGGCGGAGCATATTGGCGACAAGCAACTGAACGCCTATAAGAAAGCAGCATTGAGCCTGGGTATTCAAAAAGCTGAAGGCGAACTTATTGTAACAACAGATGCTGACTGCGTAGCGCCCAACGCCTGGCTGAAAAGCATCGCCAGCATGTACGAGCAAACCAGGGCAGATATGATAGTAGCCCCGGTAGTGTTTCATGCAACAGGTAAATTGCTGCCTGTTTTCCAGCTGATAGACTTCATGAGCATGCAGGGTATAACAGCTGCTGCCCATAGCATGAAGATGGGGCAGATGAGCAATGGCGCCAACCTGACCTTTACCAAAAAAATATTTGACCAGGTAAATGGCTACGACGGTATAGATAAACTGGCATCGGGAGACGATTACCTGCTGATGAACAAGATAGCTACTGCAAAAGGCAATATTGTTTACCTTAAATCTCAACAGGCCATAGTTACCACCCTGCCGCAACCCACATGGCGCTCTTTTCTGCAACAACGCATAAGGTGGGCATCCAAAAGCGGAAAATATAATGACACCCGGCTGACAAGTATACTTATGCTGGTGTACTTGTATAATCTTGCCTTTCCTCTACTGACGGTAGCCGGTTTTTTTGATGCTGATTACTGGCTGATAGCCCTTGTAATGCTGGCCATAAAGGCTGTGTCAGAATACCTGTATATGCGGCCAGTGGTGCGGTTCTTCCATAAAGAGTGGGTGCAGGTATACTTCCCCTTTCTGCAACCCTTGCATATAGCCTATATAGTGGCTGCAGGAATGATGGGCTTTATAGGCAATTACCAATGGAAGGATAGACAAGTAAAATAACTATTAACAAGCTGCCAACGCTTTATAACGGCAGTTTATATACCTTTGCGTGAATTTTTTAATGTTTTAACCTATATGAGTACAATGACAGGTTCAAAGATCGATCTGAGCATGCCGTATAAAGTGGCTGACATCAGCCCGGCTGCGTGGGGACGTAAAGAAATAAGGTTGGCTGAAGCTGAAATGCCTGGCCTTATGGCACTTCGTGAAGAGTATGGTGCTTCACAACCATTGAAAGGTGCCCGCATAGCAGGCTGCCTGCACATGACCATACAGACTGCTGTATTGATAGAAACACTTGTAGCCCTGGGTGCAGAAGTGCGCTGGAGTTCTTGTAACATATTCTCTACGCAAGACCAGGCCGCTGCTGCTATAGCTGCTGCGGGTATAGGCGTATTTGCATGGAAAGGCCAGAGCCTGGAAGATGCTGACTGGTGCATTGAGCAGACACTGTTCTTCGGCAGCGAAGACCGTCCGCTGAATATGATCCTTGACGATGGTGGTGACCTTACCAACATAGTACTGGATAAATATCCTGAGCTGGTGCAGCACATAAAGGGCCTGAGCGAAGAAACTACTACCGGCGTTCACCGCCTGTACGAGCGCATGGCTAAAGGCACATTGCCAATGCCCGCTATCAACGTAAACGACTCTGTTACCAAGTCTAAGTTCGACAATAAGTATGGCTGCCAGGAAAGTCTGGTGGATGCTATCCGCCGCGCTACTGATGTAATGATGGCTGGCAAGGTAGCAGTTGTAGGTGGTTACGGCGACGTAGGTAAGGGTTCAGCAGCGTCTCTGCGTGGTGCAGGTGCGCGCGTTATCGTTACCGAGATCGACCCGATCTGCGCACTGCAGGCGTCTATGGACGGCTACGAAGTGAAGCGTATGGAAGATGCAGTTAAAGAAGCTGACATTGTTGTTACTGCTTCCGGCTGCCGCGACCTGATCACTGAAAAGCACTTCCGCCTGATGAAGGATAAGGCTATCGTTTGTAACATTGGCCACTTCGATATCGAAATAGATATGGCATGGCTGAATACGAACTACGGCCACACCAAGGATACCATTAAGCCTCAGGTAGACCTGTATAACATAGAAGGTAAGGATGTGATCATCCTGGCAGAAGGCCGCCTGGTGAACCTGGGCTGCGCTACCGGTCACCCAAGCTTCGTAATGAGTAACTCTTTCACTAACCAGACACTGGCTCAGATAGAACTGTGGACCAACCACAGCAACTACGAGAACAAGGTGTATGTGCTGCCTAAGCACCTGGATGAGAAGGTTGCCCGCCTGCACCTGGCTAAGGTTGGCGCTCAGCTGGACGAACTGACCACTGCACAGAGCGAATACCTGGGCATACCGGTTGCAGGTCCGTTCAAATCAGACATGTACCGCTACTAATAATAGCTTAAATAAAACGACAAAAATGCCCGCAGGTTGCGGGCATTTTTATTTAGCTAATTAATTGTACGAACGCTCTTAGATAGTAATATCAGGTATTAACCCATTACTTACTAACCATTGAAATGATTTAATGACTTGAACTTCAGTAAATCGCCCTTTTTTCTCTGACCACCCGTAGAATGTTTTAAACAACTGGTCTCTGTCCAATTGACCTTTTTGATGCAATTCTAAATAGCAAGCAAAGACAGTTGCAGCCAGTTCAGTTTCATCGGTTTTCTTACTTCTAAACAAGTCTATTATAAATTGGATTCTATCATTCTCGTTATGAAAATACGTTTCAAAAAAACTCTTATGTTTACCCGCGTTTTCTAAAGGAATATATTTACTGCGAGATATATTGTGCTCCGTCACATTTTGTACATCGAACCATTTCAACTTTTTTACCTCTTTATTGATTGAATGCATAAACTTATTGTCAAAAGGACCGGCAGCCTGTTTTGCATATCGGTGTTCAAGGTTCATTTGCGCGACATGTTCACATAGATAAACTAGTTTTTGAAACTTAATACGCCCAAATGTTGGTTCATTATGTAATTGGTATAAAATCTCAGCTGCTAAAACAACCCTTTTGAAATGAGTTTGCTGTCTCTGCTTTGAAGTCTCCTTCTCAAACTTTTCTAACTCTAATATTTCATTAACTTCTGCATCACTGGATGGCGAAAGCAAGCCTAGAAGAACTAAGCCATGTTCAAAATCATCCATTGTAAACTTCTTTCTATTGTTCATTGTATTCGTCAATGAATTTTTTCACTTTTAACTTAACCCGCTCTCTAATTTTTCTTATTGTATCAGGCTTAACATTTAATTCTATACTTAAACTCTCTATCACATCATCGGGCAGATAAATGTGATGTTTTTTATAATCTAGATCGACTATTAAAACCCTTTGTTCTTTCTTGTTTAATCTATTGAAAATCTGTGCCGCGAATTCCGCTTTTGCTTGTAAATCTTCTAAGTCTGGAATACTATCCAACAAGTCGCTAAAAAATGTTGGTTTAGGATCTGGTCTTTTTTGTGTTGTCTTATGATAATCGTTAAAAAGATTAACTGCAATTCTATATAAAAATCCGTTAATCGCCTTTCTTTCATCTAAAAGAGAATTTAAAGGTCTTTTAAACGATTTATAACGGCGTATTTTTTCGAAAGTGTCGTGAGATATCTGAAGACCAATATGTTTATCTAATTTTCGCAGATTACATATCTTTTCGCAGGTTTTTTGACAGTCCTTATAGTACCTTTTCACAAATTCATCATACGCACCCTCAAGTTCTTGTTCCGCACAAAAACCCTCAATTAACTCAATATCCGTAAGTGATAATATTTGTCCTAATGATTTCAATTATTCATGGTTTATACTGTTAAGCGTGACATAAACAATTTATGAATTGTCACGCTTTAAAGTAATATAGGTCAGGAGCAAATATATAAACTCCGTTATAAACAAAAAATATTAGAGTAATAAAATAATTGCGTCATGAAATATCTTTATATTAATCATTCTGCTCCATATGCTCAAAAATATCAACTGCAACCAGCCGATAGAATCGTAGAATCGATTTTCCAGACAGGCCTATCGAAACATCATTCAATTTATTTAGGAGTTGACGAAAATGGAATAGAATGGATATCAGAAAATCAAAAGTTCACTGGTGTGCATCTGATTAAAGCCAGTGATTTTTTCCAACGAGACAAAATTTACCAGGTACGAAAATTCCATGGAAATAATGTAGAGAGGGTCACAGCCGTAAACAGAGCCTTGACGGTATTAGGGCAACCCTATGATCTTGTCGTAAACAATTGCGAGCACTATGCATCATTTGTCCAGACAGGCACACCCCAGAGTCAGCAAGTTAGAAATGGCGCCGTAGTTATTGGGGTCGCAGCTTTTTTACTATTGATAAGTACAATTAAAATATAAACGATCTACAATTATGATTTTAGAAAAAGAGGCTTTGCAAGTTGATGAGTTTGATTCGACTACATTCGTAACAACGCGAGATCTTACTCGCATTCTTGACAAGTATGATGAATTCAAAGAAGAGTTAGTTAAGGTGTTTAATGTTGATACCGAAAAAACTAATGTGATGAAGATTGGGAACGCAAAACAACTTTTGGCTTCAATCAACAATTTAGATTCACAATGTCAAAAAGTTGATATTGTTACCAAGGTTAACGAAATAACCTTACGCAAATTACTGGAAGAGGAAAAAGCAATATTCGAAATAGTAAATGTCAGTGAAAAATACGTTCTCAAACAAAACAGATCTGATATTCTTTTAGCGGAAACAAGATATGCCGCAAAAGCAGATCTATTAGAAATATATAATTTTAGCAAATTTGCGAATTACTGTCGAGACCAGAATTATGAAGATCTGGTCGAGATGATCAAAAACTATTTAAAAGAAAAAAACTCAGAAAATAATGAAGTCCTGAAACTGCGATTAATCTACATCAATGCTGAAAACGCCTTCTACATAAGAGCTAAAACCTCTATTGGAGATTATAAAAATTTTGGAATTAATTTCTCAGTTTTTGTTGCATTGAAAGCTCTCAGTGACTTCGTTGAAAAGACAAAAAACGAAATTTTCATCAATAACTATGTTGTAGATGACTCGAATCTCTATATATCCTTTGCACTCGCTAATACTTATAAGATAAATAGCCGATTGTCTTTGTCTTTCAATCTTCTGCTAGAAAACGATGAAGTTAAACCCAGTTCTGTCTCGTTCAATGGAATATTTAAGCTGGTATATGAAGATGGAGATAAAACTAGTGAAATATTGTTGAAACCTAGAGGTTATAAAAATGCAGATACTACGTATGTAACCGATTTGCTCACCTATCCACATAGAGGTAGTATCCAAAATGTATTTAGCAAGATATCAAATTTACCAACACTTATAGAACACTACATCACACAAGTTAAAACTGATGCAGAAAAGATATCCTCGATAACACATCCTGAAGACATTAAAAAGCTAATACACGACAAAATAAAATTGTCAAAAAAGCCAGAATTTAAAACTTATAAATGGGAGGTTTTAAATAAATTAGCCAGCATCTCAGTTGACAATATGTTTGCTCTATTTGAATTGCTACGCAATGTTGAAGAGCTATTTGAGCATAATGATGTCGTTTCAAAAGATTTTTGGAGAATGAAACTTTATGAAGCTCTAGTAGAGCGCAAATAACTACTCTATTACCAAAAAGCCGTACCTTTCTCCCAAACACTCCAAATAATGAAGAACTTAAAGATAGCCTCGCTGCTGCTGGCGATGGCTGCATTTAATAGTGTATCTGCTAAGGTAGAGCACGAATGGAAGGACGGCAAGAGCGGCGGATACAAGTATCGCTACGTAAGTAACGACCCTATGCAAACGCGCTTCTATACGCTGAAGAATGGCATGACCGTTATTCTTAGCCCTACAAAGAAGGAACCGCGCATGCAGGTATACATAGCCACTAAGGCAGGTAGCAAGACCGACCCTGCAGACCACACCGGCCTGGCCCACTACCTGGAGCATATGATGTTCAAAGGCACCGACCGTTATGGCGCGCTGGACTATAGCAAGGAAAAGCCACTGCTGGAAAAGATAGACGCGCTGTATGAAGAATACAACCACACGACCGACGAAGCTAAGCGTAAGGAGATATACCATCGTATAGATTCCACATCGGGCGTGGCAGCAAAGTTTGCCATAGCCAACGAGTACGACAAACTGATGGCTTCTATGGGTGCTAAAGGCACCAATGCCTTTACATCGTTCGAGCAGACGGTGTATACTGAAGATATACCTGCCAATGCGGTTGACAAGTTCCTTAAGGTACAATACGAGCGCTTCCGCAGCCCGGTATTCCGCATCTTTCATACCGAGCTGGAGGCCGTATACGAAGAAAAGAACCGTACGCTGGATAATGACAACCGCAAGGTATCGGAGCTATTGCTGAGCAATCTCTTCAAGAATCACAACTACGGCAAGCAAACAACCATAGGCACTATTGAGCACCTGAAGAATCCATCGCTGCTGGAGATACGCAAGTACTACAACACCTGGTATGTGCCTAATAATATGGGTATCATCGTTTCGGGCGACTTCGAACCAGATGAGATGATAGCTAAGGTAGACGAGTATTTCTCCCAACTCAGCTCTAAAAAAATAACCCCATATACTTTTAATCCCGAAGCGCCGATAACCGCACCTGTAATTAAAGAAGTGAGTGGCCCTGATGCCGAGTTTGTGGCTATAGGCTACCGCATGCCAGGCGTGCACAGCAAAGATGCTATACTGGCCGACATTACCGGCCAGGTACTTACCAATGGTCGCGCTGGTTTGTTCGACCTGAACCTGGTGAAAAAGCAAAAGCTGTTGCGTGCCAGCGCCAGTGCCGACATACTGATAGATTACGGCTACATGTACCTGCAAGGCAACCCTACTAGCGGCCAGAGCCTGGACGAAGTGAAGGGCCTTATGCTGGCCGAGATAGAGAACCTGAAGAAGGGCAACTTTGACGACAACCTGCTTACTGCCATCATCAACAATAACAAGAAGGGCATGATGCAGCAGAACGACAACTACAGCTCCCGCGCACGTGCACTGATGAACGCCTTCACATCAGAAGAAGACTGGAAGGAGGACGTTGATTATATAGAACGTCTGAGCGCCATCAGCAAGAAAGATGTAATGGAATTTGCCAATAAATACTTCGGAGAGAATTATGTGGCTGTATACAAGCGCAAGGGCGAAGATAAGAATGTACTAAAGGTGAGCAAACCAACTATTACACCTGTGGAGACCAATGCCGGTAAGCAATCGGCTTTTGTAAAAGACATCAACAATATGCAGGTAAAACCCATTGCTCCGGCATGGGTAGACTATAATAAAGACCTCAGCAAGGGTAACCTTGGCCCTGCAGAAATATTGTATGTTAACAACCCGGATAATGGCTTGTTCCGCATGACGTACCGCTTCCGCATGGGTACCTGGAACGACAAGCGCCTGGCCATTGCCGCCAACTACCTGCAGTTCCTCGGCACAGACAGTAAAACAGCAGAAGACATTTCTAAAGAGTTCTATATGCTGGCATGCAGCTTCAGCATGAACACAGCCGGCGATTACACCAACATTACTATAGAGGGCTTACAGGAGAATTTTGACAAGGCTACCGCCTTATTTGAAGACCTAATGAAGAACTGTGTACCGGATGAGCAGGCATTGACTGCGCTAAAGGCACGTATTGCCAAGAGCCGTGCCGATGCCAAGAACAATAAGGCGCAGATAATGAACGGGCTTACCCAATATGCACGTTATGGCGCCAGCAACCCGTTCAATAATGTACTGACCAACGATGAGCTGAAGAGCCTGACCAGCAAAGAGTTGACAGATATGCTGCACGATATGTTCAACCACAGCCATCGCATATTGTACTATGGTCCTGCTTCCATGTCTGCGTTAACCGCATCACTGCAAAGTGCGCATAAGCTGCCGGGCATGTTTAAGGCCGACCCTGCACCTAAGGTGTTTGCTTTTACCACACAAACAAAGAACGAAGTATTGTTTGCCAATTACGATATGGTACAGAGCGAGATACGCTGGGTACGCAATGTGCAGGGCTATGACGCCGATAAGCAGCCGGTGATAGACATGTTCAACAATTACTTTGGCAATGGCATGGGAGCGCTTGTGTTCCAGACCATACGCGAGAGCAAGGCCCTGGCTTATTCAACAAATGCTTATTACTCGGCCCCTGACAAGAAAGACGATCCATATATGGTTACTGCCTATGTAGGTTGCCAGGCCGATAAGTTCAACGAAGCTGTGAAGGCCATGAACGAACTATTGAACGATCTGCCATCTGTAGAGAACAATGTACTGGCAGCACGTGCATCGCTGAAGAAAGGCATAGAAACCGATCGCATCACGCAGGATGGTATTATCTATAATTACATTAACGCAGAACGCAAAGGCCTGAAGGATGACATACGTAAGCGCATTTATGACAATGCCGACAAACTGTCTTACAACGACCTGAAGACATTCCACGCCGCCAACATAGCCAATAAGCCATACACCTATTGCCTTGTAGCATCAGAAACAAAACTGAATGCTGACGACATTAAAAAGGTAGGAGAGGTAAGGAAACTGACAATGGAAGAGATATTCGGGTATTAGTGGTTTGTTTACCATAATTAAAACGGCGGCTGAGTTCTTCAGCCGCCGTTTTAATTTATCAGTTTCGTTGGTAGCTATTGCAATACTACTTTCCGGCTCTCAATGCTGTTATGTCCCAGCATCTTTATTACATAAATACCTCTTGCCCATGTAGCCGTGTTGATAGCGAGCGTTTTGGTGAACGGCATATCCTCGTTGCTGTACAGCACCTGCCCGGCCATGTTCAGTACACTTACCTTGGTTACTTCATCATTGGCCACATTGTTCCAGTTGATGAGCATGATATTGTTCATTGGGTTATTGAATGCCACAACCGTATTCAATGGGTTTGTTGCATCATCAACCCCAACGCCTGTGCAGGTAGTGCCCCATATACAATCGGCATACTCGGGATGATCAATGAAAGGATTGCGGTTGTGTTGCAGCGCATAAACCGCGTTGTTGCGGTTTATCTCTTTCTGGCTCACCGGGTCGTTATGGTGCCATTCTAGCAGCATGTTGATAGCCCAGGGCTTAAAAGTAAGTCCATAAGCCATTTCCCATGTTACAAAGCTGGCACTGTCTGCACCCCAGTAGCAGGTAGCCACATAGAAGTAGTTACGTGCCAGGTCGCCTTTAAAGGTATCCAGCGGCTCGTAGCAGCTACCGGTTGGCGCACCGCTATATACATTGTTACCAATTTTGCTGCCATTAGTAAATGTCTGGCTGGCAGTACCTACTTTACCATAAGGCAAATTGCCACGCTGGCCATTCACAAAATAATCTGTAGGGTAAACAATGAACAGGTCATTCTGCATCGGGGTATCGCTGGCAAATTTGCTTTGCGGCCATGTATGCTCCCTGTTGTAGCAGCTGCCCTCAGCAGTAGGACTGACACTACCGCACTGGTTACCGCCAGACGAGGTAGGCCCGAGTGTATAGACGTATGCTGGCGTACCTCCAGGCACATCAGAATATATATCCCACAATTTGCCGTCCGGCCTTACATCGGTAGTGTAGTAGGCGTTCCAAAGGCCTGGGGTATAGCTGAGCATAGTATGGGGGCGCACTATGTTGCGCAACGCAACGCGTAATGGTTGGCCACTGAGTCCGGTAGCCGTATTGTAATAACCAGCGGGTATCTGGGCAAATACCGCCACAGGCAGTAAAACAAGAATAGACAGGAGTAATTTCTTCATCGTCATAATTTTTTCAAAAATACGATATATAAGTATCTAACACTGCACTATACAAGCTTCTGACCTATTGATTACAATTGCTACTATTGATTTACAAATGCTTATGGTAACATGACATTTATATATTTGGCCTTGCCCCTTTTATGAAGTAAGATGATGAAATGATAATTAACTTTGACTCAGTACCTTATAGTTTAGAATAGCATCCCTATATAACTCCATGAAACATTAGTATGAGTATATTTAATAAAAAGGTTCCTGTAGTGTACACCTTAATTTTGGGTGTTGCCTGTAGCGCGCTTAGTTTTGTTTTAATACGTATGTACTCCACTTCTTCTGCCTCAGCGGTTGAAGCGCCAGCCAAAGCTAACAAGGGAGTTGATTGCAATTATGACGTTGCCCGTATAAAGGGTTATAAATACATAAAGCCTCTGCTCGATCAGTCTCCGCAATGTGAGTCTGATAACCTTGCCCCTCTAAAACAGGAGATCACTAACTATATTAACAGCCAGAAACAAGGTGGCATTATTACTTCTGCATCTGTTTATATAAAGTCTTTTTCTTCAGATGACTGGACGTACATTAACCCGGCAGATAAATACACTCCGGGCTCTTTACTCAAGGTACCTGTAATGATGTGCGTGTTAAAAATGGCAGAAACCAACCCTTCATTCCTGGATAAAAAGCTGGTATACGATCCAAAGGTCATCAAGCCAATGGATCAAACCTATAATACGCAAACCATTAAAGAAGGCAACAGTTATACAGTTAAGGAATTACTGGCATCCATGATCGCTAATTCTGATAACGCTGCTGCCATGCTGCTGACCACCAACCTCGATTACGCTGTGTTCAATAAAATGTTCGTGGATATTGGCCTTCCCCAGCCAGACCTTACGGACGCAAAGAAATTTATATCCTACACCATCAGCGCCCGCGAATATTCGGTATTCCTGGCGGCCTTGTACAACGGTTCGTATCTTACAATATCCGCCTCAGAGTACGCCACTTCTTTACTGGCACAATGCAATTTTAAAGATGGCCTTGTAAAGGAACTCCCGGCCAACGTAAAAATTGCTCATAAATTTGGCGAAGCTGCTATGGACGACGGCAAGCAGTTGCACGAGAGCGGCATCATCTACATTAATAATGCAGCATACATTATCACTGTGATGACAAAAGGCAGCGACGTAAAAAAGCAAGCCGATGTCATCAGCAATATATCGCGCATGGTATATGCAAAAATGCAAAGCGAAGCTTCTTAACAGTATAACCTACACCACCCAACTAGTATAGCCTGCACAACTCTTGTTGCCACAGGCTCTTTTTTGAATTAACCATTGAAAACAATTTTTACATGAATTACTTTAAGAAAAAGGTTTCTCTTGTTGCCGCTTTAGCCATATGCCTTACAGCCAGCGCCGCCAGTTTCTGGCTGTTCAAAATCTACGCTGCGCCACGTACTATAGCAAGTGAGCTTGGTAAGCCTGCAACAGGCCGTTCTGGCTGCGACTATACCGTTGCCCGCCTAAAAGGATACCAATACATTAAGCCATTGCTCGACCAGGCGCCTGAGTGCGAGTCAGAAAAACTCTCTACATTGAAACAGGATATTCTGCGATATATAGACAACCAGAAACAAGCCGGAGTTTTAACAACAGCATCCGTTTACATAAAAGAGTTTTCGTCCGACGACTGGATCAGTATCAATCCCGGTGAAACATACCTCCCGGGCTCTTTGTTTAAGCTACCTGTAATGATGACCATACTTAAAATGTCGGAAACCAACCCGGCATTGCTGGATAAGAAAGTAACCTTCGACCCCAGGAAGGTGGTGAATGTTCCCCAGACGTATACCACAAAGGCTCTTCAACCAGGTAATACCTACTCCGTAAAAGAGCTACTTACGTATATGATCGCTTATTCCGACAACTCAGCTACGCAATTGCTCAATAGCTGTATCGATCCGCAGGTGCTCATCAATATCTTTTCAGACCTTGGCCTTACACCTCCTAAACCGGATGCTGCCAGTTATCTTTCCTACACCATAAGCCCGCGCGATTATTCAGTATTTATGGCTGCTTTATATAATGGTTCTTACCTCACCATAGCAGAATCAGAATATGCCACCTCGCTTCTTGCCCAATGCAGCTTTAAAGAGGGCCTGGTAAAGGGACTGCCGGAAAACGTGAAGGTGGCACATAAGTTTGGCGAAGCGGGATCTCAGCAGATACATGAACTGCATGAAACAGGTATTGTGTACCTCAACAACTCTGCATACCTGATCACCGTTATGACCCGGGGCAACGACCTGCAAACCCTGGCAACAACCATAGCCGGTGTGGCCAGGATAGCACATGCCAAACTGGCTGCCAACAGCTAGCAATTTGCACAGTTGCCTGCTCAAAACAGCGGCAATTGTTTATATTTGTGCTATGCAAATACTTGATGGCAACCTCGTTTCCGCTCACATAAAAGAGCAAATAAAACAAGATGTTACAGACTGGCAGGCAACTGGTGGCAAAAAGCCCCACCTTGCCGCTATACTGGTAGGTAATAACCCCGCCAGCGAAGCCTATGTGGGCCACAAGGTAAAGAGCTGCGCCGAACTGGGTTATGCATCTACATTGCTCCGCTTCGAGACCACAATTACGGAAGAGGAACTGATCAATGAAGTACAAAAACTGAATGACAATGACGATGTGGATGGCATACTGGTGCAGTTGCCATTGCCCGACCATATCTCCGGGGATGTCATCATTAATACAATAGATCCCGCCAAAGATGTGGATGGCTTCCACCCTATATCGCAGGGTAAAATGATGCTGGGCCAGCCCACATTTTTACCCGCCACGCCTTATGGTATTATGCTGATGCTGGAGCATTACAACATAGATGTAGCAGGTAAGCATTGCGTGGTAATAGGCCGCAGCAATATTGTGGGCACACCAATGACCATCCTGCTGAGCCGCAATACAACCCCGGGCAATGCCACAGTTACACTTACCCATTCACGCACCAAAAACCTCGCAGAGATCACTCGCACTGCCGATGTAATTGTTGCGGCGATAGGCAAGCCATTCTTTGTAACTGCTGACATGGTAAAGCCGGGCGCAATAATTATTGACGTAGGCATTAACCGTATAGCCGATGCCACCAAGAAGAGCGGCAGCCGCCTGGTGGGCGACGTAGACTATGCTAATGTGGCACCACTAGCCAGCTACATAACACCAGTACCCGGCGGAGTAGGGCCAATGACCATTTGCGGATTGATGAAGAACACACTGCTTGCCGCTAAACAAAAAGCGAAAGAGACAGTTTAAGAAAAACGTTTTAACGCCGTTGTTGGTCTTCTGACCAAAAATCATCGGGACGTATTCGTTTTAGAACGCACTAATACCCCGACCCTCTCCCAAGGAAAGGGTCGGGGTGAGGCTAAACAACAAATTTTGAACAACACAGAAATATACAATATTGAATACCCTGTAATGGAGCATTTCTACACCTTACAGGGCGAAGGCCTGCATACTGGTAAGGCAGCCTATTTCATTCGCCTTGGCGGATGCGATGTGGGCTGCGTGTGGTGCGATGTGAAAGAAAGCTGGGATGCCGATGCGCACCCTAAACTTACAGTAAAACAGATAGTAGACTTTGCATCCGCACAACCGGGCCGCATAGCCGTGATAACCGGTGGCGAACCGGCCATGCACGATCTTACACCCCTCACCACAGCATTACATACCGCGGGCATAGCCACACATATTGAGACATCCGGCTCATCAGAAATCGTAGGCGACCTGGATTGGGTGACTCTCTCGCCCAAAAAATTTAAAGCCCCGTTGCAGCAGTCGCTGGATAAAGCAAGCGAACTGAAGGTTGTTGTCTTTAATAAGAGTGACTTTAAGTGGGCAGAAGAACATGCAGCTAAAGTATGTGAGAACTGCCTGCTATACCTGCAGCCGGAATGGAGCAAGCGCGATGCCATGACACCATTGATAACAGAATATATACAACAGCATCCGCAATGGCAGTTATCTTTGCAAACGCATAAATACATAAACATACCATAACAGCAATGACCTGGTTACAATCAATAGTTATCGCTATTGTAGAAGGGGTAACGGAATTTCTTCCTATATCATCTACGGCACACATCAAGTTTACCAAGGCCCTGATGGGTATGGATCCGCATGAACCATTCAGCAACATGTACGATATCGTTATACAGTTTGCTGCCATCATGGCCGTGCTGGTATTGTACTGGAAGAAGTTCCTCAACTTTAAAGGCATAGCCTTTTATGTAAAACTCATTATAGCGGTAGCGCCTGCGCTGGTATTTGGCGCACTGCTCAAAAAGCACATCGACAAGGTATTGGGCGATGTTACAATCATCGCTACCGTCACGCTACTGGGTGGTATACTGCTGCTGTTTATAGATAACTTCTTTAAAAGGCCCACCACCCACAATGATGAGGATATAACTAATGGTCAGGCATTAAAGATAGGTCTGTTCCAGATACTGTCTATCCTGTTTCCCGGCCTTAGCCGTAGTGCCTCTACTATAGTAGGTGGTATGGCCAGCAAGCTGGATAAGAAAACGGCAGCTGAGTTCTCCTTCTTCCTGGCAGTGCCTACTATGGCCGCTGCAACCGCCAAAGACATATGGGATACGTATAAAGAAACACCACAGGTATTCCACGATACTTCCAACATGTCTATACTGATAGTGGGATGCCTTATTTCGTTCGTAGTATCGGTATTGGCCATCCGTTCGTTTATTACCTATGTGCAGAAACATAGTTTCCGTGCATTTGGCGTATATCGTATAATAGCCGGCATAGCCATCCTGGGGCTGATCTTTGCCGGTGTTATAAAGAAGGAACCAAAGGCAGAGCCTACAGCAAAAGCCGTAATTACGACAACAGCCGTAGCTAAAACTATTTAGGCAACGGGTCAATATAATTTTAGAACAGGTCGTTGAACTCTGCTGAATAACAGCTTACGACTTACGACTTACGACTTACGACTAAAATGAAAAATATCATCATCTTCGCATCGGGTGCAGGCTCTAACGCACAGGCCATTATCGACCATTTTAAAGCAAATGGCAAAGCCAGGGTGTCGCTTATTGTGTGCAACAAACAAGGTGCAGGTGTGATAGATATTGCCGAACGCGAGCGTATACCGTTTTTACTGGTAGACAAGAGCACCTATGGCCAGGCAATGATGCTGGAGCAGATGGCAGACCTGAAACCTTCACTCATTGTATTGGCAGGCTTCCTGTGGAAGATACCCGAAAATATCATTGCAGCATTCAAGGGAAAGATCATCAATATACATCCTGCACTGTTGCCCAGGTATGGCGGCAAAGGCATGTACGGCCATCACGTACACGAAGCGGTGATCGGCAAAAAAGAAAAACAGTCGGGCATAACTATACATCATGTAGACGAAGTGTACGACAACGGAGCCACCATAACACAGGCTTATTGCGAGGTATTACCTAACGATACGCCACAAGACCTGGCAGCCCGCATTCACAAACTGGAACACTTTTACTTCCCGAGGACGATTGAGTTCTTGTTGGATCAGCCCGAGTAGAACAATTTTGGCACTTATCTTTCAAAGATATGCAAAATAAATAATTATATTTACAATTTATAAATTATAAACCATACTTTTTACTATATTTGCTATGTATTAATTAGCTTCTTTATGCGCCCGCAAGACATAGTAGTGTTACTAAAAATACTGTGCTACAATTCTGACAATTGGTATAATAAGCAATTGGCTAATGACTTGTTTTTGAGCACTGCTGAAATATCCAATTCGCTACAGCGTCTTGCTGTATCGGGGCTGATCGATACAGATAAAAAGAAAGTGCGGACACAGGCGCTCCATGATTTTTTAATCTACGGAATACAGTATGTTTTTCCCCAAAGGCCTACAGGATTGTCAAGAGGCATACCTACTGCTCATAGCCACCCTTTCATGCGATCGCTATTTAGCAGCGACCAGGTTTATGTGTGGCCCGATGCCGATAGTGATGAGAAAGGCTTGGCTATACAGCCTTTGTATCCAGAGGTTGTGCGTGCTGTAAAAAAAGATGAGACGCTCTATTTGATGCTGGCTCTGATTGATGTTTTGCGTGTTGGCAAAGCAAGAGAAAAAGTAATGGCGATAAACAAACTTAAAGAACTATTTGAACATGAGCCATCACACTAACCTGGTAAGAATAAAAGGTGTTTATTATGCACTGGCAGAATTAAAAGAGACCATTGCTTTTGTTGGTGGGGCAACAGTATCGCTATATGCCGACAAACCAAGCCAGGCTGATGTCCGTCCTACTGACGATATAGATGTGCTGATCGAAATAGGTAGCTACAACGATTATGTAAAGATCCAGGAAAAACTGGCATCGATAGGATTCTGCATTGATGCGGAAGCTAAGGTAACATGTAGATATAAATACCAAGGGCTAACGGTAGATATCATGCCAATAGATGAGCATATTTTGGGCTTTACCAATAAATGGTATAGAGAAGGTTTTTCGAATATTACCACATACCATGTTGATGAGCAAACACAAGTAAATATTTTTGCTGCGCCTTATTTTATAGCCAGTAAATTGGAGGCTTTTAAAGGGCGAGGCAATAATGATGGGAGAACAAGCCACGATTTCGAAGATATTATCTTTGTCTTAGATAATCGCCGGATAATATGGGCAGAATTGAATGAAAGCGAACCGGAACTAACTGCCTATTTAGCGAAAGAATGGACAGATCTCTTACAAAATAAAAATATAGAAGAATGGTTATCTGCTCATTTAGAATACGAAACTGCAGCAACAAGGGCACGCATCATCTTAACTGAAATGAAAAAATTTACAGAAAGGAACAAGGTATAAGTCACTGTCTCTATCTACTATTTTGCTAACATCACGATAATACCGTGTTATGAAAAACCTGGTCGCTTTTTTGTTCGTCGCACTAATTAGCTTATCTGCCTCTTGCAGGCAAAATATCAAGCAGCCACATAACAGGCAGATAAACTATGCCAGCACAGGCTATAATACCGCAGCACTCTTCGTTTATTATGCCACTCATCAAGATAAAAACGGCAACCTGTTGAAACGGGATACGCTCGGCTTATTTTGCGCATCTGAAACATGGACAGTTAACGATGTAACGGAGAATTATATAAGCTGGGTAGAATTAGGCCTCAAACAGGGACAGTATTATGTAAAGGGAGTAAATAACTCATGCACCGGGGCTATAATATCAGACAGTTCCCTATTCCTTCATCCACACAGAGACGAGTATTATATGGCATTGGAATGCTGCAGCTATCCATACTTCGTGAAAATGAAAAATGTTGGGGATACATTTAAATGGCAATTGGCAATTGGTGCTTTCTGGGCATCGGCAAATTACCCTATTAAGACTGAAGATATATTCAGCACTACTTATCAACTTACCGACACTGGTAGTATGAACACACTGAAAGGTCAGCAGTTTTATCACCATTACACTGCTACAACTTCATCGGTTTATGGCAACTCTTATGCATCTTACTACTTATGTAACAATGTTGGCTTGACTAAATTTGTGATAACAGACATTGATCAATCTGTATATAAATTCAATTTAGTTGAAAAGATCGAGGGCGTTGACGCTATAAAATTCAACACATTTTTTAACTGGACAATGGAGCACGCACGTACACGTCCGGGCTATATTTATTTTGACAGCGGCAAATAAACACTTATTGTTTTCAATTTTCTTTGGCTAGCCCCCTACTTATCCCATCCAATACGCTCTTCTGTAAGATACGTATTTCGGTCGGCGGCGCTGCGGGAGATGAGCTCTGCAATAAAACCGGTAAGGAAAAATAGCGTACCCATGATCATAGCTGTCAAAGACAGGTAGAACGCCGGTTTATTGGTAATGCCAAAATTATCACCCAGCCTTATTTTATCGTAGATGAGGGATAGCGTGAACAGAAAACCGAACAGGAAGGTAAACGTTCCGAAAAGCCCGAAGAAGTGCATAGGCTTCTTACCAAAACGGCTGATGAATTGTATCGTCAGCAGGTCGAGAAAGCCGTTGATAAAGCGCTCCCAGCCAAACTTTGAGTGTCCATATTTACGCGCCCTATGCTGCACCACTTTCTCTCCTATTTTCTTAAAGCCTGCATATTTGGCCAGTACAGGTATAAAGCGGTGCATCTCGCCATACACCTCTATACTCTTTACCACTTTCCGTTTATAAGATTTCAGGCCGCAGTTCATATCATGCAGCTTAATGCCCGAGATACGACGATTAACGCCATTATACAGTTTAGAAGGCAGGTTTTTAGTTACCGCATTATCGTAACGTACCTTTTTCCAGCCGCTCACCAGGTCGTAACCATCGCGAACGATCATATTATACAGCTCGGGTATTTCATCAGGGCTGTCCTGCAGGTCGGCATCCATGGTTATCACCACACTGCCCTGTGCCGCCTTAAATCCTTCGTGCAAGGCCGGGCTTTTACCATAATTCCGTTGGAAGCGTATACCTTTTACGGCGTCAAATTCGCGGGAGAGCTTGGTCACTACTTCCCAGCTGTCATCGGTACTGCCATCATCTATCATGATTACTTCGTGGCTGATAGCGTGTTCTTTACAAACACGTTCTATCCACTCCACCAGTTCCGGCAGCGACTCTTCCTCATTATACAGGGGTATGACAACAGACAGGTCTAAACTCATTACACCGCAAAATACACGATTTTTATAATAGGCCGGATATTTGCTAACCTTAATTCACCTCAAAATTTTGTTACAGCATGCTTTAAATCAAAAAACCTGCCCGTTAGCGGGCAGGCACTCCATGGTGATAACAGCTCAATAGACATGATCAAATTTTAATAGGCTTTATACATCGCAAATTTTACTAGTACAAAGCTACCCGGCAGCAGAAATATCTATACGGGGAAAACACCCTTTTTGCCCAAAAAGAACTTGCCTCCCACGGCCACCGGGGAGGCAAGAAAAATGAACGCGACTAAGCGTGCAACAAACAAACAAAACACTTTAATCAAAAATGCTTTGTATACCGGTAGAAACCGGTTGTTAATAGTGTGGGTTTATAATTAAACATCGCTTTTGTTTCATGGTGGTAGTAATTTCTTAGGCACTGCTAAGGTACAAACAGCCTTGTCGCCCACATACATGAAAAAGACTATCCACCGCACGTGAAAAAGACCCTCCTTCTCGGGAGGGTCTTTTTCACGTGTTATAATTCGTTTTTAGAATAGGAACACTGCTTTCTGTCGTTCTTTACACAGATTGAGCCATTCAGCAATTAAGCCATTGAGCCATTCACTAGATTATCCCTTCCCGCACCAGGTCATGAATGTGCAGAATACCCGCATACTTACCTTCCTTGGTAACTACCAGTTGAGAGATGTCGTACTGCCGCATGAGCGCAAGTGCCTCGGTGGCAAGCGCACTACCATCAATACTTTTTGCCGCCGGCGACATGATGTCGCTCGCTTTTAGTTCGCGCGTGCTGTCATATTTCTCCAGCATACGGCGCAGGTCGCCATCGGTAATAATTCCTTCCAGGTTCCCATCGGCATTTACCACAGCTGTGGCACCCAGGCGCTTGCCCGATATTTCGTAGATCACCTCGCGTATGTTACTGTCTGGCTGTACAACAGGCTTTTCGTTAGCGTCGCTCATATCGGCCACGCGCAGGTACAGGCGCTTGCCCAGCGCACCACCGGGATGGTAGCGGGCAAAGTCCTTGTCCGTAAACCCCTTCAGGCTCAGCAGGCATACCGCCAGGGCATCGCCCATCACCATTTGGGCGGTAGTACTGGTAGTAGGTGCCAGGTTGTTGGGGCACGCCTCCTTTTCAACGGTAGAATTAATGAAGATATCGGCCTGTGTGGCCAGGAAAGAACCTTCGTTACCGCAGATGGCAATAACCGGGTTACCAAAATTTTTGATCAATGGTATCAACACCTTTATCTCGGGACTATTACCACTTTTTGATATTACAATAGCTACATCGTCATGTTGTATCATACCCAGGTCGCCATGTATGGCATCGGCAGCATGCATGAACAGGGCGGGTGTACCCGTGGAATTCATGGTGGCTACTATCTTTTGCGCTATTACTGCGCTCTTGCCTATACCGCTAACAACCACACGGCCTTTAGCCTCGCTGATGACCTGTACCGCTTTTATAAAGTCGGCATCTACGTAGCGCATCAGCTGCGTTACAGATTCTGCCTGGAGCCTTATCGTCTCCAGCGCCTGTTTAAGAACATCTTCTGTAGGAAACATGGGTGCAAAGATAATGGCAATCGGCCAACACGCTACTGTCCACCGTTATCGTCCTCTTTCGGTGCCGGCTCATACACATCGAATCGCGCAAACAGTTTATCGAAAAGCTTACTGAAAATATTCCCCTTCTTCTCGTCAAACTGCGGGTCGGTCACTTTAGGATCATCGCCCTTATGGCCAATACTTTGTTTATTATCGCTATTTGATTGTTCCATACGGTAGATTTTACCGGTTGCCCGGAGCACTATAAATATACCAAACCTTAACTACTTTACCATCAGTTCTGTGTTCTCCACCTTCACCATAAGGTACGGGTGTGTCTGGCCTTTTTTACGCATTACTACTGTGAATGGCTTATCGAAATAAAGATGCTTTGCATCCAATGGCTCCATTGGCCCACCCCGTAATATTATTATTTCTGCCTCAGCTTCTACCTTTACACCTTCTTCATTTAGCAGAAAGGCAGTTTGCTGGCGGGCTTTTGCAATTACACCGCCATCATTGCCCTTATTATTCGATATGCTAACACCTATCAGCTTATCATAACTCTTTTCAAGATTGAATTTTAGTACAGGCACCAACAGCTTGTCGCCACCTTTAAAAATGTACTTGCCTTCATATCCTCTTAATTTCTTTTGTCGCGCACCTTCGGCAATCAGTTCATCTATCTTCTTGTTAATAGATTCAAGGCTCCCTGCTTTGTTCACACCCTTTGCTAGTATCAGGTCTTCGTTAGTTTCTTTGGCTAATAGCTTTATAACAAACAGTTCATCGCTCTTGTAATACAGTATCTGCACTTGTCTGGCAAGCAGTGTGTCATACTCGCGTATCCCAAACGCAGCCTCGGGCTTCGTATATCCACCACCCCAATACAGGCTGTTCTTCTGGAAGTACTGCGTGAAATGCAGCGCCTTCTTAAACTTGGTAACAACCCTTATTGATCCCGGCGTTTTGGTTATGCCATATACATACTCGTCTTTGGCCAGTGCACTCTTGTAATTGACCTGCTTGTTTATTGTGTCTGCATATTTACTACTGGTCTTTATAACGCCACCCAGTGTATCCCTCAACTTCTCCCAGCACAGCAGGAATATAGGCGAATAAACAACATTACTTTTCACAGGCGCAGGGTTCACCATTGTTGGCACTACTTCCGTATGCTTAAGATCCTTTATATCTGTCTTCTTTCCGAATACTACAGGATCGCCGATCCTTATTTTATCCATGTCCTCGGCGGTTTGTGCATGTATTTGCAATACAGAAAAGCAAATGAACAATAGTGTCAGGGTAATACGCATTGAAAACAAGTTTGTATAAAAATACAAAAGCTGCACAGCTTTCGCCGTACAGCTTTCACACTATCTTATCAATTTACATGTTTCCGCCGTTTTCTTCGTCGTCTATAATGTCACGTTCCATTTCATCCTTTTCTATGGTATCGTCCGCCGCGTGGTTTACGCCATCAGCAGCAGGATGAGGGTCTGGTTCATCAGATGCAATGGATTCTTTGCCTTCCGCGTTACCAAATACGGCATCGAACACCTTACCGAATACATTGCCGTCTTTTTCGTTTTCCTGCGGGTCGGTCACATTCGGATCATCACCCTGGTGTTTCAGGTCGTCGTTATTTTTTTGCTGTAGTATTGGCATAACAGTATATTTTACCTAGCACAAAAGAAAAACTGTGCCACGATAGCACCAGCAATTGACAATCAAGATATTCAGACATATCCCTACAGTAAACCCGCACTTGGCAATTGTAATTATATTACGTAAATTGTATTTTAAAGAGTTTGTGGCTGGGCGGGTAATCCTCTTTATTTTTGTAGCCACCGCGATGACAGAGCAACAGAACATTTTTTTAGCCAAAAGCGCCGTTAAGGCCAACGACCTCGAGCATAAGCGCAAGATCGCCTTCAACATAGGTAAGTATAACGATGCCGTAGTGAAGGGTAAGCAGCAGTATGCCAACCTGGACTATGCCCGCCGCAAGGCCAAAAACATAAAATGGAAGGCAATAGAGAAACTGGACCATTACCTGGAGCAGTTTGAAAAGAACTTTACCGCCAGGGGTGGCAAGGTGATATGGGCAGAGAACGCCGAAGAAGCCCTGCAGGCTGTGCTACAGATATGCAAAGAAAAGCAGGCTAAGCAGGTGGTAAAGGCCAAGTCTATGGTTACCGAAGAGATACACCTCAACAAGTTTCTTGCTGATAATGGTATAGAATCTGTGGAGACCGACCTTGGCGAGTATATACAGCAGCTGGATAATGAAGCGCCATACCATATAGTTACACCGGCCATGCACAAAAGCAAGGAAGATGTGGCCAGGGTGTTTCATGAAAAACTGGGAACTGCACCCAATCTATCGCCTACGGAAATCACCATGATCACCCGCCAAAAGCTGAGGGAAAAATACATTACTGCAGAGGTGGGCATTACCGGCTGCAATTTTATACTGGCCGATGTGGGTGGCATTTGCGTTACAGAAAATGAGGGCAACGGCCGCTTATCTACTTCTTTCCCTAAAACACATATTGCTATTGCGGGCATAGAAAAGATGTTGCCGTCCATCAACGATCTGCACTTGTTCTGGCCGCTGCTAGCCACGTTTGGCACCGGGCAGAATGTAACCGTTTATAATTCCATATTCACCGGCCCGCGCAAAGACGGCGAGACCGATGGACCGGAAGAGATGTATGTGATACTGTTGGATAATGGCCGTACTAACCTGCTGCGCAAAGAAGTGCGGGAGAGCATGTATTGCATTCGCTGTGGCTCTTGCCTTAATGCCTGCCCGGTATATAAAAATATCGGAGGTCATGCTTACGGCGCTACCTACAGTGGCCCTATTGGCTCCGTAATAACACCGCACCTGCAGGGCTCGGCAGAGTATAAGCACATGAGCTATGCCAGCAGCCTGTGTGGTAACTGCACAGAGGTATGTCCGGTGAAGATAAACATACACGAGATGCTGCTGGAGAACCGGATAATAGCAGTAACGGAAAACCTGAACGGCTTTTCTGAAAACACAGCATGGAAACTATGGAAGCGCGCTATGCTCAGCCGCACCCTGATGAACATGGGTGGCAGCAAAATGAAGGACAAAGTGGTCAACTCATTGTTTAAAGATACCTGGGGCAAACATCGCGATAGCCTGGACTTTGCGCCAACCTCTTTCAACAAAATGTGGAAGGAGCGAAACAAGCGATGAGTAATGAAGAGCACAAGCACGTACCACTCTTCAGAAAGTACATAGTGACGCCTTACGGCAACACGGCACAGTTTTAATTGCACTCAACGTCAATGCAGCATACAGTAGTTGTATATAGCCCGTTCAGCAGTAACCGTCTCACTTATGTGCTGGACTGGTTGCTGACCGAGCGCCTGCAACTAACGTACCTGCTGACCAGCGACATAGAAGAAGCTACACAGGCGCCATTCAGCATTATCTATGGGCGGCCTGTACCCGGGGCTGTATCTGTAGCAGATGAAGGCCTCTGCCGCACCCAGGCAAAAACAGCCACATCTGCAACTCTGCCACCGGTTTTACGCACTGTGGGAGAGTGGATATCCATGCCCACGCTCTTTGCCAGCGATGACAGTGCATATTCTCTACCCTTCGATATCTTCTCTGCCATATTTTATCTCCTTAGCCGATACGAGGAATACCTGCCGTATGCGCCTGATAAGCACGGCCGCTACCCGGCCACTGAAAGTGTTTTGTTTAAGAATGGCTGGCTGGAACGCCCACTGGTTGACGAATGGGTAACAGCATTCCGTAAACTACTAGAGGCCCAATGGAACATCAGCATCGCGCCAGCGGCTTTTCGCTTTACGCCTTCATATGATATTGATATGGCTTATTCCCATGCCTATAAGGGATTTAAGCGCATAGTAGGTGCCTATATAAAAGCTTTACTGAAGGGTGATGTTGAGCAAATAACGCATCGTACACAGGTGTTGAAAAAGAAAGTTACCGACCCATATGATTCTTTTAGCTGGATAAGGCACCAGCATGACGCCAGCTACCTGAGCCCGTTGTATTTTATTCTTTGTGCGCTACGCACTACACCGTTTGATAAGAATATACACCCCAGGCACCCCGCTATGATAAGGGTGATCAAACAACTGGCAAAAGAAGGTAGTGTGGGCATTCACCCCTCATATTACGCCACCCATTACGACCAGGTAGCCAAAGAAAAAGGTACTTTGCACAGCATTATGGGCAAGCCCGTAAATATCTCCCGCCAACACTACATACGGCTGATATTACCCACCACCTACCAGGTGCTGATGGATAACAATATTACCGATGACTACAGCATGGGTTACGGAACACACATTGGCTTTCGGGCAGGTACAGGCGCGTCATTCCTTTGGTACGACCTGCTGAAAGAAACCGTTGCACCCATACGCATACACCCATTCTGCTTTATGGATACCACCGCCCATTTCGACATGCAGCTGAGCGTAGGGGACGCCTTTCAAAGGCTAAAAAAAATCACAGCCTCTTTAAAGCAAAACAACAGCACACTCATCCCCATATTCCATAATTTCTCATTAGGCACAGATCCCCAATGGAGTGGATGGAACGAAGCCTACGGAAAATTCTTATCAGAAACGGCTGCAACCTTATAATTAGAGGTGATATCTTTTTACTGGCAATACCTTACAACAAGTAGAGCATATTCAGTATCTCGTTTACAGTATAAGGCCGTAGGTTAGGTATAAGAGACATATCTATGCCCAACTTAAATCCCTTCTGTTCATAGTAATACAGGTTCGATCCGTTGTAACCGATCGCTACAAGATTTGCCTTCATGCCGGAAGGCATTTCCAGTCCCTTTGGCAAAGAGAATGTATGGCTTACACTATCATATTGGGAGACAGGTATTACGGCATTGATGTCGGGAAATACCAGGTATACTGCAGTATTGGCATCGGTAAAGTCGTTTGATGCGGGGGTAACAGCTACGTTGGTTAGCGGAGTGCTCACCCTGTATGGATAATTACTTCCCACCCAATTAAGCGATGTGCACGAGTCGAAAATGTAACAGTTTCTATAGACATTGGTGGAATGCGTGCCTGTGGTGTCTACCAGGTACACAGACATGGTATCGAGCAATGTGCTGGTAGCAAAAGTTCCGGTCATCGGATTTGCTTTTGTCCAGCGCACGGTAGAGTCTTCGTTGCGGCCATTACCGTAATATAGGTTCATTGGGTTTTGGGAATTTGCCGCAGCATAAAAACAAACACCATATTTATTAATATTTACTATTCCACCGCTACGCTGCGCATTCAAGCGAATGGCGCCCCCACTAGTCAGTAGCTGGTTGTTATTCAGGTTCATGCACCTGTTGGCAATTGCCGCTCCGGCGCCATACATTTCCAGCACCGACAATTTTATCGTGTCTCCGTCCAGTAATTTGCCGTCACCATCGGCGAACGAATAAGTATAGAATTTGAGCTTAGTGCCCTTGGGCAATCGTACTTCCGTGTACGTGCCTGCTATCACCGTTATTTCCAGTGGAGCATCCTTCAGGTAAGAAAGTCCCAGGTTTATCTGGGCGTATTTATCCTCTTTTACCGGGGTTACCACACTGCCGGCAGAGTAATCGCTCTTACGGCATGCCGGCAAAAGCAGTATAAACATACCGCAGACAAGGGTTAATATGGATATTCTTCGTCTCACTTTGCGTACTATGCAGGGATCGTTATAGTGATAGACGTTAGTGTTCCTGTTTTCGTTAGAGATCCAGGCAAAAAAGATAGTCAATATTAACACTTTATGCCTAATATATGATATTAGTAACTTAAACTAAATTATAACCCGTTTCAATTACTACAGCTATTTTTGCACCCATATAGTTGGCGTATGATACTTATAGATGGTTTATATATAAACAAGGGTGGCGGGGCTGTTCTACTGCAATATCTTATAGAACAGGTGCGCCTGCAAGCACGGAAAGATGAGTTTTTCTTCCTGCTCGACCCTCGTTTCAGCATTCCAGCCAGTCTGCCAGCTACCCATTATAAGGTTGTGCCCAATAAAATGAGCGAGCGTAAAAAGTTTTATAAAGAAACCGGTAGCCGCTACGCCAAAGTATTTTGTTTCGCCAACACGCCGCCACCCGTTCGCCTGAAGGCGACAGTTTACACTTATTTCCACAACCAGAAATTGCTGGAAGCACCTCATCGCCGTTTAGAAAAGGCTTTCTGGAAGCTATATGCCAAATATCTAGTGGTAAAACTGTTTAATAATAATACCGATTATTATATAGTACAAACGCCGCATATGGTAGAGGAGATGATGAAACTGAAGCTGAAAGATGCCGCTCATTGCCTTACTATTCCTTTTTACGACACAGGAAAATATGCCGGTCAGCACACACCATTCGGGCAACGCCCTGCCGACCAGTTTGCGTTTGTGAGCACACCATCGCCACAAAAGAACTACCCGACCCTGCTTGATGCCTGGGAACACCTGCATAGCCTGGGCCACACACCCGGCCTGCATATAACTATTGACGACACGGCCCCGCATTTGCTGGCCCGGCTTGAGGAAATGAAGGCAAAGGGCATCAACGTGTTCAACTACAATTATATTGATCCGCGCGACCTGTATTTCAAATACCGCTACTTGGTTTGCCCCTCTATAATGGAAAGTTTCGGACTTCCGCTGATAGAAAGCGTGGAAAGCGGCATGAAGGTGCTGGCACCAGACCTGGCCTATGTGTATGACGTAATTAAGCCCAGCATTACCTTCAACCCCTGGAAGAAAGAATCCATTGCCGATGCGGTCATCAAAGCGCTTACTACGGAATTACCTGAGCCGGAAATACGTGCTAAGAATGAGGTGGATAAGCTGATAGGATTGTTGCTTTGACCGGAACTACTTTATGAGCCTGTAGGTAGGTCCAACTTATTCGGCTCAAAAACACCAATTTTTGAGCCGAATAGACTCTTTATCCGGCTCATCGGTATAATACGTTCTGCTTTACACATGTAAATAACAGCTTTCTAATTTATACTTACGACTTACGACTACTTATCTTTGCAACATGAGTAAAAAAGTAAGAGTACGTTTTGCACCCAGCCCTACCGGTGGTTTGCACCTGGGCGGCGTGCGCACTGTTTTATATAATTACCTGTTTGCACGCGCCAATGAGGGCGATTTTGTGCTGCGTATAGAAGATACTGACCAGACCCGTTTTGTACCCGGTGCGGAAGAATATATAATGGACTGCCTGAAGTGGTGCGGGCTTAACCCGGATGAAAGCCCTGTGGTGGGTGGGCCGTATGCGCCTTACCGCCAGAGCGAGCGTAAAGCCATGTATCGCGAATATGCTATGCAACTGGTAGGTCAGGGGAACGCATACCTTGCTTTTGATACTACTGAAGAGCTGGAAGAAATGCGCCGTGAGCTGAAGGTAGACGAGCATTCGTCTGTACAGTACGATCATCGTACACGCAAGCGCATGCGCAATTCGTTAACGCTTTCTGCTGATGAAGTGAATGACCTGGTGAATGCAGGCACACCTTATGTTATCCGCATAAAGGTGCCGGAAAACCAGACTATCGTTTTCACGGATATGATACGTGGCAATATCACCTTCGATTCTAACCTCGTAGACGATAAGGTATTGCTGAAGGCAGATGGTATGCCTACTTACCACCTGGCTGTGGTGGTGGATGACTACCTGATGAAGATAACGCATGCCTTCCGCGGTGAGGAATGGCTGCCAAGCGCACCTGTGCACCTGCTGCTGTGGGAATACCTGGGCTGGATAGCAGACATGCCGCAATGGGCACACCTGCCACTGATACTGAAACCGGACGGCAATGGCAAGCTGAGCAAGCGCGATGGCGACCGCCTTGGCTTCCCGGTATTTGCCATGAACTGGTATGACCCGAATAAGAACGAAACTACAGGCGGTTTCCGCGAGATGGGCTTTTTACCACAGGCCTTTGTAAATATGCTGGCACTACTGGGCTGGAACGACGGCAGCGGCCAGGAGATCTTTACGATGGATGAGCTGATAAACCGGTTCCAGATAAGCCGTATACACAAAGGCGGAGCAAAGTTCGACTTTGAAAAAGCCAAGTGGTTCAACAACCAATATATACAGCAGACCCCTAATGATCAGTTGGTAGAGTTGGCACGTCCTTACTTCCTGGAGAAAGGTCATAACCCATCGGACGATAAGCTGATAAAAGTAATAGAGCTGATCAAAGACCGCTGTACGCTGTTACCCGATTTCTGGGCACAGGGTGCCTTCTTCTTTGAGGCGCCGGAGACTGACCCGGCAGCCGTAAAAGACGCCAAATGGAACGAGAACAAACAACTGTTCTTTGAAACATGGCTGACAAAACTTAATGAACAGGCCGACTGGACGGATGTAGCATTGGAACAAAGTGCTACTGACAACCTTGCACAATTTGGATTGAAGAAAGGAGACATCATGCTACCCCTCCGCATTATGCTGGTAGGTGGCAAGTTTGGACCGGGCGTGTTTCATATAGCAGAGCTGATTGGCAAGGAAGAAACCATGAATCGTATCAGGAAGGTGATAGGGTAAGAAGTTAAAAGGTTAAAGAGGTAATAGGCTAACAGGCCAAATGAAAGGGTCTCGCACATCAAGTACGAGACCCTTTTACATTATCGCGGCTGGCGCACTTTTACTTTTTGACTTTTGACTTTACAAAGCTACCCACCACACATTGCGCTCGGCCATTTTACCCCAGTCTTTCAAGTTGGTTTTAATGCTTTCGTTCAGGTCTTTCTGGGTAGTCTTTTTACCTTTTTCAGGAATGGTAAAGTCTGTTGTTACCGGCACCTTCATCTCTACTTTAGTGGCTACCCATGTAGTGTGCAGCCGTGGCACTGCCAGTTCCAGTATCATACCGGGCAAGCCGCCAAACATTTCAGGACCGCCGCTAACCGGTATGTCTTCCGCATAAAAAGCTACTACATAAACAGTATCGCAAATAATGCTTACTGCTTTATGGCATTTATAGCCAGCTATTATCCTTATCTCGTCCTTTTCTTTCCACTCCAGTTTGCGCAGGCTATCCTGCACCAGGTACTTCTGCTCGAACACAGACTTGAGCGACTTTACACTCCTTGCGGTAAGGTCGGTATATACCACATTTTCCGTGGCCGGCCCGCTGCCAAACATACGTATAGGATTCTCTGTTTCTTTAGTGCCCGGTTTATAGCTTACATGACCGGAGTCGAACACCATATCAAAATAGGAAGTTGTGAACTTCGGGATCTGCGATTTTATGCGCTGCATCCATTCGTTATCCTCCATTTCGTCCATCTGGGCGTGCATGTTTATCTTCCTTGCATACTCAATCTTACCACTCAATACAAACTGTGCTTTACCTGCAACAGACAGCAGCAACAGTACATTCAGTATAACTAGTATCTTTTTCATTGTTGTGTTTTACGTGGATGTGGTTGTTATTTTACTTCTATAGTCTCCGGCTCTTCTGTATTGGCAGAAGGGCTGTGGTTGAAGTTCCAGACAACGTTCAGCAGGCCATATCTGCGTATGGTATTGTAGCTGGTTTGCGTGGTATTGATGCCCGAAACGTTCCTTGAGAAACCAATATTCTGGTTCAGGATGTCATACACATTCAGCGCTACCATCAGGTTGCTTTTCTTCAGTAATTTCTTACCCAGGTAAGCGTTCCATTTTACCACATTGTTGTTGGTAGGGAATGCCTCTGTTTTCTCGCGTATCATGATGTCGGCAGATGAGCCGAGCTCAAACTTTTTAGGCAACTGTACAGTTGCGCTGCACTCAGTGGTGAAGGTGGTGTAGTGTGTCGAATACGCATTGACAGACGCTTCGTTGTTGGTATATGAAATAGAAGGATTGAGGTTGAAGCTAACCTTATTCTCCTTATCGTAGTTCATATCCAGACCAAAGTGGATAGATTGGTTGTTGTTGAGGTTGGCAACACCATTGATGAAGTTATTGTTGTGGTAGATATTGCTGCCTACATTAGCGCCAATATATGCGTTCAGCTTCTTCAACCGGAAGCCGCCACCAAGGTATGCATAGCCGTTGTAATTACCATTGGCGTTGATATACTGCGTTATGTTTTGTCCGTTTGGCAATATTTGCTGGCTGGTGGTTATGTCGTCCTGCATAAATGTAGACGAGATAGAGGCCCACATATAACGACCCGTGAGTACTTTGTAATCGTTGAACCTGAGTTGCACTGTATGATCGAACTCTTGCTTTAATGACGGATTACCAATGGTGATGTTTAACGGATCGGTATTGTTGCGCAAAGGTTGTAACTGGTTAATGGTGGGCTGGGTGGTGCTACCGTGATAAGATAGTGTGAACGATGTTTGCTTACTAAACTTGTAATTGTAAGAAGCATCGGGGAACAGGTTGATAAAGTTGCGCTTGTATGTAGTATCGCGGAAAAGATCCTTTTGCACATACTGCGTGTAAGACACATCGCTGCCTAATGATATGGTTGCCTTTTTGCCATTATACTTAAAACTAAGTCCGCCGCGATTGGTAAGAATATTAAAGGTGTAATTGCTGCTGTATAAAGAATCGAGCAGCTGACTCCTGTTATCCACAGAAATATTCTTTGCACTACTATTGTTGATCGTTGCTGAGTAGCGGGTTTCAAGAAAGATGTTCTTAGATAATGGCTCTGTATAAGTGATCTTGCCGGAGAAGGAAAGCGATTGGGAAGAATTGGTCTTTTGCTGGTCTGTGGTGTCGCGGTGGCCAAATTCAAGGCCATTTCCATTACTGCCCACTACGCTGTCCTTAACCGAGAAAAAGTTACCATCACTGTTATTGTCTTTTTGGTTTTCCTTCAGGTCTACAGACAAGCTGCGGCCTTTCTTGGCAAACTTTTTACGCAGCAATAGGTCGGCGTTCAGAAATTCGCCTTTAGCATCACTGGTAACTGTCCTGTTGTTATAAGAGCCTGTATCGTTGTAGGTATTGCCATCGCCCTTTGCCAGGAAGGCATCTGCAGAATAGCGTGAGCTTGTCTTCATGTCTTTAAGACCGCCATTTACGCTCAGCTTTACAGTGGTAAAGCTATCTACCTTCCATTCAAACATGCCATCGGCTGCATGCCTGTAGCCAGAACTGAACTGGGATTTATTGCTATGCTGCAAAGAATAGGGATTTTGAGTGATAGTGCTGCCGTTGATCTCCACGTTTTGCATGGCATACCTGTAGTTACCTGTTACATGTTCCTTATCCTTGTTCCACTTGTCGGCGTAGTGGGCGCCACCTGTCCATATCTTTGGCAGGCCCTCACCGTTATATTTGCCATCCCATCCTTCAAAGTCATCATTGCTGCCTTCGTAGTAGGTCATTATGCCACCGTCTTCGGTGATCTCGGTAGTCCCTTTGCCGCTGGCGTATTTCTCACCATCTTCCCAGCCCAGGCCTACCTTATCGGTATTAGAGGCTATACCAAAGACCGACAGTTGCCTTTTCCCTTTAAAACCATTTACCATTGCCTGGTTCTGGAAGTAGCCGTCCGTACCGCCGCCGGCATCTACTTTACCAAAATAGCCCTTCTTGTATTCGTCTTTTAATTCCAGGTTGATGGTCTTTATCCGCTGGCCATCATCAATGCCGGTAAACTCGGCCTGGTCACTCTTCTTATCAAACACCTGCACCTTATCCACTGCTTTAGCTACAAGGCCTTTGGTTACTACCTTAGGGTCATCAGAAAAGAACTCTTCGCCATCTACCAGTATCTTGGCAACGGTCTCACCCTGGGCGGTTATCTGCCCGTTCTTATCTACCTGTATGCCTGGTAGTTTTTTCAGCAGGTCTTCTACGTTCGCATTGTCTTTGGTACGGAAACTATCTGCAATATATTCTGTGGTATCGCCCTTTATCTTAATAGCCGCATACTGGCGGGTGATCACAAACTCTTTAAGCAAACGCTCTTTAGAGAGCATAGGAATTACACCCAGGTCTACCGGTTTGGTTACATTGATCACATCAAGGTAATCGGCAAAGCCGCGATAGGTAGCCTTAAGAATGTATTTGCCTTCTTTAGGCGCTGAAAGGGTGATATGCCCATCGCCGCCTGAGCGGGTGAAGGTTTCTATTACCGAATCTGATGCCCTGATCAGGATAACAGAAGCCATCCGCAAGGGTGCATTGTTAAGCGTATCGACAACGTAGGCCTGGATAGTGATTTGCGCGCGGGTGGTTCCTGCGAACGACAAGACAAGCAGAATGATGCAGATCAGTCTTTTCATGAGTAAGTGTGTGGTTGAGGCGTAGAATACAGGTCAAAAGAATGAAAAATAAATAATATACTCCTCCCCCATCCGGGGGATAAAAGGCACTTTAACTAATATTTATATGTTGATGATTAAACCGTAAGCGCAACACTAATTTGCCCTTTTCATAGGAAATTGCTCTGTATGCTGCTGCCCCTTAACCGGTCCTGATATTTCGGCAACCAGGCTGTCCGCTCCGTAGCGTATATATTTTATTTTCGTAGGGAAATCGTGAACGGGATTCTCAAATATCATTTCCTTATCCGTTAACCTGGTCATTTTAAAGGGGACAGGTTTATTGCCGTTCTGGTTTTTAACGGTAGGGATATAATAGATGTCTTCGCCCTTCTGGGTGAGCTGTAAATGCTCTTCAGATAACGTTACGCTGCCCTTGATGAACGCGCCATCACCGGCAAATGTTGAGTCGTCCTGCCTGTACCAGTTCTCTACACTGATGCCTTTACCCAATACCCCCTTCCACGACCCCAGCAGCCAGGCAGCCCTGTTTAGTTGTTTAAAGCGTAAGGCATTCTTTTCAGAGGTTTCTTTCTTTGCCTCAGCATGCGCTTTTACTGCGTCTTCAATTCTTGTCTCGCTGCTATTATTGCAAGCAGTGTTCGCCACGATAGTGCCCAATAAGAGCAGGCCGCTGGTAATGTTGTTTCGCATAGTTATACAGTTAGTAGCTGGCGGGGGGTAGTTTATTACAAGTACAGCAATTATATTTAGAATAACGATCCGTTGGTTATATCCTTTTTACGGCCAAGATGCTTGTAGGCCTTTTCTGTTGCCTCGCGGCCACGCGGCGTACGCATAATGTACCCCTCCTGTATCAGGAATGGTTCATACACTTCTTCTATCGTCCCTGCCTCTTCACTTACCGCAGTAGCAATATTGTTGATGCCCGCCGGGCCGCCTTTGAACTTGTCTATCAGCGTGGTGAGTATCTTATTGTCCATGTCATCGAGGCCACTTTCATCTACGTTCAGCGCACGCAGGCCATGCTCTACAATACCGCGATCTATAACGCCGTTGCCCAGCACCTGGGCAAAGTCGCGCATGCGGCGCAGCAGGCCGTTGGCTATACGTGGGGTGCCCCGGCTGCGGCGGGCTACTTCCATAGCCGCGTCAGAGGTAATGCGCACATTCAGCACACCAGCTGCGCGGATGAGGATCATCTGCAATACATCGGCTGTGTAATATTCCAACCTCGACTTAATACCAAACCTCGAAAGCAATGGCGCGGTGAGCAGGCCACTACGCGTGGTAGCGCCTACCAGTGTAAATGGATTGAGCGATAACTGAATAGACCGTGCAGCAGGGCCGGAGTCGATCATGATATCGATCTTAAAATCTTCCATGGCGGCGTAGAGGTATTCCTCTACTACTGTGCTCAGGCGGTGTATCTCATCTATGAACAAAACATCGCGCGGCTGCAGCGATGTAAGCAGGCCGGCAAGGTCGGCAGGCTTTTCTATAACCGGGCCGCTGGTTTCTTTAATGGCTACGCCCAGTTCGTTGGCAACAATGCGCGATAGCGTGGTCTTACCCAGGCCGGGAGGACCGTGGAAAAGCACATGGTCTAATGCTTCGCCACGCAGGTTGGCCGCTTTTATGAATATGCGCAGGTTCTCTATCAGCTTGGGCTGGCCGGAGAACTCTTCGATATTCTGCGGCCGTATGGTATTCTCGAATTCACGCTCCTGGTTAGAGAGTTTATCGGACGGCCGCACACTGGAATTGGACATAGCCAAAAATACGGAATAATGGCTGAATGGCGGAACGGATGAATGGCACAATGAAATATGGCAATGTAGGGATAAGGCTAATCCGGCACTATTTCTTAGCCTGTTGTTTGGGTTGTTGTTTGTCTATTGATTGAAAGATACTTTGGGATAGAAAGAAGCCTATCGCTTGTATGGATATAGCTCTAAAGCCTTGCATAAATGTAAGGTGCTTATCGTGCGTTGCATATTCAATCAGCAAAATGAGCGGCACCATTATCAGGGTAAAAAGCAGTGCGAATTTAACTGTATTGCTCATATCAAGGAGTATTTAGGATTCCCTTGTATAAAGTTACACAATTTATAATTTCTTTCCACTCCGCTCAGCATACAGCATCTTCACCAAACCATCTGCCAGGCCTATTTTAGGTACATATATTTCTTCGGCCTGCGCCCAGCGCATAATGGAGATGTATACCTGCAGCGCGGGTACAATCACATCAGCACGATCATCGCGCAGGTGGTAGAGGTGCTTACGCTCTTCTAAGGTAGAGTAGCTGAGCTCTTTGTAATAATCCTTCAGCAGATCAAGCGGAAGGGGCTTGCCGTCTTTGCGCTTGCTGATGGAGAATATTTTGTTGATGTTGCCTCCTGTGCCTATAGCCTCAAGTGGTTGGTGATCTTTGGTGTGTGTTTTAATGAACCACTTCACATGTTCCCACTGCTCGTTCGTTACCTTGTTTTGCAGCAACCTGATAGTGCCTATATTGAACGATTCCTTGAATATAGTGTGGCCCTGGGAGAAAAGCGTAACTTCTGTGCTGCCGCCGCCTACATCTATGTAAATGTAAGAATTGTTGTTGGCAAGGCTCTCGGCTATATGTGTTTCGTAAAGTATATTGGCTTCTTCCAGCCCGGTAATTATCTTTATCTCCAGCCCGGTCTCTTCGTATATCTCTTTACGCACCTGGTCGCCATTTGCAGCATCGCGCATGGCCGATGTAGCGCATGCCCGGTAAGCTTCCACATTATAGATATTCATAAGCAGGCGATAGGCCTTCATGGTCTCTATCAGCTTACGGCGCTTTTCTTCAGACACAGTTCCGGTATTGAACACATCGAAACCCAGCCTCAGCGGTATGCGAAGCAGGGTCAACTTGGTAAAATCAACTGTACCATCTTTATATACTGTGGCCTCAGATATCAGTAGTCGTGCTGCGTTGGAACCAATATCTATTGCTGCTAAGATCAATCTATGTACTTTTTAGTGCGTAAATATTTATAAATGGCCACCTGCGAGCGAACTTCCGGCTCTCGCCCTACACGCTCCACATATTCGTTGCTCTGCTCATTGTCCAATTTACGACCTTTTACGTTTTCAGCAAGCTGAATGTTCATGATATCTATCAATTCCTTCTGTATCTCGGGATCGAAGATAGGGCAGGCAACTTCTACCCTGTGATCCAGGTTGCGTACCATCCAGTCGGCAGAAGAAATGAACACCTGCGGTTTGCCGGCATTATGAAAAATAAACACGCGCGCATGCTCCAGGTAGTCGTCTATGATGCTAATGGCCTTCATGTGGTTTTTAAACACTTTCTGCTCCGGGTAGGCACAACAGATACCCCTGATGACCATTTTTATATCTACACCGGCCTTGGCTGCAGCATATAGCTTTTCAATAAGTACTTTATCTACCAGGCTATTCAGCTTCAATATTATCTCGCCGTTCTTTTTGCGCTTGTTTTGCTTTATCTCCTTGTCTATCAGCGCCAGGAAGGAACTGCGCATGGTATTGGGCGACACCGGCAATGTTTTACACAAATGTAATCCGCCACCTTTTTTCAGTGGATTTTCAAGATAGTCAAAAACGCGGTTGATGTCGGCAATGATATTTTTGTTAGTGGTCAACAGGCAATGGTCGCCATAGTAAGCCGCCGTATTTTCGTTGAAATTGCCGGTAGATACAAAGCAGAACTGTTTTATCCTGTTGAACTCTTTCTTTTTGATCACACATATTTTGGCATGCACTTTCATGTCGTGCTTGCCTAAGATCACCTTTACACCTTCTTCCTCCAGGTACTCCTTCCAGCGCAGGTTGGCCTCTTCGTCAAAGCGGGCGCGCAGTTCCAGTACTACTGTTACATCCTTGCCATTACGCACAGCATTGATGATGGCATTAATGATCTTGGAGTTTTTGGCCAGCCTGTAGCAGGTGATCTTGATACTCTGTACGTTCGGATCAATTGCCGCTTCGCGCAGCAGGTCTATCACAGAATCGAATGAATGGTAGGGAAAATGCAGCATCACGTCCCGCTTCTCTATCACCTCCAGTATGCGCTTGGGCTGCCTTAGCAGCGGGTGCACAAAGGGCTGCGGCCGCGGAGCAATATCTTTAAAAATGCCCGATGGAAAATCAATAAAATCTTTAAAGTTATGTATCCTGCCGCCAGGTATCAGGTTATCCTTTTTAGTAAGGCCCAGCCTGCGGGTAAGATAATTGAGCAGGGTTGGGTCTATCATCCTGTCGTATACAAACCTGGTGGCGCGGCCTTTTTTACGGTTCTTCAGTCCCTTCTCCAGCTCAGCCAGTATGTTGGTATTTACATCGTTATCTATATCCAGTTCTGCATCGCGCGTCACCTTAATGATATACCCCATAAACCTGTCGAAACCGAATGGCGCGAACAGGCCGGGCAGATTGTAACGGATAATATCTTCCATCAGGATGATGTCTGTGGAGCCGTCTTCGGTTGGCAGGGTTACAAAGCGTGGCAACACCTTGGTAGGTATTTCTATTAATGCATAGCGCTGCAGCATAGACGACTTTGAATTACCTAAAACACACGCCAGGTATATAGACTTATCGCGCAGGAAAGGCATGTGAGGGATGGTCTCTATCATCAGGGGTATCACCTGGGTACGCACCTTTGCTTCAAAGTAATCCTTTACAAAGTCTTTTTGCTTTTTAGATAGCTGCTTTTCATTTTTTATCTCTACACCCTTTCGTGCCAGCTCGCGGATGATGCCGGAGAATATACGGTCAAACTCCTCTTGCTGGCTGATAACGGTTTGCTGTATCTTCTTAAGTATTTTATCGGGGTTGGCCTCCATGTGCATTTTAGCTTCTTTGCCCAGCAGCACCATGCGGTTGAGTGCAGCTACGCGCACACGGAAAAACTCATCAAGATTATTAGAAAATATGCCGAGGAAACGGAGCCTGTCGTGAATATGATTGGCCGGATCGTTGGCCTCCTGTAGCACACGAGCATTGAACGCCAACCAGCTAAGGTCGCGGACAATGGTATTTTTGGTGTAGTTAAACATAAAGCTCAAAAATAACCCCAAGCGCCCCATAGTAGGGCTGCCCCAATATTAAATTTTACAATTTCTTAATTCTGCTGATGATAGATGTGGTAGAATATCCTGATACGAACGGAATGATCTCTACAGAGCCGCCATTTTGCAGTACAAATGGAGCCCCAACAATCTGATCTATAGTGTAGTCGCCGCCTTTTACCAGCACATCGGGCTTCAGCAATTGTATTATTTCAAGCGGGGTATCTTCGTCAAACAGGCATACGGCATCCACACATAAAAGTGATGCTGCCTGGAATGCGCGGTCGTCTTCATGCGTCACCGGTCTTTCAGGGCCTTTCAACCGGCGTACAGACGCATCTGTGTTCAATGCCAGCACCAGCTTGTTACCTTTATCGGCAGCGTTGGCCAGCAGGTCCAGGTGGCCGTGGTGCAGTATATCGAAACAGCCGTTGGTAAATACGATCTTCTGCCCTGAAGCCCGCCACACATTGCAGAGGCGTATCATTTCTTCGCGGGTGTGTATCTTATTTTTTATCCACTGTAGCTTGTGCATTTCTTTTCTGGTTGTAAGAGTGAATAACTGCTAGTGACAAGAGACCTAAAACAATGATGACTATTGTTTGCAATGCCCAGGCTATCCAGCCGAAAGCCATAGAAGTAACTTCGTCTGCGCCATACGGCCCTGCCAATATCTGCTGTACCAAAAGGGGGTAAGCGCCGATGCCGCCAGGCGTTACGATAAGTGCAAGACTGCCATATACCAATACCACCATAGATGCCATTACCGGCAGATCGTGTGTGGCTGGCAGGCATAACAGACCAAGGTATATCTGGGAAGCGTAGAGCAGCCACATAATGATGGTAAGCCCCAGGAACTGCCACTTCTTTTTCATATGAAAGATAGACAGTATACCGTGGGTCATTTCTTTAATGATGATGCCAACCTTGCTATCTTTATTTTTCCTGTATACGATATAAACCCCCAGTATCGCCAGACCCAGTACAGCCGGTATGAAAAGCAAATAGGAACTATGCCCATTCATGAATTTATCTATCAGCCCCGATACATAGCTGTTGATACGGTTCATTTCTATAAGGAAGGTGGCAACGGCAATTATAATAAGCGACAGTACATCAAACGCCCGTTCGGCAACTATAGTGCCTACCATTTTATGCGCAGGCATATCTTCGTACTTAGCCAGTACGGTACACTTGGCCACCTCGCCGGCGCGGGGCAACACCAGGTTGGCCAGGTAGCCTATCATTACCGCGAACATAGTATTGGTAAGTGTAGGACGCAGATCAATAGTCTCCAGCAGGTAGCGCCAGCGGGCTGCCCTTACGTAGTGTGATGCAGCGCCAACAACGCCTATGAAAAAAAGAAACCATGGGTTAACGCCCATAATATCATCAAGCAATTGCGTGCGCTGAACGGAGCTGAGCTTGCTGAGGGTGTAATAAATGATCCATATTCCAAGCCCCAGGAATATTACGTACTTCAGTATGGTTACCAGGGCTTTCTTCATAGCTCTTGCAGATGAAGCCTTACAGGCTGTTATCGTCTTTTGGGAAAATGATGGTTGGCACGTGCTTCTTTGCGGCCTCAAAGTCCATTGTGGCGTAAGATATTACTATTACCGTATCGCCAACGGATACCCTGCGCGCTGCCGGACCGTTCATGCAGATCATGCCTGATCCGCGTGTGCCTTTTATTATATATGTTTCGAGCCTTTCTCCGTTATCTATATTCAACACCTGCACTTTCTCGTTCTCTATCATATTGGCGGCATCCATCAGATCCTCGTCTATGGTAATACTGCCGATATAGTTCAGGTTAGCTTCTGTGATCTTAACCCTGTGTATCTTCGACTTCAGTACTTCTATTTGCATAGCAACGGCAAAGGTAGTCAATAAGTTAAAAAAGCGGTTATGTTAATAAGTTAAAAGGGGAACGAGGTAAAAGGAGACAAGCGACGGGTGCCATATATGTACTTATTAACCAATAAATTCGTTTACTAACTCCGGTGGCCGGGCCACAATTGCCTTTTCGCCCCGTTCTACAATAGGACGCTCCATCAATACTGGGTGCTCAATTATTGCATCCAGCCATTGATCTTCGGTCAATTCCTTTCCTTCAAATTGTTCTTTGTATACAGGTTCACTTTTACGGATGAGTTGAGAGGGCTGCATATTCAGCTTGTGCAGTAGTGTACGCAGTTCATCTTTGCTCAATGGGTTTGCAAGATACCAGTGCACATCAAAATCGGCATTTGCATCTTGGAGCAATTCCAAGGCCCCCTTGCTTTTGGAGCACTCGCCGTTGTGGTATATGGTTATTTTATCCATCCGGTTTCTTATCGCTAAAACGGCCGGGCTGTAACCCGGCCGCTTCAATTATATATTTTGTCAGTGCGTAACTGTACTATCAATTATATAGCCATCTCTTTTACATTGGGAGAGATGGTGAGCTTACCTGCTGTTTTTGCTTTTATCTCATCGATGGATACGCCGGGTGCATATTCTATGCATACAAAGCCATCAGGTGTAACATCAAATACGCCCAGGTCGCTGACGATCTTCTTCACGCAGCCAACGCCGGTGAGTGGCAAAGAGCATTTAGGCAACAGCTTGCTTTCGCCCTTCGGGTTGGTGTGCTGCATGGCCACAATAATGTTTTTTGCTGCTGCAACCAGGTCCATAGCGCCCCCCATACCTTTTACCATTTTGTTGGGTATCTTCCAGTTGGCAATATCGCCGCTTTCCGATACTTCCATTGCGCCCAATACGGTAAGGTCTACCTTGCCGGCACGTATCATACCAAAGCTCATTGCGCTGTCGAAGAACACAGAGCCGGGCAAAGTGGTGATGGTTTGCTTACCTGCATTAATCAGGTCGGCATCTTCTTCCCCTTCAAAAGGGAACGGCCCCATACCCAGCAGGCCATTTTCGCTCTGGAGGACAACATTAACACCCTGAGGTATGTAATTAGCAACAAGTGTAGGAATGCCAATACCTAAATTGACATAGTAACCATCCTGTAATTCCTGGGCGATTCGTTTTGCTATTTGTTCCTTATTTAATGGCATTTTGTTTCTTTTTTGTGTTATTGTTTACTCCAAAAGATGGCAGCGCATCATATAGCTGTCATGGTGAGCTTGTCGAATCCATGATTGCGGTCATGAGCATTTGTGGTAGTTATTAAACCCCGACCCAAGGGAGGTGCTTCTAGCGCATTCATAACAACGATGCATTCCGTCACATTACCCTATTTTTTCCTCACCGTCCGTTGTTCAATTCTCTTTTCGTAGTCCTTCCCCTGGAAGATACGGTGTACGTAGATACCGGGTGTATGGATGTACATCGGGTCAAGTTCGCCTGGTTCTACCAGTTCTTCTACTTCGGCAATGGTGATCTTTCCGGCCATGGCCATCAGCGGGTTAAAGTTGCGGGCAGTGTCTTTAAAAATGAGGTTACCCATTTTATCGCCCTTCCATGCTTTTACTATAGCATAGTCGCTATCAAAGGCCATTTCCATCAGGTAGTTCTTACCATTGAACTCTCGCACTTCTTTGCCTTCAGCCACCTCGGTACCGTAGCCGGCCAGCAAGTATACAGCAGGCATGCCGTAGCCGGCTGCCATGCAGCGGGTGGCCAGCGTGCCCTGCGGTATCAGCTCTACTTCCAGTTCTCCGCTCAGCAACTGGCGTTCAAATTCAGCATTCTCACCTACGTAAGAGGATATCATTTTCTTTACCTGCTTGGTTTGCAGTAACAGTCCTATGCCAAAATCATCTACACCGGCATTGTTAGATATGCAGGTAAGATTTTTAGTACCTTGTTTTACCAGGGCGGCAATACAGTTCTCGGGTATACCGCAAAGGCCAAAGCCTCCCAGCATCAGTACAGCACCGTCCTGTATATCGCGCACCGCTTCTTCAGCGTTGGCAACTACTTTATTCATTGGTATACAAATTTGGATGCTAAAGTAAAATAAAATGTCCGAATCATTTGTCTGAATCGGGATAGCGACGATTCAGAACAACGGGGATTATTGTTTTACCAATCAGATCTTTGCTCTGCCCGGAAGATATTTATTTGTCGCCGGCGCGCAACAGCATTTCCTTTTCCTCGCGGCTAAGTGAGTTGTAGCCCTTCTGGTTTATTTTATCTAGTATTTCGTCAATATGGCTCTGGGGAACGCGGCCATTAGGGTCGAACGGCACTTTTTTGCGCTTTGCCGGCCTTTCGGCGGCTGGTGTTACCAGTCCTTCTATGCTATTAATGGTATTATACATCCATGCTGACGGTTGATAGCCCGAACGGAGCGCACGTATGTACACAAAGCCTGTAAGCCCACTTGCAACCAACATAGCCAGCACAGGAATAAAAAAGCCCGATCCCAGCACCGCAAGGAAGGCGAAAATAGCTACCGGAGCCCATAAAGGTATACTCAGCCTTTCTGATATGTAAAACCTGTAAGACGGGCTTACCGTAATAGCGGCAGCCGCCATAGCAACAATGCCGGTTTGCGGCCCCATAACCAACCCCGGTATTTCTGCAGCTTTGCCCGGAAAAAACTGGGTGATATAGTAAAACAAGCCGCCCGATACAAGGCCGTACAGGTATAACGGTATCACCTGCCTGTAGCCCACCAGCGATTGCACAACAGACCCGAAAAAGTACAACCACATCATGCTTGTTACAAGCTGCAAAAAATTATTCGGAGGCAGGAAAAACCCATAAGAAAATATCGTCCAGAAGCGGGTTTTGAAAAAATACACATGATTAAGGGCTATGTTGGGCATAAAATATACCTCGAAGTTGGCATTGCTGCCATATACGATCATCATGATAGCCCAGATAACGGCCAGTGTCATATAGGCCACACCCGAAAAAATGATCAATTTCAGTACCGCATTATTCTTATATCCCGGTATATATGATAGAACCGATCTTCTTTGCCCCGTGCTCATTGTACTGTAAAGTTATTAATAATAATTGTTCCTGCGACGCACCCATATGCGCAGTAAAATAAACGCAAACAACATACCACCAAGATGGGCGAAATGTGCAATATTATCGCCCTGGAAGCGCCCTATTCCTGAAAATAATTCTATGGCCGCATAGCCGGCCACTGCCCATTTAGCTTTAACCGGAACAGGTATGAACATAATGTACAGTTCCACATCGGGGTACAGGTAAGCAAAAGCAAACAGCACCCCGAAAACGGCGCCCGATGCACCCACCATTGGTGTATCGCCCAGGCTATGGTAATATTCCATCATGCCTCCTACAGCCATGTTCTTGCAATCTACACAGCCGGGGTCTGCGCTCCAGGCGGTAACAAGCTGATTGGATGCCGACAAATGATGGCTGCTGAGAAACTCGCTGAAACCCTGTAGTGTAGGATGCTGCTGAAACGCCATTATCTCCTTGTAAATAGACCCATACTCCAGGCTGTTTACCCCCAGGTAGCACAACCCCGCGCCCATACCACAAATAAGATAAAAGATAAGAAATCGCTGAGCACCAAGCCTGTTTTCTATAACACTACCAAACATGTACAGGCCAAACATATTGAAAAATATATGCGCCACCGTCTCTCCAAGATCGTGCAGATCTGGGCTGCCGTGCATGAATATATGCGTAAGGAACTGCCACCAGTGGAAATGTTCGCCGGTAAAATAGTGGAGCGCCAGGTAGTTTTGCAGGTTAATACCCATAGGGAACAATACCAGTTGAAGCACCACCATTATTATATTGATAATAATGATATTCTTAACCACTACCGGAACATCCCGGAAGCCAAAATTTGCCATGTTACAAATGTAACTGATTGTATATAAAAGGATGGTTAAAAAAGAAAGAGGCAGCCTTCCGGCTGCCTCTCGGTAATTATTCAAATATCTATTACGCGTCGATCTTAGCGAACTTGGCGTGTTTTTCAATAAAGTCGCGGCGAGGGGGTACTTCTTCGCCCATAAGCATAGAGAATACACCATCGGCGTCTACGCTGTTCTCAATGCTTATTTGCTTCAGCGTACGGGTGGCAGGGTTCATGGTGGTGTCCCACAGCTGTTCTGCGTTCATCTCACCCAAACCTTTGTATCGCTGTATGCTTACGCTGTCTTCGCGGCCGTTGGCCAGTTTTTCTACCCAGGCCTTGCGCTGCTCATCATCCCAGGCATAGTGCTGCTCCTTGCCTTTTTTTACCAGGTACAGCGGTGGCTGTGCCAGGTATACGTAGCCCTGCTTTACCAGGTCTTCCATATAACGGTAAAAGAAAGTAAGGATCAATGTGGCAATGTGCGATCCATCCACATCGGCATCGGTCATGATAACGATCTTATGGTAGCGCAGCTTGGTAAGGTTCAGCTGTTTAGGATCTTCAGGAGTACCTATGCTCACGCCCAGGGCGGTAAACATATTCCTAATTTCCTCGTTCTCGTATATTTTATGTTCCTGTGCTTTTTCTACGTTCAGGATCTTACCCCTTAGCGGGAGGATAGCCTGGAAGTGACGGTCGCGGCCCTGCTTGGCAGTACCACCGGCCGAGTCCCCCTCCACCAGGTATAGTTCACATTTTTCAGGGTCTTTGTCAGAGCAGTCGGCAAGTTTGCCGGGCATACCGCCACCGGTAAGCACGCTTTTGCGCTGTACCATTTCGCGGGCCTTTTTGGCTGCGGCACGTGCCTGTGCTGCCAGTATCACCTTGTCAATGATCATCTTGGCATCCTTAGGATGTTCTTCAAGGAAGATATCCAGCACTTTGCTCACACATACGTCTACCACGCCCATCACCTCGTTGTTACCCAGCTTGGTTTTGGTCTGGCCTTCGAACTGCGGTTCAGGTACCTTTACGGATATAATAGCACTCAAGCCCTCGCGGAAGTCATCGCCGGTGATCTCCACCTTGGCTTTTTCGAACAATTTGTTCCTGTCGCCGTAGGCTTTGAACACACGAGTAATGGCCCTGCGGAAGCCCGCCACGTGCGTACCACCTTCTATGGTGTTGATATTGTTTACATAAGAGAAGATATGCTCGTTGTAAGACGAGTTGTAAGACAATGCCACATCTACCGCCACATTGCTTTCCTTGTCATGTGTTTCAACAAATATCGGCTCACTCAGCAGCTGCTCGCGCTTCGCCTTCTGATCCAGCAACAGTACGAATTCTACTATACCGCCTTCGCTGTAGAAGGTTTCGGTTGGCACATAGTCTTCTTCAAAACCCTCGCGCTTATCGTTGAGCGTAATGCGGATGCCCTTATTAAGGAAAGACAACTCGCGCAGGCGGTTGGCCAGGATAGAACGATGGTAAACAGTATCTTTAAATATAGTAGGATCGGGCAGAAAATGCTGGGTAGTACCCCTTTTATCAGTCGTGCCTATTTCTCTTACAGGATACTGCGGGATACCCATTTTATATTCCTGTTCAAATATTTTGCCCTCGCGGCACACAGTGGTATGCAGGTGGCTGCTGAGTGCGTTTACACAGCTTACACCCACACCGTGCAGACCGCCGGAAACCTTATAGCTGTCTTTATCGAATTTACCGCCGGCATGCAGCACGGTCATTACTACCTCCAGGGCAGAACGGCCTTCTTTGGCGTTGATACCGGTAGGTATCCCACGGCCATCGTCTTCTACAGTAATGGAATTGTCTTCGTTTATAGAAACGACTATATTCTTACAATGGCCGGCAAGCGCTTCGTCGATGGAGTTATCTACAACTTCATACACCAGGTGGTGCAATCCCTTCAGCCCGGTATCGCCGATGTACATGGATGGGCGCATACGCACCGCTTCCAGTCCTTCCAATACCGTTATGCTATCCGCGTTATATTCTTTCGGAACTTGTAAAATTTCGTTTTCTGTACTCATTATATTTACCGAAGTAAGATCTTTTAATTAGACTACATAGCCAAAAGCCATATATGACGGGCCAAAAGCCCAATATTTTGCTTTACAAATGTAGCTTAATTATATGGTTTCAACAAGTTAACACTGGGCTGGAAAGGCCTGCAAAATGCACAATTGTGGATAAATAAACGTTAAAAAATATTCGTATCTTAGGCTCCGTTTAACCGGTGCTATACCTGTGAAGCAAGTAATGCTCGCAAAATAAAAAAACATGTCGTTACACCCATTCGGGCAATATTTGGCTTGATTTTTGAGGGGTAAACAGTGTGATTTAACGAAAAGGTGAACAATCCCAATGAATAAGACATTTAAGATATTATTATTTTTATTAAGTTGTTTTATAAACAGAACAGCATCAGCACAGGGTAGCAAGTCGCCGGTGGAGGATGTTGTATGGGCTTTCAGGAATAATAAAATACAGGAAATAACAAGAAACTTTGATGCGTATGTACCTGTATCTATAAACAATAACGCCTCTAACTACAGCCGCAACCAGGCAGAGATCGTTGTAAAGGATTTTTTTGAGAAAAACCCTGTACGCGACTTTAACGTTATGGATACCGGCACGCCAACCGGCAACAACCGCTCCATGATAGCAACCTTTAACAGCGGAGGTAGTAAATATACCCTGTACCTGCTTATGAAACTGAAAGACAACGGTTTCGTTGTGCGGGAAATACGGATAAGCAAGGAATAAGCAATAGTTTTAGCAAAATACAAACGCCCCGGATCGTTCGGGGCGTTTGTGCTTAAGTCCGGTCTGCCTGTCACTGCTGTATAATGCCGCTCTTAGGATACTTAACAGTATATGTAAAGGTGTTGGTCTTTGTCTCGTTAGAAGCTACAGAAAGTGCCCACTTAAGCGAGCCTGTACTTTCATTGCGCTCGGCCGTTCCTGTCTCTACATCTTCTATTGCCACGCTGCTGTTGTTGCTTACCGGCACCTGGTCTTCCAGTATAATGTTTATGGCTTCTTTGCGCGTATTACGTATGGTTGTGGTGTAGGCCATTTGTTCTTTTACATTACTGCCTATATTTTTGGTACTGCGCAGCTCTTTGTTGCGTTCACGCTTTACAATTATCTTCTTATCGCGGCCAAGCGATATGCGCATGGTGTCGCCCAGCTGCTGAGGGTTTATATTGCCTTGACCAATGAAGGTGCCCTCGTAAAAAATGTTGGTTTGCCCAGGCAGTAAATTTAGTTCCTGCCAGTCTGTTACCTTAGCGATAAGGAAGGCATCCCGGTCAAACTTAGGTGCCACATAATATTCGTAAGTGGCATTTGCCTTATACTTGTTCACTGCTACCAGGTGCTGCTGCCCGTCGCTGGGTATAGTATACGGCAGGTCTATATCGAACGTGGTATTCATGCCATCATTATTCACATTTACATAGCTGGCAACGGAACTCTGCGCCTGCACACCATCTATTGCATATAAGTTACCGGTCGTTCTTCCTCCATCGCTGTTAACAGCCTGTCCTCTCTGGCTTTGGTAGATGCCTGGCGTAAGTGCCACAAGGTCGGTTGTGTTAGTAGTAGGCTTGTTTTTTATCTCTTCTGCGGTCAGCACGGTGGTTTCTTTATACTTATCTACCAGTGGCTTTTTATAGCTTTTTACAACTACATTCTGTACCGATGCGGTAGTAGTTGTAGTGGTGGTTATTGGTGGTGGTGTATACAACGATACATATACCGGGTTGACAACGGGCACCTGCATACCCTCCTGCGGATTGCCGGTGGACAGTGTTAGCTTTACGTTGTCCCAGGGTATACCGCCGCGCTGGTAAATATTGGCCTTGTAATATATCTGCACGGGGCTTTTTATATCATCAGCCATTATATCATATATGGGCAACCAGCCCGCATCGGGCATAATATAGGTGATGGTAACGGCGCTGGTTGTAGCCTGCGAAGCATATAATTTTACCTGCAATTGCCCACCCGGCACAGGCTTTTCCTTTCGCTCTTCGGTTTGCTGTTGTTGCAACTGCTGCAACTGTGCTATCTGCTCATCTATACCCTGTAGTATCTCTTCCTGTTTCGACTTGCTATCGAGGCAGGCTTGTAGTTTTGTTCCTGCCATTTCCAGTCTTTTAGATAATTCTGATGCTGGCAGTGTATTGTCTGTAGACAGGCTGGTTTTAATAGCAGTTATCTGGTCATCCAGCACCTCTATTTTGTTGGCTATAAATACGCGTCTGCGGCTCAGTCGCTTTATGCTGTCATCATATGTTTTTACCTGTGTTATCACCTCGGGTTTCGGCTGGTAGTAGTTCTGAAAATTTACCGACTGCACCGCCACACCATTGGTGGCGCTTATCTGCACGCTACCCGTGTTTATATTGTTGGCCACGTTGCTAAAGATGAATTCGTTCTCGCCCTTTACCAGCGTCACCTTTGCTGTGCAGGATATCTCTGCACCACGCAGAAAAACAGTTGCATGCTCCATTACCAATTTTTGTCTTGTCTCAGCATGTGCAGTTGCACCAACAAAAAGGGCCATTACCGCAAGGATATTTTTTGTGTTCATAATCTTTCGCTTTGATATACAGACGAAAAAAGGGAGCCCCAACCCGAGCTCCCTGTGTATGAATGTTTTGTTAAAGCGGTTTACCGGGGCAAATTGCTTATGGTTTTGCCTTTTGGATATTTAAGCGTGAAGCCGAAGTGCAGTGTTTTTGTTTCATTAGGCTTCAGCGTTACCGGCCATTTCATCATGCCTGTTGTCTCGCTGTATTCCGACCCGCCGGTGTCGGTATCCTCCAGCACTATGTCTTTATCTCCACTTACCGGCAACTGGTCCTGCACAACCATGGTTACCGCATCTTTACGGGTATTGCGCACTGTTATTGTGTAGGCAAATGTTTCGCGCACATTAGTACCAATGGTCTTCACACTGCGCAGTTTTTTATCACGCTCGCGCTTCACTATTATTTTTTTGTCCCTGCCCAGCGACAAGCTTATTGTATCCTGCGTATTGCGGGTATCTATATATCCCTGTCCTATATAAGTGCCTTCATAGAAAATATTGGTCTGACCGGGCAACAGGTTCAGATCTTGCCAGTTGGTGATCTTAGCCACCAGGAAGGCATCTGCATCCGCCTTCGGTGCTGCGAAATATTCGTAAGTGGCAGGGGCTTCATACTTCTTTACCGCCACCAGGTGCTGCTGCCCATCGCTTGGTATGGTATACGGCAGTTCTATATCGAACGAAGTGTTGATGCCGGCGTTATCTACAGTTACGTAGTTATCCATTGTTGCACCCTGGGCCATATCTATATCGGCAGATCCTGTTACCACCTTCTTTTCTACCTCGTACGCCGCCCGCGGCGCCGCCATTACCTGGTTCTTATACAGGTATGGCTGCGGGTTGTAAAACGACAGGTACCATGGGCTGAGCACCGGTGCCTGCATACCTTCCTGCGGGTTGCCGGTAGACAGTGTAAGATGCACATTGTTCCATTTTACGCCACTGTTCTGGTAAATATTCGCCTTGTAGTAAATACTCACCGGGCTATGGGCATCCGGAGCCATTACATCGTAAACGGGTGTCCAGCCGGCATTAGGCACCACATAGCTTATGGCAATATTGCTACCGGTACTTTCTTTAGCATAAAACTTAACAAGTAACTGTCCGCCGGGCTGGTAGTTGCGCTTTTGCTCTTCCGCCAGCTGTTTGTTCAGCACTGCTATCCGTTCATCTATCTTTTTCAGGTTATCCTGTTCCTTATTCTTCTGGTTCAGGCATGCCTCCATTTTATTACTTACCAGTTCCAGCATTTTGGTCAGCTCTGCTACACTCAGGCCGGTCTTATCTCCACCCACTTTCCTGTTGGCCTGCAGCACTGCTATCTGTTCGTCGAGCGCGGCTATTTTATTGCTCACAGGCTGGCGGCGCTGGTTCATTAGCTCTATACTGTCTTTTATTTCCTTTACCCTTGGCGAAAGATTCTCATCCGACACATAGTTATTCTGGAACGTTACGGACTCTACCACCACGCCGTTGGTAGCACCTACAGTAATGCTTTGCGTGTTGATGTTACCTGCTACATTAGAAAAAAGAAACTCACTCTCCCCCTTGGCAAGGTTGATATGCGCTGTGCTGGTGAGTTCTGCTCCGCTAATGAACACTGTTGCATTTTCAAGATTAAGCTTCTGATTGGTTTGTGCATTAACTACCGGTTGTATCGCAACTACAAAAAAAGAGGTGGCTAAAAAGGCGTTCTTCAACATAAATATGTGTTTAAGCTTTTAGAGAAGCAAAAAACGCGCTAATTCATAAAACTAACACTCACAATATTTTGTTAAGAGGATTAAGCACTTATACGCCCAGAAAATACTATACATCAGAAAATATCACCTATAGTTATATTTTTTATAATTTTTTCTGTACCTTTCCGAATTACATGCTCTTAAATAGCGGAATAATTAAATAACTATGAGGAAGATATTTACATCCCTAGCTCTTTCTGTCTCATTTTTGCTTTCGTTTTGCAATGGTGCAAAAGCGCAAATTGTTGTAAGCCCTGCACAAACAGCCAACGCACTGGCTAATAAGTTGGTAGGTGGCGGCGTATCTGTTACATCACCTGTGTTAACCTGTCATGATAGTGCCAATGGCATTTTTGTCGGGGTATCTACCGTTGGTTTCGATAGTGGTGTTGTGCTCTCATCCGGGCGTTCGTTCTCACGTCCATCTATTTTTGCATATGGCGCAGATGGTCCCGCCAGTAACTTTGCTTCTACAAGCTGGAGCCTTCCGGGCGATCCCCAGCTTACTGCGCTTGCGGGGCAGCCTACGAACGACCGTTGTATCCTGGAATTTGACTTCCGCCCAACCGGCGATACCATCAAGTTCAATTATGTTTTCGGCTCAGAGGAATACACCAGCTTTACATGTACCAACTTTAATGATGTGTTTGGCTTCTTCGTTTCCGGTCCCGGATTTGCTACCCCAACCAATATTGCGCTTGTGCCCGGCACTACTATTCCGGTTTGTATCAACAGCGTGAACTGTGGCCCGACCGGCGGCGGCTCACTGACAACATGCACCTCATTGGGCGCCGGCTCTCCTTTCTGCGCTTATTACGTAAACAATTCAGCTGGAACAACTATTACTTACGATGGCCTTACTACCAAGCTTACTGCTATTGCGCGTGTTACGGCATGCGAAGTGTATCACCTGAAAATAGGTATTGCAGATGGCACCGACTGGAGCTACGACTCGGGGGTATTCCTGGAAGCGGGCAGTCTTTCCTCTACAGGTATTTCCGTGAATTCATCGGGTCTTACAACTTCGGATACCACACAGGGCCCATATTGTGTACGTGGCTGCACTACAGGCCAGTTCACCTTTCACCTCAGCGCGCCGCAGGCAAGCGACTATGTTATACATTATACCACCGGCGGCACTGCTGTAAATGGTGTTGACTATGCAACTATCGCAGACAGCGTTATTATTCCTGCGGGCAATATCTCTGCATCTATTGTAATTAACCCGCTTAATACAACGTCGGGCCATGTGCAGGTGCAGCTTTATGTACAAACAACATTTTCCTGCGGGGGCAGCGCCGGCGGCATAGATACTGTGACCATGGATATATTTGATCCTATTCATGTGAATATACTTACACCAGATACTACCATATGCCTTGGCGGCAGCCTGAACCCGGTTCTTGGCCCACTAGCTGTATTACCGCCGGGTGATAGCTACTATTTCAGCTGGACGCCAGGCACCGTAATAGCAGGGGCTACCACCCCATCGCCAACTATCACGCCAACAGCGTCGGGCGACTACACTTTTGCTATCACACTTACAGATGCGGCTTCTTTATGTATTGCCACAGACTCAATAAACGTGCATGTTGCGCCAAACGACTTTGTACTGCAAAACCCGGATAGTACTATATGTTTTAGTGCACTGATACCGATCAGGTTATCGGGCAGTTCTGAATTTTCTTACCATTGGGAGCCTGCGTCATTTCTTGATAATCCAGACATCCCGACACCTACGGCAAATATTGCAGCCAATGTGACCTTAACTGTAACTGCCTCTTTCCCTGGCTGTCCAAATGTGTCTCACACGGTTACATACATAGTAGAAGCGCCGCATGTAGACATTAGAACAGGCGATACGGCAGTATGTAAAGGCGAATCTGTATTGCCTGACGTGGTAAGCACGCCTCCGTCTTTACCGGTAACAACAGTATGGACACCCGGCACTTACCTGGACAACAGCACTTCGCTTACACCTACATTCTCTTCTACCTTAGTTGGCGATTATCCGTATTCAGTTACCATAACATCGCCTAACGGGTGCACAAGTACCGACATGATAACCATATCGGTAAGGCCTCCTGCAAACATAGCCGTAACCCCTGCCAACACTATGGTAACCTACGGATCGGATGTACAGCTGAATGCAGAGAACTTAACCCCTTATCCGCTGGTGTTTTACTGGACACCTAATAACGGGTCTCTTACTAATCCAAACATCAACAACCCGGTAGCTACTTTGTATGACTCCACTACGTTTATCTGCTATGCTATGAATCAGTGGGGCTGCCGTGATTCCGGAAAGGTTACTATCCTGGTAGACGATGGCTCTTCAGAGTTCGTTCCGTCGGCATTCACACCAAACGGAGACGGCCTTAACGATGTATTCCGGATGAGGAATATGCGCTACCAGAAGCTGGTACTGTTTGAAGTATATAACCGCTGGGGACAGCGCGTATTTGAGAACAACAATACCAACGAATCGAATAAAGGATGGGATGGCACCTTTGAAGGCGTAGCGCTTGATATGGGCGTATACAACTACCAGATAATTGTTGCCAAGCCAGACGGAACTCAGAAAATGTATAAGGGCCAGGTTACGCTTATAAGATAAGCGATAAGATAAGCCACAATAGAAAATGCCCGCGGTTAACCGTGGGCATTTTCTATTTCTTTATCCATTTTGTCAAAGTACATCATGATACACTCTTTCAAAACTATCTCCTGCTGATCCATTCCGTTAATGTCGGGCCGCTGCAATTCGTGAAAGTGAGGCCAGCCGGCTTCATCCCTCCCGGTAAACTCGTAGTACCCTACCTGCGACAGTAGTGTACACACCGCAACATGCATCAGGTCTTGCTTCTGCTCTTTGGTAAACTTTTCGGGTGGCTGGCTGCCCAGCTCATTCATACCAATGAGAAAAAGTATGGCTTCCATATCAGGCAACTTGCCGAAACGCTCTCTCAGCATCATCTGGGTGTTGAACCACCGCACGTCAAAACTCTCCATTTACAGGTTTTAAGTTGATAAGTGGCAAAAATACTGCAATCGGCACATCTGTGCTGAGACAGTATGCAGCAGGCTTTTAAAAAAAGTTAAATTGCATGCAAAGCACTTTACAATAATGGGTGCCTTTTCTATTTTTGGAAAATCTGAACCAAACAACAAATATGGACATAACATCTTCAGTTGACATCAGGGAGTTGAATGAGCGTATACATCAGCAAAGTGCGTTCATAGAATTGCTGAACATGGAGCTGAACAAAGCCGTGGTAGGCCAGAAAGGCATGGTAGAGCGCCTGATGATAGGCCTACTGGCCAATGGCCATGTGCTGCTTGAAGGCGTACCCGGCCTGGCAAAAACACTCGCCATCAAGTCGCTGGCATCGGCTATACATGCCCGTTTTGCCCGTATACAGTTTACCCCCGACCTCCTGCCTGCCGATGTGCTGGGCACCATGGTGTATAACCCGCAGGAACATAAGTTCAATGTCCGCAAGGGGCCTATCTTCGCCAACTTTATCCTGGCCGATGAAATTAACCGCGCCCCAGCTAAGGTGCAGAGTGCGCTGCTGGAAGCCATGCAGGAACGCCAGGTGACCATAAGTGAGCATACCTACCCGCTGGAAGAGCCCTTCCTGGTACTTGCCACACAAAACCCAATAGAGCAGGAAGGTACTTATGAGTTACCCGAAGCACAGGTAGACCGATTTATGCTGAAACTGGTGATCACTTATCCTAAAAAGGAAGAAGAGCGCATGATCATCCGTTCAAACATTAATCCGGGCGGCATGAGTAAAATAAACCCGGTAGTAACTACCGAAGACATACTTAAAGCACGCAAACTGGTACGCGAGGTGTATATGGACGAAAAGATAGAGCAGTATATACTGGATATTGTTTTCGCTACCCGCTTCCCCGAAGAGTATAAGCTGGGTAAACTTAAGCCATACATCAGCTACGGCGGCTCTCCGCGCGCCAGCATCAATATGGCACTGGCGGCCAAGGCATATGCGTTCATTAAGCGCAGAGGCTATGTGATACCGGAAGATATCCGCGCCATATGCCACGACGTGATGCGCCACCGCATAGGGCTTACTTACGAGGCAGAAGCAGAGAACATCACCAGCGAACAGATATTGAACGAAATACTGAATGTGGTAGAAGTGCCATAGCAATTAATACCCCCCCAAATATTATAAGATCCCGGCCAGTAGCGGCCGGGATCTTTGCATTAAATACCCTCCCCAAAAACGGGAAAAATACGGTATACGACCAATTATAGCTGTGTTACTTTTACATCATCAGCACAGAATAAATTAGTAATGAATAACAATTATTTTTTTTACTTTTAAATCACCTTCTTAAAGCCATAGTTATGAGAAACCTGGTAACAACATTATTCCTCTTGTGCACCACCCTTTACATTAGCTCTTGCGGATTAGTGAATAAAAAAACAGAATATACCGACAGCGTGGCAATTTATAAAGCAATTGCTGCTTCTATTGCCAATCCTAACGGCAACCTTCACGCAGACAGCGCGAAGATGCTATCTGATTTCACCGCTAACCTATTCGCCAGTTCAGATATTAATGTGCAACCCAATGAGATATTTTTAGATGGGCAATCTATTGCACCACTCCTTGCCCAGGGAAAACTCATCAAACTGGAAAATGCAAAAGTTAAAATACAATCCTATCTGAACTCCATAAAGCCAAAACATTTGCATAATCAACTTAGATCATTTTATATTCCATTTCCTGCAATTACGGAAATTATAGACTCTGCCAAGCAACATGCCTTTCCTATTCGCTATATGAAACTATTTTGCGCGCAGGATAACGGTAAGTGGAGTATGATAATCGTTCCTTTTGATAAGAATGGCAACTATTTTACTATTAAAAAAAATGGGGTAGAATATGTTTACGATCAAATTGCAGCCTGTCCTTCAATTTGCCCCGAATTTGATATCCAGCTTGGCTCTTCCGAAAGTAATATTCCCACTTACAAACCGGCAGTCAATGCTGATTGCAATGCACAATATGACAACCTGGTAACAGACAGAACAAAGGAAGACGGCTACTATTATCCGCGAGTTCTTGGTCGAGTAATCGACACAATAACACATCGGTAACCTATGGCAATCTGGCAGTTCTATATTTATCTGATCGTGCTCTACATTTCTTTTACATTGAGTATGTATCGCCTTTCTTTTAAAGATAAGACTGCCATCTCCATTTTTTTTCTTGTTTTCATTGTATTGGAAACTGAGCCGATCGCCTACACATCTGCACGACTATATCACAGTAACCACCTGATATATTCCTTATCCTGCCCGGCACAGTTTGCTTGCATTATGTGGTACTTTAACAATAGCATCCATAAACTTAGAAAATACAATCTGGGGGTTATCCTTGCCGGTGCAATTGTTGGCACTTTTGTAATAGTGGCAATAATATTGCGTTTATCTTATCAGTCTTTCTACCAATATTTTATAATCGTTGAGGGTATTACAGTAATTGCAGTTGCAATGTTTAGCTTTTATTACATGTTGTCAAATGAAAACATACAACTATTTAGGAGTGTGCATTTCTGGATCACAACCCTACTATTTATATATTGGTGCATTACATACTTATATTGGGGTACTTGCAACGCATTATTTCAACTATACCCATCATTTTACAAATATTTATTCATCTGTATATGGGTAGCTACTTGCATATTATATATCGGTCTCGGTTTAGTGCTATATTTTCAAAAAAGAGGAAAATTTGTCCATTGATCCATACATATTACCAATATTCCTAGCCGGAAGCCTGGCTCTTACTATGCTGGGGTTATTCCTCATCATATTCCTTATCACTCACAAAAAAAAGCAGTATCAAAACCTGCTGGAAAAACAACAAATGGAAAACAATTATCAGAATCAATTGCTGATGTCGAGACTGGAGGTGCAGGAGCAATCGTTCCGATATTTTTCAGAAGAGATACACGACAATATAGGCCAGCTGCTGAGCCTGGTAAAGATGCAGCTCTTCAGCATCAAAAACAGCAGTAAAGAACTGGATGTGGTAAAGAAAGCATCAGACAGCACCGACCTGCTGGGCAAAGCCATCAGCGCCCTGCGCAACGTTAGCCATACGCTCAACAGCAGCTATATAGACAAGGCCGGGCTGGAAGCTGCTATTCGTAAAGATCTGGCCTACATCTGCTCGGCCAGGGAATTAAATTGCGGTGTTTACAAGACAGGCGATGAATATATATTGGATACTGACAGGCAATTACTTATATTTAGAATAGTACAGGAAGCTATTAATAATGCGCTGAAACATGCATCACCAACAGAGATAGATGTGTTCCTGGATTTCGCTCCGGACCTGTTTACGGTAACCGTAAAAGACAACGGTTCCGGATTCGACCCCGATGCGATAGGTGAAGCCGGGCTGGGCCTGAATAATATGCACGTAAGGGCCGCTCTGCTGGGCGGAAAACTAGCGATATCTTCAGACTCGGCCGGCACAGAAGTAAAACTGGCGGTTGCTGTTAAAGCATCAATCTAAAAAAACCATGATAACAGTTGCACTTGCCGATGACCATGTGATCCTGCGTAAAGGGGTAGCAGAAATAATATCTAAATTCGATGGTATGACCGTGACCATAGAGGCCGGTACGGGCAAAGAACTGCTGACGAAGCTGGAAAAGGCAGATATACTACCCGACGTTTGCGTCATTGACATCAACATGCCGGAAATGAACGGCTATGATACTACAGCAGCCGTACGCAGCCGCTGGCCACAGGTAAAGGTGCTGGCCCTCTCTATGTACGATACCGAGCTGAATATTATAAGAATGTTGCGGGCAGGGGCAAATGGATACATCCTGAAAGATAACGATCCGGAAGACCTGAGAGACGCTATACGCGGGGTAATGGTGCACCAGTATTATCACTCAGATCTGGTAAGCGGCCGGCGGATGCACCAGGTACAGTCGTCATACGATAAGCTGGCCCCGGAGATCAACGATCGGGAATTTCAGTTCCTTCAACTGTGCTGCTCGGAACTGACCTATAAGGAGATAGCAGAACAGATGTTTCTTAGCCCCCGCACTATAGACGGATATCGTGAAGCGCTGTTTGGAAAGCTGGGCGTTACATCGCGTACCGGCCTGGTAATGTATGCTATGAAAGCCGGCCTTGCTAACTAATGCACTATTGATTCTGTAAATAACGGCGATAACACTATGTCTGTTACCTTTGTGTCATGGCATACAGATCGTTAAGAGAATTTGTAGATACACTGGATAAAGCGGGTGAACTGGTTAGGATAAAAGAATATGTAAACCCCGAACTGGAGATATCTGAGATTACCGACAGGATATCTAAAACACCCGACAGGAACAAGGCATTATTATTCGAAAATACAGGAACGGATTTCCCCCTGCTCATCAATAGCATGGGCAACGAAAAGCGCATGTGTATTGCCCTTGGCGTAGAACGGCTTGACGACGTAATGCACGAAATAGAAGCACTTTTCAAAACGCTGTCTACACCTAAGAATGGTATGCTGGAAAAACTGGCCATGCTGCCCCAACTGGGCAAGTTTGCCTCCTGGATGCCTAAGGTAGTAAAAGGCCGTGGTGCCTGCCAGGAAGTGGTGATGCATAGCCCGGACCTGGGCAAAATACCCATCCTGAAATGCTGGCCCGAAGACGGCGGTCCATTCGTTACCCTGCCTGCCATCCATACCCGCGAACCACATACCGGCATCCGCAATATAGGCATGTACCGGATGCAGGTGTTCGAAAAAGACATGACGGGCATGCACTGGCATAAGCACAAAGTATCGGCCCGCCACTACAACGAATATAAAAAACTGGGCAAGCGTATGCCGGTAGCAGTAGCGCTTGGCGGAGACCCTGTATACACTTACGCGGCCACAGCCCCGCTGCCAGACAATGTAGATGAGTACATGCTGGCCGGCTTCCTGAGGAAGAAGAAGGTGGAACTGGTAAAATGTATCACTCAACCGGAAATAGAAGTACCGGCAGATGCCGATTTTATTATAGAGGGCTACGTAGACCCGGGCGAAGAACTGATTTGGGAAGGCCCGTTTGGCGACCATACCGGCTATTACTCCTTGCCCGACTGGTATCCACGCTTTCACGTTACGGCCATTACGCACAAAAAAGATGCTATTTACCCCGCCACAATAGTTGGCATACCGCCGCAGGAAGACGCCTGGATAGGCAAGGCTACTGAGCGTATATTCCTGGCGCCCATAAAAATGACCATGGTGCCGGAAATAACCGATATGAATATGCCGGTAGAGGGCGTGTTCCACAACCTGGTGATTGCCACTATCAACAAAGAATATCCGGGCCAAGGCGCCAAGGTGATGAATGCTATGTGGGGCGCCGGACAAATGATGTTTAACAAGATACTTGTACTGGCCGATGGCAATATCAAAATTGACGACTACCTGGCATTGGCCAAATACGTTTTCAACAATATAAACCCTGTTACAGATGTGTACTTCAGCCAGGGACCAATGGATGTGCTGGACCACAGTTGCTCGAAACTGGGCTTCGGCGGTAAAATGTGTATAGACGGCACGAAAAAGTGGGAAGAAGAGCTAACGGAGCCACTACTGCCTTTCAAGTTGGCGCAAAGTTTTTCAAAAGAGCAATTAATGGCCGCCTACCCTGAAGTAACAAGCCTTAATGACACACTGGCCCGCACGCATAACATACCCGTTTTGTTTGTGTCTGTAAAGAAAGACAAGCCGGGCCATGTTGCCAGCCTGCACCAGCAACTGTGCAACGATCCGGGTCTGAAAGGCATTAAAATGATCGTGTATGTGGAGCATACCGTAAATGCTGATGACCTGGCTGATGTGCTGTGGCGCTTTTGCAATAACATGGATCCGCGCAGAGACAATATGTATGGCGGACCAGAAAAAAATATATTGGGCCTGGATGGCACCCGCAAGACCAAAAAACTGGACAATTTTGAGCGCCCCTGGCCAAATATAATAGCAGCAAACCAGGAAACTATAATGGCAGTAGATGCCAAATGGGACAAACTGGGTCTGGGAAAACTAATTATTTCTCCATCTTTACGCTATGCGACCCAACTATACAGGGGGGGTGCATCTGTCTTAGATGAAGAATAAGTGAATTATTTCCGAAATTTGTATAACTTTAAAAAAAAATAAAGTGATGAAACGTATTCTATTTGTTTGCTGCCTGCTCTCTGCGACCTGTGCGATCCCAACACAGAAAGTACATGCCCAAACCGTATCAGTTACAGACTTTACTGCAAAAGTAAACCAGCTGGACTCCCTGATAGGTGCCGGAAACATGACATTGGCTCAGGCTAAGTGGAATGAGGTACATACTATGATGCTGTCAGAACTGGCCGTTACCAAACAGAACATTGTTTCTTCAGGTAGTTCTTACATGCCAACAATGACCAATCAGCAGAATTTGTACCGCGATATATGGCAGCTTAAGAGCGACATGGTTACCAACCGTACACAGCTACACATGAAGCTGGGTGCGTTCGCAGCTACTTTCTAAAACACGACCATACTTTGCTTATACTTTATCAGTCCCGGTGTTTCCGGGGCTTTTGTTGCTTTTACCACCCTTGCTTTTGTGCAGGCGGGAAGGTGCGGTGCACTAATCAACACAATGTGTACTAATATATAAACCGTTGTTTTGTTGGCATGTTGCCGGCAGGCGTATTCTCTTTTTTGCGTCATTTTTTAATCTGCCTGTCCACCCCGTACAGGATTAAGTTGTAATTTCACCGCTTCAAACACAAACTGTGAAAGCAATAATACCAGTAGCAGGAGCAGGCACTAAACTAAGGCCACTAACATATACGCAACCCAAAGCTTTAATACCTATTGCAGGTAAAACCATACTTGGCGTAATAGTAGACCAACTGATAGATGCCGGGGTAACAGAATTTGTATTTGTTATAGGCTATCTTGGTGAAAAAATACAGCGTTATATCGATCGTAACTATCCTCAGCTTACCTGCACCTTTGTGAGCCAGAACGATCGCCGCGGAACGGGCCATGCTATTTATATAACCAGGGAGGCCGTAGGCGATGACGAAGTAATGATAGTACTGGGTGATACCGTATGCGACTATAATGTAAAAGACGTGATCAACAGCAGCGTATCTCAGATAGGCGTGCGTAAGGTAGATGACCCCCGCAGGTTTGGCGTTGCCGAACTGAACGATAAAGACAATGTGGTGCGTATGGTAGAAAAGCCACTCATACCAAAGTCTAATATGGCAATGGTGGGCATCTACTATATAAAGGAGTCCAGGAATATGTACGAAGCCCTGGGGCGCCACCTGGCACAGCCGGCCGACGAAAATGGCGAATACCACCTGACAAGCGCCTTGCAGCTGATGCTGGAGGAAGGTATACAGTTACACGCCTTCAGGGTAAACAACTGGTTCGATTGCGGAAAGAAAGAAACGCTGCTTTCTACCAACGCAATATTGCTGAAACAGATGGAGGACGATCATGGCCAGGCCCCGCTCGATCCGTTTGCAAATACCGTCATCATACACCCGGTAAACATTGCCGAAGGTTGCTCTATCAGCAATTCTATAATCGGCCCCAACGTTACCATAGGCGAAAACACGAAAATTGAATCTTCTATTGTGAAGGATTCCATTATCGGCTCTTATGCCGAACTGCAACAGGTAGTGCTCAACAGCAGTATCATAGGTAGCGATGCCTTTGTTCGCGGCCTTAGCCAAAGCCTGAATATTGGCGATAATACGGAAATAGACCTCGCTTAAGATACCGCATCATTTTTTGTATATACAAGTAAGGCCCGGTTTCGGGCCTTTACTTTTATGGTCTTCTGGCGGCAACTCACGACATAAAAAAACCACCTGCGAAACAGGTGGCTTATTAATAAGAATATTTACGTATTAGTTGTTCGGTGTTGGCGATACGTAGCTGGCAGAAATAACACCATTTACAAAATGCACACCTGCTAAAGATTCGATAGTATTAATATCTACCTTGTGCAGTTCCAGCTTGTCCTTTTCAAAATAGGGCTCAATGTTGTGGAACTGGTAGCACAGGTATTCATCAGTGCTAGGTATGTAAATTACCTTCCAGCAGTATTCAGGAACTATAATGTTGTTATCTGCACCTATTATCCAGTTACGGCCCACTGTACCAGAGAACACTTTTACTTTCTTATATTTCTTGGCCTTTGCCATTTCCTTTTTCTGCAACTGCTCCCAAAGGGTTTTGTACAGGTTCTTCGGCATAGGCATTACGTTAGTAAAGTAATAGCTCTCCCTGTATGCATCCTTATCGCAGGTGTTCTCTTCAGGCGCCATCATCTGCGCATGATCGAACTGGGTATTGTTATAATCGTCAGCAAGTGCTGAGAATTCAGGCAACTGGGGATCAGTAGCCAGCTTCACGCCGCTCTCGCCTTTTTGCTTGCTGCAGTTGAACAGTTCTGGAGTGAGGGTATAAACCACTAAAACAGGAAGGTGCTGCGACTTGGAAAAATAACTGGTAAAGTTCTGGTTCCTGATCTTAACTATATCCTGACCATAGGAGTTAAAACCAAGAGCAACCAGCAATACCATTGCCAATTTAGAAGCAATTTTTGATACACCCTTTTGCATATAGACCATTTATTCGGTTAATGATTTTTAAGTAATGGATTGTTGCAGCGTTAAAATTAGAACTTTCACACAATTTTTTATAATTAAAACACGGGTTTTTTAATTGTATTTGTTCTGTTTTTGCGCTTTGTTGTTGTTATCTGTTACTATAAGCCGTCAATGATAGTCATTTTTTCGCGTTTTCTCAAATTTTTGACCCATCATCTTATCAAATATACTTTTTTAATTCCTGCTCCATATCCCTGTACACCTCTCCTTTCAGCGTAGGCAGATCTTTACCCTGTGGTGTTACCGCTGGTAGAAATATCGCCCTGTTCTTTCCCGGCCACAGCTTCCACCAGCCGCTGTAGTGCCAGCGGTGCACAGTATCGGGCAAGATAAGCGGCACAATCGGCACACCCGTATTTACCGAAAGCCTGAAAGCCCCATCGTAAAAACTCTTTAAAGGAGCATCTGTTTCATTGAACGTTCCTTCCGGGAATATCAGGATATTAGCCTCTTTACGCAACACACGCCACATCAGCCGCATACTTATAGCCCGGCTCACCTGGCTGCTGCGGTCTACCAATATTACCACCTGTTTGTAAATAAACCCTATAATTGGCAGCTTACTGATCTCCTTTTTACCCAGCGGACGAAAGTAAGCAGATACTGCAGGGAAAATGACCAGCGTATCCATGTACGAAATATGATTGGCCACAATGATGAACTTGCCATCAGGCAAGTTCCCGCTTACTTTTACCGGCATGCCGATAAGCCATAGCCAGCCTGTAGCCCAAAGGCGGATAAGCTTATGTATAAGCTTTCTTGCACCAATATTATTACCCAGGCTTATGAGCGCGAAAACAGGGAAGGCAACCACTATACTTACCAGGAAGGTAATGGCTACAAAAGCAGTATAAAAAGGCTGTAACAGCGTTCTAAGCATTGACAGGCTGTTCTGTTGCAGTTGTCATGCCGGGCAACCAGGGTCTGCCGGTGTCTTTCTTAGATGGCCATGGCGTTTGCGATACAAACAGGAACAAGGCAATGAATGATGTCCAGAAAATGCGCATGAACTTCTTGTTATCCGGCAGAGCGCTTTTGGCAGTTTTATAAGCAATATGCACGAGCACAATGCCAATAACCATAGCCAGCGGATGCTCTAAGGCAAAAAAGCGGCTGGCACGGTTGGCCATTGCCTGACCCTGCTGTATCAGCAGTAAATGACCGCCCAGGTAATATACCGCGAGCCCTGCAAGCAATTGAAGATCGCAGGAAATAAGCATAAACAGGGCAGTAAGGCGATTGCCTCTTACAAACTGGCCTTTTTTCTGTATGCCCATAACGCTCTGTATGGCAACTACCAGGGTGAGGATAATAACAAAGTATCGTAAGATGCTATGTATGGCTGTAAACGTGTGCAAATATGGATTCATGTATTGATTTTGAACGGTAAAATTAAGTATGAAATTTCAAATACAGCAGTTTGCATCAGTAGCCCCACCCCATTCTTTCTCTCAGCCTGCTTATATGAGCAGCATGGTGCTTACCATGCCAGGCATATAGTGCCACCATCTCCCATACCGGGAATGTACGTTTATACTGCGGGTGGTAGTAGGTACGCTGCCAGTCGGCTTCCTGCATGTTTTCCAGTATGGCCAGCATCCGCCTGTGCACCGCATGCAGCAGCGTTACAGATGTGTTCACCGGCACTGTCTTCGTATCTGCCATTTCTGCCCATAGTTCTTCCTTGTATGGCGCTATGGTAGGGTTATCTTCTGTAAGCGCAAGTTTTAGTCTTATGTAGGCATTCATATGGCTGTCGGCAACATGGTGCACTACCTGCTGCACGGTCCATCCGCCGTTCCTGTAGGGTGTCTCCAACTGATACACATCCATATTCTCTATGCAGGCATCCATCAGCATAGGCAGCGCCCGTATACTGTTTATCCATTGTCTTATATCATCAGTAGTATATGCAGCCGGTGTTGTGTAGCGGCCTATGGGATACTTAAGCAATTCCAGTTCCGGAGTTTCCATGAAGCTTATTTTTTATCGTAGAGAAATTTATAAAACGCCAGCTCCGATTCGGTAGGCTCATAAATACGGTTAAGGCGGGAATATTTGTTCCTGTAAGTAAAATACTGCTCCAGTATATCGCCGCCATTGGTCACCACTATCACCACGTCGGGTTCTGTATATCTTGCCTTGTCTTTATACAACGATTCAAAGTCATCCATGGAGTAGCCCGTCACACCGGCATTTATTATCTCCTTGTCTTGATGGCGCCTTTGTAAAATAGCCGTAGCAATATCTTCATTGTTCAGCATAGGGCTGTACACTTCCCCATCGCCAAGTATCAGTATTCTCTGTTTTCTCTTCGGAAAGGTAAGATCATGGTCCATCCGCAAACCCTGCCCGTTTACTTTCAAGTGATATCCCTGGTCGGCGTAGTCGTAAATGGTTTCGTCCTGGTTGGGTTCCAGGTCTCCGAATGTTTTAGGCTTACCCTCTTGTGGCATGTGCTTGCTGCTGCGCACTGTGTCGTAGCGGCTTATAATGGCATCCAACTGATCGGCTATATATACAGCCCCCTGTTTGGACCATACGCCTTCCCCTCCTGTTTGTGTAAACCCGGTCATGTCCCTGGTAGCCATACTATCAGCAATATCATACGCATCAACGCCCAGGTTATCGGCAGTAAGCATTATAAACGGGATACCATACGTGTTGGCCGGAGAGGCCTCTTTACCCACATCTATGGTCAGCACTACCAATACCAGTTTCGCGCAATCTTTATCGGTAGCCACTTTAAGCTCTATAAGGGCTCTTTTGTAATAATCTCTTAACTCGCCGTAAAGGCGTGGGCTCAATGCCTGCTGTATGATCTCGTCGTGGGGTATTTTGCTGTATTTTTCAATAAATGCATCCTTCTGCGCCTTAAAAACCATTTCGCTTATGGTCTTGGGCTTAGACTTGTCTGAGGAGCCGCACGACGCTGCCAATGCCCACAGTAACGGCATAACAAAAGACCAATATAGCAACCCATTAATTCTATACCTGAAGCGCAAAAGTGAATATTAACCGACTAAAGATAGCGATAAATAGATTTGTTTAACCTATAGCGCTTATTAACAAGCAAAAGGGCAAGCCGTGCCTGCCCTTTTTGTAAAATACTTTATATACCTGGTTGTTATGTTACAGACTGGAACTGCCTCAGGAACCTGACATCATTCTGTGAATACAACCTAAGGTCATTTACCTGGTATCTGATCTGTGTGATACGCTCAACCCCCATGCCGAATGCAAAACCGCTATACACTTCCGGATCTATACCAAAGTTGCGCAGCATATTCGGGTGCACCATGCCGCAACCCAGTATCTCTACCCAGCCAGTATGCTTACACAGGCTGCAGCCACTGCCACCGCACACGGTACAGGAGATGTCCATTTCTGCACTTGGCTCGGTGAACGGGAAGTACGACGGGCGGAAACGCACCTTAGTATCGGGTCCGAACATCTCTGTTACGAAGTAATAGAGTGTCTGCTTCAGGTCGGCGAATGATACATTTTTATCTACATACAGCCCTTCGCACTGGTGGAAAAAGCAGTGCGCACGAGCCGATATAGTTTCATTACGATATACACGGCCGGGGCAGATGACCCTCACCGGCAGCTCTGTGGTCTCCAGTATGCGCGCCTGCACCGATGATGTGTGTGTGCGCAATACCCATGCCGGATCGGAAGACACATAGAACGTATCCTGCATGTCGCGCGCAGGGTGATGCTCAGGCATGTTCAGCGATGTAAAGTTGTGCCAGTCGTCTTCAATCTCCGGGCCGGTAGCCACGCTGAAGCCCAGGCGCTCGAAAATAGATACTATCTTATTTTCTACCACACGCAGCGGATGGCGGGTACCTATAGGCAATGGCGTGCCGGGCAAAGAGACATCTATTGATGGCCCCTTGGCAGCAGACGCCGTCTGCATATCTTTAAACGACTCGAATTTCGACTCGGCCAGGTTTTTAAAAGCATTCAACACCTGCCCCATTTCTTTACGCTGGTCGGCTGGTACATTCTTCATTTCACCAAATATCTGCTTAACGATGCCTTTGGTGCCTAAGAATTTTATACGGAAATCCTCCAGCTCGGCAGCATTAGCGGGCTGAAAAGCATTGATCTCCTGTTCGTACTGGTTTATCTGTTCCTGTAAGGATGCCATAAGGCTGCAAATATACTGTTTATTGCTGTGTGATGGTTTTGTGCTACAGCCATAGCCAAACGGAAAAATTATATAAGAAAACGATGTTGAAACAGCGTATTTACATATAATAAAGATGTTGAAACGGAAAAATTATATGGTTTTCCGTTCTTTACTGCTTTTCTAATACAGGCGCTACCGCTTTTTACTCAACAATTAGCGACGCCAATCATTATCTTTGCCCCATTATTAAAAAACACCAATATGTTACCTATACAACTGTTCAGGCAGAATAAAGAACTGGTTTTGGAAGGCCTGAAGAAGAAGAATTTTAAGGAACTTGAACTTGTAGATACGATCATATCGCTCGATGAACGTCGTCGTGCACTTCAATTGGAGAATGACACCATTGGTGCTGCCGCCAACGCCGCCGCCAAAGCCATTGGCCAGCATATGGCTAAAGGGGAAAAAGAACTGGCCGACAAAATGAAGGCTGAAGTAACTGCGGGCAAAGAAAAGGCAAAGGAGATAGCACAATCGCTGACAGATATAGAGAACGAACTTAATGACACCCTGGTAAAGCTGCCTAACCTGCCACATGGCAGTGTGCCTGTTGGCAAAACACCGGAAGAGAATGAAGTTGTGCGCCAGGGCGGCACTATGCCATCGCTTACAGCAGGCAACAATGTGCCCCACTGGGATCTTACAGCTAAATATGGACTGATGGACCTGGAACTGGGTAATAAGATCACCGGCAGCGGCTTCCCCGTATTCATAGGCCAGGGAGCAAGGTTGCAAAGGGCACTGATCAACTACTTCCTGAACTATAACACAGAGGTCGGCTATAAAGAGTATTGTCCGCCATTTATGGTCAATGCAGCATCGGCTTATGGTACCGGCCAGTTGCCCGACAAAGAAGGGCAGATGTATCATGTAACCGAAGATGGTTTTTACCTGATACCAACATCGGAGGTACCGGTAACCAACGTGTACAGGGATGTGATCCTTAACGAAAGCGAACTGCCGGTAAAAATGACGGCTTATTCTCCATGTTTCCGCAGAGAGGCCGGTTCTTATGGTAAAGATGTTCGCGGATTGAACCGTGTGCACCAGTTCGATAAGGTTGAGATCGTACAACTGTCTCACCCGGCTACCAGCTACGAAGCGCTGGATGGCATGGTGGAGCACGTAGAAAAACTGCTGCAAAGCCTGGAACTGCCATATCGCATACTGCGCCTGTGCGGTGGCGATATGAGTTTTACGTCTGCGCTTACTTACGACTTTGAAGTATATAGCGCTGCACAGGAACGCTGGCTGGAGGTGAGTTCTGTATCTAACTTCGAGATGTTCCAGGCCAACCGTATGAAGATACGTTTTAAAGGCGGCGACAATAAAACGCAACTGGTACATACGCTGAATGGCAGCTCACTGGCATTGCCACGCATCATAGCCTGCCTGCTGGAAAACAACCAGACAGCTGATGGCATAAAAATACCTGCAGCACTACAGCCATATTTTGGTAAAGCAATGATCAACTAATTAAACATACTTAACATGCTACAAAGAAAACAATCCATCTGGCTGCTTTTAGCAGCACTGCTTAATGCCTGCCTGTTTATAGTACCATTCTACAGGTGGCACGAAGCGCCCGATACTGCCTGGCACGACCTGCGCCTGAATTCGTTTTTTCCGGCATTCCTGGTAGCCATTGTTATCACGCTGTTGCCACTGGTGGCCATCTTTATGTTCCGTAAGCGCAAGCAGCAAATGGCCATGTGTATGGTATCGCTGCTCAGTATCATCACCTTTACCAGCATGATGCTGGCCAAAGTAACGTCGCTGGTACCTGCCAATGCTACAGACGGCACTTACTGGATAGGCGCAGCATTGCCAGCTCTATCTTTTGTGTTCATTGTCCTGGCTATGCTGGGCATCCGAAAAGATGACAAGCTGGTACAGTCTATGGACAGGCTGAGATAGTGTAGCACTAACTTAAAATAGTAATGGCGGGCCACAACGACCCGCCATTTTTATTGTATCCTTATTTCGGATTCAGATCTACTTCCTGCGGGAACGAACATCGTTCTTGCCTTTTGCATGACTGTTGTTCAAGCCATAACAAACACCCAAGCTGAACGTCATATTGCTGAACGGTTGTGAATAGGTGGGCTGATGAAAATAATCATTAGTTGTTGATGTAAAGCTGGTACTGTATGTTACCACCTTCTGACTGGCAGGAACCTGTGAAATATACCCTCCCTGGCCGTTTACGTAAACCTCTTTCAGCTCTGCCTCTTTAGCAAATACCGCAAGCGACAAAAAGCTGGCTTCTGTCCATAAGCTCAACCTGCGATTTACCCGGAAGGTGATACCTGCAGCCGCGTTGAAACCAAGACCAAATTTATTTTTGATCTCCCAGTAATAATCTTCTGCCTGTATGGCACCTGTGCCAGGCAGGTTAGTAAATATCTGGTCCTGGAAAATGCGTGTTTTCAACGGCAATGCTATCCCCACCCTAGAATACAGGTTGATCTTACCATTGGTTTGCATATATAATGATGGCGTAAACAAAATGCAACTGGCGCTTTGTGTTATTTCCACATTCGAAGCAATATTATTTACAGACACATTATTATCAAAAAACGAATACTTCTGCGAGCCCAATAGCCCGCTGATCGACACATCTATCCCTATATGTTCATTAAATAAATATCCTACCGCTACAGTACCATGCAGCCCTGAAGAAAAAGAGGCTTTCTTAATATCGTACGCGGTGTAGTTGGTTGTTCCGGAGGTGGTGTTGGTCATAGAACCATTAAGGGGTGTAGCCGTACCATCCATAGTTTGCCCGGCCTGAGGTACTGCGTAACCAAGACCAAACCTGTAAAAAAATCCCTGTGCGTTCGAATCATACGTCATTGCCAGCAGTGCGCCGGCAAAAACAACCGCTTTCCTTATCATTTGTAATAGTTTTCGCAAATGTACGGGAGCGTGGTAAATGACCCGTTAAATAAAATTACTCTTGGGGCCAATAATTCTACCGTGTATTTCAGAAACCTTTACTTTTGCACCTACTAATAGAAATTTATGCAATTCCTTGATTTCGAAAAACCAATAGAAGATCTATATAGCCAGATAAATAAACTGAAGGAACTTTCAGTAAAAAACAAGGTCGACGTTTCCGGGAGCATCAGGGAAATGGAAACTGCGATAGAGAAAGCCCGTACAGATATATATAGCAGCCTAACCCCATGGCAGCGTGTACAGGTGAGCCGCCACCCGGAAAGGCCATACACACTTTTTTATATAGAAAAAATATTCACTAACTTTACTGAACTGTATGGCGACAGGCAGGTAAAAGATGATAAAGCCCTTGTAGGCGGCATGGCCGAACTTAACGGGCAACCGGTGATGGTAATGGGACACCAGAAGGGTGTGAACACTAAAATGCGCCAGCTGCGCAACTTCGGCATGGCCAACCCCGAAGGATACCGCAAGGCGCTGAGGTTGATGAAGATGGCGGAAAAGTTTAACCGCCCCATCATTACTTTCATTGATACACCAGGCGCATTCCCGGGTCTTGAGGCCGAGGAACGCGGGCAGGCAGAAGCCATAGCCCGCAACCTGTTCGAGATGGTGAACATGAAAGTGCCTGTCATCTGCATTATCATCGGCGAAGGTGCATCTGGTGGTGCGTTGGGCATTGGAGTAGGTGATAAGGTGACCATGCTGGAGAACACATGGTATACCGTTATCTCTCCGGAGTCATGCTCTTCTATCCTTTGGCGCAGCTGGAACTTTAAAGAAAAAGCTGCCGAGGAGTTGAAACTGACATCCACCGACATGAGCAAATTCGGGCTGGTGGACGATGTGATACCTGAACCACTTGGCGGCGCACATGCCGACCCGGAAAAGATGGCTGAAACGGTAAAAGAATACCTTATCGAATCGCTCAATGAACTTTCTAAAATGACGGCTGATGAACGCATCAACGCCAGGATAGAGAAGTTCTCTAAGATGGGCTTTTACGACGAAGTGTAAATAAAGAAATTAAACATCGCGACTAACACCTGTAACCCGATCTAAAACAAACAGACATGACCAAAAAACTGAAAGGAACGGGCGTAGCCCTTGTTACTCCGTTCCGGGCTGATGGCAGCCTGGATCTTCCTGCGCTTGAGCGACTGGTGAACAGCGTGATCAAAGGCGGAGTTGATTTTCTTGTGGCTTTAGGCACCACCGCCGAAACCCCAACCCTATCTGTTGAAGAAAAACAGACCATTCTTAACGCTATTGTAGAGTATGCCGCAGACCGTGTGCCCGTTATATGTGGCATAGGCGGCAACAACACACAGGAAGTCATCCACCACCTGGAGACTTTTGACCTGCGTAATGTAGCCGGCATCCTGAGCGTAACACCATATTACAACAAACCCACGCAGGAAGGGCTTTACCAGCACTTTAAAGCTGTGGCCGCTGCTACCAACAAGCCGATATTGCTGTATAATGTGCCCGGCCGCACGGGCTGCAATATGTTGCCCGCAACAGTTGCCCGCCTTGCTGCCGACTGCAAGAACATTATTGGTATAAAAGAAGCCTCGGGTAATATACCACAGTGTATGGAACTGATACAATCGGTACCGGAAACCTTTATTGTTATGTCGGGCGACGATGACCTGGTACTTGCCCAGATGGCTTTGGGCATGGACGGAGTAATATCTGTAGCGGCCAACTGCTGCCCTGCCGACTTTACAGAAATGGTGAACCTGAGCATGATCAATAAGTTTGACAAGGCAAGGAAGATACATTACAAATTGCTGAAGGGCATCCAACTGCTGTTTGTAGAAGGTAACCCAGCTGGTGTAAAATGTGCACTTAGCAAACAAGGCATCTGCGAGAATATACTGCGCCTGCCGGTGGTGCCGGTAAGCGAAGCTACCGAGCAAAAACTGGCAGAGTTCATGCAGTCTGTTCAGCATTAATAGTACGAATAACGGAAATGATAAAAGGAGTAAAGCACATCATCTTCGACCTTGGGGGTGTTTTGCTGAATATAGATTATGCGCTGACGGAAAAAGCCTTTACTGATGCCGGCATCATCAATTTTGCCGACATGTATACACAGCTGGGCCAATCCGATCTTTTTGACCGACTGGAAACAGGCAAAATAGGGCGGGATGAATTTGTGACAGCTATACGGGAGTTATGCCCAGTGCCGATAACAGAAGAAAAAATTATTGAATGCTGGAATGCTATGCTGCTCGACTTCCCCGTTAGGCGCCTGCAACTGCTACAGCAACTCAGGTTGTATTACGACCTGGTACTGCTGAGCAATACCAACGAGATACACGAGGAGGCATTCAATAAGATCATCTATTCCGACCGCGGCATTCCTAACATCGGGGTATTCTTCGACAGGGTGTATTTCTCCCATCGCGTGGGCATGCGCAAACCCAACAAAGATATCTTTGAGCGGATACTGGAGGAATGCAGCTTTAAGCCGGGGGAGACGTTGTTTATTGATGACAGCCCGCAACACATAGCTGCGGCAAAAGAACTGGGCATACAAACCATATACCTGGAGAAAGGGATGACCATAGAAGAGCATATTTTTAAAAGCCTGCAATAATTTTGCAGGCTTTATAGCTACATTTACATGCAGCACAACCTATGCTTATGCCTGTCCGCCTCACGGTTAGCACATCCCTGTTCAAAAAACTGTTTTATGTAGGCGGGCTGCTATTCTTTGCTGGCATTATTGCCTTCTGCTGCTTTTACATCTGCTCCAGCCACGCTAACCTTACCTTGTGGTTTTATTCCCTTAACAATTGTTTTTACGGGAAAAGCACCTGGACCGCCCGTTTCTTTTCGCCGATCACCAAGCAACACGGAGATTTGCTTGCTGCAACGGGTATAGCCATCGCGGCGGTGCTGGCAGTCTACACCTTCAGGCGCTTTCGCCTTACGCACAAAGAGACAAAGGTTATTGTTATTAATGATTCAGGCTGGTATGCAGCCGTAGCTACACTAGCGCTAACGGCAGGCTTATGGAGCTGGCGGTTGATGTCACCGGCGTATGATGAGGTGTTTTCGGCAGTCAACTGTGCTGAACTACATCCGTTCCAGACATTGTCTTACTACATGTTGCCCAACAATCATATCTATTTCAACCTTCTCAACAACATTCTCTTTGGTTGGCTGCATAAGCCTGTGGGCACAGGCCGGCTGTTATCGCTGCTGGCATATGTGGGCACACTGCTTACTGCCTGGCATTGGCTACGCTGGCTTACCAGGAACACTATTTTTTCTTTTATTCTCCTGCTGCCCATAGCATTCCAGTTTATGACCTGGGGACTGGCAGCCCAGGCACGTGGCTACGAGCTACAATTATTTTGTGCCTGGCTATCGTTCACAACTTTGTGCAACTACATAAGCGGTGGAGGCAAATCGCTGCTTCGCATCAATATGCTGTGCTGTATTGCAGGGTTTGCAATGGTATCTACCTATCTGCATTACTTCGTAGCCCAGGTCTTGTTGATGACCATTGTGATGCTGGTGCGCAGAAAGGCAGATATTGCGTTTCTAAAATATCAAGGGTTTGTTGTAGCCATTGTATTCTTATTGTACCTGCCAGCCTTTTGCTTTTCCGGCTTACCGGCTTTTACGGCTAACAGGTATGTAAGCCCAATGTACGCCAACTGGATAGCCTTCTGGCCCGACTTCTTCAACATCTCGAAATACTTCATCAATTGCTGCTTCTCAATGCTTTTTGGCGAGGACAGGGCACCCAACTTCATTTTGTTTTTCCTGCCGTTGATATTGCTCTTCTTTAAGAAAACAGAGCAGAAGATCATCGGCATCTTTTATGTGTGCTTATGGCTCACCTACATTTTGATAACGCTCAAAATGCGGCACATCCCTTTTTCGCGCAACCTGGGCATTCAATTCAGCCTTACCATGGCTATTGTTGCCTATACATTTTACCTGCTGATGCATCAGGTAGCTGCAATGGTCTCATCTGTAATAGTGCGGCGATGGGCGTTAAGTATGCTTTTTGTAACACCTGTACTGGCCTACACTATCTACCTGGGCAAAACGGACAAGCGCGATGTAGCGCACAATATATACTACAACGATGTGAACGATATTTTTGCCAACCATTCTGCCGAAGCCAGTTGGATACCTGCAACAGCAAGCATCGGCTTTTCAGACGAATGCTTTCTTGCCTGGTATATCTTCAGGAAAGACCACCCTGCTGCCCACAGGTGCATAACAGGCACCGAGGATTTTTATGTAAAGCGGAAGGATGAGCCGCTACCTGAATTTTATACCGGCAAGTACGAAAAATGGAAGGACGGGGCAGAGGACTACGAATTTTACAAAAGGAGGGCAATTGAAACGCAATTGACCCGCTGAGCCGTTAAGCCATTACGCTATTTAACCGTACCTTTGCACATCTTCAAAAAAAGCGTAAAGTGCCAGATATCATCCAGCTATTATCAGACCACATAGCCAACCAGATTGCGGCGGGCGAAGTGATCCAGCGACCGGCTTCAGCAGTTAAAGAGCTGCTGGAAAATGCTATTGATGCCGGCGCTACAGAGATACAACTGGTGATACGCGATGCAGGCAAAGAACTGATACAGGTAATAGACAATGGTAAAGGCATGAGCCCTACCGATGCCCGTATGAGTTTTGAGCGCCATGCCACCTCCAAGATCAGGAACATAGACGACCTCTTCAAGATACGCACCATGGGTTTCCGCGGCGAGGCGCTGGCGTCTATTGCCGCCGTTACGCAAGTGGAACTGAAGACCCGCCAGCACGATAGTGAGATAGGCACACGCATACTTATAGAAGGCACCGAAGTAAAACTACAGGAGGCCTGTGCTACCGCACCTGGCACCAACATTTGTATTAAAAACCTTTTCTTTAACGTACCTGCCCGCAGGCATTTTTTAAAGAGCACAGCTACCGAGTTCAGGCATATACTGGACGAATTTACCCGCGTGGCGCTGGCCTACCCCTCTATTGGCTTCAAGCTGAACAATAACGGTGTAGAACATTTTAACCTGGCGGCCGGCAGCCTTAAACAGCGCGTGGTAGGCTTGCTGGGCAATACCTACGAGAAAAAGATAGTACCAGTAGAAGAAGATGCCGATGTACTGAAGATACAAGGATTTATAGGCAAGCCTGATGCCGCTACCCGCACACGCGGCATGCAGTTCTTCTTTATCAACAACCGCTTTATCCGCAACGCGTATCTGCACCACGCGGTGACAACAGCATACGAAGGGCTGATAGAAAAAGAGGCATTCCCCTTCTACGTACTGTTCCTGGAGATAGACCCTGCGCGGGTAGATGTGAACGTGCACCCCACCAAGCAGGAGGTAAAGTTTGAGGACGACCGCATGATGTATGCCTACCTGAATGCAGCCGTAAAGCATGCACTGGCAAGGTATAACATTGCCCCATCGCTCGACTTTTCCCTGTCTTCTGAGATACAGCATACACAAGCAGTACAGCAGCCATTTACCGAAAGCAGGAAGCAGGAAACAGAACGTGGCTACCTGTATAATGTTTTTACCGATAGCAACCAGGCACACGTGGTAGAGCGCAAAGACAGCCTTAAAGCGTGGAAGAGCCTGTACGAGATAGCACAATCGCCGATACCGGAGTCATCGCATACCGAAATGCAGGCGCAGACCATACCGTCGCAAAGCAGTATGTACAGCGATAGCAACACCAGTAACGAAGACTGCAATAATATACTGCTGGTGCACGGCGATATGCTGGTAACCACCGTAAAGAGCGGCCTGATGCTGATACATATACGCCGCGCACAGGAGCGGATATGGTACGAACGCCTGCTGCAGGAATGGAACAGCCAGGAAGCCCCATCGCAAAGGGTATTGTTCCCGTCTTCTTACGAGCTGCCTCCGCAGGACGCAGTATTGCTTACGGAAGTACTGCCCGACCTTGCCCGCATAGGCTTTGATATTGCTCCTTTTGGTCAGCACACCTTTGTAGTGCAGGGCCTGCCATCGGGTATGCCATCGGGCGAGGAGAAGAATGTAATAGATGAGGTAATAGAGCACCTGAAACACGAAGCGCCCGATGCTGTGGAACGTCGCACTGAACTACTCTTGGCCCACATGGCCCGTCGCCTCAGCCGCAACAAACACGCCATTATGCAACCCGAAGGCCAGCAGGCACTTATTGATGAACTCTTTGCCTGCGGCCAGCCCGAATACACGCCCGGCGGCAAAAAAGTGTTTGTAATGATAAAGAAGGAGATGCTGGAGGGGATGCTGGGGTAGATTAATGGCTGAATTGCTCAATGCGCGATGCCTTAATGTACCCCGCTTTTTGTTTCCTGTAACATTATTTATGCTTAAATTTGTTGTATGTATACGACATATCATCTCAAGAATGTCTCGGAACTGAATAATGATATCCTGGAAGCTATAAAAGCAGCTTTTAAGGGTAAGCCTATCGTACTTACGGTGGAAGAAGAGATGGATGAGACTGCATTTTTGTCTGCCGACCCTATTAATAAAGCTATGCTATTAAAGTCTATAACGGAAGATAGAAATGGTGCATCTATTTCTGTAACCATACCGGAAGCATGAGGGATATAAGATTTACGCCCACTGCTTTCGAACAATATGTTGAGTGGGAACGGAGTGATAAAAATATTTACCAGAAAATCAATAAACTGCTATTAGAAAGTGCCCGGACACCTTTTGAAGGTATTGGGAAGCCTGAAGCATTGAAACACGATTTCAAAGGTTATTGGAGCAGACGTATTACAGATGAACACAGACTTATTTACAGGGTTGATGACGAGTGCATTAAAGTAATAGCTTGTAAATTACATTATAAGTAACCCGACCTACCTTTTAACACAAATAAAATTCCCCCCCTTAATATTTTGGAGTAATTTTGCACGCCCGCAAGGGCAGGTATTTTAAGTCATTTTTAATTCTGTAAAATGGTAGCCGATAATGCTGGTTCAGGACCTGAGGGAGAAAATTCTGGAAGGCGATCTGAGCGATTTGCTGGCACACAGCAAGGACGAGGATTATGCTGCCGAGGTTTCTAAAATACTGGAAACCCTGCCGCACGACTATGCCATTCACACATTCCTTGCCTTACCCGAAGATATAGAGATAAAAATATTCCCCCATCTTAACCATGTGCTGCAGCGCGATGTTACAGAGGATATGCCGCGCCAGCAGGTATCCAATATCCTGAACAGCCTGGAGTCGAATGATCGTATCTCTTTCTTTGATGAACTGGATGGTATTGAACTGACCGAATACCTGAACCTGCTGAACGATAAGAACCGCCTGGCTACTTACGACCTGCTGGAATACCCGGAAAAAAGCGTAGCCCGCCTTATCAATACCCAATTCACGACTGTGCGCAAGGAGTGGACCATTGGGCAGGCGCGCGAACATATCCGCCGCTTTTATACCGACACCCCTGCCGCCAACGTGATCTTTGTAGTAGACAATGATGGTAAGCTGATTGATGAGATACCCATCCGCCGCCTGGTATTGAACGAGGGCGCCAAAACCATTGCCGAAATAATGGACGGCTTCTATGTGAAGCTGGACATACAAGATAGTATAGATAACGCCATCCAGAAGTTTAAGGAGTACGACCGCGTGGCCATCCCTGTTACTAACAGCAATAATGTGGTAATGGGCGTGGTAACCATCGATGACGTAATGGATGTGGCCGAAGAGAAAGACACCAAGGACATGCAACAGTTCGGTGGTCTGGAATCTTTGGACCTGCCGTATGTAAAAACGCCGTTCTTTACGCTCATCCGTAAGCGAGCAGTATGGCTTATTATATTATTCCTTAGCGAGATGTTGACGGCAACTGCCATGGGCCACTTCCAGGACGAGCTGGATGCCGCTATAGTGCTATCTCTTTTTGTACCACTTATTATCTCCAGCGGGGGCAATAGCGGGTCGCAGGCGGCAACGCTCATCATACGCGCTATGGCGCTTAACGAGCTTACTACTAGAAAGTGGTGGTATGTGATGCGCCGCGAGATACTATCCGGACTTACGCTTGGCCTTATACTCGGCGTCATAGGCTTTATACGCATAGCCATATGGCAGCAACTGCACTGGGCCAACTATGGCATGAAGGGTACAGGAGAATACTGGCAGCTTACCGCGCTTACTGTTTCTTTCTCGCTGGTAGGCATAGTATTGTGGGGCACGCTTAGCGGCTCTATGATACCTATGATACTAAAGCGCCTGAAGCTGGACCCCGCTACATCGTCAGCACCATTTGTGGCCACGCTGGTAGATGTTACCGGACTGATCATCTACTTCAGCTTTGCGGCAATAATACTGCGCGGCACTTTATTGAACAGCAATGATAAAGCGCCATTAGTGGCTACGCACTCCGGCAATATGACGGTTATTACCCTTGCCGCCGCACCGGCAACGGAAGCTGGCAAAACACCAATATTTATCAACGACAGCACAGTGCGTGTACCCATCAGTACCAGTACCCACACTTTATGGAACGGCTTCCGGACCGGAGGCCATTATCGCAACGATGACTACAGGCTTACCATTGCCCGCGACATGTCTTTTTATGATGTCATCCTTACCGGGCAGGTTAAAAATTATGTGATCGTATATCCCGGAGCTGATAACCAATGGAAGACGCTGGAGCACCCGGCCAACCCTGCAAAGTAGTCGCCTGTTCTATTTCTGCCATAATAGTATATTTGCCCTGTTGCAAAAGCCATATAACATACGCGAACGTGTTGCAAAACCATTGGCTACCGATGTGGCTTTAGCGTTTTTCTTTGTCGTCACTTTTGTGCTGTACTACCCTGCTGCACGCGCCGGATTTGTTGCCGACTTTACGGGCTGGCTCGACCAGACCATTCATTATGGTTTCTGGGATAACATTAATCGCACACATTACAGCGTCAAGAGCCTGTACCAGTTCACCCAACTCAATACCTGGTTGTTTTACCAGGTAGCAGGTGCGCGCCCCTGGCCGTGGCATTTGCTCTTTGTATCCTTACATGCTATCAATTGTGCATTACTATATAGGTTGTGCCTCCGGCTACTGGCCGATTCAGCTGTGGTCAGCGCTTCTGTTATTGCGCTGGCGGGATCAGCACTTTATTGCATTACACCTTATGCCGGCGAGGTGGTGGTGTGGGAGCCGTCTTTTCACTATCTGCAGGGCATGTTGCTGATACTGCTCATACTCAACTGGCTGCAGAGCTACCTGCACTCGTTCAAAAGCAAATACCTCATCTACATTGCCATTGCCTTTGCATTGTCTACCTTCTCGTTAGAGATATTTTACATCACGCCATGGCTGGCACTTAGCCTTGGCATCTTTTACCGGCTCAACGATTCCTTCGACCGTAGTGTGCTAAAGAAGACCATCTTGTTCGTGTTCCTGCCACAGGTAGCTATGTTTGCTTTACACTTGGTCGTATTCCGGTTGTATTATGGCACGTGGGTTGCTCATATAGGCACCGGTGCTGTGAGCACAGCTTTGCAGGATGGCCTGGGCAAGCCGGCCAAGCACCTGTTCCACACATTGTTATTAGGCCGTTTCTGGAGTGAGGATTTGCGGCATCGTATCTACCACGTGCTTGACTCCACAACTGCTATCGCTGTTTTTTATACACTCATGGCGATCACCGGCTATTACATCATATCCCGGTTCCGGCAAATGGGAGGCAAGGGCCGCGTTATCTCTCTATTGTTTGTTTGGACCATGATCTGCCTTGCCTTACTGGTGCCTATATGGTTCGGTAATGAGATGCTCATTATCTACGACAGGTATACCTACTTCGCCAATGCTTTTGTTTATATGCTGCTGGTATTATTGGTCAGTTTTATTTCTATTGCTGCCATCCGCATGGGTTGTATAGCGTTGTATGCATTGGTCAATCTACGCTTCACCATACAGGTATCGCGCTACTGGATGAAGTCGGAACGAATTATATCGTCCTTGCTATCCACATTCCCCTCCACCAGCAAAAAGGTCGTCCTGCTGAATATACCACAAACCATGCACGGCGCGGCCATGATAGGCGCTGAACAAGAGAGCGAATTTAAAATGCTGTACAACGGGCTGTTCCCGGATAAGCAGATAACAACCCCGGTATATGAGGCCATGGCCTATAATATGGTAACGCCCGATGATGGGGCACATACTACAGTCCTTAACGACAGTACTATCCGTGTAACCCTTAACCAGTGGGGAACATGGTGGTGGTACGCTATGCATGGCGGCTATAGTTACTCCAATAGCGAATACTCACTCAACCTCATCGACGGCGGCCATATGTATGAGCTAACCCTAAAGCATCCTGCTTCAGGTTATTTGCTGTTATATCAGCAGGGCAACCAGTGGAAAACTGTAGATATGAGTAAGCAAAACACAGATCAGTACTAGTACTAAATTTCGATAGTTATATCTCCTCCTACAGGGTAACCGGTGCACGTTAAAATGCTGCCATGCCGCAGGTCCATATCCATCAGCACCTCGTTATAGGCGTGCCAAACCTTGCCTTGTATACATCTTAATGCACAACTACCACAGCGGCCTACTTCGCAGCTATAAGGCAACGATATGCTATTGCGCTGGGCTGCCTTTAGTATGGTTTCGGGGTACTTTGCAATTATAGTTGTTGCTGTACCGTTATGAAAAAAAGTGATGTGGTGCTCGTCTTTATCCGGCGGCTCTGCTGCCATAGCAGGCTTCGCATTCATGTTAAAATTCTCCCGCCTTATCTGCTCATCTTTTACACCATTCTCCTCCAGCGCGTAGATCACCATGCGCATATATTCAAACGGACCACAAATGTAGAAGAGTATCTTATCGCGCGCCGCTTGCGCATACTCGTTTAGCAGCGTTCTTGCCAGGGCCTTATTCAGGCGTGCCCGCTCCAGTTTTTGTGCATCGCTGTACAAATATTCAATTGCCAAACGCCCCTGGCAGTTCTTCACCAGCGCATCAAGCTCTCCCGCAAACGCAGCCTCAGCGCGGCTTCTATTGCTGTACACCAATACCACCTTCGTGCCTTTAGTTATTGCCAGCACTTCTTTTATCAACGAGAATACCGGTGTTATACCTATACCTGCAGCAAAGAAAAACAACTGCTTTTCTTCCACCTCTTCCGGCAACGTAAACAGCCCGGCCACACCTGTTGTCAGCAGCGCATCACCTACCTTTGCTCTGTCTATCAGGTATCGGGAATATGCTCCGTTATCTATCCGTTTTACAGTAATAACTAATTGTTCACCTACAGCAGCGCAAGAGGAAATAGAAAATGACCTGCGCTCTTCTTTACCATGACGTGTAAATACCAGCGTGATAAATTGCCCCGACCGGTATGGTATAGGCATTCCATCAGCATATGCCAGTGCAAAGGTTTTAACGCCCGGCCCGTTTTCAGTTATTCCAGTTACTACTATGCGCTTGTAAGTATCTTCCATCTCCGTTCCGGAAATTACACAAACTAAAAATAAGTATTCTGCGTCCATCCATAGCTATCTTTGCATTGTGAAAGACCTTAGCACCGAAATATTTTTTAAAACAGCACGTAGCGGCGGCAGTGGTGGCCAAAATGTGAATAAGGTGGAAACCATGGCCGAGGCATGGTGGCACGTGATGCAGTCAACTCTGTTTACCGATGAAGAAAAGCTGCTTATTAGTACCAGGCTGGCCAAACGCATAAACAAAGATGGGTACCTGATCGTGAAAAGCAGCGAGACACGCTCGCAGCTGGAAAATAAAAACATTGCACAACAAAAATTGGAAGAGGCGGTAGCCAAGGCGCTCATCCAACCCAAAAAAAGAAAACCGACCAGGCCATCTAAGGCATCTGTACAAAAACGGCTGGAAAGCAAAAAGCGGGATGCTGCCAAAAAGAAGACAGACGCCGTAACTGGAACGAATAACGAAAATATGCTAGCTTTTCCCTATCCTTTTCAACGAATTATCCGTCTATGTGACAGCCATACGTGTAGCTGGTATAACACATTTTGATTTTATACAATAAAATTGTTCTGGTTTTATAACTTTTTGATAAATAATCTTTCAAACCGCGTAAAAGCAGAATTAATTCTATTTTTCGGAGTATAAATTTTCATTAAATGTTCTGTATATTTACGCGTTATAATGGACAGTCCCTTATCTAACATATAAATATGAAAAAATATTTATTCCTTCTTGTTCTTTCTTTAACATGGCTTAGCAGCTTTGCACAGATAGATATATCCCTTTCGGGCTATCCAATGTCAACAACCGGTTGGACATATAGCAGCTCTACCTCTGGTACCGCTACTGTTATTGATAGCACCTTCAGAATTACAAATAATGGCACAACAGGCACCGCAACATATTTGTACTACAATACGCCTATCAATATGGCCGGCTGGTGCTATTGGGTGGCCGATTTTGACTTTAAAATTACGCCCAGTACAGGCACAATAGCAGATGGCTTTGCATTCTGGTTTCTCACAAGCCCCCCATCTACTTCTACTGGTGCCGGCATTGGTCTTCCTCCCAACCCTAATGGCATGGTGCTGGTTTTCGACACCTACGATAACTATAGTGCTACAGGTCCGCACATCCCGCAAATATCACTACTGGGGTATGATGGCACAGTGGCCTCTTATGTTGAAACTTCTGCTACCGGGCGCCTTTGTAACCCGCTCTACAACCAAAGCTGGATAAGAAACGGCAACTGGCACCACGTTAAGGTTACTTACCAGGTAGGAAACATAAACGTGTACTTTGATTATAGCGCGACACCTAATATGTCAAGTACAGCACCTTACCCTATTTCAACGACCGCCTACTTTGGATTCAGCGGTAGCACCGGTGCAGTTACCAGTACACAGCTTATCAAAAATTTAAATATCCATATTGCCAACTGTCTTACGCCTGCCAACAATGGCCCGATATGCCAGGGCGATACGCTGAGACTATATGCTATCGGAGACTCTACCAATGCCACATATTCTTGGTACGGCCCCAATGGATTCTCAAGCACCATGCAGAATCCTATCCGCACCGATGTTACCTATGCTGATTCAGGCGATTATCATATCATCAAAACTTACGGTGGCTTTTCTGATACTGAGATCACACATGTGTCTATCAAACTTACGCCCGATGTTACTGCAGGCAGCAATTCGGTAGTCTGCTATGGCGCTACCATAAGCCTTACCGCTACTGCCCCTTATACAGGTGAAACCTTCAGCTGGACGGGGCCTGGTTCCTTTAGTTCCGCATCACAAAACCCAACGATCAACCCGGCTGCACATTCCGACACCGGATGGTATACTGTTATCACAAGCCTCAACGGTTGCCACGATACTTCATCTGTTCATGTAGATGTAGTACGTGTGCCCATTCCGTGGGATAGCAGCAACTCACCAATATGCGAAGGCAGCACCTTGTCTCTATATTCCACGGACTCTCTTACAGGTGTAACATTCAGCTGGGATGGCCCGGGTGGATACACCGCTGCTGTCCAGAACCCTACCCTCCCAAGTGCAACTACAACAATGAGCGGCGTATATACCGTTACTGCTCATTCTGGCAGTTGCGTAAACAGCGATACAATTCTTGTTCAGGTAGACCGTATGCCCGCAGTGCCGCTCATTGTGCCGTTTACACGTATTTGTTCCGGCCATACGATAAGCCTGATAGTAGACCCGACGACGTTTGATGCCGGGGCTACCTATCATTGGAGCGGCCCCAACGGATTTAATGCAACGGGAAACCCGGTAACAATACCGAACGCCACCACACAAGCATCGGGCCTGTATTCTGTTTACGCCTCTATCGGCGCCTGCGTTACCAACTCTACTCACAACAACTTCCTGGTAGATTCTACGCCTACAGTACCGGTAGTGTCTAACAACAGTCCTGTTTGCTCCGACAGCACATTAAGGTTTTATTCTTACGACACTACAGCGGATGTAACGTTTAGCTGGAGCGGCCCTGCTCTTTTTACGTCTACAGATCAAAATCCGGTTATCTACAATACTACTACACCAATGAGTGGTAACTATACGGTCACCGCCATACTTGGCTTGTGTAATAATAGCGCCGTAACTACCGTGGTAATACGCCAAACACCCATCAATCCTATTGTGGGCAGCAACTCTCCGGTATGTGCGGGCGGCCTGCTCAACCTGCATGCTTCTTTCTCGCCCTACACCGGCGTTTTCCACTGGACAGGACCTAACTCATTTACTTCTTTGACACAGAACCCCGCTATTAACAACGTAAGTACACTGGCGTCCGGCACCTATTGGGTGTATGAAATATTGAACGGCTGTACGTCTGACACTGTATCCACTGAGGTGGTTATAGAGCGGACCCCAGGGGTACCACTTGCAAGCAGCAATGCGCCGATCTGCGAAGGCGATACACTGTTGCTTTTTGCTACGGACACAACTGCTGACGTTACTTATAGCTGGACCGGCCCTAATACCTTTGCATCAACCATGCAAAACCCGGTTATTTACAGTATTACCCCTACCGGCGCGGGTATTTACAGCGTGGTTGCTACGCTGGGCAACTGTTCCTCATTAGGTGTTACCAACGTCAGCATTACTACTACACCAACCGTTACAGCCGGCAGCAACAGCCCGGTATGCTCAGGCGATACGCTGAAGCTGTTTGCAACAGCAGCGCCGGGCAATACTTTTAGCTGGAGCGGACCATATACTTTCTCTTCTGTGAGCCCTGCGCCAACCCGTTTCCCTGCAATAATGGAATATGGTGGTGTATACCGGGTGATTACTACAGAACCTGGTGGGTGCGTGGGTGTTGCATACGATACCGTTGTAATCAAGCAAACGCCTGCGGCACCATGGATCAACTGGCTTACTTACTGCCAGTACGACTATGCTCCGCCGTTACATGCGGTAGATGCCACAAATGTGTTGTGGTTTCCTTCATCCAGCGGTGGCACGGGCACTGCAACAGCACCTACGCCACCAACAGATGTACCAGGGGTATTCTTCTATTATCTGAATCAGACGGTGAATGGTTGCACCAGTCCTATAGACTCTGTTCAGGTATTAGTTAACACTAAACCATCTATTTCCGCTTCTCCTGCCGATACATCTATCTGTCCGCACGATAGCATTGTTTACCGTACCAATGTGCCTGATCTCCTGGCTACTGTAAGGTGGACGCCGTCAACCTACCTCTCCGACTCAGTAGGCAGAAGTGTGGTTGCTCATCCGGAAGGCTCAATAGAATATCTGGCTATAGCCACTAACATCAGCGGTTGCACCGATACGGCAGAAGCCCATGTTACCGTTTATCCTGCAGCGCTCATCAGTATACCGATAGAAGACTCTGTAACTTTATACCCGGGAGAGAGCTATCATATACAGCCAATAACCAACTGTAGCTACCTGGCATGGTTTCCTCCGGAAGGGCTCAGCAACCCGCTTATTTCAGATCCTACTGCAATGCCTGATGGCAATACCATGTATATTGCTACCGGCGTAACAGAAAACGGCTGTGTAGCTCGCGACTCTGTTTACATACATGTGAATGCAGATAACGCTTATGGTATACCCAATGCATTTGCGCCCGACGGCCGGAACAACACCTTTAAGATATATGTAGATGGCCAGGCTAAACTCAATTACTTCCGCGTGTTCAACCGCTGGGGACAGTTGTTGTTTGAGACCAAAGACATCACTGAAGGATGGGACGGTACTTACAAGGGCGAGCCACAACCATTTGCAGTGTATATCTACGAAATACAAACCGTTTCTGCTATTAATGGCAAGATAAAAACACTGAAGGGCAACATTACGCTGATCAGGTAACCGACTAAATGTATATTAAAATGCCCCGTCTCCAAAAAAAGAGCGGGGCATTTTAATATCTTCGAAAAAAGCTACAAGCACTTCATCATGCATTCCCATAGCCTTTCTGCAGAAAGGTTCCAATCAAATTTCTTTACTTGCATGCGGGCATTAGCTATCAACTGTTTCCTCAACATCTCATCTTTATAAATAAGGTGCATTTTCTCCGCTATATCTGCTGGGTCCTTCGGATCTACTAACAATGCAGCATCACCGGCCACTTCTGGCATAGAAGAAGTATTGCTTACTATGGCTGGCACATCGCACTGCATAGCCTCAAGGATAGGGATGCCGAACCCTTCGAACAACGATGCATATACCAAGGCATAGGCGCCACCCATTACCTTAGATAGCTCATCTATGTTCATATAGCCTACCCACTTTACATCGTCCTTAAACTGCATCGTGTTTCTTAGTTCCTCTACCTCATCATACTTCCAGGCTGGCCGGCCCACTATCACCAGTTTCATGTTGGAACGTTGATGCTTTTTAAACAGCACGAATGCCTTTAGCAGATTCACTATATTTTTTCTTGGGTGTATGGCCCCAGCAAAAACGAAGTACTCACATCCATCGGTATATCTGGCCTTTACCTGCTCACGCTCCTCAAACGACAAAGGCACGTACTCAGCATGCGCTCCATTATAGACCACATCTATTTTGTTCTCGTCTATGCCGTATCGCTTACTGATATCATGCTTTGAATATGTGGAAACAGTGGCAATGCGCGTTGCTTTACGTGCAAAAAGCGGTGAGTAGTGCGTCCAATACAGCCGATGACTAGGTACGTAATGCTCGGGATAATGCTCGAATGCCAAATCGTGTATAACCAGGCAGGTCGGCACTTTAGTACTTAACGACATGTAGCTATCAGGAGAAAGAAACAAATCGATGTTGTACTTCTTCAGCTTGGCAGGGAGGCTCCACTCAAACCACAGATAAAAAAGTACAGGATGACGCGCCTGCGGATGAACCACAACGGGAGTTACGTTAGATGCAAATACGAACGAAGGGTCATAGTCGCGATCAAAAAAGAAGAAAAACTCATGTTCAGGATGACTCCTGACGATCTTCTCTAGTGTCTGAAATGTGAACCAGCCTATACCTTCAAGTTTACCCTTAAGCAGCAACCTTGTATTAACACCTATGCGCATATACCAATGGCGGCAAAAATATGGTATTAATTACTCTTTCGGTAGCAATAACACCAACCTTTATTACAAAAAAACAGAGGCTACCTTTATAAGGCAGCCTCTGTGTATAACATTATTCAGTTTAGTAATCGAACTTTCCGTCGAACTGAGCATCCTTAGGAGTACCCAGGAAGTAACGGACACCAATGTTAAGACCCAGCATCATATTGGTGGTTGATGATACCGTATTGAGCATGGAACTATACTTCTGTGAACCATAAACGTCCATCAGGCGGTAATTGTCAGCAGCTTTGTTTTCGAATGTCTGGTAGGTAGCTACCAGGCCCAGGTTCAGGTGCACACGGTTAGCAACACGGTAAGTAACTGTAGGACGGAAAATAAATCCTATAGAACCGGTAGTGTAGTTTATTGTACCAGAATTGTTTGTTGGTTTTACTCCCAAAGCTACATTATAGCCTTCCTGAGTGCGCCAGCGGGTAAACGCATCTGCAGTAGTACCCATTGAGTTATGCTTATTAGCCTGGTCTACTGTCAGCAACAGATCCTGTGTAGCAGGTGTAGCCTGATTGTCATAAACTGTATACACACCACCTGAACCATCTTTCGCCAACTGGTAGATCGCTTCGTAGTTAAACTCGGCGTCGGTCTTCCATTTGTTCTGCATCTGCAGGTTATATACTATGCCGGCGTCAACAGAGATACCTACACGTGTATTGAACCTGTGTTTGTACTTCAGTACAACCGGTATATTGATACTGGTGATGGTCAGTTCTTCTTTTATAGAGCGCGTAGCCGTAAGACCCTGGCGGTAAACGTTGCCCTTGGCGTCAAAGTCTTTGTACTCTACATGAAAGTTATCCATAGTAGCATCTGCTGACTGAGACAAGTACTGGATACCTGCGCCGATACCGAATTTACGCTGCTTGCCTATGAAGTAGCCAAAACCGAGATCAGCCCCATAAGACATACCAGAGCCCAGTTTAACATCGCTGAACTTAGCGTTAATGGCATCGGTATAGTTTACATCCATCTTGGAAGTAGGCGACTGCGTCAGCATGCCCACCGGGAAGTTCAGGTCGATAACCCACCTGGAAGCGTAGAAGTTATCGCCTCCACGAACCTGTGCCATTGCTGAGAATCCCGCTCCAGCCGCAACCATCAGAAGAACTATCTTTTTCATTAATTTATGTTTAAAAAGGCTGAGTTTATCTATTATTAATTCTTAACAAATTTAGCCGACGCAAACTTAACTCCTTCGCGATAGCAGTTGATCATATACATACCTGCTGCCAGATCGTTAACATTAACTGTTGTCTTATTGTTAATCAGCTCGCTCGTATTTAATTTATGACCCAGCAAATCTACAACTTCTACTGTGTATTTACCACCTGAAGTGTTATTAATTTCTACGTTAACAAAATTATCCGCAGGATTTGGATACACCTTCATGTCTCCCATATTAGCCGTTACGTTCTGAACGCCTGTTGGCACAATGAAGTATGATTTCTGCGAACAACCATTGTGCGTGGTCAGTACGAAGTAGTACTTGGTTGTGAAGTCAGGAACAGGAACATAGAAGTTCTGGTTGGTCTCACCGGTGAACAGCGCAGAATCCAATGTAGAACGGTCATCATAACCCCACTGGTAAGTATCTTCTGTATTTGACAGACAAACAAAGTCGCCGTTGAAGTAAGTAACCTCTGGCTTGTGTGACTGAGCAGTAGATACAGCTACCGCGAACGAATCGGAAGTAGGACAGTTGAACCCTGCTACAGATGCGTTCAGATATACCATCGCATCACCAGCTTCTGTAAAGTTAACCAGGCAGTATTCCCTTGTGCTGCCGGTAGCCCATACCTGCGCGTTCTTTGCAGACCATGTGTATGTGTTACCTGCAGGCGCTGCTATGTTAGTACCAAAGTTCTGATACATAGTACCCTCGCACAGTGCATTCTCTGAATGCGTAGTAATGCTCGGCGATACAGCAGATGGATTTACCAATACGTTGATCGACTCTGTGTGCGTAGGACAACCCATGAAGCCAAGTGTATAGATATAAGTAACATTTACAGGGTTACTATGATCTGAACTGATCAGTGGGTCATTGATCGCATGTACACCATTACCTACTGCTCCACTGTTGATCTGTGTTACAGATGGACGTGTCCAGTTAGCTGTTGTTGTAGGACCGGTAGATTCCACATCAGCGTATACAAATGTCTGACCGCTACAGATAGTATCGAACAGCGGGCTTGTCAGCTTAGGTGTTGGTATTACCGCCACCGTTACTGTTGCATTGCTGGTACAGCCGTGTGCTGTCATCGTATACACGTAAACTGCGTTAAGCACGCTTGTGTTCGTAGAATTATCAAGGTATTCGTCTATATAGCTGGTGTCGGCGTTTGCAGTTGCAGGCGAAATACCTGTTACGCTAGCCCTCGTCCAGGCAAACTTAGTGCCGGCTGTATCAGCGGTTGCAGGGTAAGTGAAGTGTGCACTGTCACATGTTTGTGGCGGTGTTGTGCTGCTGGTAAGGCGTGGCACATCGAACACACGGAATGTGATGCTGGTATCGTTAGGGCCGCAACCATTTGATGTTGAATATATAATAGTTGTCTGTCCACCAACGCTACCTGCTGTTACTAAACCGGTTGCCGTATCAACTGCTGCAATTGTCGGGTTAGACGATGTCCATCTGCCACCTGCCGCTACGCCTACAGTATCAAACAACTGAGCTGTACCGTTGATACAAGAAGTATCCTGGCCGAAGATGAAGCCAACCGGAGACTGCGACCTTACTTCCATGTTATGATCTGCAGTATCCGAACCACAACCTACGGAGTTAGCTACGTAGTGTATCTGTGTAAAGCCTGTAGCCACACCGGTAACCACACCAAACGGATCTACAGTTGCCGTAGCAGGATCACTTGAGTACCAGAGATCACCAAATGCAGGGTCATCCAGCGTTACAGTCGCACCCACACATACAGAGGTATCACCGGTTATTGTGCCTGCATTTGGATAGTTATTAATGGTAACATCTTTGGTTGCGGTGAGTGCACCACAATAGTTAGCTGCAGGGGTAAAGATGATGGTATTAGTGATTGTTGACGGCAAAACAGTTGTAGAGCCGAAGGTAGAAGCGAGGTTACTGATGAACAGACCATCGCCTAACCAATCCCATGTACCGATCCTCACCGTGTCACCGTTGGCAGTAGTGTCATAAACATACAGCGTATTGTCCGGAGCACACAGGATATCAGGTGCTACAATGAAGCCTGCCGAAGCGGGATTGAGTACGCGTATCTCCCTGTTTGTTGCACCAGTACCACAAACGTTGGTTACGCTGTAAGTAATAGTATCCCTACCAGCAACAAGACCATTGAGCGTTGTATTAGCTGTAGTAGTAGTGCTGAACGACAATACGGTAGCGTTGCTGCGTGTCCATGCAAATGTGAAATAAGACGAACCTGCAGGGCTTGCTGATGTATTCGGTGTACCTGTCTGGCCCATTGTAGTATGGCCGGCAGTAGAGATAGAGCTACACATAGAATCCAGGCCAGCAGGACCAGTTGTAGTACTGATGGCGCCTACATTAGGTACAGTGTTAACAGCTACCAACAATGAAACCGAGTCGCGACCACAGAAGTTGGTATCTACAAAGAACACGTGTGCAGTATGGTAAGGATCGCCACCGGCTGTAGTAGTTGCAGACATAACGAACGAAGCAGAGGTACTTGTTACAGTCGCTGAGCTCAATGCAGCACCTGCGTCGTCAGCACCTACGTTTGCAGAACCCCATATACCTGTGGTATGTGGTATTGAATTATTAATAACAGCCGTACTTGGGTGGCCTGGAGTGCCAGGGAAACACAATGCAGCACCAGGACCAGTAAGTACACCTGCATTAGGCAGTTTCTTTACCTTGATCACCCTGCCCACCTGTGCGGTACCGCATGTATATGCTGCGTCAGTAGTATATTTAATAGTAGTAGTATCAGCAGCGCCTGTTGGCAAAGTGATAGTTACATTACCGGAACCGTCAACGTTAGCTACAGCCGGATTGAGTGCTGTCCACGTGCCGGCAGGAGTGCCACCTGTGTTGGTAAACGTTACCGGAGCATGGTTAGCACAAAGCGAATCGTAGGCGCCACCCATAGAACCGGTGATGGTACCCGCTACAGGCAATGGTAATACATTGATCTGTATTGAGTCGGCAGTAACACCGCAACCACCTGATCCTGTGCTTGTATATACTATGCTTACGGTACCGGTACCAGCACCACCCCCTACAACACCTGTACCGGTTACGGTAGCAACAGATGTATTGCGGGAAGCCCATGTACCACCTGTTGGCGTTGCTGAAAGGCTGACAGTAGAACCAACGCAAAGCTGGCTTGAAGCAGGAGGAGTGATATGAGCAGCACCCACTACCGCATTCACTGATACGACAAATGTTGATGAAATAGATCCGCAATGGTTGGTAGCTGTGTACGATATTGTTGCAGTACCCGGACCAGGGCCAGGGCCGGCAGACACTGCCGTAACAACACCGGAAGAGGAAACAGTAGCAATCGTAATATCGCTGCTAGACCATACACCGGCGCTGGCGCCTGAAGATATTGTTAAAGAGGTTGTACCACCAACACACAAACTATGGGTGCCGGATACTGTACCACCCACTACATCAGGGCTAACAAATATAGGGTGGAATGAATTGGCGTTACCACAATCTGTAACAACTGTGTAATCCAATGTATCTAAACCTGATGTTGAAGAACTGAGCCTTGACACAAATGCAGAATCATGTGTAGCGCTCATTGTTATACTCACAAGACCATGACGACTGGTCCAGTTACCGCCATGGGTTCCTGTTGCAATATGCATTGTGTCCAGCGCACATACTGTGTCAGTACCTATAATTGCACCGGCTGTTGGCGCACCAATAACACGTACTGTGAATTGAGAAACCGCAGGACAACCTGTTATAGAGTATTTGATAATGTCTGTTCCAGGAGCAACACCATGTGCAAGCCCGCTGGTTGATGATATTGTAGCAATACTTGTGCTTGTGCTGCTCCATGTACCGCCGCTACCTGTAGTAACAAATGTTTTGTCAGCACCTACGCAGATACTGTCGCCACCGGTAGAAATAGTTATAGTACCAGGGTCAGATGTTACCAGTGTACGTACAGGATATATTACCCTGTTAGTGTCACCAAGAGATACTACGGTATAAGTCAGCGTTTCTGTACCTGCTGATGCACCATGGATGTATACAGTATCGGTAACAACACCACCTACTGTGCTGCTGCTTGTACCGGTAATTGTTACGTGGCCGGTAGGATCGTTAGAAACTGTCCATGTACCGGTTGCAGAAGCAGGACGATGTGTAGAGTATACCTTACCATTACCACCGTTACACAGTACAGAATCACCTGCCGCTGATGTGGTGTCAGGAAGAGGGTAACCACGGAAAAGTATAAGCTTATTATCAGCGCGTGTTACAACAGCAATATCATGAATACCATTACCATCTATATCAGCAATAGCAGGACAAACGTTTGCGAAATGACTGGTAGGTTTGTTGAGCGTTGCGAAAGATGCCGGTGAAATTGCAGCAGCAGTACCTGTAGTAAGGTTTTGCAAGATGGTAATTACGTTGGAAGTAGCACTTGACACAACAATATCAGGCCTTGTATCGCCCGTGATATCGCCTATAGCCAGCGCTACCGGACCTGCCGCTCCGGAAGGAAGGGTGACATTAACAGCACCACCGAACGTGCCGGAGCTGCTATTTTTGAAAATAGAAACTACGTTATATGTATTGGTCAACAAGTCGGAGTCAGTAACAGCTACAACAAGGTCAGGAAAGTTGTCATTATTCAGATCCGCGATCCTTACCTGTAACGGGAAACCGGTTGTGCCGGATGCAGTACTATTAGCCACCGGGTTGTTAAAGCCCATACCAGTAGCCGTTTTCAGGAACACATCTACCTTGCGCTTGTCGTGTATAGAAAGCGCTATATCGGGCCTTCCGTCATTATTCAGGTCACCGGAAGTGATGCTAATAGGTGAAGACGATGTATCATAATCGTATGTATACCCATCGCTGTAAGTGAAAGCGCCGGCAACTATATTAGTACCGGGTGCCCTGTAAAAATTATTTTTCAGAACGGCAAGGTGACCTTGCTTCTGCGTATTATTTATGGCAGTAAAGCCCTGTGCATACAATGGGTTACCAACACCGGTAACGCAAACAGCAATATCAGGGCGGCCATCGCCGTCAAAATCGGAAATAGTAAGTTCTGAAGGGAGCAGGAAGTCGGTTGGCAAAACTATCTCCTGCCTGGATGCGAAGCTTATGCTACCCAGTGTAGAGGTATTGCGTAAAAGGCTAAGACCTGCGGTACCTACGTTAGAGGTAACAATGTCCAGTTTACCATCACCATCAAAGTCGGCCAGTTTCACGCTAAGCGGACCGGCACCAACCTGGAAGGTATCGAAAGAAGGATATGCATTAGTAACATTACCAATACCTGCCGATTGGTTTTTGTAAACAACAACGTTCGGGGTACCTGTACCACAAACAATAGCTTCAGGTTTACCATCACCATCCAGATCAGCAAACTCTACAGAGTAAGGACCACCTGGTGTAGCAACAGCCCTGAACGGAACAGAGATCGAGACAGGATTGGCATAAAACCTGAGCAGGTTAGCCTGTGTTTGCCCAAAACCAGTGCTATCATAACGAGGTACGAATGGCAGCTTTGTAGATGCTGACAATTGCGATATTGAATCAAGTATAGTGATTGAAGCAAAAGTAGCGCCCGCAGGCACTTTAACTGATAGATTAGAAGCGTCACCGCTTATTACAGTGCCACGAACGCCTCCAAAGTATACAATATTATTTGCAGGAGTGCTATTGAATGTTCCGGCAGAAGTAAGATTAATGGTAGAGCCGGGAGTAAGGCTTGCGCCAGTAAAGCTGCTTACAGTGGGCGGGATATTAGTCAATACTTCTATTGTGTGCTTATACTTGCCCGCAGGACAAGTACCGTTTGTTACTGAATAGGTTAATGTATCGAACCCGAGGCTATTGGCATTAACTACTCCGGAAGAAGCACCTACAGATATATGAGCACCAGGGTTGACCGACCAACTGGCAGTTGTTATAGAACCAACCTGCAAGGCCGAAGAATAAGTAGCACCGGTATAAGTCAAAGACTGGCCAACATGCAATTGTACATACGGAGTAGTTATACCAACTACCGGAGTAATAACCATGTGAACATTTACTGTAACCAAATCTGATGCGGTACCATCATCTACCTTAATAGTAAAGGTGATCGTGCCATAGTCTCCGGATGGGAATGAATAAATTCCTGCACCAGTAGTGAGATTCGTTGCAGTCATAGAACCTGGCATTGAATAACTGGATCCACCGCCTAAAGTAAGTGAACCGACACTTGGTGGCGCGGGGCTGGCAGATGGCCCGGATTGTATGGTGAAAGTCTCTGTACTGGCTGCACCATCTGCATCTGAAAAAGCCAGGAACTCTCTCAAATCGATAGATGCTCCGACACTACCACAAACCGTAGTATCTATAGTATGCCTTACAAACACCGGCGCTGCCGCCATAGAGGATTTCCCGATTGTCAACAACACTATCCCCAACACAAAAGCCCACGATCTTGCCGTGAACTTTTTCCCAACGGAAACTAATGATTTGCCCATAAACGCAGAGTATTTTTTAACCATGTTTATCCAATTAAAACTGTCAACAACCCAAATCCCTAAGGCACTAATTTTTTATGATGTTTTCTGTTAAAAGCGAAAGCAAATTATCACAACGTGGGCAAGCCCACCTTGCAATAAGTCTATTTCTGGCAACAAACTTAACAAAACGTTTTGAGTTTAAAAATAATTAGTGATTTGTACGTTGTTATTTAATGGTTAATGGCGCGCTTTTGTGTAAATTGTTCCCCCATTTTTAAGTTTCAGGATAAAAATGGCAATAATTGCATCCATTAAATAACAATTATTTATTATTCAGAAGGGGTTACCCACAGAATTCAACCATTTGTGGATAAATAAAAAATCATTTTACGGTTCTTGCATAGATATTAGCGGCCCAACGTCGCTTTTTTAACTCAAAAACCACTCATTCTTTCTCTACTAAAAACCACAAGAAAATAACCAGCTAAACGCCTGATAAACAGGCATTAACACAACAGTTCGCACGGCTTTAGGCCGGTAACCCGCTTAAAGGCTGTGCTAAAATGTGAAATACTGCTGTAACCCAGTGTCAGGGCCACATCTGTCACCGTTACACCTTGTGTTTTCAGCATTTCTTTTGCCCGTGCTATCCGTATATCCTGCTGGTATTCGTGTATCGTTTTACCGGTAAGGGCTTTAAAGCCCTTTTTCAGGTAGCACTCATTCATTGCCACTTTGCGGGACAATTCCCGTATTGTGAAGGGTTTGCCATCGCTTTTCTGTATCAGCGTGCAGGCATCCAGTATCTTTTCGCGTTCGCTATCGTAGGCCAGGAAACGGCATGCGGGTACTTCTTCTTCCTTTACAGGGATGACGATATTATTGAGCGCCCCGGCCAGTAAGCCCATTGCGGCCTGCATACGCTGGGCGGCTACCACTATGGGATCTCCGGCAGTATCCGGCGCCAGGTAGGCTAGTTGAGCAGACGTATCCGGGGAAAAAGAAAAGTATTTTACCTGGCCTTCCATACCGGCCAGCAACACACTGTTGGCTACTGCCCCCAGCGGGAACATTTGTAAAAAAACAGGTTGGAAAGATAGCGTGATTATTCCTGCTCCCATATCGTCATCATCGCCAAAAACAGGAAGAGATAAACTTATGGACAGACCTGCGTCTCCGGAGATCACCAGCATACGGCCCTGTTGTTCAGGCTGTTCGCCGGGGAAGCTAACCTCCTGCCACTCTGCAATTATTGACGGCGCAACATCAACCTCCGTCCTGGAGCCCGTACGTATGTCGTCGCCCCAAATTCTCCGGAGCGTGGGTTTAACGATAATATCTGTAGCAGTGGCGTTCACTATACAAAAGTAAGCCGCATTAGTATTAAGAAATATCAGCCCAAAGTAAAATAACCAGGCTTCTATCAGCCGTTGGCCCCGGCGGGATCAATGAAGCCCATCAATACCCACCAGCGGAAACGCTCTAACATATAGAACTTGCTCCACTGCCCTTTCACCAAAAAGCCCAGTCCATAAACTACAGCATATCCCCACTTGGCCACATATTCAACAAATTTCTTAAGCAGGGCTCCGTTCATCCCTTTTAGCCTCAGGCGTTCGCCTCCGCCTATGCCCATGCTATGCCTGCGCACATAGTTCTTATCAAACTTATTAGCCTCTACGGCGTGCAGCACACTCATGCCGGGCAAATAGTACACTTGCATGCCTGCGGCCAATATGCGCTTATATATATCCTTTTCTTCATTGGCCAGTAAGCCTTTACCGCTACGGCCCAGCAGGGTGTTGAAATAACCTATCCGTTCGAACGCCGCTTTTCTGAAGGCCATGTTGGCACCACACGGGTAGCGCTCTCCCGTAAGCCGCTTTACGTCCGGTCCCTGGTCGAATGAACCTACCAGGCCGTTGAAATATTTTGAATACCAGCCTGGTATGCCAGTGAGGAAACGTGGGGTTATCTTACCACCTACAGAAAACACCTCCGGGTGGGCGTCAAAATAGCTCACTATAGTGTTCAGCCAGCCGGGCTGCGCTTCAGAATCGTCATCCAGATAAGCTACTATCTCCCCTTTTGCCTCCTGTACACAGCGGTTGCGTGTAAAGGCCACTCCCTGGTTGGGCTCGGTATAATAGCTGAAGTTGTATTGCGGATTATCTTTTTTGAACTGAGCCAGGGCCTCCAGTGTACCATCGGTGCTGTTATTGTCTACAACTATCACCTCCAGGCGGCTTTTGTCAAAGTCTTGTGCAAAGATGCTTTCCACCGCTTTTATAACAAACCGCGCCCTGTTGTAGGAGCAAATAACCGCCGAAACTTTATAGAGGTAACTCATGCATTGCAAAAATAGCTTTTGAGTTGTGAAAAAAAGTATAACGGCACGTATAGGGCCTAAACACACAACGATACGGTATCTTTATGTAAAAGTGTATTATAATGAAATACCTGCTGATTGCCACCCTGTCCGTAGCCTGCCTGAACGTTACTGCGCAGACAAAAAAGAAAACAACTCACAAGCCGCCCGTTGTTGAGCCCGCTCCTGTGAAAAACAATACCGCTCCTAACGATATCACAGGCATAGATCCTGGTACGGCTACAAGTCCGGTTCAGGATAACCGGCCGCCCGATGTATATACATTTGTAGAACAGATGCCATTACCGAGTTTCGATATGAACGATTACCTGGCAAAAAATATTAAATACCCAACTGAAGCTAAGAAAAATAATGTGCAGGGCCGTGTAATAGTAAAGTTCATAGTAAATGAAGACGGATCTATAAGCGATGCAAAAGCAATAAGGGGTATTGGCGCAGGCTGCGACGAAGAAGCGGTAAGGGTGATACAGGCTATGCCAAACTGGAAACCCGGCAAGCAAAATGGCAAGTCCGTAAAAGTATATTACAGCCAGCCGATAACTTTTAGGCTGGTTGACTAAACTTTATGAAAAACACTCGGTTTTTACTATTTATACTATTCTTGATTGTGGGCGTAGGTATTTACGCCCAGCAAAAGAAGAAAATGAGCGGTCGTACCATAACGCCTGCTCTGCAGACGGAAAAGGCCGACCAGATTTCTCCGGGACCAAGTGAGCCGGAGGACACCAATCGTGTTTTTTACGGGTACGAAGCGGAATACAAACCATCACCAGATTACGACATGAAGCAATATCTGGCCGCGAATACGCAATTTCCGGCCACGACCAAAACCAACCACGTAAAGGGATGGGCAATGGTTGAATTTATTGTAGCCAAAGATGGCACACTGAGCGATTTCAAAATAAAGGTGCAGAGTGTTGATAGCGGCCTGGACGCAGAAGCGTTAAGGTTAATGACAAATGCACCAAAATGGAGACCTGCCAGATATTACGGTAGGGTAATAAAATGTCGCGCATCACAGATAATAGATTTTAAGTAGTCTGGCAATTGTAGCTTATGCGCCTTCATTCACAAATCCCTACCTTCGCAGCCTCAAAAACTGTATAAAATGCTTTCACAAGATCTTACAGGGAAGACCGCATTGGTAGGCGGCAGCACACAGGGCATTGGTTTAGCATCGGCACAGGCCATGGCGGCCATGGGCGCACGTTGCATACTGATTTCGCGCAACGAGGAGAAGCTGAAACACGCCGTAAGCACCCTGCCTGCCAACCATGGCCAGCAACACGGCTACCTTGTGGCAGATTACAGCAACCCAGCTGAAGTGAAGAGCACAGTTGACGCGTTTGTAAAAGACAATACAGTCCATATACTCATCAACAATAGTGGCGGCCCCGCAGGCGGCCCAATTACGGCTGCTAAGCCCGAGGATTTCCTGGCGGCCTTCAACCAGCATCTCATCTGCAACCAAGTCATTACCCAGGCAGTGGCAGAGGGTATGAAGCAGGCGGGTTATGGGCGTATCATCAATATCATTTCTACATCGGTAAAGGTGCCGCTGCAGGGGCTGGGGGTATCCAATACCATACGCGGCGCAGTAGCATCGTGGGCTAAAACCATGGCCAATGAATTAGGCGCGTTCGGCATAACGGTGAACAGCGTATTACCGGGTGCCACTTCCACAGAGCGACTCGAGACGATCTTGAACAACAAATCGGCAAAAACAGGAAAGGACAAAGATGAAGTGGAAAAAGAAATGCTGGCAGAGATACCTGCCCGCCGATTTGGCAAACCCGAGGAAATAGCTGCCGTTGTGGCATTCCTGGCCAGCCCGGCTGCAGCATATGTAAATGGCACCGCCATACCTGTAGATGGCGGCCGCACCGGAAGCATATAAACAGCTGTAAAAGAGCATTTTATCAGTTCTATTATTTTTAACTATATCAATTTTGATAGCGCAAAACTGCTGTGCAAAACATGTGCATTTTTACAATGATGTAACACTGCCCGCATTCTTTGGCATGCATTTTTCGGTATCTTTGGTATAAACCGCACAGATTATGTTTGATGACGATTATAACGACGAGGAATGGGATTCTATTGAGGATATTCTGAGCAAATACGAGGAAGTAAAAAAGGGGAATTCGGTCAGCATAATGGACGAAGAGGATTTTGAAAGTGTGATCGACTATTTTTTCCAGAACAGCAAAGAAGATGAAGCCTTACTGGCTTGCGATATAGCCCGAACTTATTATCCTTTTTCCGCATCCATTCTACTTTTAAAAGCAGAGATACTTACACAAGCACAAAAATATGGACAGGCGCTTAATGCGCTTGATGAAGTGGACCAATACGACAGCAACAACCTGGACGCTGTATTGCTGAGAGCCGATATTTTACTGGCCCAGCTGAAGTTTGACAGGGCTGCACTGTGGCTGGAAACCCAGTCGGAAAACTTTACCGGTAAAGACAAGATAGAAATACTGCTTGAACTATCGGACGTATACGACGAAGGTGAAGAGTTTGATGCTGTTTTTGATACGCTGAAACGCGTGATAAAAATAGACCGCCGCAACGAAGAAGCGCTGCAAAAGCTGTGCTTCTGGGCCGAGTTTACCGACAGGCTGGATGAGAGTATAGTGATGCATACCCAGCTTACGGATGAGGACCCGTACAATTCGCTGGCCTGGTTCAACCTGGGGGCTGCCTACCAGGGGCTGAAGATGTATGAAAAGTGCATTGATGCCTATGAGTATTGCGTGGCCATCGACGAGAAGTTTGAATTTGCCTACCGCAATATGGCAGATGCTTACATGCGTATGAAAAATTACGATAAGGCGCTGGAGTGCCTGTCTAAGCACATAGAAATAGCCAAGCCGGAAGATGTGATATTTGAGGCGATGGGCTATTGCTGGGAAAAGCGCAAGGATTTTGCACGGGCAAGGCATTACTACCGCCAGGCATCTCAGCTGAACCCACAGGACGATGCGATCTTCTATAAAATAGGCGAAACATATGCACGCGAAAAACAGTGGGAAAAGGCTGTAAAGTCGTTCTCGGTAGCACTGCACCTGGATAAAGACAATGCCGCTTATTGCCTGGCCATAGGTAATTGCCTGATGGAAATGGACGTGAAGAGCGAAGCACTGGTGTGTTACCTGAACGCTGTGCGCCTGAAGCCCGGCAGCAAAACCACTTGGATAGCGCTGATACGCGGCTTGTTCCTGACAGGTTATTATGATGAGGCCATTACACAGCTTGAGGTAGCACGCGAACACTGCGGCGAAAAGGGCGAATTTAACTATTACCATGCCGCAGCCCTGTTTGAACTGGGCAAGGTGAAGGAAGCAATGCTGCAACTGGAAAAAGGCCTAAAGGAAGCACCTAAAAAGGTGAAAATATTTACCGATCTGAATAAGGAGTATATACTACGTAGTGCTGTTGCCGAGTTGATAGCGCGATATAAAAAGAAATAAATTTATACTGGTAAGTTATACAAGCTCATGCACCTAGCGCATGAGCTTTTTTGTTTATCTTTAGTGTATCATTCTATCGCCTCTCTCTTAACACTTTAGTTTATATCCGCTTATGAAAAAACTATTCCTCTCCATTCCATTCATTACCTGTGGCATAGCTGCCAATGCACAACGTTACATTGGTGTTTCTACCGATGCCTACAATAGCATCAACAGCATGTACCTGAACCCGGCAAATCTTGCCGGTTGTAACGAGAAGCTGTCTGTAAATATGTTGGGGGTCAATATCGGGGTAGATAATAACCTGGGCACCCTCACATCTATATCAGACATCGGCAAAACTACTAGTGGCGATTCCGGCATCAGTATTTTCAGAGCCACCGGTACGTCCGGTAAATTCAGCATGATGGCCCCCGGCATCGAAGTGCGCGGTCCGGCGATCAGCTATCGCATCAGCCAGAAACATACTGTTGCACTGTCAACCAGGTTGCGGGCTATTAACGAGTTCAACAATTTTGACAAAGCACTATATACATCTCTTAACAACCCGCAGGGCATTAACACCAGCTTTATTTCTTTCCAGGCACAAAACTTTAACTGGACAGCGCATGTATGGAGCGAAGTAGGCTTATCTTATGGCGGTGAAGTGTATAGCAATGATATAATAAGCGTGAAAGTAGGTGCTACCCTACGCTACCTTGGCGGTATAGGTTACCTGGGCATAAAGGGCAAGAATATGGATATCACCTATACATCGGCCAACGACTCGTTCCGCGCCAACAATACAGATATTGAATACGCCAGTAATATCCAAACACTATCAGAAGGGTTTTCAAATGGCATCTCTGCATCGCGGCTGTTCGGCGGCAAAGAAGGAGGCTCCGGGGTTGGTGCCGACCTTGGCGCTATTGCCGAATATAAAAAGGACGATGAAACAGAAAAGTATACAGCCAGGCTATCTGTGTCGGTAACAGACCTGGGTGCTATCAATTACAAAAACAGTTCCGACGTAATGATAACCGGGAACGGCTATATGAAAGGCGACCAGATAGGTGACAGCGTAAAAAGCTACAACGATCTCCGTGCATATGCGGCACGTCGTGGGTTTTCTGTAGATACCGGCAGGAAAAGCCAGAAAGTGCCTCTGCCCACTACGCTGGTTATAGGTGCCGACTACCATGCCTGGAACAAAGTATTTGTTAGCGCCCTGGTGATAGCTAATATGGCGGGAGACGCCAATTTTGGCAGCAAGTATTACAGCAGCGTATCGCTGATACCCCGCTGGCAGTCGAAGGTATTTACAGCAGCGTTGCCGCTTACCTACAATACGCTTGCACACAATATGCGCGTTGGCCTCGGGCTACGCGTTGGCGGCCTGTACCTGGGTAGCGATGATATACTGGGCATCTTCAGCAATAACCAATACGGATTTAATATGTACTTTGGCGGTATGATCCCTATTTACCGCAAACCTAAAAACGTAGCCCAATAATGCAGGCGATCAACAACAAACGGGAATTCAAATATGAGATACACCTGCCCGATGGTGAAATAGCCACACTGGAATACAGGTGGTTGAAGGGCAATATGGTGCTGATGCGTACGCTGGTACCCACCAGTGCCCGTGGCAAGGGTATTGGATCGGCATTGGTAAAACAAGTATTAGATACAGCCCGCCAAGCCAACCTTAAAGTAGTGGTGTATTGCGGCTTTGTAAATAAGTTTATAGAGCAACACCCGGAGTATGCGGATTTGAAAGCTGCTTAGACATAGTAAAGCACTCAGCGCCTATCAATACTTTACAGTAAACTGGTAGTACCCATTACCTTTTGTGCCATAGAACACCAGTTTGTGCGCATCAAGGTTACTCTGCGTGCCCACTATATGGTCTATGCCGGTTAGTTCTTTGTATACTGTATTGTTGATAACCAGCTGGTATTTGCCCTTGCCGGTCTGCTCTATGATAAAAAATCCATTACTATTCATATCTCCTGCCACTATGCTGCCGGGCTGTGGCTCATCATATATATCGTATTTAGGATTGATGAGCGGTAAGGGTTTAGATATAGTGTTGTTATAGATAATGTAACTGGCTCCATTGATGCTGATACCCTGGAAATATTCCGAGCCCTCGGGGTGCGATTGCGGCAACGCCGATGCATCCCATCCGCCAAATTTGCTTTTATGGGCCGGCGGGCAAAGGAAGGTATCATTCCGGAACAGGTAGATGGAATCAGCAGTAGCATAGTAGAAGGTAGAAGAACCGTCGGGGCTCACCTGCAGTGCATACGGGCGGTACCGCGCCCTGCGGAATGCCGGCAGTTTGCTCTCTTTACCGTTTATATTGCGGTATACCCGCTCTACACCATTGGTATCGTGCCGGTAGCCATAAAATGCATAATTGCCCTGCTTATCGCCAAATAAAAAGCCGGTAGACGAATAATTGTGCCGGGTAACCTTACCATTCACATTGGTGAAAACCCCCTCTTGATCCTGCCGGTTATAGGTAAACAGGTAGCCGTCACGGGTATAAGGCAGTACGCTTATCTGCTCTTCGCTGCGGTACACACCATCTTCCATGCCGTGCGCTTCGGGGATACGTTCATACTGCTTACCATTTACCAGTACATAACACTGAGAATCGGCACAGCCGCGGTAAAAATAAGCACCACTGTTCCAAAGGTCGGAATAGTCTACGCTGCCAAAAGGGCCAAACCTACCGGTAGCAGTATGTACATAGAACCTGCCACCAAGAGGTTTTGCATAGGTGTAAAAACCACTGTTGTTCACTGCTATCTCAGAAAACATTTCCTCCGCACTATCTATCTCTTTATGGTCCAGGTACAGGCGGAACATACCACGTTTGTACACCGTGTACAACACATGGCCATTATCGCTGAAGGCACACAACCACAACTGGTGCAGGGAGTCAATCTCGTTCACCATACTATCGTTGATGTACAAAAAACTCTTGCTGCCTGCACACAGTTCCATGGCCACATTGTCCTTGCCAAATTCCAATACATTCCTTACCCTACCCGGCCGTGGCCCGTATATGCGTGTACCCGATTTGTTTTTGTAATACAGCCTTCGGCCAAGCGAGTCGGCAAAAAAAGCATCGGCCAGCATTGATTTGTAGGGTACCAGTCCGATATTTTTACTCCAGAATACCGGTGAGTGCTTCTCTCTATTAGTAACCATGGCAAACCTCTCGCCCTTGCCGGGCAGTAAGGTCTCGAAATAGTAGTTGCCATTCGTATCAAAGGCCGATCTGAACGCCTTTAGCAACAGCGAATCGCCTGCATCTTTTACGATCAGTTTTTCTTCTACCTGCTGGGCATTTGCCAGCGTGGGCACCAACAACGCTAGAAAAAGTAATATTTTATTTACCAACTTCATACCGGGTAAAAATAGACAAAAGATGTGCTGTGTTCTACTGATCGGCATGCCGAAACTTTAGTTCTTCCGAAAAATTAATCGAAGGTTATTATTTAGCCCAAAAACAGCACATATTAGAAACAGGATGTAAATATATGTGACTAAACACAAACATAATTATAATAAAATCTGTAAATTACGGCCAAATAATTTTTAATAGTACAAATATTTACATTCTGTATGTCTTTTCTAACAAAACCTACGATTGGCAGATCGTTGTTTTTGCTGGGTACACTATGCTCGGCAATCACCCTAAATGCCCAACAGTCGGACGCAGGCAAGTCCGTTCTCTCTATGGAGCGCAACAAAATAGATGGCACACCGTCTCTTATCCGTTTTTCGCCCGAGGCCAAATGGAAGAAGGGAGATGAGCAAAAGGTGCTGCAACAGTACCTGGGCATAGATGGGGTGAACACTACTATGCGCCTGCAATATGCCACAACTACCAGGGCCAATGCTACTACGTCGAGATATGCAGAATATTATAAAGGTATAAAGGTTGAGTACGGCAGCTTTACGCTTACTGAGAAAGATGGCCGCATACAGTTCATATCCGGTAATTTCTATAAAACGCCTGCTGGAGCATCGGCTGCACCGGCTATAACTGAAGGCACAGCGCTGAATAAGGCTCTTGATAAGGTGGGTGCTACAAGGTATATGTGGCAAGACCCGTCGGCAGAGGCCAACCTGAAGGAAACCTACAATAAGCCAGATACTTCCTATTACCCTAAGGGGCGGCTGGTATGGATAGAGAATTTTTATAAACACGACAGGCAGCTGCACCTGGCCTATGCTTTTAATGTATATGCACAGGTACCCATGAGCAGGCAGATGATGTATGTAGATGCTACGGATGGCAGCATTTTGTATGCCGAGAACCTGATAAAACATACAGCAGCCAGCAACAGGACATTGTATAGCGGCGTGGTGCCATTTGTCACGTCAAAACCAGGCTCTACCTACACTCTTTACGATTCTACACGTGGCGGCGGTATCTATACCCGTAATGTGAACCATAATACATCTGTTACCGGTGTAACGCAGATCACCAGCACTACCAATAACTGGCCAACTGCATCTACCGACACAGCAGCATTAGACGTGCACTGGGGTGTTGAAAAAGTATACGACTACTGGTTTACCCAACAAGGCCGCGACAGCTGGGATGGCATGGGCGGTATCTTGTTGAGCTACATTCATATGAACGATGCCTCGACGGGCGGGAATATGGACAACGCTTACTGGAATGGCAGTGAAATGTGCTATGGTGACGGTACCGGATGTTCGGGATCAGGAGCAGGCGTGTTCCTGGGACCACTTACGCCACTGGATGTTACCGGCCATGAACTAGGACATGGTATATGCCAGGCCACAGCAGGGCTGGTATACGAACTTGAGTCTGGTGCTATTAATGAAGGCTTAAGCGATTGCTGGGGCGCCACAGTAGAGCATTGGGCTGACCCTCATGAAACTGATGCACAGGCAAAACTATATTTTAAAATAGGTGAGGAAATAGGATGTGGTCATGCGCCATTGCGCAGCATGGACTATCCGCATAACGAAAGCAACCCCGACACTTATGGCACTAACGATCCTTTCTGGGTAGATGTAGTAGGGTGTATTCCTGATGGTAGCCCCTTCGGTAATGATAATTGTGGCGTACACACCAATAGCGGTGTAACTAACAAATGGTATTATCTTGTTGTGAGCGGAGGTACTGGCACAAATGCAAACGGCAACAGTTACAACGTAAATGCTATTGGCTGGACAGAGGCTGCACAGATCCTTTACCAGACCGAACTGGCGCTGTCTTCTACTGCCGACTATGCAGAGTTCCGCAACACATCTATTGCGGTGGCTACGGCGCTTTACGGTGCTTGTTCGGCAGAAGTGCAATGTGTAACCAATGCATGGTACGCAGTAGGCGTAGGTGCTGCCTTTACACCTTGTAGTCCGCAACTGGGCTTTACCGTTACCAATATGGATGTAACAGAAAATGCCGGTACTACTGCCTGCCCTGCAAGTCATACCATTACTGTAGGCATTCAGCCAAACGGCCCTACCATTGCAGGTGGCAACCCTACTGTGAACATTGTTGCAGCTCCTTACAGCACAGCTGTAGCCGGTGTTGATTACACAATAACAGGCGGTGCCATGACCTTCCTGGCAGGCGATGTCTCTACCCACTACGCTACCATTACCATTTATGATAATGGTGCCGTTAACGATGACAAAAAGCTTATACTTGGCTTCACGCTCAACGCTATGGGCACCGGCACTACAGTATCTCCACTGGGCGACTCTGTACACATCAACATCCTGAACGATGACAGCAGTGTGCTGACAGGCGGCGTAGAGTATCATACTCTTAGTATGGGTGCAGCAGGCACGTGCAATGTGTCTTCTGCCTTCCAGGGCAGCAACAGGCGTGCACGCACACAGTGGATCATTACAGCGGCTGAGCTGGCGGCTGCCGGTGTGCGACCAAATGCACCCATCAGCCAGATCGGGTTTAACATTACCAGCAAATCATCTACCTCAGCGTTTGTCAATTACACGCTGAATATGGCTAATACAACAGCCACAGATGTGAGCACCGGATTTGTTACAGCTGGTCTTGTAACTGTTTTCTCGGCCAACCATACTACCAACCTGGGGTTAGACACGCTTAATTTTTCAACCAATTTTACCTGGGATGGCACAAGCAATATAATGGTGCAGGCCTGCTACGGAAACAATGCATCTAATTTTACGGCGAACGACCAGATGGCAGGTCTTACACCATCTGCAGATCTTATCTGTGCACACAACCAGTCTACAGGTACCGGTGGATCTGGCTGTGCACTTGGCTGGAGCGGCGCAACTGCCGACCTGGTGAATATACACCCTGTTATGCGCTTTAAGCAAACAGTACCGCCAAGCAAGATAGCTACTGTACTTGGCAACACCCGTAGCTGGAGCGTAGCGGCTGGTACACAAGTACCGTTTTTTAATGCTGCTGACACGGCTCTTATCGCTACCCTGAACAATACTACTGCTAACCTGGGATGTACCAACGCTACAGTAAGCGGTGCAGGTACAGGTTTCACGCCATCGGCTTTCTCATCAGGCACCAACAGGTCGGTAAAACAGGTAACTATTACCCCTACCATCAACGGGGCAACTACCACGTATGATGTGACCATGTACATGACCAATACAGAGTTGAACAGTGTATCACCGTCATCTTTATTCCTGGTTAAAACAGAGCAGGCTACAGATGCTACCATTACGCCTGCCAACAGCGTGCTGGTAACACCAGCGCTTGTAACAGGCACAAACTACGTGGGCTTTAAAGGTACCTTTACCGGTGTAACAGGTAGCAGGTTCTTCCTTACCGATGGCCCGATCTGCGCGTCACCGGCTACCACCATTACTGCTTCAGGCCCTGTATCATTCTGTGCGGGTAGCTCTGTTACCCTTAGCGCCCCGGTAACTGCCGGCGCTACCTACCAATGGCAAAACGGCACCACCAATATACCGGGTGCTACCAACAGCAGCTACACTACCAATACAGCGGGCAACTACAGGGTTATTGTATCGTCCGGTGGTTGCCAGGGCATATCGGCGGCCACAACTGTTATTGTTAATGCCAATCCTGTTGTTGCAGCAATTACCGGCACTACCTCGGTTTGCCCGGGCGCATTTACAACACTCAGCAATACTACGCCTTCCGGCACCTGGAGCAGTAACGCTCCGGCTGTGGCCACCGTTAGCGGCGGCGTTGTAGGCGGCAGCACTACCGGCACTGCAACAATAAGCTACAGCGTTACCAATGGCGCAGGTTGTACGGCCTACAGCACTACATTGGTTACTGTATTAGCCAGCCCGGCAACTACCATAACTGCGTCAGGCCCGCTATCTTTTTGTCCTGCGGGTAGCGTTACACTCAGCGCACCAACAGGCACAGGCCTTACTTACCAATGGCTGAACGGTGGTTTCCCTATTTCGGGATCAACCAGCAGCAGCTATCATACTAATACAGCAGGCAACTACGCTGTTACTGTAACCAACAGCAGCAACTGTAGCGCTACATCTGCCGTTTCAACTGTAGCGGTTAATGCTTCTTTCACGTATCCGCCATCTGTTTCTCTGTCTTCATCACCGGTTATTGTAGTGTGCTTCCCGGGTAGCCCTACTACGCTTACCCCTACACCGGTAAACGGTGGCAGCAGCCCGCACTACGATTGGTATGTAAACGGCACTCCGGCAGGCAGCGGCGCAACCTATAGTTACGTAGCGTCAGAAGGAGATATTGTAAAATGCCTGTTGACGAGCAATGATCCTTGCCTGTCGGTAGACACGGCGTCGACTATAGTTTCTATGACGCTCGGCACTCCCGGCCACCCTATGGTGGGTATCAACGCTATACCAAATGATACTGTGTGCGCGGGTGTAATGGCCACATTCGCAGCACTGCCATCTTTTGGTGGTACTGCCCCATCTTATATATGGAACAAGAATGGTATCAATGTAGCTACCGGACCAGCCTACAATTACGTACCTACCAATGGAGATCTACTGAAGGTGACCATGACCAGCAATTACAACTGCCGCGACCAGGATACCGCAGTAAGCGCACCAATGATGCTGACGGTACAATCAAGCGTGCCAAACACAGTTACCGTAACATCAGACCACGGCACCAGCATACCATCTACCGGCGCTGTAACATTTACAGCTACGGCAGCCAATGGCGGCACAAGCCCAACCTACCAGTGGTATGTAAATGGCGTACCGGTAAGCGGCGCTACCAACGCTACTTATACCACATCTACCCTGGGCGAGGGCAATGTAGTGACCTGCAGCGTAGTAAGCAGCGAGGCTTGTGCAGCTCCGTCTACCGGATACAGCACAGGTATGACCATGCACTGGCCAGCGGGCATTACCAACACGAGTATCAACAACCAGCTGATGCTGATACCGAACCCTAATAATGGTACATTCACCATTAAGGGCGCACTCAACACTAACGATGAAACCATCACCATACAGGTAACCAACATGCTGGGCCAGGAAGTATTCCTGACCAATGCATTGGTGAACAACAATACTATCGACCGCACCATTGCCCTGCAGCAGTCGTTGGCATCTGGTGCATACCTGGTAAATGTTACTACCAGCACCGGCAAGCAAGTGCTCCATATGGTAGTGAATAAGTAAGCTTGAATTGTTTTTATACTGAACGCCCTGGTTTAACGCCGGGGCGTTTTTTATTATCCTGAAAAAAATAAAACTTTTTGTCCGGTTTATGGCGGATGATTCGTTATTGTAGTAAATCAGGTAATTTTCATTCACAATTAAAAACAAAACAATGAAAGAGTTCATGTTAGCATTCAGGCATGCGGTAGACTTTGCGCCAACAGAAGAACAAATGGCAGGAATAATGAAAGAATGGGACAACTGGATTGGCGGCATAGCTGCCCAGGGAAAGCTAGCGCCGGGAGGTAAACGCCTGGTCAGTAGTGGCAAAGTATTAAGTAAGAGCGGTATTATAACAGATGGTCCCTATGTGGAACTTAAGGAACAGCTGAGTGGCTATATTATGGTTACTGCATCCGGCATAGACGAAGCTGTTACTCTGGCTCACGGCTGCCCTATCTTTATGATGGACGGCAATGTTGAAATTCGGGAGATAGCAAGATAATAGTCATGGATCCTACACAGCTGATTTCACAGCTATATCGCTCAGAGTTTGCTAAAATGGTGGCCGTAACGGGCCGCCTTTTAGGCTTACAGCATATAGATGTAGCAGAAGACATAGTTGGCGATACATTTCTCATTGCTGCTGAGAAATGGTCAGATAGTGGTGTCCCGCCTAACCCTCAAGCATGGCTATATACTGTGGCCCGCAACAAAACGCAAGACTATCTGCGCAGGCACAATGTATTTACCGGTAAAATAGCGCCCGCGCTGAAAACGGAAAATACAGCAATGATGGACGAAGACCCATTTACCGACCATGCCATACGCGATAGCCAGCTGCGCATGTTATTTGCCGTATGCCACCCGGCAATTGCCGTTGAGGCGCAAATAGCATTGGCTTTGCGCATATTATGCGGCCTGACCATTGATGAAATAGCTGTAGCCTTTTTTACTAATAAGGAAACTATTACCAAGCGCCTGTACCGGGCCAAAGCAAGGCTGAACGAAACCGGCCTGTCGCTGGAAATGCCATCGGATAAAACATTACCAGGACGAATGGAGGGGGTATTGCACATTATATACCTGCTGTTCAATGAAGGTTATCACTCTTCGGCTGGCAACTGTGTGCTGCGCAAAGACCTTTGCCTGGAGGCTTTACGGCTGGGTATATTACTAACGAAGTACCCTGCCACCGATCTTCCCGCTACAAATGCCTTAGTTGCCCTGATGAGTTTTCATGCATCCCGCTTTGACGCGCGCGATGACACAGCCTTGTATGACGATCAGGATGAAACATTATGGGATAATGAGTTGATAAAGCTTGGGACCTACTACCTGAGTCTGTCTGCAAAAGGTAATACGGTTACCAGGTATCACCTGGAAGCCCGTATTGCCCGCTGGCACTGCATACGTGAAGACACGGATGAAAAATGGGATGGAATATTACAACTCTATAATCAGCTGCTACAGATCAATTATTCTCCCCGCATAGCGCTGAACCGAACTTATGCCTACTATAAAGTCTATGGCGCCGATGCTGCATTGGGTGAGGCTTTAAAACTAAAAATGGAAGCCGACCATTTTTATCATGCCTTGCTTGCTGAACTTTATAAAACCGTAAATAAAACCAGGTCGAAGGAACATCTTCAACAAGCTTTGGTGCTGGCGCGAAGCGAAGCGGACCGGGAAATTATATCCCTTAAATTACAAAACCTCTGACGGTTGCCAGAGGTTTTGAACAGCTTTACTGAAAGTGTAATTTTACATATGCAGAATAAACAGATCGGGCATTACGCCTATCAGTATCACTATTGCCGCAGTAGCTATAAGTAAGATGTTATCTGTTGATGATACTTCAGAGCTCAGCTCAGCTTCGCCCTGCTTGAAGTACATAGCAGCTATTACACGGAAATAGTAATAAACGCTTATGGCAGCCATCAGCAATGCGAAGATCACCAGCCACATCAGGTTGCCCTGTTGCATAACAGCCAGCAATACGTAGTATTTAGCCATAAAGCCGCCGGTAAGTGGTATACCTGCCAATGAGAACAGGAAGATAGTAGTTACGAACGCCAGTACAGGATGTTTCTTAGCCAGGCCATTGAAGCCATCGTAAGTGTAATCTTTCATTTTTACCAGCACTGCAAATACGCCGATAGTAGCTACGCTGTAAGCAACACCGTAGAGGATGATGGCATTCCAGGCAATATTTGAGTTAACCGCTGCCACAGCAAAGAGCATAAAGCCCGCCTGAGCTATAGATGAATAGGCCAGCATACGCTTTACGCTCTGCTGGAACACAGCAGTAACATTACCTATCAGCAAGGTTGCGGCAGTAACCACAGCTATCAGCATCAGCCAGTGATTGCTGATATTGCCGAACGATATGTGGAACAAACGCAGGAACGCGAAGAATACACCTGCCTTCACCACTGTAGCCATGAACGCCGTAAATGGTGTTGGCGTACCGTCGTATACATCCGGTGTCCAGGTGTGCATAGGCGCCGCAGATACCTTAAACCCAAGCGCTATAATAATGAATACCACACCCGCTATAGCCAGTGGACTCAGCGTTTCGCTATGCAACATAGGTATCATTTCTGCTACATTAAAGGTGCGGGCAGCTCCATATAACAGCGTAATACCCATCAGCATGATGCCGGTAGAGAAGGCACCCATCAGGAAGTATTTCAGCGATGCTTCACTGCTCTTCAGGTTGCGCTTGTCGCTGCCGGCAAGTACATACTGAGGTATAGACATGATCTCGATACCGATGAACAGCATGAGCAGAGAATTGTAAGATGTAAGCAGGTAAAGACCGCAAAGGATGAAAAATATCAGGGCGAAGTACTCAGCTACATGTGTGCCTACTTTCTTAAACTCTTTGCCTATCAGCAATACATACAGTGCAGTACAGCCGGTCATCATAGTACCAAACCACATAGACAGTTTGTCTATACGCAGCATGTTGTTGAACAGCACCTGCGGAAACTGTCCGTTGGTAGTATCGGTAACGCCCAACAGGCTTAGGGTTGCCGCGCGCATACCCGGGCCGGTAACATCATTGAGCTCCAGTATATTAATACCTAGCAGCGCCAGGAAAAGCACGGCTGCTATTCGTGTTACAGTTTTCTTATCGCTCACAAATAATCCTGTGAACATCATGATAATTCCAAAAACCGTAGTAGCAATAATTGCAGTCATAATTTTATTTCAACACCTGCACCAGCAGGCCGGTTCAACATTTTTATTCTCACCCTCGCGGGCATTCGTTCTATTTATTACCTGGCGATCACCTGTGCCACGCCTGCGGTCAGGTCCAGCAAAGGTTTTGGATACACACCCAGGAAGATGATCAGCGATATCACCACTGCCAGGCCCAGGTATTCATTGATACTCAGGTCGGCGGCAATCACCATCGGCGTCTTCTCTCCGTAAGCAGTTTTCTGTATCATGTTCAGCGTATACACAGCACCCAGTATGATACCCAAACCAGCCATTATAGTAATAATAGTATGGTTAGATATCATGCCCTGGAACAAGCCATTGAACATCATGAACTCGCCTATGAAGCCATTGGTAAGCGGCAGTGCCACATTGCCCAGCGCTATTATTACTAGGGCAATAGCCATTTGCGGAGCCGAGCTGGCCATGCCGCCGAGCTTCGTCATGTCGCGGGTACCCCAGCGCTGCTCTATCATGCTTACGATCAACCACATACCGGTAATGTTGATACCGTGGTTAAACATCTGAACAATAAGACCATGCATGCCCACACTGTTGTGTGCAAATGCCGCAGCACACATCAGGCCCATATGCGCAATAGATGAGTAAGCGATCAGGCGCTTTATATCTGTCTGCACTATTGCAAGGCAAGATGCATAGATGATACCAATAACAGACAGCACAACTACCGTATCAGACCAATAAGCCACACCGGTTGGCACAACAGGCATCAGCCAGCGCAATACTGCAAACAGACCCATCTTCACCATCAGTGCGCTCAGCACAATGGTAACCGGCGTAGGCGACTGCTCGTAAGCATCGGGCTGCCAGGTATGGAATGGGAATATCGGCATTTTGATAGCGAAGGCGATAAAGATGAGCCAGAATAACCACTGCTGCTGACCGGCAGGTAAAGAAGTACCCGCACGAACGATATCGGCCCAGGCATAGCTGCCTGAACCCGGAGTTTTCAGATACAGGAATATCAGTCCGCTCAGCATCATAAGGCTGCCCACAAATGTGTACACGAAGAATTTGAAGGTAACTGCGATACGTCTTTCACCACCCCATATAGAACACAGGAAATAAACAGGTATCAGCGCCAGTTCCCAGAATACGTAGAACAGCAGGGCGTCAGATGCCAGGAACACACCCATCAGACCAGCCTGCGCCAGCAGCATCAAGCCATAGAAAGAACCTGCATTTTCGGTCTCCTTATTGATCTGGGATATCATCACCACCATCATCACGATGCCGGTAAGCAGGCACAGCATGCTGCTCATACCATCGGCCAGCAGGCTGAAGCGGGCACCCAGTGTAGGTATCCACTCTGCATCAAAGGTCATTGGTGCAGAGAAATTAGCCCCACTTACATATGCCGATAAACCAAGTGTCACAATGGTGCTTATCAGCGCTACGGTTTTGGCACCATCTCCCTTTACGGCAAATGTGAGTGCGCCGGTTAATAATGGAATGAGAATAAGAAGTACTAATACCATATCTATTATAAAGTCAAAAGTCAAAAGTTAAAACCTGAAGTGCTTGCTTTAACTATTTTCCTTGTTATCACTTGTATTTATATTTTTTAAAGAAAGTATTGAGGCTGCCAATATTTTACAGATCTCTTCAGCTTCCTTCAATACACTTTTAAATTCTTCATCGTTTATATCAAAACCATCTCTCAATATACACAACCAATACTTTGTTTCATTGCCAGATTTCAAGGCGATCTCGTAATATCGCTTGAACTCAAGCCTTGTCGAACTATTAGTTGCTTCCACAACATTCGCTCCTATTGACATCCCCGAACGCATCAGTTGCTTTACAACAACAATACTCAACGCATCCCATTTCCTTGCTTTCAAATACTTTACGACACTTACCGCAAATCTATAACAGCGATATTTAATGTCGTTTTTCATCTTCAATAGTGTTCAGGTTTAAAACTCATATGTCAAAGTCTCAGGAAACCCACTTTTTGGTTTTCACTTTTGACTTTTGACTTCTTAATGAATCCAGAAAAAACTGAGCGTAAACAACGCCACCATGCCCAGTACCATCACGAAAATATAGAAACCAACCTGGCCGGTCTGCAGCATACGCAGGCGATCGCCGCCCCACTTCACTGTCTTGCCCACGCCATTCACCACACCATCTATACCCATGCGCTCTACAAAACGATCCAGCACGTTAGACAATGCTTCTATTGGTTTAACGATTGCCGCATCATACAGCTCATCTATATACCATTTGTTTTCCAATACTTTGTTCAGGCCTGTGCTTTCGGGGAAGGCAGGCTTACCGAATTTAACCCACGCAAAACCAGCCATGGCCAAAGAAGCAACAGTAGATATTGCCATCAGCATGATCTCGGTATTGGCGGCTATCTCGCCATGTGCCAGGTTCTTAACCACCGGCGCAAGATATTCGTTAAATACAAGTTCTTTGTGTGTAAATACTTCCGGCAGGCCCACATAACCACCAATTATAGAAAGAATAGCCAGGATGATGAGCGGTAATGTCATGGCTACCGGGCTCTCGTGCAGATGATGTTCCTGCTCATGCGTACCACGGAAGCTGCCACGGAAGGTGAGCGCATACAGGCGGAACATATAAAATGCGGTCATCATGGCTGCCACTACACCTAATCCATAGAGTATGGGACTGTTTTCGAATGCAGCCGTCAGTATAGCATCTTTAGAGAAGAAGCCGGAGAACATAGGCACACCGGCAATAGCCAGGCAGCCTATAAGGAAGGTCGCGGATGTGATCTTCATATGCTTGCCCAGGCCACCCATCTTGCGGATGTCCTGTTCGCCGCCCATGGCATGAATAACGCTACCGGAACCAAGGAACATCAGCGCCTTGAAGAACGCATGCGTCATAACGTGGAATACGGCAATAGTATAAGCACCAGAACCCAATGCCAGGAACATAAAGCCCAGCTGGCTTACAGTAGAATAGGCGAGCACTTTCTTGATATCGTACTGGCGGATAGCTATTGTAGCAGCCAACAGCGCAGTTGCCAGGCCGATAACGGCAACAATATGCAGCGTCATTGGCGCCAGGGCATACAATGCACCGCTACGGGCTATCATATAGATACCGGCAGTAACCATGGTAGCGGCGTGGATTAGGGCAGACACAGGTGTAGGACCCGCCATCGCATCTGGCAGCCAGGTATATAGTGGTATCTGTGCGCTCTTACCGGTAGCACCAATGAAGAAGCAGATAGTGATCCATGTGTAAACAGAAGACGAAATAGCAGGATTGTTACCTACCATGCCGAAAAACTCCTTATAAGACAGTGTACCGAAATTGTACAGCACCAGCAGCATACCTATCAGGAAGCCGAGGTCGCCGATACGGTTCATTACGAACGCCTTTTTAGCAGCATTGGTATACTCCCTTTTCTTGAACCAGAAACCAATGAGCAGATAAGAGCAAAGACCCACACCTTCCCAGCCTATGAACATTACCAGGTAGTTAGCACCCAGTATCAGCAGCAGCATCGAGAATACGAAGAGGTTCAGGTAAGCAAAGTATTTCACCACACCTTCATCATCATGCATGTATGATGTAGAGTAAACATGTATCAGGAAGCCGATACCGGTAATAATGAGCAGGAACAAAGCCGACAACTGATCGACCTGGAACGCAAATGGTATATGCAGTGTACCAGAGCTGATAAAGTCGAACATGTTGATGATGAGCGGCTGCGTGAAGGTCTTAGCTTCAAAGAAGATACCTAATGACACGCAGAACGATGCCAGTATGGTGCCGCTGCCTATTATTCCGGCAAGCGTTTTTGGCATCTTATTCCACAGCAGGCCATTGATCAGGAAACCGACCAAAGGGAAAAGAGGTACTAAGTAAACGAGTTGAGAAAAATTTCCCATTTTTTATTTTTAAGTATTTCTATTAGTGTTTCAGCCTGTTCAATATATTAATATCCACGGAGTGCACTTTCCTGTACATCATCACGATAACGGCAAGCCCCACGGCCACCTCGGCCGCAGCTACCACCATAATGAAGAATACAAACAACTGCGCATCAGCATCGCCATACATTTTAGAGAAGGCAACCAGCAACAGGTTTACGGCATTCAGCATCAGCTCTATGCACATAAAAATGATAATAGCATTACGCCTCATCAGTGTGCCCATAATACCTATGGAAAACAAAAGCAGGCTTAAAAAAAGGTAATGCGTGGATGTAACCGGCATATATTATTAATTAACTCTGAAAAACTAGTTCTGAATTATTTCAGCTTTTTCGCCCGCAGCCAGCGGTTCTTTCCTGCCAATCACCACAGCACCTATCATCGCACTCAGGAAGAGTACACTACTTATCTCGAACGGTAAAACATATTTATCGAACAGCACCTTACCCAGGTTGCTGATCAAACCAAGATCTGTTGATTTAGGGTCTATTGCCTCTGCGCGGGCAGTGGTCAATCCCATCAGTATCACCAGGAACAATATGCCCCCGGATATGACACCCGCCAATTGTATCATCATTCCCTTCTGCGGCTCTACGTCCGCGTTCAGGTTCATCAGCATGATAACGAACAGGAAGAGTACCATAATGGCACCGGCATAAACAATGATGTTAACGATGGCCAGGAACTGGGCATTCATTAATATATAATGACCCGAAATAGCAAAGAAGGTCATTATCAGGAACATTACGCTGTTTACCGGGTTACGGCTAAGAATAACACCCAAGGCACAGCCTACGGCCATAGCAGACAACAACCAAAATAAAATACTGTATATATCCATTGTTTATCTGTTCTATCCTTTGTTTTGTGGGTTTGGAATAAGCAGATCCTCTTTCTTGTATATGAAGCTCTTTCTTGTATAGTTGGCAGGCATTACTGTTTCCGAAAGGTAAACAGCGTCTTTAGGACAAGCCTCTTCGCAGTAACCGCAGAAAATGCAGCGCAGCATATTGATCTCGTACTTAGCAGCGTATTTTTCTTCCCTGTACAGGTGCTCTTCGCCCGGCTTGCGTTCCGCAGCTTCCATGGTAATGGCTTCTGCCGGACATGCCAACGCGCACAAACCACAGGCAGTGCAACGTTCACGGCCGGCCTCATCCCTGTTCAGGATGTGCAGGCCACGGAATACCGGGCTAAACGGACGTTTTTCTTCCGGGTAGCTTACGGTTGCTTTTTTCTTAAATATATGACCAACAGTTATGGTCAAGCCCTTTAGAATTGAGGGCAGGTAAGCGCGCTCCGATAGTGTCATCGGGCTGCGGTTCACCTGTATCGACCTGTTAGTTAACTTTTCCATTTTTTGTTTCTCCTATTGTTACTTTTTCCTTCAGGGCTGTCTTCTGCTCTGGCTTACCCATTGTAAAGAGCACTACAGCACCTGTTATCACCATATTCACCAACGCCAATGGTATCAGGCTCTTCCAACCAAGATTCATCAACTGGTCGTAACGGAAACGTGGTAACGTCCAGCGCACGAACATGAAGAAGAGGATCATGGCTACTATCTTGGTCATCAGCGCCCCTACACATATCAGGCTGAACAGTCCGCTAGGCACTGCAGCCTGCACCTGGTCCATGAACGGGAAATTGTATCCGCCAAAGAACAACGTGCTGATGATAGCAGAACTTACGAACATATTAATATATTCCGCAAACAGGTAAAAGCCCAGTTTCATGGAAGAATACTCCTGGTGGTAGCCCATGTTCAGTTCGCTCTCACACTCAGGCAGGTCGAAAGGTGCACGGTTCAGCTCGGCAAAAGAGCAGGTCAGGAATATGATAAATCCTAATGGCTGCTTGAAGAAATTCCAGGAGAAATAGCCGTCGTGCCAGAAACCATGTTGCTGCTGCACAATATCGCGCAAGCTCAGCGAGTTGGTCATCATCAGCAATGCAATAAGGCTGATACCCATAGCCAACTCGTAAGAGATTGCCTGGGATGCTGCACGGATACTACTTAATAATGAGAATTTGTTATTTGATGCCCAGCCACCCAGCATTACACCGTATACACCAAGGCTTACTACACCAAATACAAACAGGATACCTATATTAATGTCAGCAACCTGTAATGATACACTGCGGCCAGCAACAGTAAAGTCTGGCCCCCAAGGCATTACGGCGCTCGTCATGGTAGCGGTAAGCATGGCCAGGCACGGGCCAAGGATAAATATGAAACGGGTAGAACGATCGGGGATGATCTCTTCTTTAAAGAAAAGCTTCAAACCATCGGCCAGTGGCTGCAGCAAACCGAACGGACCCGCGCGGTTGGGACCTAAACGATCCTGCATAACGGCAGCCACCTTACGTTCTGCCCATGTAGCATACATAGCCACGCCCAGCGACCCCATCAGTATCACTGAAATGAGGATCACTTTCTCTATGATAAAAGCTGTGTCGATATCAAATAACAGCATAAGTGGCGCAAATGTAATTTAGTTAGTTAAAAATTTGTTGTTTCGGGGCAATATTTATTGCATTTCAAACCACAGCACCCCAATACAAATATTACTTATTTCCCTTAAAATCATCAGAATGAGCCGGACCTGGTATGCGAGACAGTTCTATCTCCGGTTTATTCACGTCGCTCACATCATGAATATTCATCAGGAATTTTGGATCTTTACCTATCACCTTGTCAATAAGTACAGGTGTAGGCTTGGTACCTACATAATGTCCCTGAGATATTACGCTGCTGCGCTTGATCTTTGAAGGGCCTTCTATCACCCAATCCTTTGCACTCTTGCGCTCAAAACGGCATTCGTTACAGATCCATTCTTCCACTTCGTTCCACTCGTTTTTACGGGCAGTTACACGATATACTTCATCGCCACGCATCCACAAGCGCGCCTTGCCGCTGCATTTTGTGCAAGAGCAATGCGCATCTACCGGCTTGGTGAACCATACCCTGTTCTTAAAGCGGAAGGTCTTATCAGTAAGCGCACCCACAGGGCACACATCTATAATATTACCTATAAATTCGTTGTCGAGCGATTTGCCCAGCAGGGTGCTGATCTCGGCGTGGTCGCCACGCTCCAGTACACCGTGCTCGCGCTTTTGCGTCAGCTGCTCTGCGGTAAACACACAACGGTAGCAAAGGATGCAGCGCGTCATGTGCAGCTGTATGTTCGGACCCAGGTCTTCCTTTTCAAACGTACGGCGGGGAAACTCGTAGCGGGTCTGCTCGGTGCCATGCTCGTAGCTCAGGTTCTGCAGATCGCACTCACCGGCCTGGTCGCACACAGGGCAATCGAGCGGATGGTTCAGCAGCAGGAACTCTACGATACCTTTACGGGCATCCAGTACTTTATCGGAAGTGATATTCTTCACTTCCATACCATCCATAACGGTTGTACGGCAGCTGGGCACCAGCTTAGGCATAGGGCGGGGGTCTTTCTCAGAACCCTTGCTTACCTCTACCAGGCAGGTGCGGCACTTACCACCGCTTGCCGGCAACTTGCTGTAATAGCACATAGCCGGGGGGGTAACATCGCCACCAATAGAACGCGCAGCATTGAGTATGGTAGTACCCGGCGCTACTTCTACCGTTATATTATCTATCGTTACTTTAAACTTTGGTGTTGCTTCTGACATTTGTCAAACTCTTTAATACTATTCTTTAATTAAGCACCTGCAGGCACATGTATCGGATCAGCATAATGCGCCAGACCGAAGTTGCGCTTCTGAGATTCCTCCGGATTCAGGATGTGCCATTCAAACTCGTCACGGAAGTGGCGGATGGCTGCAGCCACAGGCCATGCAGCGGCATCGCCGAGCGGACAGATGGTGTTACCCTCTATTCTGCGCTGTATATCCCACAACAGGTCTATGTCGCTCATCTTACCCTTTCCGTATTCAATATTCTTCAATACCTTATACATCCAGCCTGTACCCTCGCGGCACGGGCTGCACTGTCCGCAGCTTTCGTGCGTGTAGAAACGGGCCAGCGTCATGGTATGGCGCACTACGCACTGGTCTTCGTCCAGTACAATAAATCCGCCGGAACCCATCATGGTGCCGGTAGCAAAACCACCGTCCGACAGGCTCTCATAGTTCATCATGCGCGTCTCGCCTTTAGCTGTTTTCAGCAGCAGGTTGGCCGGCACAATAGGAACTGATGAACCACCCGGGATACATGCCTTCAGCTTTTTACCGTTGGCAATACCACCACAATATTCATCGCTGTAAATAAATTCCTCTACAGATATGGTCATATCTATTTCGTAAACACCTGGTTTCTTTACGTTTCCGCAAACAGAAAGCAGTTTGGTACCGGTAGAGCGGCCTACGCCTATCTTGGCATATTCCTCGCCACCAATATTGATGATCGGCACTACTGCCGCCAGTGTTTCTACGTTGTTCACTACTGTAGGGCGCATCCACAAACCTTGTATGGCCGGGAATGGTGGCTTCATACGCGGGTTACCACGTTTACCTTCCAGCGATTCTATCAGAGCCGTTTCTTCACCGCAGATGTAGGCACCACCACCGCGCTGCACATATATCTCGCAATCGAAGCCGGTGCCCTGGATGTTCTTGCCCAGCCAGCCATTGTTCTTGGCTTCCTGTATGGCCTGCTCCAGAATGTCCGGTATCCAGGCATATTCGCCGCGGATATATATATATGTAGCATTACTGCCCAGTGCGAAGCTGCTGATGAGCAACCCTTCTATAAGGATGTGCGGATGAAACTCCATCAGGTAACGGTCTTTAAACGTACCTGGCTCCGATTCATCGGCATTGCACACCAGGTGGCGCGGAATACCTTCGGGCTTGGCCAGGAAGCTCCACTTCATACCCGTAGGAAAGCCTGCCCCCCCACGGCCACGGAGACCACTTTTCTTCACTTCCTCAACGATCTCATCGGGAGTCATTTTCAGTGCTTTTTCGGCTGCACGGTAACCACCGTTTTTACGGTAGGTCTCGTAATACCTGATGTCTTCTATGTGGTCGTTCTCTAATAAAAGTTTTACACCCATTTTATTTCAAGTCAAAAGTCAAAAGTGAAAACCGGAAAGTTGTCTTCTTTTGATTCTTATTAATGTTCTTTTTCTTTAAATTTTTACACTCTGCCTGGCTATTAAGTGCCAACTAAAATGCCTTTTCTGCCATACCTGCAATATCTTCAATTTCACATGAACTGGTGTTCCACTTACTGTCACATCTACATCCGCATTCATCCTCACTACTGCTACCTTACGGCTCACTTTTATCTCTTTATCCGCTGCACTGATCTGTTTGTAGGTAATCTTACCATTAAACAGATCCTCTATCACATCTCTTTTTGTTTGTATCCATCCGTTCGAATGACCGTAGGTAATCTCATCTCCCAACAATCCTTTCAAACGTAAAGAGTCCTTCGCCAGCAATGCTCTATCCAACTCCACAACCGCCGAGTCTATAGTCATATGTGGCGGCTGAGCCACCATAGCTTCACTTACAAAGACCGCAATGATCAACAAGAGATACTTCATACACTAACTCTTATCAATGATCAACATAAAATCCTCCATGGGGTCGAAGTAAAAATCAGCCCATCCTGTTTTGTAGCTGTCTCTTTCTTTTTCGTTGGGGAAGCCGCTGTGCGTCAGCGTCAGCTGCGTTCCTCCCGCATGGGGTTTCAATAAAAAATGAACTTCGCTTGGCGGTGTTCCGTCTTCCCAGTCGCCCGGAAGCCAGGTAACCACCAATTCATTATCTGTTGCTTTCAGCACCTGGCCAGTCGTCCAGCCATCAAACATCTCGAATTTTCCACCTTCTTTTTGTTCAGCAATGCCTTCTTCCCCACTCCACTTTCTTATCAGTACCGGATCTGTTAACAGCTGCATTACTCTTGCAGGCTTTCCGGACAGTAAGAATTCCAGTTTCAGGTCTACCGACATAGCTTAGTTTTTTGCTGCTGCGCGCAGTTCGTCTATCAGGGCATCTACCTTCTCGCGGGTAAGATGCTCGCGGAAGTGCTTGCCCAACTGCATCATAGGCGCATAACCGCAGGCACCCAGGCACTCAGCAGGCTTCAGCGTGAACAGGCCATCTACAGTAGTTTCCCCTGCGTTAATGTTCAGCTTTTCCTTTATGTAATCAATTATATCGTCACTACCCCTCAGCATGCACGGGCCTGTCTGGCAAACCTCCAGTACATACTTACCTACAGGCTTCATATTGAACATGGTGTAAAAAGTAGCCACCTCATACACTTCAATAGGCTTTATCTGCAGCAACTCTGCCACGTAGTCCATAACCGGAACATCCAGCCATCCGCCAAAATCTTCCTGGGCCATGTGCAGTAAAGGTATGAGCGCACTCTTCTGCTTTCCTTCCGGATAGCGTGCTATAACCTCATGTACCTTCTTTAACCTTTCTTCTGAGAACTTAATGCTCATTTGCTTTTCTTTATGACAAGTTTTTTAAGCTGTTCGGCATCTACAATGTCTTTCTTTCGTCCGGTAGTTTCCTTATTCTTAACTAACTCGTTTAATCCTATAAAATTCATTTCGGTTTGACCTACTTTTCTCAATATTTTTTGAGGAAAGGCTTCGTCAAAAGTTACCCCTGAAATACTGCCCAGCAGGTCAATTCTCAACGGTGGATATCCTAATTGCACAACCATATCTTCTACCTCAAAATCCTCCTTTGCCAACCCCTTCAATACAAAGCCGAATTCCTTTAAAACGACCATCATTTTTTCGGCATTGATAGATGACGGTTTTATCCAAATGTCAAAGTCCTCTGTGTATCTTGGTTGACCATGTGCCATTACTGCATACCCACCAACAATCATATATTCTACCCCATGACTGTTTAACAACTCAATAAAGTCAACAAAATCATTTGCTAATTCCATGGACTACTTTATTGATTACTTTCTCCATTTTTTGCGGAAACGGGATTTCATGCATTGCGTAAAATCCTTTTCTTAACCGCTCTAATGACATCCATTTATCTTCAAAAGAAACATTTTGCCACCCAAAAATCTCTTGCTCTTCTGCCTCTGCAAAAGAAAGCTTTTTAATAGTAAGCGCCATCGTCCTCTTTTTCTTCATATACTATCCGTCTAACTCTCCGGCTATTACATTCAAACTACTCAAAGTAATTACCGCATCACTCAGCAGGCCTCCCGCTACTATCTCAGGGTATGCCTGGTAGTAAATGAAGCATGGGCGACGGAAGTGCAACCTGTAAGGGGTGCGGCCACCATCGCTGATGAGGTAAAAGCCCAGCTCGCCATTGCCACCTTCTACGGAATGGTAAACCTCACCAACCGGTGCATCTATCTCGCCCATTATTATCTTGAAGTGATAAATGAGGGCTTCCATTTTGGTGTACACGTCTGGCTTGGCCGGCAAATGGAAATGATCGGCTTCCAGCGCGTAGAACACATTCTTCTGCTCAGGGAACTCGGCATCCATTTTCCTTATCTTACCCAGCGCTTGTTTTACCAGGCTCAGGCTTTCCCATATCTCAGCGTTGCGCACCAGGTAACGGTCGTAAACGTCGCCCGTAGTGCCAACCGGCACTTTGAAATCGAATTCTTCGTAAGAACAATATGGCTGTGCTACGCGTACGTCATAGTCAACGCCGGCAGCACGCAGGTTAGGACCTGTGAAGCCGTAGTTGAGTGCACGCTCTGCATTAATTGGACCTGCGCCTACGCAACGATCTATGAAGATACGGTTACGATCCAGTAATGCCTGGAATTCTTCCATTACCTTGGGAAAGGTAGCTATAAAATCATCCAGCTTGGCAAATGCAGTATCCGTGAAGTTGCGCTCGAAACCACCTACACGGCCCATGTTGGTCGTAAGGCGGGAGCCACATATCTCTTCAAATATTTCGTATATCTTTTCGCGATATTGGAACACATAAGTAAAACCCGTCAGCGCCCCGGTATCCACCGCCACAACCGAGTTGCACACCAGGTGGTCTGCTATCCTCGACAGTTCCATAACTATTATGCGCATGTAGTCTACCCGCTTAGGCGTTTGTATGCCCAGCAGTTTTTCTACCGTCATGTGCCAGCCCATATTGTTGATAGGGGCGGAACAATAGTTAAGGCGGTCTGTAAGCGTGGTGATCTGGTAATACGGACGACGCTCGGCTATCTTTTCGAAAGCACGGTGGATATAACCCACCGTAGGCACGGTCTCCATTACACGCTCACCATCAATTTCCATTATATTCTGGAACACACCATGCGTGGCCGGGTGCGTAGGCCCCAGGTTCAGCGTGGTGGTTTGCTTCTGAAGCGACTCATCAGAAAGCTTTATATGATGCTGCGATGTATGTGTCAGTTGTTCAGACATTTCGTTACTGTTTAAATTGAGCAATGGCATGGTATATTTTCTTTATCCTCTGCCAAACATCTCATCATCTTTATCCCTGCGGGTAGGGTCTTCCATCTCGTACTCTTTACGCATAGGGAAATGCTCCATTTCGTCTACGTTCATGATACGGATGAGGTTGGGATGACCTATGAAATTTACTCCGAAGAAGTCGTATGCCTCTCTTTCCATCCAGTTGGCTGTTGAGAAGAGCTTCGATGCTGTATACACGTCGGGCTTTTCAGATGGCACATAAACCTTCAGGCGCAGGCGGATATTATCCTGCATATTGTGCAATAGGTAAACCACGCACAATTCCTCGCCGGCACGCTCCGGATAGTGAACGGCTGTAAGATCCGTCATGAAGCGGAAACGCAGTGCCTCATCATCATACAGATGCTGCATGAGCTTCAGGTTCATATCTGCCGGAGCTGTTACGGTAAGCAGGCCATGGGGAGTATCCCATGAGAGTTGCTCTCCAAACTTCTCTGTAAGCTTTTGTTGTATTATTTCGTTGGTCAAAGCCATATTGTAATCTAAGTTAAAAGTCAAAAGTCAAAACCAAAACGTGTTTGACTATTGTATGCCGTAGCTTTCCATCAGCTCTTTGTACTTATCGCTGTTGCGGCGGCGCAGGCTTTCATTTTTCACTATGTCCTGCAGCTTAAGGATGCCATCCAGTATGCCTTCCGGCCTTGGCGGGCAACCCGGCACATACACGTCTACCGGAATTACCTGGTCTATACCCTGCAATACAGAGTAAGAATCGAATATACCGCCGCTTGAGGCACACGCACCTATCGCTATTACCCAACGAGGCTCCGCCATCTGCAGGTATACCTGGCGCAGGATAGGCCCCATTTTTTTAGCAATAGTACCTGCCACCAGCAGCATATCGCACTGGCGCGGGGTAAAGCCCATACGCTCTGACCCAAAGCGTGCCAGATCGTAGTTAGAACCCATGGTAGCCATGAACTCGATACCGCAGCATGACGTAGCAAATGGCAATGGCCACAGCGAATTGGCCCTGGCCAAACCTACCACTTTATCGAATGATGTTGCATGGAAACCTTCACCGGAGTACCCTTCAGGTATCTCCACCATCTTCACATTTGTATTATATTGAACCGGACGACCCATTCTTAAAAAATTAAAAATTAAAAATTAAAAACTAAAAACCTCAACTCTTTTCACTCTTTCCATTTAGTTAATCTTCCCAGTCTAATGCTCCTTTCTTTACTATATATATAAATCCACACAGGAAGAATGCCACGAACAATATCACTTCTCTGAAACCATCCCAACCCAGGAAACGGAAATTGACCGCATACGGGTAAAAGAAGATCACTTCCACATCAAACAGAACGAACAGGATGGCCACAAGGAAATACTTGATGCCCATGGGCTGGCGGGCATTACCTACAGACGGGATACCACTCTCGAAGTTGATGAGCTTATCCCTCGTTCTCCTTTTAGGACCCAGCAGGTGAGTTACCCCCATCATTACGGCTACAAAGCCTACCGCAATGATCAGTTGCAACGCAATAGGAAAGTAATTGAACGGCGTATTCTGATCTGCTGTGAGCAATAAAAAATGCATATATCTTTTGGCTTAACCAGTATATTGAAACAATAACTGACAAAGTTAGTGTTATGCAATGAAATTGCAAGGGCAATCGGGTTATATTAACCTTTTTCCCGCCTTAAACATAGCGTTATTTTTCATATGATCTATTCTTTAATGAAAACCTGTCTCAAAAAGATTATAATATGTAACGGCAATAATTATCTTTGTTATTCGCATTAAGCTGACCAGAATTTAGACCTTAATACATATGAGAAAAGTTTTGCCGATCCTGAAGCTGTTAATGTTAACTGTAGTTCTGCTTCTTCATTTTACTCCTTCTTTTGGCCAGGGATATACCGGCCTCATTGGCCGATGGCCTTTTAATGGAAGTGCAGCAGATGTAAGCGGCCATGGTTTTAACGGAGTGATACATGGGGCAACACCTACAACGGGGTCAACTGGTATATCTAATACGGCTTACCATTTCAATGGATCATCCAGTTATATAACTGTACCCTATAACAGCATGATGAACTCCAAAATACATTCTATATGCGTTAAGGTAAAAGCTCATGGATTTTATAGTGGTACTTGCCAGGGAAATGCTATTGTATGGCGGGGGGCAGAGGGGTCGTCTACGTTCTCTTATGATCTGGAGATATTCGATAATGCATGGGATAATGATTGTCTTGCCTACTCTCCGACGCACGAGTGTTTTGCCGGAGGGACTGGCGTCAGTACTGCTTCCTCGCCAGCATCTGCATGGGTATATACGCCACCAACCGATACCGGCGTATGGTATTGTGTGGTACTTACATACGATGGAGATACAACAAAAGTATATGTAGACGGCATCCTAAAATCAAGATACTACTTACATTGTAATTATAACAATAGTACCGATAGCCTTAATTTTGGTAAAAGCGAGGACGGCCCACCATATGAATATTTTTTTAATGGTGATGTAGACGAGATCAGACTTTATAACAGGGTGCTGACACCCGCTGACGCCTTTACATTCTGCGACTCCATGAGCCTATCTGTTGTTGGCACTACAACTTGTGACTCAATAATCCTTGGCGATAGTGTGCATATATGTTCAGGAGCTACAACATCGCTCAATTCGCATATGTCCGGCACGGCAACTCCGGATTACATACAATGGAGCCCGACAACCGGTTTATCGTCTTCAACAACACTTACACCTACCCTTACAGCAGGACCATCATCTGGCTGGTATCACATCACTACTACCACATTGCTACCTGGCAACCTGGTAACCAATGGCGATTTCTCGGCCGGCAATACCGGCTTCAGCAGCGCATATACCAATGTAACAGGGCCGGGTTCACTGTATCCCACCGGTGTTTACGCGATAAGTACAAATCCGCTTAATGAACACCCCGCAGCATATTCGTTCACCGATCACACTAGTGGCTCAGGCAACATGATGGCCATAAACGGAGCATCGACTCCAATTGATATATGGTGCGAGACCATCCCCGTAGCCGCAAATACTTATTACGACCTCTCTGCCTGGTTCTCCAACTGGTCTACGGATACCGTAAGTGGCCTCCCACAGATCGTGTTCAACATCAACGGTGTTCCTTTATCATCAATACCGTTCACGTTTGTGCCTACACCTGGCCTTTGGACACAATTTCATTATCTATGGTATAGCGGATCAACAATTTCTGCCACATTCTGTATTCACGACCAGGTAACCATAGCATCCGGCAATGACTTTGCCATAGACGATATTCAACTCCGCCCTGTATGTACTGCTACGGATAGTATATATGTAGCTCTTAACACTGCTGCCAATATATACAGGGCCAAAGACACCACAGTTTGTGTACTCACTCCACATACCCTTACAGCTCCCGCAGGACACACTAATTATTTGTGGAACACAGGCAGCACAGCTGCTTCTATAACAGTAAGCGGATGGGGACCTTACTGGGTATCTTCTGACAGCATTTGTACACATTTCGTAGACACATTCAATTTCCATCCGTCTCCGGGACTGGTCGTAAACCTGGGCAATGATACCAGCCTGTGCAACGGCAGTATTATGACTATTGGCACCACACCAACTCCGGGCTTATCTTATCATTGGAACACAGGCAGCACGTCAACCAGTATAAGCATCAGTAGTGCAGGCACTTATTGGCTGCAGGCAACCAATTCTATTGGTTGCACATCGGCAGACACTATCCATATTTCATTAGGCACCATCAGTGTGCTGCTTGGCAATGATACCGCTGCCTGTACAGGCTCGTCGGTTGTATTATCCTCTTCCGGCACGTACATGTCGCCGTCCTACTTGTGGAACACGGGCGCTACCACTTCATCTATCGGGGTGACCACAACCGGTATCTACTGGCTACAGGTAACCGCGGCAGGATGCAGTGCCGCAGACACTGTACATATTGGTTTCTACGTTCCTGTATATGCCAACCTGGGTAACGATACTGTGATCTGCAAGCTTAACGGCAGCGTTGTGCTTACTTCGGCGCAAACAGAGGCAGTGTATTCTACCTGGAGCACTGGTGGCACTGCCGATACCATACATGTAGCTGCCGCAGGTGAGTATTGGGTAGAGGTCAACAATCATGGATGTAAAACCGCAGACTCTATCTACATCAACATCGTTGACTCTCCTTACGCCATTCCTTATATAAAGCCTGATCTGTGCGTAAGCGATACCACCACATTGCGTATTTCCGATCAGTCCGGCAACATCCAACATTACTACTGGTCTTTAGGTGGCGCTACCGTACTCAATACCAGCATAACGGATACAGCCGGACCGTTTACTGTAAAGTGGACAGATCCGGGCACCTATATTATCAGCCTGAGTGCGACAACACCGGAAGGATGCAAGAGCGACACCACATATGATACTGTACACGTACATCCGCTACCTGTTGCAGGCATTATAGATACTAACCGGGTTAACTGTGCTAATGACGCTATCGTCCTTAGGGCCTCGGTTACAGACCCCGGCTATTTTTATACCTGGCTGCCGGGTAGCTTCTTCGATGATCCTTACGCCGCTGTTGTAACAGGCCACGTGCTCTACAGCGCTGATGTAACACTGATCGTATCTACAGCATTTGGCTGCAAGGCAGAAACTTTTGTTACGATGCAGGCAGATTCCTGTTGCCTGCTTACCTTACCTGCAGGTTTTACACCTAATAATGATGGCCACAACGACCTGTTCCGGCCTGTTACCAAACAAAATGTGGTCATCGAGCAGTTCAGGATATTTAACAGGTGGGGTAATTGCGTGTTCGAATCAAACACTGATAATGGCGCGTGGGATGGCACCTACAAGGGTGAAAAACAAGATATGAACGTGTTCTACTATTATATCAAGTATACTTGTTCCGGCGCCAAACGAATGCAGAAGGGAGAGGTGACGCTTATAAGATAATAGCACACATCTATAACAGGCGTATACATACCAAAGCGTATCTTTGCGGAGATAATATAATCCTGATATATGTTTCCAAAAAGACTATTGCTGTTAGTCGCCCTGTTGCTGGCAGCAACCACCTATGCCCAGTTACCTACTGCCGGACTTATTGCCTGGTATCCGTTTTGTGGTAATGCAACAGATCGCAGCGGTCATGGGCTGGATATGACGGTGAGTGGCCCAACTATAACAACAGACAGGTTGGGGTTTGCCGCATCTGCATTTGCATTCAGCGGTAGCAGCACTGCAATGAGCAATATCGTTTACAGAACATCGCCGCTTCCCGATACCGGAGATTTTACATTTGCCGCCTGGTTGAACGCAGATACGGGAGGGGCACATATAGTTATTGCCAATGGCAATCTCAGTTCAGATGGTTTTGGTATCGTTACTACCGGGCATAATGTAGCCGTGTCTGTGGGCAGCGGCATCTACCTGCCCACGTACATAACCTATCATCAGTGGCACCATGTAGTTGTGCGCAAGTCGGGCAACACATTCAGCATGTACCTGGACACTGTAATAGTGGGTGCGTTTATGGCTACATATACACCTGCCGCAGCAACTGAAAAGTTTATGGTGGGCCAAACCTACGGATCTGGCGCGGGCTCCTTTGCAGGAAAAATTGACGATATAGCCGCCTATGATCATGCTCTTGTTTACACAGATATCCAGGCATTATACCATTTTAACCCTGATGTGCATGCAGTGCTTGGTCCGGATGCTGTGGTGTGCGCAGGCTTTTCCACCACATTATCACCGTCACCTCAATACCCTGGCCTTAACTACCAATGGAGCACAGGCGCAACAGATACATCAATAGTTGCAAATACCTTCGGTACTTACTGGTTCTCCATCAGCCGGCCATATGGCTGCTCTACTTCCGATACCATCCGGTTTTCACTGGGTACGGTATCGGTAAATATTGGCCGCGATACATCAGTATGTATTGGTGATACCTTTACAATTGTGGCCACTGCACCAGCAGGCTCCACCTATTTATGGAGCACGGGAGACACTACCTCTACACTTGCTGTTGTTACACCCGGCGTGTATTCTGTATATATAGATAATTTTGGCTGTCCGGGCCACGATACCATGACCTTTGGCAACAGCCCGGTACCGCTGGTTAATATTGGCAATGATACTACGCTGTGCTCGGTGGAGCATATCACGCTACACTCCTCGTACAGTTATGTGAGCCCGGCATATTTATGGAATACAGGAGCTACATCGGCAAGCATATCGCCCAACACAACAGGCATATATAGCCTACGCGTGCTACAGGATGGGTGTGCCGGACATGACACTGTTTCTATCCACGTTAAACCTACCCCTACAGTATCCTTCGGGCCCGACCGAACAGCCTGCCAGGGAGACTCCCTGGTGCTGACAGGAACCGGCGCAACCGGTACAACGTATCTGTGGAGCACAGGCGACACAGTTAATACAATAACTATAGATACCACCGGCACCTACTGGCTCTCCGCTAACGATAATGGCTGCTTTGCTACAGACACCCTCGTGTATACTATCCATCCTTTTCCGGGTGTGCACCTGGGCCCTGATATTTCCGTTTGCCAGGGCACAGCAGTCTCATTAAGCTCATCTGACACCTACACATCGCCCGCTTACAGTTGGAGTACAGGAGCACATACCGCATCTATTAATGTAACATCCTCAGGATCTTATACCTTGTCTGTAACACAGGGGGGGTGTACCGCCTCTGATAATGTAAACGTTACTATAAAGCCAAACCCGGTCGTAAACCTGGGCAGCAATACTTATTTCTGCTCCGGCACATCTATAACACTAGCCACTATGCAACCTGTAGGCGCTACCTATATATGGAGCACCGGAGCAACCACTCCTTCCATTACGCTGTCTACACCAGGGTTATATGGCGTATTTGTTAACCTGAATGGCTGCACCGCTACCGATTCTATTAATATCGATGAAATAACCGTCCCCTTAGTCAACCTCGGTCCGGATACCACAATCTGCCAGGGGTATACGTTTGACCTGGCAATCAGTGGTGAAAATGCCACCTATATGTGGTCTGATGGATCGGTGCACGACACCTACCATGTTGACCAGGCAGGTACCATCTGGGCTTCTGTTACCAATGTGTGCGGTGTAGCTTCTGATACACTTACCATCCGCTACAAATTTTGCGATATCTGGATACCTACTGCGTTTTCGCCTAATGGCGATGGTCGCAACGACCTGATCCGTGTAAAAGGCAGCCTGGGTTCTTACTCCGACTATCACTTTGCGATATTCAACCGCTGGGGAACCAGCGTATTTACCACAGATAATACAAGCGGCGGCTGGGACGGCACCTTTAATGGTGAACCCCAAGACGCAGGCACCTACGTATACCTGATCACCTGCAAGTTGAACGGGCAGGAAGTAAGCATGAAAGGCAGTTTTGAATTAGTGAGGTAAATATGTATTTTCGCAAAAATCCATTGATATGAAAAAGATACTTGTAACACTATTACTATTAAATTTCAGCTTGTCTGGTAATGCACAAAGTACCGTGGGACTTATTGCTCATTGGGACATGAACGGATCAACAAATGACGTTTCTTCCGGTGGCCATAACGGCACAGGGGTCAACATAACGGCAACAGCAGGCATAGACGGCACACCTAACACAGCATATTTATTTAATGGCACCAATAGTCGTATCGACATACCTAATTCTACCGCGTTTAACATAACCAAATACAGCATTTGTGCTATTGTAAGGGTAGATGGATTTTATCATGGTACTTGCCAGGGTAATACCATTTTTACAAGAGGTGCCGGTTTGTCTCATACCCCCGGATCATATTGTTTGGCATTTGATGATAATCAGTACGATTCTTCCTGCAGCCATGTGGACACAGTTCATAACGTTTTTTTTGGTGGCGCTCGATTAGTTCCTTCATTCTATGCACAGAGCTATTATAATCCGCCGATACAGCCAAATAACTGGTATAGAGTTGTGGTTACGATGAACGATACAGTATTTAAAACTTACATTAATGGGGTATTAAAAGCAACTGCTGTTATATCCAATCCAACGGCTGTTATAGGTACAAGTTCTGATGCTGCATGCATCGGCTACTCGCTGGCATCCGCTGGTGCCGGATATCCTTATCCTTTTAACGGCGCAATTGATGACATCAGGTTTTATAATAGGGCATTGTCTGATACTGAAGCCGTGCATTACGGTGATACCTGTGGCAAATTTACATCTGATCCGATATCGGTAAATACTTATGTTGGTGGCTCTGCCACGTTTACCGCTAACTCCTCAATTACAGGAGGCAGCTATAGATGGCAGGAAAATTCCGGTTCAGGGTTTACCGATATTAGCAGCGGCGCGCCGTATTCTGGTATAAGTACCAATTCCCTCACCATTAGTCCTTTAACATCAGCTTTAAGTGGCAACTATTACCGTTGTATCTCTTCTAGCGACCTGGGTTGCTCAGACACTTCTGCCGCAGCACTGCTTCTTACAACCGCCGGCGTTGGATATATCGAGCTCAACAATGCATTAACTGTTAGTCCAAACCCGGCAAGCAACCTGCTGAACATACAGCTTGCACTCGACAACGCGGAGATACAGATGTTTTCCCTTGATGGTAAACTTTGTATTGCCCACGTAGTAAATGGCCGGAATACAACATTAGACATATCACAGCTACCTACCGGCATATACATATTGAAAACAACAATAAATGGACAGCCTTACTATAAAAAAGTAATAAAAAACTGATAACAACATAATTTGCCTGCGCAATTCTTAGAGGTTTAACGAAATGTATTCCTATTTTTGCTGCCCGTACGTACGTATTTATGATCAATACAATAAAAAGAAGACTTATTAAATACGCTTCTAAGATTTACGATCCCCTGGTCGATGTTCAAATCGGAAGTCAAACAATAAAAATCCCGTTATCACATCAACTGCGTGATAACATACGCCTGTATCCTGACTACAACTATAATCTACCTCGTATCATAAAATATATTTATGATAGAGATAATACAGTGAAAGTAATAGATATCGGAGCAAATATAGGCGATACCGTTGCTTTCATCAAGAATCATACGGATGTCCCTGTATTATGTATCGACGGCGAAGAGAAGTACATTAACATTTTACGCAGCAATACTGAAAAATATAACAATGTTTCAATTTGCCTTTCTTTGGTAGGCGAGGAGACAAAAGAAAGTAACGTACAACTGATAACGGAACGAGGTACGGCATATGTTGAAACCACAGACAAAATAACTAAAGTCCGCAGTCTCGAAAACATTCTGGAAGAGTATAGCGATTTTAGTAAGAGTAAGGTTTTAAAAATTGATACTGATGGCTTTGACACGCTCATTCTTCGCGGGTGTTCCAATTACCTGAAGAATGTAAAGCCTGTATTATTTTTCGAATTTGACCCTTATTTGGTTAGAAAAAATAACGACGATCCGTTTACGTTCATATCCTATCTCGAAAGTTGTGACTATAAATATCTTATGTTCTATATGAACAATGGAGATTTTCTATTGTCGTGCGAAATCACTCAAAAAGACATAATCAACCAGTTGATACACTATTTTTCAGGCAGAAATATTGCTATTTTTACTGACGTTTGCGCTTTTAGCAGCAGTGATAAAGAGTTATATGAATTATCTGTAAAAAATGAGATAGAGCACTTCCGCAAAGCACGAAGGTATTAAGTCCATCTTCGTCAAGCCCGAAGTATCTTATCAATATAAGGTAAGATCTTTGCTACCGGAATCAATTTCATGGTGTCATTTTTCATTATATGCGTATCATATAAGACAGGGTCTTTTTGCCTGATGAGTTCGTCAACAAAATCAGGATATACCGGGTAAAAGCAATTTGTTATTTCCACCGGGTACGGTGCGAAACGCCCATAAAATTTACCACTATAGAGCCCTATTACCGGGCACCCCACAGCAGCAGCAATATGCAACGCCCCGGTGTCTACGCATATAAGCAAACGTGCGTTATGTAATAACTCTATGAGATAGGGCAAACTGGTTTTCCCGGCCATATCTATCATCTCTGCACTATATAATGCTGCGAATTCCCGGCTTAACGGAATATCATCTGGCCCTCCGCATACAACAGGTATTATGTTGTATTTTTTATAGATATACTCTGCAGCCTGTACAAAATGAGCAATTGGCCATTTCCTTTCGGGGTTGCCTGCACCTAAAAAAAGAATACAATACGCCTTCTCAGGTAATGTCTCCGTCGGAGACACATCGAACCTTGTACTAATAGAAATAGACTCTTTTTCAAGAAACGACACCATAAAATTGCGGTTTCTTACAGAATCAAATGTCTTCTCGTCGCCGGCCTTTATTATCGTACTGTAAATAAACTTGTCAAAGTTCAGGCCGTTCTTCTTTCGGTTGGCCTTATCTGCCTCCATTGATACTTTATATTTTCCTGTAGCAGCAAAGCAAATTGTATCATCAGCATCTAAGCTCCTCGAAAATACGCAATTGACGACTACAGATGTATCCAGCCGATGAAGATCCCTGAGAAAGCGAAATCTATATTTAAGATCGCTTTTAAATCGTTTCTTATCAACCCAAATTACTGAATCAAACAGCCCATGGTTATAAATATCAAAAACTGATTTCCAGGCAAGGTTGCCTACAAGCGTTTTTTTATAATCGTGGTACTTTAAGCTCGTCGTTATCTCTTTAAAGAGATTTTGAAACAAAATATAATCACCTATCTCATCGGTTTTCACAACAAGTAAGTGCTTTTGCTGGTGTGTGGATGGCAAAAGTTTTACTATAAACAATATGATCCTATACAAACAGAGGGCTATATTATTTTTTAGTTTTTTCATACTGGCAGTAAAGCGCTAAAAGTACAATTTTATTACACCACTTATGCCTAATTGCATTACGCAAAACGCTTTTTGTACGTTCAAACGCTATTTTTGCGGCAATGAACCGCATTTCAATCATAACCATTTGCTTCAATAACCTTGATGATGTTATTGCTACCTGCGCCTCGGTAGACCAACAGGCTGTGGCGCCATATGAACATCTTATCATAGATGGATCATCAAAGCCAGACATTAAAGAGTACCTTGAGAATGGTACGCAACCATCTTACCGGCGGTGGATATGCGAGCGGGATAAGGGTATTGCCGACGCCTTTAACAAAGGTGTGATGAATGCAAAGGGAGGTATATTATATCTGCTCAATTCCGGCGACACTATGTACGACAACACCGTACTTGAGAAAGTGGAAAGAACTTTTACACAAGATCCATCGGCAATGTGGGTGCACGGCAAACTAAATATGATGCGCGGAGGCTTATGGGTGCATATAGGTAAGCCATTTGAAAAAGATAAACTATACAGGGGCATGCGTGGCACGCTGCACCCTACAATGTATGTGCGTCGCGAACTTTATGATAAACACGGCTTTTTCGATATTAACCTGAAAATGGCTATGGATTATGACTTCCTCTGCCGCATATCTGCCGAGCCATTTGTATTTATTGACTACCCACTGGCTACCTTCGATCCTACCGGGGTAAGTTCCACCAACTATCTGAAGGCCATGAAAGAATCGTTTACACAATACCGTAAATATTTCGGCCCGTCTGTCAAACAAACGCTATGGGGTTGGCGGCTTACCGCAATGCATTACCTCCTGGAAAGCCCTGTCGGGCGCCTGTTATATAAACTTAAAGTAAAGATGGGCAAGGAAAACGCTTAGGCATTCTGCAAAGCAAGTTCCTGTTGAAAAAAGCCGTATGCTTTTGCCAAACCGTCTTTCAGAGAAGTTTTATGCTGCCAGCCCATACCGTGTAATCTGCCGCTGTCCATTAACTTTCGCGGAGTGCCGTCTGGTTTCGAAGCGTCAAATATCAGATCCCCGGTAAACCCGGTTACGTCTTTCACAAGCAATGCAAGGTCTTTTATGGTCACCTCATCGCCGGTACCCACATTTACAAACAACTTGTCGTTGTAATGATCCATCAGGAAAATACAGGCATCGGCAAGATCATCAACAAACATAAACTCACGGAGAGGAGTGCCTGAGCCCCATATCTCCACAACCGGGTTATTGTTTATTTTAGCCTCGTGAAATTTGCGTAAAAGTGCGGGAATCACGTGCGATGACTGTAAATTATAATTGTCTCCCTGCCCGTACAAATTAGTTGGCATGGCAGCAATAAAATTACAACCGTATTGATCTCTATAGGCTTCGCACATTTTTATTCCCGCTATCTTGGCAATGGCGTAGGGCTCATTTGTTGGTTCAAGCAGGCCTGTCAGCAAATACTCCTCTTTCAATGGCTGTGGTGCCAGCTTTGGGTATATGCAAGAGCTACCGAGGAATAATAACTTTGTTACTTTATTAATATGCGCAGCATGAATTATGTTGGCCTCTATCATCAGGTTGTCATAGAGAAATTCAGCACGATATGTATTATTGGCCAGGATGCCACCTACTTTTGCTGCCGCCACAAAAACGTAATCCGGCTTTTCACTTTCAAAAAATAGTGCTACCGCCTCCTGGTTGCGCAGATCCAACTCTTTGGAACTTCTTGTAATGATATTGTGATACCCTTCAGCGGTAAGATGTCTTACTATTGCCGCTCCAACCATTCCCCGGTGTCCTGCTACATATATCCTTGCTGCCTTATCCATTATTCGTACTGATTATATGCCTTGTACCCTGAGTTCTTGAGTATGATTTGTTTTCTGAACGTTTCCAGATCGGCTTCAACCATCTCCTTTGCCAGCTCATCCAGTGTATATTTTGGTGCCCAACCAAGCTTTTCTTTAGCCTTGGTAGCGTCGCCCAGTAACAGGTCTACCTCTGTTGGGCGGAAGTAGCGCTTATCTACCTCCACTACTATGTCGCCCACTTTTGCTTTACACTCTTCACTCAACACCTCATCCACTATGCCTACTTCCTGCTCTCCGGTTCCCCTGAAAGACACAACCAAACCTGCATGAGCGAATGCCATTTTTACAAAATCACGTACAGAAGTCGTTACGCCGGTAGCTATCACAAAATCTTCCGGCATGTCTTGTTGCAACATCAGCCACATTGCTTCCACATAGTCCCGGGCATGCCCCCAATCTCGTTTTGCATCCAGATTACCCAGCCACAATTTGCTTTTCAATCCCAGAACTATCTCTGCTATGCCCCGGGTTATTTTACGCGTTACAAATGTTTCGCCTCTTAACGGACTTTCATGATTGAACAATATGCCGTTGCAGGCGTACATTCCATATGCCTCCCGGTAATTTACAGTTATCCAATAGGCATATAGCTTGGCTACTCCATATGGCGAGCGCGGATAAAACGGTGTTGTTTCGTTTTGCGGCACTGCCTGCACTTTGCCATATAGTTCGGATGTAGATGCCTGGTATATTCTTGTTTTCTTTTCCAGTCCCAATATTCGTATTGCTTCCAGCAGTCTTAAAGTGCCGGTTGCGTCTGTATTGGCCACATATTCCGGCTCATCAAAACTTACCTGCACGTGGCTCATTGCACCAAGATTATATATCTCGTCGGGCTGAACCTCTTGTATTATTCTTATAATATTGGTCGAATCGGTAAGATCTCCATAGTGTAGCTTCAGTTTTACCCCCTTTTCATGTGGATCCTGGTATAAATGGTCGATACGCGCCGTATTAATAAGCGATGTACGGCGTTTTATGCCATGCACTTCGTATCCTTTTTTTAGCAGTAATTCTGCAAGATATGCACCATCCTGCCCGGTAATGCCTGTAATTAGGGCCTTCTTCATTAGGCTATTTTTGCGGCAAATATACTTTATTCGATAATCATTGGGATACTGTCATCTGAAGCATTGCATTTTAAGTGTCCTTTCTCCTAATACTTTCGGGTAGTCCACAGGCATACAGTATACTTATGTAATTTCGTGGTTTCTAATTTACCGGGAATATAAAATGGGAATAGTCTTCCGACAATCTATTAAAACATCTTTAGTCATTTTCACGGGCGCTATCTTAGGTGTTCTTACAATATGGCTATCCACAAAATATATTGCCCGGCAACCGCTTGGCTTTACCGGCAACCTTACTTATAATTGTTTACTACTGGCTCAAATTGCTATACTCGGCCTTAATGCCACACTTGCCGTATATATACACAGGTATCCTCCCGGCGATCCCAAAAGAAAGTTATTATTGAGCCTTTGTATCGGGCTGCCGGTAGTGCTTTGCCTGATAGCCATTGGCCCTTTTATACTGGTAAAGCCGTGGGTCATCAGGCACTTTCAGCAAGCAGATCAATTTTATGTAACAAGATATTACCTGCTTATACCCGTCTACACTATATTCTTCGTTCTCCAGATACTGCTTGAACAATATTTGAGCACACAAATGAAGGTCGCTGCCGCCGCTTTTATGAGAGAAATTGTGCTCCGGATCATTATTATAGGGCTTATTTTATTGTTTGCTGCCGGTAAAATATCCTTCGACACGTTTGTTATTACTTCTATTACAGCATACATAGTTCCTATAGCAGTTTTCCTTTTTATAGCATACCGCAGTGGTGGATTTTCCTTTTCGGCAGACTTCCGCTCAATTACACCTGCAGAGTATAAGGATCTGTGGCATTTTTCATGGTATCACTTCTTGCTAGCTATGTCGGTGACATTAATGAGCTACCTGGACAGCGTTGCCTTACCATTGTATGACCACAGTGGTTTTGTTGCTGCAGCGGTCTATCGTGTTCCTATTTTCCTTATTTCCTTCCTGCAGATACCCAATAAAGCTATGCTCAACCCCGTTGTCACGGTTTTATCGCGGGCAGTGGCCGACAATGACAACACTAAAATAAAAGACGTCTTTTTAAGATCCTCTATAAATATTCTTATTGCTACAATATTTATGGCGGCCATTATCATCTGCAATCTCACCAACGCTATTGCCATCCTCCCACCTGGGTATGAGCAGATCGGGCTCATATTCCTTATTCTTTTCGTTGGTCGCATTGTAGACCTGTCTACTGGCGTCAACGATGCAATATTGTCTGTTACCAAACATTACAAGTTCAGCTTTTATGTATCTGCGGCACTTATAATATTATTATTTGCACTTATTAAATGGCTGGTACCAGTTTACGGCGTCTACGGTGCAGCATGGGCAACATCTATAACACTTATCCTGTTTAACATAGCCAAGTATATATATGTTTGGAAGCGATTGGATATGCAGCCATTTTCAATACACACCCTTCAGGTTGTTTTTGCAGGAGTAGTAACGGTGGCTGCAGGCTATTTCTTTCCTCACTTCCTGGCAGGAAAGGGGCATATGTATATCTATACCTTTATTGATTCCGGTATGCGCAGTCTGATCATTGTAGCGGTTTACCTGCTGATGCTGTACTGGCTCAAACCATCTGCAGACCTGAGGGAATATATTGCCTCCATCAAAAAGAACAAAAGATTATTTTAAACCCTACAACACCTTCTTCATCAGTATATCGGTCTGGTCATCGGTACCCAGCCTGAAGATGTGCGTACCGTATGGCTCATAGCCCCACTTCTTGTAAAATGCTATAGCTTTATGATTGTGCTCCCATACACCCAGCCATATCACTGTAAAGCCATTTTCCGTAGCGTAGTTAAGGCAATGTTGCATTAGCTGTGCACCTACTTTTTTACCCTGGTACGCTTGCAGGGTATATAATCGCTCTATCTCTATGGCCCGGCCTTCCTTCGGCGCATCTGCCTTTACATCACTGTTCACCTTTGCAAAGCCGGCCAATGTATCTCCATCCCAGGCGAGGAAGAAGATACTGTCAGGGTCCTGCAGCTCGCACCCTATCTTAGCCAAGCTCATCTCTTTGGCCAGGTATTGCTCCATGTCTTCCTGGCTGTTGGAATCTGCAAACGTTTGTGTAAATGTGGCTACGCTTAGTTCTCTTAAACCCGCCACATGTTCCGGACCGGCGATTGTAATGGTAACAGGATGCATATATAGATCTATCTGGATGCAAATTACCTATTCTTTTAACTGAAATTTCTCTTAGCTACATATTGTATTAATTTGCAAAGAGGCGCTTTTTGCTACCTTTGCGTCCATGCGCAAGCTTGTTGCCATATTATTCCGGTCTTTCCTGAAGGGGCTTATATTGCTTAGCCCCATAGCTATCACCGCCTACCTGCTCTATTCTGTTTTTAATAGTATAGATAGCCTGGTACCCTATGTGCCGCGAGGACTGGGGTTCATCATCATTATATCGCTGGTAACACTGGTTGGCGGCGTGGGCACCAAGCTTTTTATAGGCCGCTGGGCCTTCGAGGCCTTTGGGCATCTGCTGGAGAGCACACCCGGTGTAAAGTATATTTACTCCTCAGTTCGCGACATTATTAATTCTTTTGTTGGCGATAAAAAGCGCTTTAATAAACCGGTATGGGTGCGGGTAAACAACAATCCGGAAATATGGCGTATAGGGTTTCTTACCCAGAAAGAAATGGGCTACCTGGGCATGGCTGATATGGTGGCAGTATATATGCCTCATGCCTATGCTATATCGGGCTGGGTAATAGTTACGGAAAGTGCCAATGTAAAACCAGCCAAAGACATCACCGCCGGCGAAGCCATGAAATTTGCTGTAAGCGGCGGTGTAACTACTAAAGAAGATGAGCCAGCGAAAAATCAACTTTAATGCAGGGCCTGCCACACTTCCGCAGGAAGTGCTGAATGAATACGCACAGGCCGTGATCAGCTATAAGAATACAGGTATGTCGATCCTGGAACTGCCACACCGCGGCAAAGACTTTTTAGACATTATTGAAGAAAGTAAAGCACTGGTGCGGGAACTCTGCGGCATTGGAGAAGAATATGAGATACTGTGGCTGCAGGGCGGCGGCAGAATGCTCTTTTCCATGATACCCATGAATTTCCTGGGCACAAAAGGAACAGCTGGTTATATAGATTCGGGGCACTGGGCCGCAGAAGCTATTGAGTATAGCGAATATTATGGGCCAACCAATGTTCTGGCCAGTTCTAAAGCAACTAAATACGACAGACTGCCGGATTGGCCAGAAAATATCCCCGCAGATCTCAGCTACCTGCACATAACTACCAATAATACTATTTACGGGACGCAATATCATAGCCTGCCCGATATTAATGTGCCATTGATAGGCGATATGAGCAGCGACATATTCAGCTGTACCCGCGATTATAACAGGTATGCACTTTTTTATGCTGCTGCGCAGAAAAACCTGGGTACGCCAGGTGTGGCTTTGGTGGGTATCCATAAAGACTTCCTGGCACAGCAAACAGGGAACATACCGCCTATGCTTAGCTTTAAAGCACAGGTAAAGGAGAACAGCATATTGAACACCGCTAATGTTTCGGGAGTATACTGCTCATTGCTGATGCTGCGGTGGATACAAAAGCGGGGCGTCGCTAATATAGAAGCAGAAAATACGCGCAAGGCAGCCCTGCTGTATAACACTATTGACAATAGCCACCTGTTTAAAGCGCACGTGCCGGATCCCGCACATCGCAGTAATATGAACGTATGTTTTACAGCAAAAGACATGGCAACAGAACAGGCCCTGCTCGATCTGTGCACAGCCAATAACATTATTGGCATACAAGGCCACCGCAGCGTTGGGGGCTTTAGGGTGTCTCTATACAACAGCGTTACAGAGGCAGATGTGATACAACTGACGCAATTAATGCAAGAACTGGAAACAAACAGTTAATTTGGCGCTCCGATTTATTGATAAAGCAAAAACAATCAACAGAATATAAATGGCAAAGATCACTCCGTTCAAAGGATTAAGACCAACCGCAGAGCTGGCTGCAGAAGTAGCTACCCTGCCTTATGATGTAGTAAGCGTAGCTGAAGCGCGTGAGTTTAAAAAAGACAAATACAACTTTTACCATGTAACCCGATCTGAAATTGATCTTCCGGAAAATATAGATGTACACAGCCTGCCTGTATATGAAAGGGCAAAGGAAAACCTGGATGCTTTTATAGCAGAAAAGATATTGATACAAGACGAAGAGCCTTGCTATTATATTTACGAACTGACCATGAATGGCCGCTCGCAGACGGGCCTGGTGTGCGGATCGTCTATAGACGACTATAACGAGGGCATCATTAAAAAGCATGAGTTTACCCGCCCTGAAAAAGAGCAGGATCGCATTAACCACATAACCACCACCAGTGCACAAACTGGTGTTGTGTTTCTGGCTTATAAGGACTGTGCAAGTGTGCAGAACATTATTGACACATGGAAGGCAGAACACCCTTCTACTTACGACTTTACAGGTGCCGACGGCATACGGCACCGCATGTGGGTAATGGACAACTACGCCAAGGTAGCCTCTATTACACACAACTTCTCTACCGATGTGCCATGCACTTATATAGCAGACGGACATCACCGTGCAGCGTCGGCAGCTAAGGTGTGCAAAGAAATGAGGGCCAATGGTTACTCGGTAGATGGCAATGAATCATTCAACTATTTCATTACCTGCATTTTCCCTGAAAGCCAGCTGGAGATAATGGACTACAACCGCGTAGTTAAAGATCTGAACGGATTATCAAAAGCAGATTTCCTGGCAGCAATCGGCGATAAATTTACGGTTTCAGAAGTGGGAACGACGCCATTCAAGCCGGCTGTAGCACATGAGTTCGGTATGTATATAGATGGCACATGGTACAAGCTTGTTGCAAAGACAGGCACCTGGGATAACAATGACCCTATTGCCCTGCTGGACACCAGCATACTACAGCAAAACCTGCTGGACAGGGTGCTGGGCATAAAAGACCAGCGCACCGACAAGCGTATAGATTTTGTGGGCGGTATCCGCGGCATGGAAGGCCTGATGAAACGCGTTGACAGCAAAGACATGGCTGTGGCTTTCTCTATTTACCCGGTAAGCATACAGCAGCTTTTTGATGTGGCTGATAGCGGCAACGTGATGCCACCAAAGAGCACCTGGTTTGAGCCTAAGCTGCGCGATGGATTGGTTGTATACATGATCTAACATTAGGGCATACACATTCCGGAAAAATATTTTTGAAAAAAGCTAAAAATATTTTTGCAGAATTCGGAGAAAGGTTCCTATATTTGCACTCCCAATCAGCGAAAAGGATTGGCAATAACACAGCTCTTTAAGAATTTTATATACACGTTGAACTCATTGGATTGGTAGTTCAGTCGGTTAGAATGCCGCCCTGTCACGGCGGAGGTCGCGGGTTCGAGTCCCGTCCAGTCCGCAAACGAAAGGATTACAGCAATGTGATCCTTTCTTGCTTTTACGCAGCTTTACAGCAAGCCTTTGGTTTTTAGTCTTTTATAACTTCCTGCACTTTTCTGCTTCCGTACCTTTACATGGGTTGACATTTTTTTAATCGAGGAAAAAATCGAGGAACTATGTTACTGCCAATCAAGCCAGTCTGCGAGGCTAAAAACATCCGAAGGGACGGAACGAGCTTTATCTTCATCCAGTACTGCTACAGCTCCAGAAATAGACCGCAATTGAACACGCAGATTACCATCCCACTTCGTTATTGGAACAAAAACAAGCTCGCGGTCAACGAGACAATGCCCCCTGAATTCGGGTGCGCTGAAACCCTTAATAAGAACTTACAAAGATACTACGGCTAGTCGAGGACCTCGTAGCTATGGCAGATACAGAAGGCGTGGAACACAAGGGCGCTTTCGTAAAGCAGGCCTTTAGGCGGGAGAGAACGATAGAGGAGATAAGGGGAAATAAGTCGAAGATAGAAGTATTGTCGAAAGTTCCTCCGTCCGGCAGGAACCTGTACGAGGAATTCGACCAGTACATCTCGTCGAAGGAAAAGAAAGTGACCCCGGCAACAAAGACCATCTTTAAGAACGTGAAGGAACACTTGCTGGCCTTCGAGCAGCACAGGGGTGCGTCTATTACCTTACGATCGTTCGACTATGCGTTCTATCAGGACTTTATAGACTTTCTACGCTTCGATTACGAGCAACCCAGGCGCAGGGAAAAAACTTGCGGGCTGAAGACCAACACCATCGGCAAAACGATACGGCAGCTGCGGATTTTCATAAGAGACAGGGTCCGGCGCAAGCTGATAGAGCCGATTGACCTTACCGATTTCAAAATACCGGAGGAAGAGGCCGACACGATATACCTCACGCACGAGGAGATCGCGCGGATATACCGCACCGACCTGTCTCAACATCCGCACCTGGTAGAATACCGCGACCTGTTCGTCCTGTCCTGCCTGACGGGGCTGCGGTTCTCTGACATATCCAACCTGCGCCCCGAAGACCTGCGCAACAACATGCTTTATAAGAAGCAGGAAAAGTCAGACCATTGGGTGGTGATTCCTATGCGCAGCGAAGCGAAAAGGATATTCAAGGAGCGCCTGTCGCAGCTAACGAATCCCGAGTTCAACAGGCATATCAAGACGGTAGGCCAGCTGGCCGGCATAGAGCAGAACGTCACTTTCAGGTCGAAGAGGGGCAGTACAGACGTGATCGTGTCGAAGCCCAAGCACGAGTGGATCACTACCCATACCGCGCGCCGATCTTTCTGCACCAACGAGTTCCTCAAGGGCACGCCGGTAAAGCTGATCATGCAGATATCCGGCCACAAGAAGGAGGTGAATTTCTATAAGTACATCCGGATATCGCCGGAGGAGGCTGCAATGAAGGTCGAAAAAGCTATGGCGCGAGAGGGGAGAGATGTCCGCGTTTCATTAGGCGCGACTCCCCGCGGCGGCTTCAGTAACGGGAGGCGCCTTGATGAGGCCCTCGATGTCCAGCCATAGGAAGAACACCCTCGACTTTACCTTGTAGGACTTGAGCAATCCCTCCTTTACCCAGGCGTGTAAGGTCTGCCTGCTGCCCTGGAAAATCTCGCAGACCTCCTCGGTCTTGAAAACGGCCTTTGCGTAAGGCGCTGCACGGTGTATTCCGTGCGCGGCTTGCCTCCCGTAAGAGCTTGCAGTTCGGCATGGACGATCGCCCTCAGCTTGTCCATCAGTTCCGCTTCGCTTATTACCACTAGGTTTTTATTGTCCATGTCTTCGTTTTAAGTTTTACCTCGCTTGTTCAGGCTCGTAGCCCGCGTTTCTGTCTTCGTCGCGTTCCTCCGGGGTGCCGTGCTCCGTGTCGTTTTCTTTGTCCTGTTTGGCTTCCGTTCCAGTAGCTTCCTCTTCAGGGGCGCGTTCGGCTTGTTCCTGGTCGCGTCCCTCACGGATGCCTTGCATGGCATGTAGTTCCTCCTGATACCGCTCGGATGGAAGCGAAGCCTTATCCTTGGTCTCTTCAGACAGCAGTTGCCCCCTTGACCTCTGACTTCCGTTCCTTATGCTCGACAGCTCCTCAAGGACCTTCCGCTCTTTCTCCGATTTGGCATCCTTGGCAGCGAGCAATCCGAGGTCTACTCCGGACGGCTGAACCGCTGCTTCATCCCGCTTTCCGAGATAACGCCTGTCAGCCTGCCACCTCGGTAATAGGCTTCGTACCCGTCGCTCCGCAGCAGCTCCAGGAAGTGCTCCGTAGATTTTGCCGCCGCGGCGTGCTTCGGCAGGCTGGTCAGCTCCGGGTGTTTCTCCTTCTGGTATTCCTGCATCTGTACCTTCAGTTGCTGGAACTCCGCTATGGACAGCCTGTTGGACTTGCCGGAGGCGTCCCTGGACGGCATCACTATGTGAATGTGGGGATGGATGGACGTATGCAGGGAAGCTACATGTGCGTTTTCCAGCCCCCCTTAGCTCGAAGAACTTGCGGCAGATGTCGGTCAGCGCTTGGTCGTCGAGCTTCGCCTTGTCTTCCGCCTTGAAGGAAATGATGACGTGGCTTACCGCTACGTCCCTCGTCGACATCCGTTCCCTCCCGTCGAACCGCGCCTGCATTTCCTTTGCCATGCCTGACAATGTGCTGCTCCTTATCCCGTGCGTGATAACCGTTTCCTTGGGCTCGAATAGGTCCTGCATGAAAGCCCCGAACGGCTTGCTGCCGGTACAGATCCGAGAGCCTGCTGTCCACCGATTCCTCGCGCAGGTGCTTGAGGTCGGTCCCGGAAAGGCGAACTCCGCAGCGCAATGCCGCGTAGAAATACGCATCGTTTCTAAACGGCTCCGGCAGAAGGCCGCCAGTCGGCTTGCTCCTTTCAGGGTCGTGCTTGGCCGGATTGACCACGTACTTCAGCAACTGGGGAATGGGAGGCGGCTGACTTCCTTGTCAGGTTCTTTATTATCACGGAGATTCGTTTTTCAAGAGTGTAAGTACCTTCGTCCCTACTACGGGATCACGCTTGACCGACTGCATGAAAAATTTTTCCACTGTGGCCGGACGGAGCAGTTGAACTCACACTTCGGCGTCCAGCTCCTTCATCCGCTTGATGAGCGCTATCCCGCCCCAGAAGGGTGCGATGCCGTCCTGCACGAGCCGCTACAGTTCGGTGACAGCGACGGCAATGAGGTGCTTGACGGCTCCTACCGCAGCCGAGTCGGGAACTACGAAGCGACGGTGCGTGAGATACGCCATGCACGCCTCGCGTATCATGCGCGGCCTGCTGCCGCCGTGGCGCTTCGCAGCGGCATCGAGCACTTTCAGCTCGGAAGCGGTTATGGTTACGGTGAACTCCCTGCTTTCGGGGCTGGCCCTCTTATTATGCCGCCACCTGGCCCTATAGGCTTTGTAATAACTCGCCTTGGCTTCCCGTATCTCCGCATCGGTGCCGTTTTCCAGTTGTAGGTGAAGTTTTAATCATTACTAACAGAAGAATTTTTGAAATTGACAACCCTATAATTTTGTTAACAGAGAATATTGTGCCTTGGCATGATCCGCAAATACAAAAACTCATGCTTGAAAAAACGATTGTTTTCCTAAATACATGTAATGGTTTTAAGCATGCGCACTCACCAAACGATATCCCGTCAATAGGGGAACTACGAAACAGCTATAACTACTTATTTTTAAAAAGGGATGTTGCATACGATTTTTTGGGTAAACTATGCCGCGTAAGAGGCAATGGAAACGTTGCTATGATCTCCTGTTGATGGCAATCATTTATCGCTCCGAATTGAATTGATAGTTATTAAGCCATATTCTTTTCTTTCTCGGACATCCAGTTGTGTTCGAGTGCGCAAATATGAAGACGCATTATTTTTTCAATTTGCCCTTCAAAGGAACGCAATAGCCAAAAATCTATAATGCCTGCTCCGCTATCGCTCTACAGCCAGCCACCCGCAGGTAAATAGGTATTCAGCTTTTCCGCTCGGCATAAATCGCGCCAGTCCTGCGCGAAGACTTGTCCTTGTTTTATTTTTAAAGGAAGAAGGACAAGACGTCGCTCCATTCCGTTCGTCAGATACCCGGCTGCGCCCGGGAATTCCATCCTCCGGGATACGGACTTTCACGCTTTGTGCGCTTCTCGTAAAAGCTTCATGGTCTTTGATCCAAAACGGCTCGTTTGTCGCGTACCTCACACCTGTGCCGTATGCTCCTCACTCGCGCAGCTCAAAGCCCCTTCGCGCCCTTCGTCAGTGCTCACCAGCTATGGCCATCGGCTGCGTTACGGAGTACTGCTGGCACACCGCTACGCGCATGCCCATGCCACGCATTACTACTGCACTGTACTCCTATACCACTGCGTTCCTTATAGTTGCCCCAGCCGATGGCATTCGCCGGAAACCCGCTTCGCTAAGGTTTCCTTACTGGCGAGCCGCACTGTGTCCGCAATGAACTATTGCAGCCACTCAGCCAATACATAGTTGAAGGCTCATTTACCATTAAGTATTAAATCCTTTTGCAACCTTATATTTGTTTAAAAAAATTAGCAGTCTCTCAGCTATTTAAAAACTATTCACAATAAAATTAATTTTACACTTAAAATAGTTGCTATGAAAGTCATGGGTTTATTCTTTATATTTCTTATACGCGTAACGTGTACTTATTGTCAAATAAGTGACTCACTAGTAATTTCAAGAATTTTAAATGGTGGAGACAGTAGGCAATGGCGGTATATTAGAACTGAGCGGTCACTTGGCGCATGCGAGAAAGGAAAATATCTTACATTCATAAAAGATTCTGTCGTCAAAGTGAATGTAGAAATAACGAATTGATAAGTTCGGTATCAAAATGGCGTTTAGAAAAAAGAACAAAATACTCTTGGTTCTTATGTATTGGTTCAACTAAATATTTCTTTCACATAATGGATTCTAATCCTCAGGCTCCAAAGTTAGTATTATCAAAAAAAGGCGATGTAGATCAAGATAAAGAGATATACATAGCACAATAATATTGTAATGAACGACAATTCATATCAAAGAAAACAAATTTGGCTAAGCATTTTTGATACTCTACTTAAATTTATCGGAGTAGTACTCGGGGTTTGGTTTGGTTTTCTTCAATTTACAAGAGGTCAAAGTCATGAACGAACAAGACAATTTGAGCAGAATCTTTGGATGAAAAGAATAGATTGTTATCAAAAAATGTCTTCAGTAATTGGAATTCTTGAAAGCAGTGCCCGAACAGACAAAGTTGATAAAGCCTCTTACAGGAAATCTGTAGACAGTTTTTATAAATTATATTGGGGTGAAATGCAGTTTGTTTCAGATAGCCTTGTATCAAGTAGACTAGATGATTTTAGAGAGTCAGTAACTGAATTCAATATTGACATGTACGATAAGAATAATAAAAACACAGAACATGCTTTAGAGACATTAAAGGAGTCTGGAGATTCTTTGGTTAAGGCATGTCAGCGCTCGTTAAATAACTCCTTAAAAGAACTTTCCCGATGAAAATATTGTACGTTACTTTTTTTTTATTGTCTTCGATCAGCACTTATGCTAAAACATCGCGCTTATATTTTCTCGCAATTGGCAATGAACATTACAGAGTAGGAACGCGCCCTAATCAACAAGGCTATACGAATGTGCCAGGTGTTATCTCTAGTACGGAGAAGGTCAAATCGGTATTCGACCAATATGGCGTTGGACGCACTCTAAAATCAGGTAACAATGGACAATTTCTTACAAAACAATCTATGCTTGATGCAATACAACAAACTTTTACAAATGCAAAAGAAGATAGTTCTTCTATCATTGTTATTTATTATTGCGGACATGGCGGTGCAGACTTTTTAGGAAACCTGTATTTCATACCTGGGAATTATAAGGTACCTCAAGGACATGTTGATCAAAGAGTCCTAGCAGAAGAATACCTTTCAGTTTATGAAATAGAACAATTATTCAATAACTATTGCTCAGATATTATTTCAGAAAGGCTTTCGTCATTGAGTCAGGAGAATATGGTAAAGGGATTCAAAGAAAACCTAGAATTTACGAAGTTTATTCAAGACTACTGTTCTTATTTCCAAGCACTAGCCCTCTCAGAGATAACCGATCATGATCGTTCAAATTTAACACTTCCTAATCGGCTTCCTTATGACAAGAAAATCTCTTCATTACCTAAATTAATTATATTGGCAGATTGTTGTTATGATAAATTCTCCTTTGACAAAAGTTTTTCTCCTGATTATATAGACATGATGAAATCCTATTTGTATAAAAAAATGAATGGGTCAGCTGGAGAGGGAAGAAAATCAGTTCCTGAATTCTATCATTACTCAGAAAATAATTGCACTAGAGGAATATTCTCTCTATTAGGTGGTAAAGCTGTTTATTCTACAAAAATTTTTGAAGCAACAGAACTTACACAATTTTCAGAGAACATTTGGTTAGGACATATTGCACAACGAATAAATAATTATTTTCAAAAGAAGGAAAATTTTTTTTCTACTTACAATCTTCTTAAAAACCTAGTGACAAAATCCTCTAAAGATGATAGCAACATCTCCTATTTAGAAGTACCTAACAATAAGGGAACTTTTGATGTAATTCAATCACTCTTCTTAGATGAATACGACAAACATCATTTGGATTGCAAAATTTATCTCCGTTAAGTTCATTACTATTTAATACTAAAGTCATATACTCTATTGCTAAACATAGGCTACACGCTGGTTTATAAAAAACAGTATTCGCCTGGCTGAAGCGGAGTGTTAATATATACGCAAAACACCATCAGCAATCTCTTTATAGGAAAATTCAACCTTGTCTTTATCATTTACTCTCCTACTGTTGCGTATCTATTGGACTCAGACACCATAACATTTCGAACTGGCAACGCGTTGATCTCTGGCAGCTGCTAACTATAGCCATTCAAAACCAAATACATCATTTCATGCCCAAAAGAAGGATTGAGAAATAACGCCATCGCTACGGAATAGGCACTATTGACTGCTCCTGTCTAGCCAAATTCCAGGAAAAGAAACCGGCGCAGTCATTGCGTTTGCTACAATTGTCGCATTGCGGCAGATAGGCGTTCTTCCAGTCAGAGATAGACTTCCTGCTGAACGGCCATATCGAAGGAGGCATAAGGCACAGCTGCGAATTATAGACCGAGACGTTCAACCCCTGGTCGGCCAAGAACATAACCGCTTCTTCCAGTGGTCCCATATACTCCGCCGGGTTCGTCCAAAGGATATCGATATTGTGAGGAGTATACCCCTGATACTCCAGCCCCATGAACGCCACGTGCTCAACGAAGGGAAGATTCTTATAGATGAACTTGGCGAGTTTGACCAGGCGGGGGATAGTCTGCTTGTGCAGAACCACTCTTATTTCTATGCGCTGATCGTACCGCGCGAGATTGTACAATCCCTGCATGGTTTGGTTGAATGCGTCCCTGCCTGAACAATGTAATCGTGCTGCTGGTAGAAATCGGAATACAGCGGAATCCCGAGCATCAACCCGGTATGATTGATGCTTCCCAGCTTATCCGCCATCGAGTGCCAAGCGAACGAGCGCCCGTTAGTCAGGCAGTGGATGTCCGTACTGGGCAGATGTTCCTGCATCTGGCGCAGGAGCTTGAAGAACTTGTCGCCGAGCAGGGTCGGCTCCCCGCCAGTTATTCCCAGTTGCGCGCATTCCCTGGGAATAAGGGGGATAAGTTGAGTGTATATGGAATACAGGTATTCTCCGTCGTTCCTGTTTTTGGGCGGCTGGCTGCACATCAGGCAGTTGCTGTTGCACCGCTCCGTGAACAGCAGTGCGTTGTGCACCGAACTTACGCGGTAAAGAGTATTGATCGTACCGTCGCTGTGGATAACTGCGATGTCACCCTCGGCGAGGTGCGCCAGGCTGCCTGCCGAATGCACCGACGGCATGTCTACCGCGTCTTCCATGGCAGGGGCAATGACGAGGGCTTGGAATCCAGACAGGTCGGCGTCCAGGTCCACCGGATCGTCCGCAAGCAATATCCCGCTTCCGGAACCGTAGTTCCTCGTCACGGGGGCAACAATCGGCCTTCCGACCATGTGAGGTATGCCTTTTGCTTTTAACTGCATTTCATCCCTTTGTCCAGCTTCTGAAAATGTTTTCTACTTCTTTGTCCTCGTCCATCAGCTCGATGAGGTATATGATGATCTCCATGTTCTTCTGGCAAAAAACGCTCGTAGGACGGTGCCCTACCATGTCGCCCTGGGTCGCGTAATGGAGGACCGGATCAGCGCCGCAGTACGGCAGAAAGGCGCATTCGGAGCATCCGAGCAACGACTCGTTCAGCCAGGCATCCGAGAGACGAACAGCCTTCTCCCCGTAGAATATGTCCTCGTAGGTGCTTTGACCCAGCCTACCCAAGACGAAAGTCTCGTCTCCCATCTCCGCGAGCATCCTGGCCTCGTCTGAAGCGTAGACCTTGCCGTCGTAGTTGAATACTATTACGCTGTTCACCATTCCCGCCGGCGACTGCAGGTCGACGTATCCGACGGAAAAAGGCGTGAGCATCTTCCGCAGTATTATCGCGGCATAGTCCTCCCTCATGTGGTATCCCTCTCGGTTGTGATGAAGGATGCGATCCAGCGCCTGCGTGTAGAAACTGAGGAAGGCTTCGGTCTGGTACTTGTTCTTCGAAGCGTTGTGCGTAGCGAAGCCGTACGGGCTGATCGGCCTCAGGAAAATGTTCCTGAATCCCAGCGAAACGTACTCGTCGACTATCTCATAGGGATGCCGCAAGGACAGGTTGGTCGTCGTAAGCAGGGCAGAAACGTTATCGCTTCCCGCTATTCGCTGCGACAGCGAGATGCCCGCGACCGCCAACTCGTGGCTGTTCCCGCCGGGCCTGTGCCTATTGGCGTTGTGAACGTAGTCAGGGCCGTCCAGGGAGGTCGATATCAGGACGTTGTTGTCCCTGCAATAGGCGGCCGTGTCTTCGGTCATCAGCGCCAGGTTGGTACAAATGATGAAGGTGATAGACTTGCCGTGCAGGTCCGCCGCGGCCCTCGCGTTTCGGATTGCGTAGCGTATGGAGTCGAAAGCCAGCAGCGCCTCCCCGCCCTGGAACTCCATCGTCACGTGCGGATTCGGGGAACGCATCATAAGCGCAATGCCCGAGTCTATGTCAGCCAAAGACATGTCGTAGGCAGTTTTGTTGTCGGTGACCCTCGACATCTGGCAGTAGTGGCAGGTGTGTTCGCAGCGAAGCGTTACGACGAATATGTGGAGCGAGGTGAAATTCTCCAGAACGATTTCTTGGTCCTGTATCGCACGGCGATGACGTCGATGGTGTCCGGTATCCTCTTGTCGGATATGAAGAAATTCGCCGTCAGGTCGGCGTACAGTTCTGCGTTGTCGAGCTTTGAAATACGCCGTTCTATTATTCGTTCTGCCGTCCCCAGCTTGATTTTCATAAGTGTGTTTTTATTTCATAAATGTAATATGAAAAGAATAAACTCTTTCTAAAGTTCTAATCTACTTGGAGTTAAAATGAGTTCAAAATAAAAATATCCTTGTAAAGCAAGGACATTTTTATTGATCTTCTATTTCTAGAATGCGGGCGCAGCTGGATGCGCTTAGAAATTTTGATTGGGATAAAGGCAAACAATTGCTTCTGGAATGCGAGATATTTCGAAAATTGCTAAGTGCATGTCAAAAATCGTTAAGTAATAGATAACAATTTGTTGAATGATATAATGAAATGACACCTTGTCTTTAAAACGGTAAAGAGAAGTATCCACAATTAGAAACCCTCTCTACATTTTATAGAGGTCATCTCAAAAGTAAAATGGAGCCTTCCAGAATTACATAAATGACAATAATGGTCATCAGGGCCTTAATATAAAGAGGCTGTCTCGGACTTTGAGACAACCTCTCTGGTTTAGCGATTTTAGATTTTTTACCTTTTGAACTTCACTCTAATTGTATTTTTCAACGTTATTGAAAAACAAAAAATTATGGAATAGCCCTAAAGGTTATATTTTGGCCGGAGGTAGAAACCTTGATGTAAGGATTATTCGTGTCAGGACCACCAAAATCGTATTCCTTCCCATCAAATTGAATAAATTTTGCACTCCATGTAGCACTTTGAGGTATAGTAACAACCCTGGACTGTGACCAATTAATGTCTAAGGGAATATTTGTTATCACATCCTGTATTATTTGGTTAGTTTCTTTGTAAGTGATATTAAACCAGATTTTTCCGCTAGTGCCAAACCGATGATGTATCGTGTTAAAATTAACGCAAGCTGTGCCGGCAGTGCTATGGCTGGGTCCGCAATAGTTCCATTCTCCTTCAGCATGATTCATACGATAGCCAACACTACCCGGAATAATTTGCCAGCCGCCAGGTGTGGCATTTACACAGTGAATTGCTTGATCTGCATGTTCTCCACCACATTTGATGTCATCATCAGATGACAATTGTGAATATTCACCAGACAACCTGTCAACTGTAACCATTACAGAAGTGGGAACATGAGTTGTAATTGCTAGAGTACCAATTGTCTTTGGCAATGACGTTATATACACTTTAAAGTCAGCAGTCTTTTTTCTGTGAAAAAACAAAAGTACCGTCTTGCTGTAAGGAATTGTTATATCGCAAGTGTTATAAGAGATGGAATTATCACTGTAGATAAGCGCCGACCTAGGGACTAGAAACCCGATTTCCTGGGATGTTTTAGTAGTGTTTACAAATGATTGTCCGTTGTTTATCTTTAATACAGCATTGTATTTTTTCCTAAACATGTCATAAAAATCACCATCAAACGTTATCAGCACATTGTCATCAAAAAATTTGTTCTCCTGTACAGTTATTTTATGGTAGCTAGCATGGAAATCAGCCTCTATTTGCTCGGCAGATATAGCACCGGCAGGTCTAACATATTGCGAAATGGGATTATGTACTTTAAAGCTTGAATTGCTCTTAAAATTACTTGTTAATTGCTTGGGAGACCAAGTTGCAATCTGTGGAAAATGCTTTGCAAATGGTAAGTTATGAGAAATAACTAACGCCCTATCTTCCAGTACACGTATGTCTGTATATGTCTTCTCTTCAAATGCAGTGAGTACCGAGTTAATACTATTCACTGTATTGGTTGCGGTTGCATTGAGTTCACCTATAGTCAACACCATTTCATTATGATAGGCATAGCGGGCTTGGTCAATTGCCGTTAAGATTTGCCCTCCAGCTTCAATTTCTAATATCTGACCCGCGGCTTGTGCATGACTTATTAGGTCATTCAACTTGTCAGTCGCTTGCTTAATAAAATCACCGAAGAGTAAGCTTCCCGGGGTTGGTATATCGCCGCAGAAGGCTTTAAATGGCATCAAAACAATTAACGTAAAGAGTATTATACGGTGTTTCATAAAATCGTTTTTGGTTTTGTACGAGTTATCTAATGATTCATAAGATTCGTTTTAATAAGTGTATATAGTCAAGGATCGGTAGAGCATTGCGTCTATTCTCGGCGTGATAAATTTGATTAGGAACCGACCGGAACAAACTCAAATACTCTTGCAATTAAGGGCTGCAACCAAAACTGCCATAGCAAAACATGCAGGTGAGAAAATCGCAATCACTTGAGCTATTGCATGCTCCACAACCATCAGCTTTTTTAGGATGGCTCACCACTTCGAAAGAATAGAGGCTTTCTGGAATCCACGAAAACTCTTCAACATTCTTACCTCGTAGTTTAGCTTCCGTCAAAGTAATATGTTTTACATAGACTGCGCGATAGTTACGATTACCTTTGGCACTTTTGGAAGGGTCCGGCACCTTATAAATACCTGTGCCATACCCTTCCATAGAAAGGCCTTTTTCTTTCATTTCTTTACTTACTCCATTAAACATAAAGAACCTCCCCATGGTTTGTGCAGTAAGATTTTTAAGCCCTATTACGACAAGAATAAATGTCATGAGGGTTAACGCTAATAAATGTTTCATTGTTTTAAATTTTAAAGTTGAAAAATGTAATACGAAAAATGTATAGAGGTTCGATAGCGGCACTTAGATCCATCAGACGTGTTGAACGTCTATGCCTCATATGATTAAAGTGCTATCACCAGCATATTTTGTATTAGGTAGAATAGCTATTGCGATTGAAGAGCAGCACATTTGTTCTTTTAATGTTGCCTCCACGGGCAGGACCACCGCTTTTTCAGTAAAGGATGACAACACCATCTTTCTGATAATTAAGAATGTCAGTAATATTACCGTTACATCAATTTTTGCTACCTGTTTCATTATTTGTTTTATTTTTATTAGGTTTAATAAAAAATATGTACGATAGAAACTATTTTTTAATTTTTGCATATCGTCAATGCAAATTTTATTAACACCCAAAAAGTACATCGTAGGTAATGAGTGAGCAGCCATAAAACTTGTGGGAGCAACAAAATTCATTGAGGGAATTAAGATGTGTATGAATGATAACACTATAGCTTTATATAGTATAAGTCCAATGAAGGCATGACGGTTTGACAAAGTCCCCTAAATAAATTGGTGTATTCACTACCTAAAAACGTAGTTTAACGAATTGAGCAATTGGCCTTATTACGTGCTTTAATAATTTGCCCAGAATTGAAACTTTTATTAAACGTCCTAATATGAAATTTTATGAAAAAAATAAAGCAATATTCTATTCTGCTGTTTTCAATGGCATGTTTCGCAGCTTGTGACAATGCTACCTCAACTAAAACGTTTAAAACGGACTCAAGTACTGCTAAAGTCACATCATTAACTAAAACTTATCAAACTCCTATTTACACGGATACAGAGCTGGCTGAGTCATTCTTTAATTATGCTGTACCTAACGATGAATATCGGTACCTAATGAGCGAACGTGACAGAGACATCAATTATTTTGCAACTAATTTCAAATTACAACCGAACGGAAACCAATCTATTGTTAATCCTTCTTTTTATCTCAGCTTGGGCGCTATTAATAAGTTCATCGGAATACTCTCGCAACAATTTGGATATGACAAAACAAAAAACTTTGCGGGTTTAAAAATGATGTATGGAATGACTAATAGCGGGATGCTACTTATTTTTTCGCCGGTAGTGCTTACTCTTGATGGCAATGGCAACGTTGAATGTAGCGTTATTGAGTCAAATCAATATTATACGACCGATGCAAATGGAGGAATAGTAACTCTAACCACCAAGCAAATGACAATGGATACACAATATTACCATAGCCAAGTGTGGATTAATCACCCAGCTATTACCCAAGATAACCACAAGTTTCTTTATGGAACATTTCCTAATGCAGATTCAAAATATACTATTATTCCTATTCAGCAAATACTAGCAATGTATGCTGATAATCCAACAGGAAATAGTCATTCTATAAATGACAAAATACAATTAAATATCGGAGCGTCAAATTTATTTCGCAATACAGGTAATCCCCCCAATTTTAAGGTGCATGTAATTGCAGGCTACAATCTTAATGTCGAATGTGCGGATGACACACACAGATTTAAAGATTTGGCGGCAGATTTCACACAAATGTGTCCTCCTGCTTGCAATATATCTTATATTCCAGCACGCTTAAATCAAAATTCAGAAAATTCAGCTCTTCGGCTAATTAAAAAGCTATTTCATAAACATACTATCTTAAATAGATAACCTGTAAGTCCGTGGAGATTTCTCAAATGATTCCGTTGGTGTGTGAAGGCCTTGCAGTAATCAGTATGCTGTCCGTCAAGAGGCCGTCCGATAAAGCATTACGCCTATTAGGCTTGCAATGTGTAATAGCCTTCATGGTAGAGATTACTGGAGTTATTATGCGTCAAAACCACTACCCAAATGTATGGCTATTCAATATTTACTTGCCGATTGACTTTATACTATTATTGGGAGCTGCGCATTTTTCATTTCAGAACGGAAATCTGACGATATATTTGAAAACAACATTAGTACTACTTTGCATAATTTGGATAAGTGAAATTGTAGTGAAAAGTCTTAATATTTTTGCAGTTATTACTTTCCTATTTGAAGCATTGAGCATCACTATTGCATTTCTTGCAGTATTATATGCTACAGCATTAACACATTTGGGGCCATTTACAAAGCAACCGCTGTTCTGGATAAGTATTGGTCTAATAACATTCTATGGTTGCAATGTACCTTACTTTTTAATGTTAGGGACCATCAACAAAGTATGTTCCCAACCACAACTAGCACTATTGTATTGGGTATTTATTTGTCTATCTTCATTTCGTTATTGCTGCACAAGCATAGGATTTATTTTACAAAGGAATAAAGTTATTTAATTACCTTGAAATGGATTCAAAAGACTTACTCATCGGAATTATAGGAATTACATTCACTTTATTGTTTTTTATAACAATAATTGTGCTTGTAATTTTTGCAGCACGGCGTCAGAAAATTTTACGTGAACTAAACGAAAGTCAGTATCAAACTAAGTTGAGTGAAGTTTCTTTCAGCGCCCTGCGTGCGCAAATGAACCCACATTTTATTTTTAATTGCCTTAATTCAATAAAACTTTATACAGAGCAAAACGATGGCGCGACAGCTTCACTGTACCTTACTAAATTCTCTAAGCTCATCCGTAACATGTTAGATAATGCACGATCTGAGCAAACCATTTTATCTACAGAAATTGAGACAATTAAGCTCTATTTAGAAATGGAAGCGATGCGCTTTAAAGAGAAAATGACATACGAGATAATAGTAGATAAGGCCCTAGATACTGACTTTATCGAAGTACCTCCTCTTCTTATTCAGCCTTATGTAGAGAATGCGATTTGGCACGGCATTATGCATAAACAAAACTCCGGCAAAGTATCTGTAAGAATAAACGGCATCGGCGAAAATGGCGTAGAAATTATTATAGAAGATGATGGTATTGGAAGAGAAAAAGCAGCTTTAATTGGCAATAAAAATTTTAAGCATAAATCACACGGCACACAAATAACAAGTGAACGTATTGCACTCTTCAATGCCAGACATAATACCAATGCTTCTGTTAAAATAACGGACTTGTATGACAACGGGCAGCAGCCTCGAGGCACATTAGTTAAGATAGATCTACACCTACTATGAGCAAATTAAAAGCCCTGATTCTGGATGACGAAGTCGATAGCGTAAAATTGTTACGGCTAGAGATTGAAAAACATTGCCCTGCTATTGACAAAATCCATACATGCTCCAGTCCAACTATAGCCCTGAAAGATATTCCGCTTTTTGAACCGGATATCGTTTTTACCGATGTTGAAATGCCGGAGATTAACGGATTTGAATTGTTAGAAAAATTAATGCCGCTAAGATTCAAAGTTATTTTTATTACTGCATTTAACAAATATGCGCTACGTGCGTTTCGTTTCAATGCGCTGGATTATTTACTTAAACCTGTTGTAGAGGAAGAGTTAAAGGCTGCTGTGACTCGTGCGGAGCAGCAACTATTCCCAACACAAAGCCAATTGACAGAGGCAGATAGAAATCTCAAGGGGGGTGCTGTAGCACGTATCGCCATATCGTCCACCGATGGTGTCTCTATCATCAAGCTCGATAACATACTATATGTAGAAGCGAGCAATAATTATTCGAAAATGTTTCTAGCAGATGGCCGCACGATATTATTATCGAAAACGCTCAAAGACACCCAGGATACACTTGAGGAAAGTCATTTTTTGAGGATCCACCGCCAGTATATTGTGAATCTAAACTACGTAAAGCACTTTAATAAAAATGAGTGTTTGTTAACTATGGAAAACAATATACAGCTACCAATCGTAAAAAACCGGTTTGATCGTTTTTTAGATAAATATTATCGGCTGTAGATTTTACAATATTAATCTCCCATCGAAACAAATTTAACAAATAAATATATGATTCATTTCAGAAAACCTTTTCCTATTATGTTATGACTATTCGGCATATTGAACGTGTTATAGTATTACATATGTGTTGACCATATTGTATTCACGCGTCAACCACAAGGCAAATAAACATCTCTGTATAAGCTTCCAGCCGGAACCACTTCATGAATATTCCTTGGTTCGTTGGTGCAGCCATAGGGGGCTGTCAACATACTTCGCCAATTGTGCCTCAAATATATCGCTCCAAATCACATCCAGGTACATCATAACTTCGTTTTTAACGAGGAACTGCGGAAGGGTATCACCATCACGTTTGCCGAGAAGCTTACCGGGCTGAGGCAGTCACGTCCGGTAACGTTCCTTGCCCAATTTACCAATCTATAAATGGTTGTTGCGGGTAACTATCAGCGCCCAAGCCTTCTTTGGTTGTATGGTAATACAATAGCGGATGCAGCCGGAAAGTAAATAGCGCAGTTTAGAAATTCTTTAGCTTACAGAAGTGTACGTTTATCCCTTCTCCTTTACATCCCATTTCCTGCGCTAGTCTATATGCATGGAACAGGACGTGACCCCTATCGGTGTTACCAATTACAGGAACAGCAACCTTGTCTTCGGTATACGCGACAAGGACCGGCTGCAGCACCTTTACGTAGTCGGCAAGTCAGGTACAGGGAAGAGTACGCTGCTGGTCAAAATGGCTCTGAATGACATTCAGCGTGGCAATGGAGTCTGTGTCATTGATTCCCATGCAGAACTTTGTACAACGCTATTGAAACTCATCCCAGAGGGAAGGAAGAAGGACCTTAGTTATTCCAATGCTACTGATCTGGAAAAGCCTCTGTCGTTTAATCCACTGAAGGCGGTTCATCCTAAATACCATGATATCGTAGCCTCAGGGTTAATATCTACGTTCCAGAAGATACGGACAGAGAACTGGGGACCGAGGCTGGAATACATCCTTAAATTCTCGCTACTAACGCTATTGGCAGTTCCTGAAGCTACCCTGTTGGACATACAGCCTCTCCTTACGGACGACATATATCGCAAGAGTATTCTTCGCTACGTTGAGGACGAGCATGTGCTGGCCTTCTGGCTCAATGAATATCACAAGTATTCGCCCCGCATGCGCTCGGAGGCTATTTCTCCGATACTGAATAAGACTGGCATCTTTATCACTAGCAAAGCACTTCGGGGGGATCGTCGGACAGAAGACTAACAGTTTCCGGCTCCAGCAGGTACTGGACGGTAGCAAGATACTGCTCGTCAACGTCTCGAAAGGGCAGATCGGGGAAGACGCGTCATCCCTACTGGGCGCAATGCTCATTAACTCCATCTAGCTAGCTGCACTATACCGTGCATCACAGCCTAAGCATGCCCGAAAACCTTTTTACTTGTACATAGACGAGTGCCAGAGCTTCGTGACGCTTTCTTTTGCAAACATCCTATCCGAGGCAAGAAATTCAAGTTGTCGCTGTTCATGGCCAACCAGTATCTTGACCAGCTGGATGAGCGCGTACGGGCTGCCATATTCGGCAACGTAGGAACACTTATCGCCTTCCGCGTGGGAGCGGCAGATGGCGATAAGCTGGCAAGGGAATTCTATCCCGTCTTCTCGCAAGACGATTTTGTCAACCTGCCGCGTTATGCTATGTGCATCAAGCTATGTATAGATGGCGCTATGTCTGAACCATTCAGTGCAATGTCACTACCTGTGCTCCTAACTCCTGAAATAAAAAAAGCCAGCGTTTATTAGCTGACCTTTTTACTACTTTGAAACGAATATCTGCCCACTGCTCCTGCGGAAATTGTACTTGTCAATGAACAGCTGGAGATACTCATCGGTACGTAGCGACCGAGCCTTGGCAAGCAGGACGTCCGGATGCGCAGTAAGACGGTCTAGCATGCTTAAATGCTCGTAGCCCTTAAGGGTAAACAGCTTGAGCATTGCCTCAACAAAGTTCCGCGATGTCCAGCCTAGCGGATGGAAAAGCTGCATGTCAGCTATCTTAGCCGCCTTCTTTCTGGCGTCCTCTACTTGCTGTTCGGTAACCACCATCTTCCCGAGCCGGAACGTGTCAAGCGTCCCCCCTGCCGCTCCGCCACCCAGCATCAGCACCTGGCTGGTCGTGACCTCGAACGGATGGCTGTCGCTGAACTCCTTGAAGCGGATATAGTTCTCATTGCCCGCCTTCGCGTAGCAAGCTAAGAAATCATTCAGGGTCCAGTTGCTCGAATTGACATTAAGAATGATCACTTCCCGGATGCCCCATCCCGGCATAACCATAAAATATACGGGCAGGCCTAGACGCTTTGCCGCCTCGAAACGGTGCTGCCCGTCGATCACCTCCAGTTTCTCGTTCACGTATATGATCGTGAACAGGTAGCCGTCCTTTCGATACGAACTGATAAGGGAGAGGACATGTGCCTCGTTAAGCATCCTGCTTTCCTTGAGAAAATCGAAGTACTCCAGGTTATTGGTGCGATAGAGGTCAGGCTCTCCCGCGGAGATACGCATGCACTTGCGATTCAGGAACTGCGATAGCGACTCCTTTCCGCGGACCTTCGATGACAGGTGCGCCTTGCCAAGTTTGGGCACGATAAGTGCCACTGATTCTTTTGTTTCGACCATGGATGTTCAGTTTTGAAAGATTTTACGCCACTGTACCAGGTAGAGGTAAATTCCTGATAAACAAATGCTGGCAAATAATTCATTTTATGTTTAACAAACACAACTGACAAGTTTACATTATTTTAAATTCCAATTTTATTGACATATATTTTGCCAACATTATTGACAAACACCTGTTGTATGAGAAATGAAGCATTGGACGTAAGAAGCGAGGTCATTCGCAGCCTCCAAAAGGAGGTGATAGCCTTGCAACACGGAAGGCCACTGATGCAGGATCAGATGCAGGAAATGGGCTTAGGTCCTAGAACTTTTAAGAAGGGAATAGACTATTGTAAGGCTTTGTCTATAAAAGCATCAGGACAAAATATTGATAAGATTTATTACCCATTCGAGAGTACCATTTATCTTTCTTGGAGTGTAAATGGGAAATATCATAAACAGTCTACCGGACAACGGATTAAACCAGCAGAATGGGATTTCGAATTGAAATTGCCGTTTATGAAACACCGAAATTATCTTGAATTAAGTGTGCTTTTAAAAAAAATAAAATCTAATTGCGAACGAGAATATATTAGCATGAAAATTAACGAAATTACTATTACCTCGGAATCTATAAAAAATATGGTTCGTCGAATTGTTCTTATTACTCCCAATGACTTGATACCATTCTGGTCAGCATACGATGAGTTCTTACAAGACAAATCGCTTATTACAAAGCCTGCAACGATTGTAAAATATGAATCTACAAGAAAGGCGATGAAAAAATTTGAATAAGAACGATATCCTTTAAATTTTTGAAAATATTGTTACAAAACAATTTTACAACGATTTCCTTGTCTTTTCTATTCTAAGTTAGAGCATGTTAATAACACTGCTGGTAAAAACATACAAAATATTAAGGCATTTTTACAATGGTGTAAGGAATATCCCAAGCATTATATACGCACTGACCAATTTCGACAGTTCAAATGTCAGAGTGACTATTCTCATCCTATTTTTTTAACCTTGCAAGAATTGCAACTCGTTGAAAAATGTGAAGTCAGCGATACCAATGTTATCGCCAGAGATATTTTTTTATTCCTTTGCTATACTGGCCAACGAATTTCAGACGTAACAGCATTTAGAGTGCGAGATATTAAAAGGGAAATGGAAATAAATTTGAATGGGAGTTGTACCAACAAAAAGGAAATAAAAGTGTTCCTGTGTACATTCCAATCATTGAGCCAGCTCGTATTATTTTGTCTAAATACCTACAAAATAAAGGTACAGATGAATATATTTTCCCTCGGCAACAGCCGGCAATCACTAATAAGCATTTAAAGATTATTGGTAAAGCCGCAGGATTAACCGATCTAGTTACAAAAATTAATTTTAGTGGCAAAATCAGGCGCGAAATATGTCAGCCTAAATATAAATTTTTGACAACCCATGTCGGGCGAAAACATTTATTTCTTTATTACATCAAAACAACTTTTCTGATGTTGAGATTAGGTCTATAAGCGGTCATGCCAGCACAAAAGAGATATTGCCATATATAGGCGTTGATAGAACTGTAATCAAGCAAAATCTTGAACGGCTATTTACAATAGGCATTTAAATCAGTGGGGACAATGTTCACACCTGCGTTCTCTACGGCAACATGGGTATAAATAGATAATGATGCCGTCCGAAGCGTCTTTCGGACATATATTTCGGGCCTAGTAAAGTGTATAATTATCTATTCCTCTTAACATTTAGTATTTTTTGCAATAACTATTTTGATTTCTTCTTCTTTTTGGCTGACTCGGCTGATTCTTTTGCGCGTTTAGCAGGCTCGTCCAGCGTGTATTTTTTATAGGGCTCTTTTAACTTACCGGCCGGGTCTAAAAACTTGTCTGCTATATGTGTCCATACTGGCTCTAAAGGCAGGTTATTCTTTTCCAGGATCATTAAGGTATATTCTTTCACATCCTTCTGATAATCCATATTCATTTCGGCATGCATCCTTTGCATGGTATAATTTACAGGATCTATATAAATAACAACTTTAGTAAACGGGCAATCACGTTTTGCTGAAGTAAGTAATATGCTCAGCATATCTTTGTTTTCTAGCTTTATTGTCTTGCACTCTCCTACGTCCATCAGCTTTAAAACAGAGTCCTGCATCGCTAAAGACTCCACATCGTCTTTTATCTTAAGATCACCAGGCTTTGTGTAAGTATGCAGGATACTATTAGTCCTTTTATTTACAGTAAAAATATCATTGTCATCTATAAATACCTCAATGTTATCGGTCTTTTTATAGCGCATATAAGCTCCCGCTATCACTTCACCTTTCGAACTTACCGTTTCATATTTTTTTGACCGGGGATTAAGATATTCTGATGACATGGAATAGCGCATATGCCAACCTGTATTCTGTGCAAAAGCATCGGCTATCAGTTTTTTCTCTGCGGCAAATGTCTTCTTCAGCTCGCCCATACACGATTGCTGGGCCTGCATAGTAAATGCAGCTACCATAAATGACAGGCATAAAATATTGACTTTTAAAATGGTCTTTTTCATAATGAAGTGTTTTGGTTAATGATTACCTGGTTGGTGTGGCCGTATTACTCTGTGCCGGTGCAGCAGCGGGCATTATTTTGTATTCTTTGTTCAGAGCCTGTAGCACTTCGTCGGTTATATCATATGCTTTATTGCCGTATACAAGATTGCCGTTGGCTCCCCCAATTACAAAATCGTACCCTTTCTTTTTGGCATAATCTTCCACATAGCTGTTTATCTGGTTCAATACGGCTTCAGTCATCGATTTTTCTTTGTCCTGGCTTTGCTGGCTTATGGCATCGGAATAATTTTTAAAATTACTTTCAAGCTTCTTTATCAATTCTTGTTTTTCTTTGCGCTGGGGTTCGGAAAATGTATTATAAGCAGCCTGGTATTCTGCCACACAGCGCTGGTATTGTATACGTAGAGTATCCATATTCGATTGCCATGTGTCCGATTGGTTTTTGAAATTAGCATGCGCATCTTTTGTGCCGTTATAGCCATAAATAAGCTCTGCGGTTCTTACATAGGCTATTTTGGGTTTGGTAGCATAAGCATAAATGGAAAAAGAAAGCGCCGCAATGGCAATAATAAAAAGCAGGTAAATGGCCGCCCGGCCCTTCTTCGGTTCATTGGTATTCATTAGTGATTGTCTTTAGATTGAGCATACAATATAGTACTATTTTTTTGATTGCAAAATATTTTTGCTGACCAATTACTAATAATCAAACAGGAGCCGTCGTAAACTCCTGTTTGATATTGCTAATATCCCTCCTATTCATTTTATAATCATGTGGCAAGGCACAAATTAGAAGAGGTTATCTCAATATTTAAGACAGCCTCTTTTATTCAGGTACTTCTGATACAGAAAATTCTCGTACACACGACTTTCTTGTGGTTCAAAAACTTTTTGAACAGCCTCACCGCAAACCCCAAGCTTCCACTCGATAATATAAAATCCCTTTATGTTGCTTAGTGTAATCAAAAATTAGAAAAATATATGCATGTTCTGTTTTAGGGTTAGACCCTTCATGTAAAATCACTTTATATGTTTGCGTTTGATAAATCTCATTATTCGTGTCATTTTGTATAGCCCAGTTTTTTGGATCAGGTATTGGGTATTTAATCAAACACTCTCGCATTAAATTATAATTATATGTATTACCTTCCACATTCTTGTCAAAATTATCTATATAAAATAACTTCCTTGCCTTATTGTAATCTCCTTTTTTTAAAAAATTAAAAAAAGATTTAGAAACCTCTACTTCGTTATAAACAGCATTTGTTGAATTTCTGATTGAACAACAAGTCATATTGAACAAGGCGTAAAAAAGGACTAAATTTATAAAACCAAATATTCTATATTTGTACATAAAACAACCCGATTTAACATAGTTCGGTTACATGAAATAATAATTCAACATTGTTAATTTCTGTTCTATATTATAGTAGATCTAATTCTTAGAACTTCCGCCATAACGTCCCTTCTTTCTCATTCCAATGCCAATTTTTTATAGATTCCCATATATTAGATAGTCCCGCCTTGAATTTCTGAAAGCCTTCCCCCCCATTACCTCCTAACTGAAGATTAATAGTACGGAAAAAATCCAATTTATCAAACAATTTCCTTCCTATTGATATCCGGTTATCATGCATAAATTGCATTCCTGTTTCAATAAGTGAAATAATATAAGCCGTTCTTTCTCTTTGCAAGGCTTTATCTCCACTAAGAGCATCCCAACCTGGAGTAGTTCCATCTGTAATAAGGTTAATCATATCCACATAACCTTGCCCGCTCCTGAATTGGGCAGGAAGGGAAGAAAGCATTGAATTGACAACTTTTGTTGCTGTATAGTACCCAGTTTCTCTATTTTCATTAAAATTGCCTAGTTGATGCCAAACTCCCCAATTATACATATTAGCAGAAAACGTCTTAAGTTTAAGAACGCCTGCTGCTCCATTAGCCCCGTTCTGGAAGTCAATGCCATACTTATTAGGTCTTGATTCATCCATTTTTAGTGAATTTTTATTTCCTGCAGCATATCCTGTTCTAGAATCAGACCCTAATCCCTGCCCATCCCCAAAATCGAAACCAGGAATTGGTTCTCCACCTCCTATGCCATCAAAGTGTGTTTGTCCATCGGTACCTGTCAAGCCTACTTTATATTTAATATTACCTGTATAGAATATACCTTCTTTTAAGAACCAGCCAACATTCTTCGTTACAATTTGAGTAGTGTAAACATTTTGGCCTAATTCATTTAAATGAGTTTTCATTAAAGCAACTGATGAACTCATAGGTAACAATTCTTGCCCGTCGAGATCAATTCCTATTATAGGTCTATTTTCAGCAAATGCATAGGTACTATTATATGGATAACTATAAAATAATGGATCAATTCTTGTAAATCGGCCTATTCTCGAGTCATAGTTTCTCATTCCATATTCGTAACTATTACCCTCTCCGCGCCAACCGCTCTTCTTTTCTTTACCATTAAAACCAAATTTATAATCCGATATAGACCCTGTTCTGTAAGGATGTAGAGAACCAAATGCATAGTAATTATTGTAGCTAAGAACATTTGCCTGGCCACTTGGTAATAATACACTGGCAACTGTAGAACGTACATTACCTAAATGATCGTGCAATTCGTACTCTTTATCAGCCGAAGGCCCCCATACATAATTTGTATAATGTAGCACAGGTAACCAAAACCAACCTGTCCATGTGTAGGTATAATATACTCCCAGCCCTATTGTATTCATGTCCTTGATTGTACCAAGCCTAATTCCGGCATATAAATATCGCTCTATTATATGCATTTTATCAGAACCGGCTACAGGTGCCTGAATGTGATATGTTGCAACATGCTGTTTATTAGCATAAATATTAAGAACTGTATCTCTGCCAACTCCGGGAGTAATTTCGACCTCTCGTACAGGATTACCCATAGCATCATATAGATAGTCATTGGTTGATTGCAATACGCCACTGCTATTATATCGTTGAACTTTATCAACTTTTCCGTATGGTGTCCAAGCTATTTTTAATATTCGATCTTGACCGGCACTGACTTCTCGTTTGAGTTGCCCTATTTCATCGTAATAATAATTTGTACCAGCTAAATCGTTATAACCAGAATGTACACCGGCAGCATCGCTAATGGCACTCAGTTGGTTAATAGGATTGCCGGAACCGTCAGTATTATAAGTATAACTAAGGTTATCCAGCATAAATGCGGTATTAGTATAAGGGTCTTGTGCCTTTCTGCTTAACGTTTGGAAGTTGCCATTCCTATCATAAGTAAATCGCTCATCAAATGGTTGTCCTATAGTTTGTGTCCAGACACCAGATGTATATTGCCAAAATTTACTATGTTTAAGGCGGCCTACCTGATCATAACGATATGTATATCCTACCTGCTGAGAATCTATATAATGATCAACAGGCCCTGTTATTTTTTTCACCTGTTGCATCCAAGAAGTAATATCACCATTAAACAGATCCCCCCCTCCATAGGCTACAGGGTTAGGGCTAGCTAAATTACCCGGGTTGCTAATACTGTTGAATGGCGAACCAACACGATTAAAATCGCCCTTATAATAGTTGAGCACCATACCAAATACATCTTTTCCTGTTGACGCTGTAACACCATCACCACCTGGATCGTTTGCAAATTTGCTATGGTTGATTCCCTTAATCCAACCCTCCAAGGTATAGGTATAGTCAAGACCTTGTATATTATTGCCTATCACATGCCTCCGTAGCGGACCATGCATATAATAACTATAATTGGCCTCGTCTGTCCAAACACCACCTGGTGCGTGTGTGCTCCTGGCTTTTGTCAAACGTTTATCTCCATCATAAGTATACCATTGTGCTAAATAGTCAGAAAGAATTGGGGCACCAACTTTATATTGGCTTTTCTTTATCACATTGTTACTAATTAAATCATATTGATAGTCTATCCTAACCGCATCCGGAGCATTCCCAATATATTGAATAATTGTTGTGGTATTTCCATGCATATCATATGAGTATAATGTGATTACTCTATCATCTGTCGTAGTATAATTGCCATCCTTATCCGTTTGAGTATAACTGATCCGCTTCTCTATGTTACTTCCTGCAAACAAACCAATGCCGGGAATAGATGTACTGCAAGGCACATTATAAACTATTTTATTTACAAATGATTTAGGGTAAATGCCTCCATCATAGGGAAAATTTGCATCATAGAGATCTACCGTATCTACTGTCATATATCCACTTATTTCTCCAGATTCAGTCAAATTACCATCATTGTCATATTTATCATACCCAAACGAATTCGTGGTCTTTTGAAATGCATTTTGAGATAATTTTCCACGGCCATTCCTATCGTAGTAAAAGTTTGTTTCACCTCCATCCGGTAATTTTTGCCAAACAACCTGCCCAAGACTATTATAATCGTACTGTGTTACATCATAATGTTGTGGCGGACCGAAACGCCCTGTCGCAGAGTCTCGTACACCACGCGGTGATACTGTGCGCACAAGATTGCTCGCACGGTCATAGTAATACAAAGTATATTGGTATTGGTTCAGGCCATACGTGTTTACATACATATCTCTTATATGTTCAGGGTCATTACACACGCGGTCGTACATGGTATGCAACAGGTTACTGTGGTGATCTTTTATCCCCTGTATCTGCATGAGCATAGCATTGATAAAGTTGTTGCACACAAATTCCGCGCACGTCATTATATGCACAGTATCTGTTGGCGGCAACGGCAGCTCGTAATGCATACATACACCAGAGTGGCAATCCATCGGCGTGTAGCATACATCACATAATGCCATGGTCACATTCTTAAGGGTAGGTATGGAATAATACAACGGTACACAGCTATCGGCTATGGTAGGCGCTGCAGTAAGCGCACAAATAGCACCGGAGCCACCTATATAGCGCGATACCTGGCCTATAAGCGGCACAACAGTGCCAGGCGTTCCAGGCATTTGTAATGTATAATGAAAGTGCAGCACAGTGCCAACCGGTATAGTACCTGCAGAGGCAAAATGGATAGTGCTGCCCGACACAACGCCATTGCTGCTGCCCGGTACTAGGGTGGCAGTGGCCGGTATAGATTCTATAATAACTATGGAATCTCCAAAGCTAACGGCACCGCCCGCATCTACCGTCACATCAATATTTACATCCATCGTGCCATGAATAAGGGCTCTGCGCGGTGCACTACGGTAGACCGTAAAGTGATTGCTGCTGCATATATCTTTGGTGGTCTTAGCCGTATCGTAAGTAAAGGAACCCGGGGGGCTCATCGGGAAAATGGGCACATTTACCCTGTCGCAATTTATTCTTGCACCACCAAAGGTATTCATACCTCCGGACGACATGGGATCCCAGTTATAAGTAGATGGATAACCTATGTTATGCAGCGAATCGTACAATGTCGTGTACTGGTGGTTGAGCCACAGCAGGAACGCATCATTCTGGCTGAAAGAAGAATCGTTGTTATACACTGTAGCAAAACCGGTATCTATGCCTGTGATAACTGTATAAGACGAATCGGCCATATAGCGTATGGTGTCGCACTTTACCACTACCCCTGTAGTGTCCATATAGCATACCACCGAATCGCGCACTACATGCACTGTATGTACTTCTGTATCTATCATGCTATGGCATACAGGTGAGTCGGTCATAGATACCTGTATATCCATAGAGTAGGTCATAGAGTGCTGGTAGGCCAATATCTGGGCTGGCGGTACAATACCGGTAACAGGGTCGGGCGTAAGCTTACAGCCGGCCTTGCAATTGCTTACCAGCGCCGATACCACACAATATACTTTTGATATTGGTACAGTATCTGCGGCAGGCTGTGTATACCAACTCATATACGGCACTCCGGTAACGGCTACGCCAAGCTGGGTCATATAATCGTGCGCCACCACATCTATCAGGTCGTTATACCTGCTATCGCAAGAGGTGTAACATTCATGCTCCATTATAGCATAGTTGGCACCTGTTGACGGTCCGGGAAAGCCCAGGCCACCCGCAGAGCCCAATCCTCCTGAATACGTAGGGCTGGATGGCTTGATATTGCGGTAAAAATTGTACATATGGAACGCATCGGCTGGGCTATTAGCAGGGAAGTTCTCTATGGCAGTAGACCATGCGCCCATAGAGAATGTGCAGCTGGCTGTGGAGGCGCCTATACTCAACTCGTACAGGTAGCAGTATACCGATTCTACAGTGGTGTTTGTGCCCGGTGTATACGGGAAGTACTTATATGGATACTTACGTACATCGCTGCCGGGAGTAGTAAGCTCCGCAGCATTATGCGGTACGAACGGAAATTTATAGCCTGCTATATCCATAAAGTGCTGCCACCAGTCGGCCACAGGGCTGGGGCTCATGGCACCCTGTACTGCCGCATACCAGCCAACGGTCTGTACCCAGGCATTCCACAAAGTATCGCAGTCATAGCCATCGGCCAGCATATTACTGATAACGTTGTTGAACTCGGCATTGCTGGCTACCAGGAACAAGTTGGCCGCATCTGTTGTTGCTGCTATATTGGTAATGCCGCTGAACGTGGTTGTACCATGATCGGTATCATATTGCGCCAACTGGTTGATCATGTATTCAGAAAAGTCTATAACGCTGCAGCTATGCCGGGCGCAATGCTCGGTTGGCAGCATTAAGGTATCGCAGCCCACTACGTAGGTAAAATAGGACTGGCTGGTGTCGGCTCCGGTATAATCCAGCAGGCCATTCATATCATGATTATCCAGGTAGCCTTGTATTGCCGTAAGCGAAAGGCCTGTATTACCACCTACTACATAACCAGGATCGTTCCACAGCCGCTGGTGCAGCTTGCGCAGCATCATGCCCGTGGCGGTCTCTATATACGGCACGCCAGAGAAAGGATCGCTGTTGCTTACAGAAATAGAGGCCGTTACCACATAAGTGCCGGGATCAAGTATGATAGATGGCCCTGAGCCACCTATCGGCGTTATGGCATAAGTACCTGATGTAGTATATGGAGTGGTAGACGAACACTGGCCACCCAAGCTATCCATATGAGGGGTAACATATAACGCCTGGTGATACTGGTGTACCATTTCTGAATCATCCACATTATAAGCCGTAATGTTCACTATATAATCGCATGTGGCACATACGTTCAGACAGCTATCCCTATACACATCAGGTATGATCTGGTAGAAATAGCTTAGCTGCGTGGGAATCGCAAACGTGTATGTCTTTGTTTCTACAAGACGATTCGACGGAGGACCAGAATAAACGGTTTTCGATGATACGGTATCATGCACTATGAACGGATTATCCGCTATCGTATCCAGTAACAAAGATTGTGGTCTTGTGAGACAGGTTGCCACAACTTTACCAGTGATTTGATCGGTATATGTAATATCAATAACCTTATTAGCATCTACAACGTATGTTTTTAGAACGCTTTCTGATTTAGGGGCTTCATCTCCAAAAATACGTATCAATTCTCCTGATGCTACTCCACTATAATATTTTTTCAAGGTATGATCACTCCCAAACATATGATAATTGCCCGGCTCTGCTACTTCCCTTTCCCTATTACTTCCCTCATTACATAACAAAGTTCGAGTAAAGGGTAGTCCATCAGAGTTTGGAATTTGCACATCGCTGTTAATATCAGAATAATATTGTGCTAGTTTACTGGACGAACCAACAATACTTGGAGTGCCAAAATTAGATTGTTTGTCAAAATCTTCTGCCGTATAAGGGAGACCGACCGAATTCTGCATGTAATTGTATTCATATTCAAATCCATGCTTATTTGTTGGTGCTATAAGAGATTGTATAGCTGGTCTTCCGCTATAATCATGTACTATTTGGTTAGCCATGACCATATCAATTTCTTGTTTTCTTAATTGTGTTTGTATTGCATTTTGAAGATAATCACCGTATATGGTTTTTTCAGACATGCGTAATTGACTTCCATGGTCTATTTCACCTTCTGAAAATTTTCTACTGTAAATCCAGTTTAGTGTATCACTAAACATGGTATCAAAAAACAGGTAATTGTTCATCATGCTCGGGTCAACATCTACAATGTTACCATCCCAGAATGGACCGGTATATGTCCATGGTCCCCAGTTACGGTTATCGCCTATTGTATTAGGATAATAATCGTATATACGGCGCACGCGCCATACATAATAGCCAGTACCTTCTGCAGTAGTAAGGCGTATAGAACGCTGGCCATTATTCGTCTCCAGGTCCAACGCCTGACTCCAGTCTACCAGCGCTTTTATATGGTGTTCATCTGTGGTATAGCTTGGAGATATATTGAAGAGGCGAAGCACCTGTACCTGGTAGTTATAAAAAGGGCAATCATCCCAAGTATACACAACAGGATTATCCTGCACAACTCCCGTGGTATGCAAGGCGTAATCGCAGGGCCAGTGATGATGCTGCCACCAGGGCGCCGGTAGCGAACGCACTGTACCTGTAACCTGCACGTTGATAGCCCCGGGGTCTAGTGCTCCAACCAGCACGTCATTCTTCGGCAGGGTATTCAGTTCCAGTGTAAATGTAAACGGCAGACCTTTATTCAGCAGGCTAGCTTTACCACTTACCCCCCTGTTAGCAAAGTCAGCAGCATCCGCAAGTGCGATAGCAGAGTCGAGAGAGATCATTGCACCGCCCCACATTATGGAATCCATTCCCAGATCGCGGGCGTTAGCTATACTATCATACAAGTCGTGCACATAAGTAAGCGTGTCTGTAGAGTCGACCCCCATACCCAGACCGCTTAGAGGCACGTACTGAGCAATGATCGGCCCAAGGTCTATTTTATAGTTAACCTCAGGGGTTTCCGTACGCATCTCTATCATTATGCTGTCATTGTTGAATATAGGTGGCCCTAATGTATCACCGGGTGCGAATACCTTCAGTGTAAAATACTGCCGCACCAAAACCCTTCCAGCAGCAAACTTGTCGAAATAATGATCTTTGGCTTTGAAATTGATATTGAGGTCATAGCCTTTGAAAATGAGCGGGCCCCATACCCCATTCTCTACAGAAGGCCCTCCATACCCCGGATATTGCTCTCTTACAATAACAGCATTGGGGTAAGTGACCATATTTGAAGGAAATGCCATAAAGTCTTTAAGCCGGGTATTTTGCAACACTTCTGTTGAAGCTGGGATAACCGGTGCATCCAATGAAGGATTAACCTGAGCTTTAGTTATGTCAAATTGCAATAATGCAACAAGCATACAAATCAGATACTTACACTTATTGTATAAGCTATTTTCAATAATGACACATCTCATAGGTTTATTTTTTAATGTGATATTGTGTGTTTTTTACGTTTTAGTTATGGGCGAGAAATCATAGGGACATGATGGTGAGATTCTTCGACCGTTTTATTTCCCCTGACTGTTTCTGCAATTGTTCTTACTAACAGCCCTTCTCCATTATACTGATAACGTGTAGCAAAATGTTGATCATCTAAGACTGCGGAAAGCTGATAAGTCCCCGTATTATATACGTAACAAGTGGCATGAGCAAAGGGAGGTTGTACTTTTATATCATCAAATACATATGGTATAGCACCTGTATTTTTTATTGTAAATACTACCATAGGATTTGTAACACCAGGATTTTGCCATTTAGCTTCATACAGCGCCCATTCTCCAGATCGAGCCAAATAATTGGCTGTCATAGATGAAGCACTAGCTATAGAGGATGTGATGGAAAATATACCTGCCGGAGTTCCAGTAACCTTAGCCCAAAATCTTAAAACCAAGCCTTGTCCAGAAGCGTCTAAAGTAGGTGCCAGTTGAATTGTTTCACTAGGATTTCTCAAATAACCATAACTGCCCGTATGCGCTTGCCTAACTATTTTAGTGTTATCCACTACCATGTTATTTTCAGTACTGTATGGGCCATTGCCGTAGACATTTTCAAAACTTTCAAAATTTATACACGCCATTTTCGCGTTTGTTGCTGCTATATAAGGTAATAAACCTCTATATCCATACCTGGCTCCGCTAAAGGTATTATCCATGTTATGTTCCTCCACATTTAAGCCATTAGGAGAGTACTTATCTAGGTGGTTACTCTTTATCCACTTAGAGCTATGAAGTATAAATATTTGCTCCCATGGCGCAAGATCAAAAGGTGCTGTTCCGGAGTTGTAGTTTCTCTGGCCTAAAGCAACTTTGCTTCCTTTTTTAATGGTATCTCTGAATATATACGTTTCATATGGCCTCCACTTTCCTTTAAGGCCAACTTCATAATTGTTGAGTGCAGAGGTGTCAAGGCCTGTTGTATCAGTGTAACTCCAATGATCAGAATATGTTGTCGCCTGTGCTTTTATAATATTAATATTATTTTTAACCTTTATGCCAAACTTGCAATCCTGTATAACTGATCCTGTTGACGAATCGACGAGGTCTAACCAATAACCATATGAATTATCCCCGTAACAAAAATAATAATCCAGTTTTACCCCTATCTTGCTGGCAGATGTTACACCGGCAAAGCCATAACCTTCGCCCATTGTTGTTCCGGAGTACGGGTTGATCCAGATGGTGCTGGTACCTGATAATCTATTAAATACATATGACGTAATAGGTAAGTAACCGGTTCCAAGCACGTTATTGATAAATAGTATGTTACTATATTCAGGAGGAACCACAACTGACAGTGTAGGCAAGGTAGAGTGCTCGAATGTATATATCTGCGTATTCAACCATGCTATTGCGGCGGCAACTAATACAGATGCATTATCCCCATATTCTGTAAATCCGTCCATCTGGCTGTTCAACTGGTTGGTATAACCAGATTGTACTATTTCTGCCTTATAATATCCAGCAGAAGGAATAGTTGTGTTATATTTTTTTGTTGGTTCTACTATAATATTGCTGCCGGAAATTTCCTTTACGTGGGCCATGGCCACACCATCGTAAGAAGATCCGGCTATATGATAATGCAGCGCAACAAGATCGCCCGGAGTAAAGGCGTTATCAATGTTTACACCTGCCACCGTATATGCGGAGCCGCTGCCTGACACACCAATACTTGTGGTACTATAATAACAGTAATGCTCGTTCCAGGCCTTTTGGCCCATAGCTTTGTAGCTGGAAGAAGCTGGCACATTATACTGTGTATACTTACCGTTGTGGCTGGCCATTTCTGTAGGCAGATTCAGGTTATTAAACCCGTCGTAGGTAGATGCAAGAACGGGCTTTGTTGTCAACGGATCAAAGGCTACATAATCAGACTTCTGGTAGTAGCCATCCTTCATTGCGGTCACCTGTTTCTGAATGGCAGGATAATGGATCACCTTGTTAAGTACCAGGGAACTCATTTTCTGGTCCTGCTCACTGTTTACAGGGAATGCTATCGGGTAGATCATCGGTATAAAGCCCCATATGCCTACTGTCAGATCTCCGGTAACCCGTATGCCTTTGGTATGCTCCTGCACCGTGCGGCGGTCTATAGTAATATCTTCTTCTTTGCCGGGCTGATCATAATAAATACTCCACGACCTGAAATCGTACATAGGTATTTTTTCCCCTGGTTCAAAATAGGTGTATGTTTTTTGTGATGCGGGTACGGGTGGTGTATTGCTATAGAACTTTACAGGGTCATATACGCCCCTGTAATCAGATATCTGCTTTATTTGTCCGTGCATCTGGTTTTGTATAAAGCAGTAGCTCTGTGCAGCCTGGGTAGCCTTTCTTATCTCAAAGTCAAGAATGCCAATATCTACGGTCCAGTCGCTTTTCTGGTTATTTACATCGCTGTGGTCTGCGCCTTTCGCATCAATGGCAGCATAGTATCTATCGTATGGATAGTCTTTCACCGTATTGTAATCTATCACAGAATAACCAGTGCCTGTAGCCTGTGACCGGAAGATATTCTGTTTGATAATCCTGCTATAACCAATGCTTGCTCCGGGAAGTACATTCCAGCTTTCGGGCCCTTCAAATTTTTCCCTATCCTTGCCTGCAATAAGGCGATCCCAGTCAGACTGTTCATCCCTTTTAGGCAAGAAAGTAACGAGAGGGTTTTCTCCTTTATTTTCATATGGTTCGTTGGTGGCTACACCATAACTTGTTCCGTTTGATTCGTTTTCATAAATGTATTGAGTACCATACAATGTAGGTGTGTTCACATCAATACCCTTATTATACATAAGCAGCCTTTTTACCCTTATACCACCTCCGCGTTTTTTAGGTATTGGTATCCTGAGATAAGATACTTCGGGCTTGGCACGCATGCAAATGTCAGCACCTGGCAATCCTTCGTAAACCCTATTAAAAAATGTTGTAGCCAGGTCACCTAGCTGACTGGCAATGTCGGACGAAGATCCCAGACCGATATCACCAGGATATGACGGGCTGGAGCAATCTCCATTCATTATTTTGCCGCCAATCTGGTGTCGTATATAATCTTTACAAACATCGCGTGGCAAGCCGTTTACCTGTACATATACTTTAGCGCTTGCCCCTGTACCTCCCCTGTAGCAAGTAACGAAATTAACATACCCTTCAACATAGTCTCCATTACAGCTACCAATATCTTGTGTGCTTAATCCCATCAAGGTATAAAAAAACTTAAAAAATATCTTCTGGTCGTGATAGGTATGATTAATCAATGCAACAAGCTGATCCTTTTCAGCGTCTGTATTTGCACCAATCTCAGCGGTGTTCAATGTATATAAACTACCCTGTGCCGCATTCTGTGCGTTGTCGATAAGGCTCACTAAAGCGCATGCATTCCTATCCTGAACGTACGAATATGTATTCTGTTCATATTGCACGTGAATCTCGCCTCCGGATGGTAATATAATACGTTTCAACTGCCATGCAGCTGGGTCAAAAGAAGGGTCGGGAACCTGGCTATCCCATGATTTATATTGCTGCCTTCTGTTATAACCATCATACTGGTAATTTCCCCAACAGTCCATATATGGTGTGTAATCAGGATTCTGCACCAGCGCTCCTCCAGCGGTCATTTCATTTTGTATGAACTGATACTGTGCAGGATATGCAACACTTGTTGGGTAAGAGTATTCAAATTGATATGGACTGATCTTGGCATTTATTACGCCGTTATATTCAAACCATACTTTCTTAAGTGTGAGCTTACCGCTACCGAGGTTCCCTGCAATTGTATTGATAGTATGTGGCCAGCACTCATAATTATATTCAAAATGAATTGTTTTTACCAACTTGTCCGGATCTCCGGTATGTGTTGCCCTTGCGTATAGTCTGATCTCTTTAAGGCATTTTGGCCTATGTGTGCCTAAAACATTAGAGTTTGCTGCAGTTTCATCACTTATATTAGCATCAATACCATCGTTCCTGTCATCGGTAACAAAGACAGCATAATGGGTTTTAGTCTGAATAGAATCAAGATAATATACTTCTTTATATCCTGATTGATATGAACCCATATCGTCTGTATTATCAGATATCCTATTGGGGGCATACATTACACCATTGTAAGGACTCCGCCATTTATACCAGCCAGAATACGTCGATGTGTTTGTTTTTGAATCATTTCCGTACGCTCTTTTATATGCAAATTTCGTATATCCTCCAAAATCTGCATCATCTGGTCCATTGCCATTAATATCTAAATAGTCCGGGGTTACTATTTCTGTAAGAAGATATTGTGTTGCATACGGCGTTGCATATTCTTCTCCGATTTTAATGTGAGGTGTTATTGCAGCATGTGGAAGATATCTATTACCATCGCTTCCAATTAACCCTTGTCGCATGCTTTTTTCACCAGCAGTGTATACAGGTAGGCCATAAGTATACCTGTTTCCTGCTTCATTTACTACGGAAATTTCACCAACAGAACTTTTGATGGTTGTATCAGTAAGCGTATCAGCTCTTCCTGCAAGTTTATTTATCACTTCTCTTTGTTCATAAGCCAAAGGTCTATGTGAGCCTGAAAAAGTGGTTATTTCTTTATTCGTGTGATACCCGATAAATGAAGACCGTCCGCTACGTAGATTTGTACCAGGAACGCTTACATCTTTTTTTAGTATTAGGCTGGCTGTTGCCAGATTGGGTTGCCCTCCAGACGAGATATTGACATGATGCGCTTTATTATCTTCCTCAGAGTATACATTTTTACCTCCGAGATCGTTATTAAAGCGAAAATATCGGCTTTCTTTGTCGGGGTATTGTCCCTCGTACGAAGGGAACTTACAATAGTCAGTGTTGCCGTTACCACCAGGCCAAGACGACAAGACTTTCAGATTATGATCTCCATTTACTGTAAAATCTGCGCCTAAGCCTATATCTGCGCCTAAGTGTACGTCTAAGCCGAAATTATATAAAGATGTATAGCTATTAACAAAATTGGGAGAAAATACTCCAATAGAACTCTGATACATCCTAAAACCACCACCAAGCCCTTCACCTGATAGCATGTACGCATCAGGAGTACTGGATGGAACTGGAAGGTAATTATCTCTTTCATTAAATGTTGATTCATTTTCTACAGTATAATCCATAATGCTCTCCGCTCTTAAAGAATCATTATTTTTTGCAGCATAACCATCTCCGGCATACATATAACCATAACCAGAAACAGAGCGTTCTTTAACATTGTCTTGAGCCGTATAATTTATACAGAGACCACCTGTAAGACCGACTGGCAGCGGTGCCGGATCTGGGGTTACAGACACATAACCTGTATAACTGCTGCCTGTGAATGGCGTCAGATTATATGGTGAGGTGGATGAAGCAAGCATATAGTTGGCATAGCTTGATATGCTTTGACTGACCATTGGCGAGACTGTACTGTTGAGAGAACCAAGAGACGCCTGACCAGAACCGGAATTGCTCTTTTTAGGAGTTTCTTTAGTAGCCTCACCAGCAGCATTTTTATGATCACTTTTCAGGCCATTGTTAACTATACTAAGTATAGCGCCGGGATTTATTCCTGCAGAGAAAGAGCCAGTTCCGTCATTATTAGTAAATCCCAATGATAATAACCCATTAAGGCCGCTTAGGCCAACCCCTTCAGTAATACCAAAGCCTTTATAATAGTTATATCTTACTGTAGCAGACAAGGTTCCCGTTATCGAAAATGCTTCTGCTCCGAAATTACCTGTGGCGGCTATTGTCCAGTTCCTGGGTACTGAGTTGTAGTACTTAATTGACTGACCTTTGTAGTCGTCCGGAAGACCTCTTTTATTACGTGTTATGGCCCCAGGGTTAAGAGTCCATCCTGCACCTACCCATGAAGCCTCATTCTCTGGACCATCGCCGCCATGATAGGATAATGATAGCGCGTAGCCACCGCCTGATGCACCAGGAATCTCGAGCACAGGCAGATTGTATATGAATTGCCCCGAGAACTCATTAACCATATTGGTTGTTGCTACAGGCTCAAAGCTTGAAAACTCAGGACTTGCAGGCCCCCCCGTTACAGCATAAGACACTGTCGGGTATATCATCTGCACCAACATAGATAATCCCGTTAGTATAGCGATCGGTTTTGATTTTCCAATCGCCAGTATCAAATGTTTTTTTGCTGAAGGCGTGGCGCCTCTATACAATTTTATACGTTTCATACAATAGATATTAATAGGTACTTGTAATCGGTAAGGGAATTACGCTTGGCACTGGCTGTCAGCCTTTGATCACTTTGATCTGCCGGGCTTTCTGAAGATCGGCTGCGGAAAAATCAAACTGAACTTTACCCATATTAAAATAAGGGTCATTATATTCAAATACTACCTGTTTACCGGCAGTAATGTCTTCTTTATCTCCAGGGGCAAATACTACCATGAACGTTCTTTCGTCGGAAAGTTCGTAGAGGTTTTCTAAAATACACAGGGCTGCTTTATGAGGTACGCCATCAATATACAGATTGATATATTGATCCATAAAAAAGTTGGCTGACATAACACGCTCACTGAATTGAGCATAGCCATTTACCCCTTCAGACATGAGTGGTGCTGCACGGCGTTGTTCAGGTAAGTCTTTATCCGGCCCAAGGGTCATCATAAAAGTCATTACCTTATCTTGCTGAGCCAGCAAATCGTTCAGCATTTTATTTTTTGCTTCGGCCGGAACGCTGTTATGAGCCGCATCTTTAATAGCGATATATAATGGTGGCTGATATTTAACAGATATTCTTACCCCACCAATACTTTTTTTGAGCAGGCATTTATGTGCGTCATCATTAAGCCATGCATTATATTGCTCTAGGCTTGAAACGCGATTACTTTTCCAAGAAGCAAATAGAAAAAGACAGGATGCACCTATAGTAGCAATAATGCAGGAAAGCAACAGTAATTTTTTCATAGATAATAGCGGCTTTATGTAGGATAAAACTACATATCCTTTATAACAAAACCAAATAATTTTTAGCTTTTTTTTAAGTTATTTTGAAATAGTAGAATAACTTTTATTTCTACGTGTAATTCTCTAAAAAGCACTTTATTGATATAAGGATTCTTTTTGACTATCGGGTATAAAGTAACATTCAAAAATTTTATGCTCCTTTTCTCCATCTTTTACTTTTAAATGTGTGAACAAAAATGTGTCAGCCACCTTATCATTCATCTCAATCTTACTATCTCTATATATTTTCCTTATTGCATTTGTATCGCGCACCCATCCGCCTGCCGATATACCAAAGAGTAATTGTGTTTCAGGCACTATTTTTCTCGCCGTCATTAATTGGGATATCAAAACCGTAAATAAGAGAAAAGCTATCAATATAATCACAGTAGAAACTATCACCTCAAGCAGACTTGCCCCAGACAGGTATATTTTTTTTATTTTAGCCACTTAATGATTTTTTGAGCCCCTTGCAGAGGAAACAGTTTACTGCCAGAAAAAAAGGGCGGTCCGGGAAAAATCTGTGTGTTCCTGATAAGGTTGGGCTTTATATTTTGAGCATCATAGTTCATCAACTTTTCACAAAAGATAGTACCCTTACAAATGCCTTTGAATGATAGCATTCCTGATGAATAGATGATGCCTGTTACCCGAGCGTTACGGTGCATATTAATACTTGTTTTTATTGCCAAATCGTATCTTTCTGTATTGGCGTATACTTCGCCGCTTATATTTACAGAATCTCCTGTTGTTATATAATAGTCGTCAGCGAGCAGTTGTTCATTTAATTCCGGCAAGAGTAATAATACAGTCGGATAATTAAATGTATTGTTACTTCCCGCTTCAATTTTATGGGCAGCTATTGCCTGTAACCTGCCGCAGAATCTGTCGGGAAATATAATATCATCTGCAATCAAAATAATATCCTCTAATCGTGCGGCAGGCTGCACCTTTATTATCTTACCTGTAATTATTATATTTCCTTTTAATTGCCCATAAATAATAATAGTATCTGCCGATATGACAATCTGTTCTGTTGCAAAAGATTTGTAAATACTATCGTCAATCGTTATTTTTTTTTCTTTGCTTACAACAATTTTCCGCGCCCAGTCAGTTATTTCATTTATTCCTGATAACCGCACCAGGGTGTCCGGGCTTGAATGTATCTGATCTGGCAAGAGAGGAACAAAATGTGTGCTTGTTGTGAATTTAATATAACCTGACGGAATATAACAATCTCCTTCAAGAAGAACACTATCTGCAATATTTAGCGGGGAGTTGCTGTTTCTTAAAAAAAGTATTGTATGATCTGTACTATCCCTGCCATATCCTGCAAACGCTATTTTCGCGTATAATGAGTCGTTCCTATTATTTATAACGTAAGAATAGTAAAGATCATAAGCACCCCATTTTTTTTTTATTACGGTTAGATTATAGCCGTCCTGTACCGACAAGCTATAGGGTTGATCATATAGATTGTACTTGTTTAGAATTGCCAATCCATCATAGCAATAGCTACGCCCAAGTATTTTATTTTCAATTCTATTTGTTAGTGCATAATTGATCTGGAAGTAAGACAGAAAAAGCAATGCAAACGATGTTACAATTATAACAACTATTATTGCATAAATAAGCGTATAACCTTGCAGTCGTTGTCGTAATAACATCTTTTATTTTTTTGAGAAAACAGACCGGATAGCCTGCCACTTATTTTTTTTCTTATGTCCCTGTATTTCTTGTTTCTTTTGTTGTCCTGCCTTAGTTTGTACTGGTTCTTTTTTATTAGATGTCTCTACCAAAGATGCACGTTTGTTGCTCTTTTCTTTTTTATTTAAGCGGTTCTTCTTACCCATTTCTACCGACCTTTTCTCTTTGTATGTAAGCTCTGTTTTATTGGCTACATCTCGCCGGGAGTTTAATTTTCCGTGCTTATATATCTCTACAGACATCAATGTGCCATCGTCGGCATATATATATCTTTTGCCATGCATCTCGCCGTTAGACCAGGTGGCTCGTTCTTTAATAAGTCCTTTTTCTGACCAAAATAACCACATTCCCTTCTTCAGGCCGTTCTTAAACACTCCTGATATACAAAGATTGTTAGACGGGAAGTAAAATTCCGTATACGTCCCATCCAATAAATATCCGGAATACCCACCTACTGTTTCATGTACAGATATATTGTCGTACCAGGAATATGTTTTAGAAATTTTTACTTTAATTTTCTTTTTGGTGTTTACTACAGCACTGATCTTTTTTGATGGCAGGTTTGTATAAATATTTCTGTGGCCATCTTCTCTAAACTTATTTCTGGAGAACGAAACCGTGGAAAACAGAGCGCTGATGATGACCAGCAAAACAGATTTATGAAAACAGGATTGCATAGATGAAGGGAACTGATTTTCTCAAATTTAGTAATATTTCCAGAAAATTAGCTATTTTTAATGACCGTTTAAACCGAATAAGAATGAAAAAGAAACTATGGAAGCAAGCCTTTACGCTTACAGAATTGCTTGTTGTTTTAGTAATTATAGGCATTTTGGTGCTTATTGCCTATCCTAATTTAATGCCCCTTATTTCCAATGCTAAAAGTACTGAAGCTAAATTACAACTTGAGCATGTATATAATCTGGAAAAGTCTTATTTCTACATGCATTCTAGATATACTACAGATCTTGGCGAAATAGGCTTTGTGCAAGAAAAACTAACAACAGAAGAAGGAGGAAGAGCAAATTATGTTATAGAGGTTTCTGCTGCAAGTAATAGTGTTTTTAAGGCTAAAGCTACTGCTATAAGTGATTTTAACGGCGACGGAAAATTCAATATATGGGAAATAGACCAGGATAAGACCTTAAAAGAAACTACTAAAGACTGATGCATATATTATCGGGGTTGACAGTTTTAGGAGCATGCCTGCTTATTATATTCCAGGACTTTGGAAAACGGCTTATACATATTGGCAGTTTATTACTGCTGATCGCAGGCCTTATCGCATTCAATTTACAGCACTGGTCTGTATTGTATAAACTATCCCTTATTAATTGCGCCTTTGTAATAATACTTTTGGCAATAATAAAATGCTATATATTTATAAGAAAACGAGATAAAAAATTTGTTGACAGATACATTGGCAGTGGTGATATTGCTGCTTTCTTTGTATTCTGCATTGGGTATGACCTATATAATTTTATAGTGCTTATTTTATTGGGTTGTATCTGCTGCCTTATATACCAGGCGGCGGCTATTTTATTTTATAAAAAAACAGTAATCAGGTTGCCACTTGCCGGCGCACTGGCCTTAACACATATTGTTACACTGCTTTTTTCATTTTTTTATCTTCATAATGTCAATGTGAATTTACTTTAGCCCAATATAATTTTTGCTATGAATAACCCTGATAACAGCTTATTACACATTATAACTACTGATGTTGCGTCCAGATATAAAGTTGTACCTTATGCTATTGCCGGAACTATCCTTACTTTAAAGATAGATGAAAACAGCCTGAATGACAGCGTTGTAGGAGAGCTTGAATTAATCACCGGGTACCAGGTAGAGCTTATGTCTGAACCAGCCGATGTTATTAACCAGCTAATAAGTAAGCTATACCGTAAAGACCTGAAAGCAGCTACAGTACAAACGTTATCTACGATTACAGAACATAGCGAGGACTTCTTGACCAAAATAATTAATGATGCTAAGGAACTGAAGAGTAGTGATATCCATATAGAGGGATATGCCGGCAAGTGCCGTATACGGCTTAGGATAGATGGCAAACTAGTAGAACGATACCAGATACCAAAAGATCAGTATGCTTCGTTCATTAATAAAATAAAAATAAAGGCAGGCCTCGATATTGCCGAAAAAAGGCTGCCTCAGGACGGGAGGATACTTATAAATAACCAGCGTGGCAGAACAGATATACGGGTTTCTGTACTCCCGTCTCTATATAGCGAAAAGGTAGTACTGAGGTTGCTAGGATCAGATTCATCTCACATAAATATTCATGACGTTGGCTTCAGTGAAGTACAATTGAACGATTTTCTAAGAACACTCAAAAAACCGCAGGGCATCATCCTGATAAGCGGTCCGACCGGCTCTGGTAAAACCACAACTTTGTATGCAACCCTGAAACTATTGAATAATGAAAGTATAAACATTCTAACGGTTGAAGACCCAATAGAATATACCCTTGATGGCATTACCCAGGTGCAGCTAAGGGAAAATATAGGCCTTACTTTTTCAAGCACCCTGCGCACGTTTTTAAGACAGGATCCTGACATTATAATGCTGGGAGAGATAAGGGACGTTGAAACGGCACAAATGGCCATCAGAGCCGCGCTTACCGGGCACCTGGTTCTATCTACAATACACACCAATTCCGCCTGGGGCACAATATCGAGATTGGTAGATATGGGTATCCCAACCTTTTTGCTGGCAAGCACAATAAACATGACCATTGCACAAAGGCTTATCCGCAAATTGTGTATACATTGTAAAAAAGAAACAACTCAGAAGGAGGCATTTTCAGATATCAGCGACATGCTATCTGGTGTTAGTTATCATTTTGTGTCTGTTGGCTGTGAAAAATGTTTCTACACCGGTTACTCGGGCAGAGCTGCGCTATATGAAGTAATACCAGTAGATGATAAGATGTCTGCACTAATCAAGGAAAACGTACTTGATATAAGTAAAGAGTTAAAAGACCGTAGTATTCATACCCTGCAGGATAGTGCACTGGCATTGGTAAAAAAAGGAATTACGTCAATTGAAGAAATATATCCTATACTATTAAAAAATTAAGCATGAGAAATAAATCTTTGTTGTTCTGTTTCTTATATTTTCTACTTCTGTTGCCAGGCTTACAAGCGTTTGGCCAGCAAACAGAAGAAAGCAGGGTAGAAAGTTTACGAGCAAGACTTGACATATTATCCTTCGATATACCAAATCTAAAAACAAAGATATCTGCATCAGTTTCGGGTGTTTCATTATTTGAATTTTTACGAGGTGTTGCTATCGAGAATAAGGTAAATATGAATATCGATCCCGCTCTCGACTCCCAGATATCTATCAATTTTACCAGCATATCTATACAGGATTTGCTGTCGTATGTATGTGAACAATACGGAGCTGAAATACTTATTAAAGGCACAAACATTATATCTGTAGTAAAGTACATGCAAATAAAGCCTGAGGCTACGCCGGTATTGCCTAAAAAACTAAAAATAGCTTATGATTCGTCTAAGAGATTAATCACGTACGACCTGCAAAATGATACACTTGGCAATGTAGTGAAGCTTATAACCCAACTGACGGGGATAAACGTAGTAACCACTCAAAAACTGCAATATGGGTTGGTAAGCGGCTACATGGAAAAAACAGGGCTAAAAAAGGCTATAGCAGAACTTGCGCACATGAATAACCTGCAATTTACAGACAGGGACAGTATGATGTATTATCTTGAAGAAGCTTCTCCTAAATTACCTGCTACAGACAATAACAAAAACACCCCGGCATTAGCCACAGGAGCATTTAAAGTAACTACGAACCACAAGGACAGCATTGTCTCTATAACCGCCAACAATGTGCCAATAAAAGATATCCTGGCCGGAGTGGCCACAAAGTTGAGCATCAACTATTTTGTATTGACCGAAATGAAAGGTTCGGTTGATTTTAAAATAGATAATGTTGATTTTATAACTTTCCTCAAATACCTGTTCAACAATACAGATTATACTTATAGTTACAGCAATGGCATTTACCTTATAGGAGAACGGAGATCTGAAAATATCAGAACGTCTACGGTTTATAAACTTATGTATAGAACTACGAATAAGATAATGGAGATGATACCCCCTGAGTTAAAAAAGAATATAGACATCATCCCGCTCGTTGATCTGAATAGCGTTATTATATCAGGCTCAGCACCGGCTGTTAATGAACTGGGCGCTTTTTTAAGGCAAATAGACCAGGTAGTGCCTGTTGTAACTATAGAGCTAATCATCCTGGATATTTCCAAGACACATAACATATCAACAGGCATCTCTGCGGGATTAGGCAGCGCTCCTGTATCAAGCACATACAATAGTGTGTTCCCGAATGTTGATGTAACATTGGGTTCAAGTACTATTAATAACCTTATCAACTCTATAAACGGATCAGGGTTAATTAATCTCGGCAAGGTCAATTCCAATTTTTACCTTTCTCTACAGGCATCAGAAGAAAATGGACAGATCCGTATACGCTCTACCCCAAAACTTGCTACATTAAATGGTACAGAGGCACAGATGGCTATTGGCGAAACCCGCTATTATGCCGAAACCACCTCTAATATTATTGCAACACAAAGCACAACTACGGTAAACTCTACTGTATATAAGCCCCTGCAGGCCAATCTATCTGTAACTATTAAGCCTATTGTATCTGGGGACGAACAGATAACACTGGATGTTACGGTTGAGCAGGGCTCATTTACTAACCAAATAGCTACTAACGGGCCATTCGGACAAACTACCCGGACATTCAAATCTGTTATACGGGTAAAGAATAATGACATGATTCTGCTGGGGGGACTTGAGCAAATGAACAATAGTAACTCTGGCAAGGGGTTTCCTATACTGGCAAATATTCCAATATTAAAATGGTTGTTCAGCTCGCGTAGCGTTAAGAACTCCAAAACTAAACTGGCTATCCTTATTCACCCTACAGTTATTATGTAATGATAGCAACCCTAGAGCAATATTTCTTATTGAAAATTACAGTTGACCTGATTGTAATAGAAGCCCTGGAAATAAGGGGTGTAAATGAACACGCCCTTTATTATAACGTGCTATTGCTAAAGAAGAATAAACACGATATTTCAATTGGAGAAAAAGAGGCGTATCTATCATTAAGCGATCTTAAAAAATGGATCAGCAATAAAGCAGGTAAGCATGTTCCGGTCATATTAAACATCAATAATGATAAGATCATTCACAGGATAACAGATAATGCTGCTAACATAGAAACATTGGCAAAAGAGTTCGTCCCCAATTTTTCTAATGATAGCTTTTATACACAACTATTACCTGTAAACAGTAACCAGGTAGTTCTATCCATTTGCCGGAAGACACTTGCAGATACACTGCTGGAGCAACTATCTTTCCTGCAAGGTGCAATTATCAATGTTGCCATCGGCCCTTTTTTTATAATACCTCTGGCAAGCTATTTTACCGAAACACAACTGTATGATGGCTATAACATCTATTTTGAAAACTATCTCTTCGAAGTAGAAGAGAACCATCAGATTATTGACTATAAAATAAAAGGGTACACGTTTAATAATGATCATTCTACAAGACAGGTCGGAAATTCAACTTTAGAATCACAATACTTTGTACCGTATGCATATGCCATACACTTTATTATGCAAGGGCAGCAGCCAGCAGGCTTATTACTAGCTGCGATACAGAACAACTATGAACAATATAAATTTACGCGGCTGAGCAAGCCTTTTATTCTTTCTGCAGGCATCACGCTCTTTTGCCTGTTGCTTCTAAGCACTTTCGCATTTTCTTATTATAACGGTAAATACCAGGATATACAAGCTGAGATCGCTTACAGGCAAGGGCAGTGGAACAAGTTTGAAGAAATAAAAAATGCCCGGCAACACAAAAAAGAATTGCTGGTGAACAGTGGCGTGTACAGTACAGGCGATATCGCATCTTACGCCGACCAGGTAACATCTATACTCCCGGGCGATATTTACTTAAAGAGACTAAATATCTACCCTGTAAACACACGCAGCACGGGTACGGGCGACAATGTAAGTTTTATAAATAGCCTTATCACCATTGAAGGATCTTGCTATGACAATAAAGCTCTTAATGATTGGATCGCAGATCTTAAGCAGTACTCCTGGATCAGCAATATCATCATCAGAGATTATAAACAGAATAAGAACGATGCTATGGCAAGTTTTATACTGGAAATAAAAAAAGATACTTTATGAGCGGCCTGGTAAATCTTAAAAGTCTGCCTGTTTTATGGCGATGGAGAATACTGATAGCAGGTACACTGCTGCTATTTTTTGCTGCGCTGCGTTTTAATATAGCAAAGACCATTGGTGTGATCAGGGACTACAATAGCGTGAGGAATGATGCTGCAAAAATTCCGCAGGATTTTAATGCCGTGGATTATCTGCGAGATGACACCACAAAAGAAACAGACAGTAAATATGTATTACGATACATGACAGATTACTGCGATAGTAACCGGATAAGTATAAGAGAGATAGCACAGACTTACAGCCCCAATAAAGACAGTATAATTATAGAAACAAACAGGATATTGCTTGAAGGTAGCTATGAGTCTGTGCTACGGCTCGTGTCTGATCTGGAAGAAAAAAAAATAACATTGATAAACTCTGCAAATTTTGAATTAACCAAAGACAGGTCAACGGGTAAATATTCGTTGCTTTCTCTTTTATTTATAAAAAAAATATATCATGAGAAATAACTTACTTTCATTCCTTGTGCTATTAATATTACCGGCACTGCTGTTATCCTGTAATGATCTTATAGATAAGAACATTGATAATGCGCCAATGATCGTATATAACCCTCAGGACAGCTTTGTATCTAACAATTACAGCATTGTATTTATGTGGGAAAGAGTAACGGGAGCCGGTGGATACCATATACAAATAGTGCAACCAAGCTTTAACGCCATACAAACTTTACTGGTAGATTCTGTTGTTGCCGGAGATAAATTTAGCGTAACCCTGTTTCCGGGCGTATATCAATGGCGCATCAGGGCAGAGAATGGCAGCTCGCATACAGTTTATGTTACACGTACATTTATTATTGATTCCAATAGCAACCTAAACGGCCAAACATTTCTTGTCTCTGCACCTGCTAATAACTTTGCCACCAATAGAACAGCGATAACATACAGCTGGCCTCAATTTCCTTATGCAACTTTTTATGAGCATGTTCTTTCAGATTCTGCAGGCACACCATTAAAAACAAGGCTTACGCATACCACCACCTTAACAGATACTCTTAATGAAGGTGTGTATCAGTGGAAGGTAAGAGCTGTTGACAGTATCAACGCCACATCTACCAATTATTCAGCATCCAGGTATCTCACTGTAGACCTGACACCGCCATCGCCGCCTATTCTTCTTTTGCCTGCCAACAACAGTATTGACACCAATTATGTGCAACTCAGCTGGCAAAACGCACAAGATGTAACTGCTGACAATGTGATAGTTGCAACAGACTCTATGTTTACCGGCATCATTACCAATACCAATGTTACAGGAAGTACTACCTATTCGCCTGGTGCTTTATTGCAAGGCCGGTATTATTACTGGCGGGTTATTGGGGTAGATGCGGCTGGAAACAGAAGCAATAATAGCGTTACATATAAATTTTACGTGCAGTAACATGAAAAACAGGATAGTTGTTGTGATATTACTGATAGCGGTTGTTGTGATATGGGGCACGCTGACCTATAAAATATACAACCACTTTGCAGGTAATGATAGCAAGCCTGCATATACAGCAGTAAGGCCTGTATATAAATCAAAACTGCCTAAAAAAGACATTCATATCATACATAGTTACAGCAGGGATCCATTTCTGAGTATACTGGCCGACACTGCACAGCCTGTGATCCCCGCTGCAGATCCGCCTAAACTTATAACAATACCTAAAAAGCCGGTAATATTGCCCGAGTATATGGGATTTTTTGAAGATGGCAAAAAAAAGACCGCTATTATAAAAAATGAACGAAAAACCACTTTTGTACATGAAGGTGACAAGTGGCAGAATATAACTATCGTGCACATCACATTCGACTCATTGATAGTTGCACACGACGGAAAAAAACAAACAATAAAACTAAAGAAAAAAAGATAGGATGAAAAATAAGCCGCATAATCTAAGCGCCTTTACCCTGCTAGAGATAATACTAGTGCTGATCATTTCAGCGATAGTTGTTTCTCTTGTATTCAGTGTAATCCTGAATCTTAAAAAAACGTTCTATTCTTTTTATACCCGGCAAGAATCTGTGTCAAGGCTGCTCATTTTTAAGAATACCATTGAGCATGATATTGATGAAGCAAATTATATTATAACCACCGATGAAAAGGAGTACCTGCTCGCATCCACAACCGACACCATTTTATACAATATTACAGATCAGAATATAGTTCGTAGCAAGGGCGGCCATGAAGATACTTTTCATATAAGCTTCAGTGCATTAAAAGTAGATTATGTTGCTACAGTAGCAGATAAGCATCTTGTAAGATCGATATCATTTGCGATCAATGATCCTGTTGAGATAAAGAACGCTTATTTTTCAAAGCGCTATGTTAGTGCTGATTTAATGGCCATTTATTAGTCTGCTATGGGTTTAGATATTAAAGAGCTTAAAGGCCTCAGTAATAACCGAACATCGCCAGCGCGACAGAGGGCTACATGGGATACGGACCGCCTGCTCAAGCTCTTAAAAAGTGATATCAGGCTATTTTCAAAATATGGCAATAAGGAAAAGGAAAAGTTTTTCTCTGAAGTGGGTGTGCTTTTATCTGCAGGGGTTGATTTGCAGACAATATTAGTATTATCTGTTGAAGGTCTTAAAGAAAAAGACAGGGAGACGAGCATATACCCCGCTATACTGGCAAGCATCAGGCAGGGAAGCAACCTTGCGGATGCGATGCGGGCAACCGGCCAGTTTAATAATTTTGATTGCTTTAGTGTTTTAATTGGTGAGAATACCGGAGAACTTGCACTGGTTTTTGATAAGTTGCATAACTATTATAATAAAAGAATTATTCAGAAACGGAGGATAACAAGCACGCTCAGTTACCCGCTGATAGTACTGATAACTACCATCGGCGCTATTTATTTTATGCTAAAATTTGTTGTACCAATGTTCTCTGAGACGTTGCTTAGGTTTGGTGGCGAGTTGCCTGCACTAACGCAGTTCATCATTACCCTGTCGCATAACATTTCCACCTACATGCTTGTTGTCCTTTGCTCTGCGTTGGCGGGCTATGTCTATTACAAAAAAAATAAGGGTAAAGAAGCATTTCAGAAATGGCAATCTGCCTTGCTGCTAAAAATACCTTACTTCGGCAAACTAATTTATAAGGCCCACCTTGTGCAATTTACACAGGCTATGGACCTACTACTGAATTCTAAGGTAAATATTGTTGATTGTATTGATCTCACACAAAAAATGGTATCATTCTATCCTTTAAAGAAAGCGTTAAACCAGATCAGAGAAGATATAATGAGAGGAGACTTTTTCTATGCGAGTATGGAAAAGCAAGTATTCTTTGAAACTTCGCTGATCACACTTGTGAGAATTGGTGAAGAGATCAACCAACTGGATAAAATATTTATTCAGCTGAGCAAGCAGTACGAAGAGGATCTGGCATATCAATCCAACATACTTATCAGTATCCTGGAACCAGTTATGATTCTAATACTTGCGTTACTTGTAGCTGTTATTTTAATAGCTATGTATCTGCCTATGTTTAAAATCGGCACAATTATTCATTAATTCCTAAGAATCTGTTTTCTTTAAAATCTCCATTCACGTAGAGTTGCCGTAGAGATTTACTAAACAACAATGAACAAATCTGTATACTCAATAATGTTGATATAGATTTAGAATTGTCTAATGCAGTATAAGTATGTCTAATTCAGTATAGTTGAAAGATGAAATATAGCCCCGTCCAGTCCGCAAAAACCCGCTCTATGAGCGGTTTTTTGTTTTATTACTCTGAAGGTGGTGTGAAATAGGGAGTTTCTATTTCATTTATCCTATTTGCTTCAAATAGTTCTATGAAAGCAAATTTTCAAAAGCATCAGAGCGTAATTACTTCAACTCTTTGTTTTACCTGAAAACTGCGGGTTTATCGACATACAGGAAAAGAACGACTATTTTGACTGTTACTAAAATCGGCTTTGACAAATGTTTTATAGTTGGCAATCAAAATGATTTAAAGATAACAGCCCCACTTTGGGAGTGAGGCTGTTATTTTAAAGCGATTTTTTATCGTTCTATTACTACTTTGCGTACGTATTGGACCTTATCAATTAGTACAGTTACGTAATAAATGCCTGGTGCAACATTAAGTGATATTTTGTTTGCAGTATTGGTAGTTACGTCAAATTCTCCCACCTGCTGATCCAGCATATTACGCACTATTACCTTACCGTTGCTGTTGTTGGCTGATGATATAAAAACCGTAAAGCCGCCCCTACTAGGGTTAGGGAACAGGTTCACGTTAGTACTATTGGCTATATTGCTTGCAATACCAACTTCTGAACAATCTTTAATGGTTATACCATATTTTGTAGTGGCGGAGCAGCCTGCATTACTTACGGTATAGGCAATAGAATCGACACCAACATTAACACCGGTAACAACTCCAGATGCACTCACAGATGTAAATCCTGTGGTGCTGGACCATGAGCCACCACTAACTGAAGGAACAAGAGTGATGGTGCCTGTTTTACAAACAGTATCAGCACCCGAAATGGTGCCAGCAGTTGGCGGATTTACAACCGTTATTGTTTTTGTAGCAAACTGTGAATCGCAATCGTTGACCACGCGGTAAGTAAATGTGGTAGTACCTATGGCCAGTGGTGTAATAACACCTGTAGCGCTCCGGGTTGCTACTGCCGGGTTGCTATTTAACCACGTGCCGGTAAAGCCCGTCACAGAATCAATGAGTGTAGATGTAGAGCCAAGGCACACGGTACTGCTACCGGTCATCTGGCTCTGCAGATAATTGCTTATTTTTCTTATGCGGTAATAGTAATCTCCTAAATACACGTTTCCTGCGGAATCGGTTGTCATGCTCATAGGGATTATGGACGAAGCTCTCGCGGGTACTCCCTCGGTTACTACACCGGCACTAGACCCCCCGTTTCCGGCAAATGTAGTGATTATCATAGTGCGTAAATTTATTTTACGTATCCTGCCATCAGCCGATATATAGAGGTTGTATGCGTTGTCGCAGGTAAGAGGCCCAAAATAATTGAGAGACGCTGCGATAGACGGCCCGCCATCTCCGCCATAGCCAACTGCCGGACTGATACCTAAAGTACCGTCATAGCAATGTACTATTGTAGACATGTTACCACCTGCATCTATTTTCCTTATATATGCCGTGTACCAGTAAGGGTTAAAAAGGCTTACATATACATTGCCATCCGGGTCTACAGCCACCCCCTTCAGCCAGGAGAAATCAGCATCTGTGGCCGGCACTCCGTCTGCCATTGATGATCCTCCGCCACCGTACAGGGTAGATATGCCCGATGTGTTGATTTTATACACATGATCAAGATTGCTTACTACATATAAGTTGCCTTGCCTGTCAGTGCACATCTGCCCGGGCGAGTACACCGTTGCATAGGTAGATATGGTACCTGAAATGTCTACTTTCCTGATCTTATTATCATTGCGGTCTGCAATATATACGTTACCAATAGAATCTACGGCAACACCATCAGGGGCTAATAAACCTGCACCTATCGCAGGCCCGCCATCACCAAATGAGCCGGTAGTTGTATAGTTGCCGGCAAACAGGCTGATAATACCTGTGTTGCTTATTTTCCTGACAACACGCTTTTGTATCCAACCCATATATTCATTATCAGAATAGTAGATATTACCGGCCCTGTCCATTGCAATGCCGTCGCAGCCTGCAATAGTGGCACTAAGGGCAGGGCCTCCGTCTCCGGCTATTGTTGCGGTGCCGTTACCTGCAATGGTGTTTATAATATTGCGATCGCTGTAGATAGGTTGCACTGTAATAGATGCAGTATCGGTTGCCGTGCCGCAAAGGTTGGTAAAAGAATACATTACATTAATAGTGCCTGCCGACAATCCGATTAAACTGGTGATTGGGTAGTCGGTGGAAGTAAGTGAAGCAATAGTTGAACCGCTGGTCGACCAAGTACCGTTCCATGCGGTATCAGATAGATATATTGTACTACCTATACATAAGAAGTGTTGGGTAGTTATTGGTGATACTGCAGGGGCCGGACTAACTGTAATAACTGCATCTGCTTGCGCTGAGCAGTAAGTATCTGAGACGGTGTAAGAAACCGAGGCCACACCAAATGCATTGGCCACAATCCATCCCGAACTGCCTATGATAGTGGCGATTGAAGGATCGCTGATTGTCCATGTGCCGCCAGATACTGAACTGACAAGTGTGCCTGTTGATGAGCCAGGTATACAAAGTACCATAGGGCCGCTAAGTGTTCCCGGTGAAGGCAATGAATGTACTGTAACAGTAACGGTATCGGTAACGCTGCTGCAAGTGTTCGTGCGAACCTGGCTTATCTGTGCAGTGCCGGGTGCAACCGCATAAACATTGCCCGAAGCATCTACAGTGGCAACGGATGGTGCCGAGCTGCTCCATGTACCACCACCAATTGCCGGCACCACCGCAGTGGTTGAGCCTATACAAATGTCCGCTGCTCCTAGTGTTAAAGAAGCTACTGCAAGCGGCACTTCGCTGGTTACCACAGCCGTAGCCGGGCAATACCCCCCACCTGGGGTATACGTTATTGTGGCAGAACCGGCAGAAAGAGCATAAATGGTGCCAGAACTATTCACACTGACCACGCCGGGGGCCGATGTGCTCCAGCTGCCACCCGAAGGGCTGCCACTTAAGGTAGCGGTTGCACCAACGCATACAGGGGCAAATGAGGGTGTAATGCTGGCAAGGGCAATGCTACCGCTAACCACAACTGTAAAGCCTGTTGCTGTAGCAAACACCGAACTTTCGCAGCTGCCATGGTTCACATAATCCTGAGTTCCATCTATACGAAAGGAAAGAGTATAAGGGCTGCAACTAAAAGAAGGAACACAGCCTGGAGTTGTTCCCCACGACGGGTAACCCGAACTGGAGCCACCGCTCCAGAAAGATGCACCGGAGAGACCGCAGGCTGCACCGCTGGCACCTAATCCGGTAGGGGAACCTGAACAATAGAACCATCCCGTGGAACATCCGCCATTAATAGAGTAACGTGTTTCTGAATTATGCCAGTATGGCCCCACGATACCGCGATAGGTATACGTCATTTGTATATCGCTTAAATTAGCGGCAGCAGGGATGGTCATTGAATTGGTGTTGCTGCAATAGTTGGTTTCGATAAAAGTACTGTAAGAAAAAGCTGAGCTGACCGTACCTGAAACAAGCGGATCGATTATCAGCGGATAATGCCCGGCTGTTTTATTGAGCATTGCTCCCGGAATTTCAATGTCTATTATATTGCCGCTGCCTATGCCATAGGCCAGATCGGTTACTGTTTCCTGCGCGTTGTCTTTTTCGTAGGCCGTGGCTTTTTGTATCTTATATACATCTTGCCCAATTCCATTTTTGAAACTAAGTTCGCCTGTATACGAACGCAGATATGCCTGTTCAAAAGATAAGCCTTTGCCCGGGGCCATATGGTCGCGAATCAGCAATTTACCCCCGGAACAGGCGGGCATTGGCGTGTTTATAACGAAATTTGTTTTTACACTGTTTATTAAAACGCCGATCTCCATATCGATACCCGGCCATACGTTACTTATACGCATGCCGTCATCGCCTACGGTGTAATTGGTCCAGTTTGCTTTTCCTAAGCTGGTCTCGCTTCCATCTGCATTCTGTAAAACCAGTTCCAGATTCCTGTTGTAAGCCAGGCTGCCTCCATTGGCTACCAAGGTTAGATAGCCTTCTCCGGTGTGCACTTCTATATTTACAGGTCGCCCCGCAGTACTATATATACCGTTTGCTTTCTTTTCCAGTCGGTCGGTAATGGTTCTCCATTTACCTTGTGCATCCTTGTAATGCACAGGTACGTTGCTTGATTGAAGCAGAAACTCTTTTGTGCCGGTACCTTCTTTTACAAAATACTTTTGCGTTTCAGTGCGTTTGTCAAGCAGCTCGTAACAGTTGCTGCATGGAGCGTTAGCGTACAAAATTCCGAGTTCCGGGTCGTTTTCATATCCTTTGTTGTTAGCAACAACTTCAGCATTCTTGTTTGTCCCGATGGCTGAAAGCGATGTAAGATTGGACGCTTTGTTTACAGGCTTGAGCAAATTGGCTTTCCCTACGGAATTGGTATTGGGCATCGGGGGTTGCAATGATGCTAATACGGCATCGCTGTTACCAGCATTAAATGCGCTGTTGCCACTCCCCGTTACCAAAACTGGACTGGATGCCTGCTGGGCGAAAGATTGAAGTGTAATAGCCGTTAGCCCAGCTATAGTGACAGCTTTTAATAAGTGTTGCATGTAAAAAAGTTTGTTATATAGAAATTTTGCAAAAGTAAAGTTAATTAGGCTTTATCAACAATTAATTCTGAAAAAAATGTATGTAATTGTTCTTTAACAGATAGTAGCAACACCGCAGGAAAAGTAAAACACGAAGAGCGGCGGCTATCCGGGTCGGGGTTAATGCCGCCATTGGAAGAACTGCCTTTGTCAGTTTAAACTTGCAATTTCAATACGCAACTATTTATTGCAGACAAGAAGGTTGACTCATGTGCGAGACGATCAACTTTAGCATTGGTTACTGCACACTTATGAACCTATAGTGTACGCCTGTAAACAAGGCCCCGGCACTTTTGAGGCTTGTCTATACCTTAGCCGCAGCAAACAGACATGAAAAAGACATTCCTTTTCGCCGCTGTGATGGCAGCCTTTTATTTTGGCGCCTGCAACAACACGGAAACTCGTAAAAACACCACTATAGTTACTGAAAAAGCAAAACCCGTAATAGATGAGCATGCATTAATAGGCAAATGGCACATGGTGAATTCCGTAGCCAAAACCCCGGATCCGCAGATGCCGCAAAACCTGATCACAAGATCGGTAATCGATGACTCTGACTATTGGGAGTTCAAACCAGGGAATGTAACCACATCACAATCTGCATCGTTGCATTTACGCACCGGCAAATACTCCTTGACTGGTGACCATATGGAAATAAACATGGTGAATGTACCATCTGAAGATTATACTATACTGAAAGTTGATGACAAACAACTTTTATTACTGACAGGTGTAATGCAAGACACCTGGTACTTTGAAAAAGCTAAGTAAACCCGCTTCGCGCTTTGGAGTAAATACAACCTTATAACCTTACCATCAGGCCCGTTTTGCACGGGCCTTTTTTATTGCCAACTGCAGGATGCCACCTTACGTTTTGCAGTAGAACGTACCCTCGTATGATACCCTTTAAAGTAGCGGTCAGGTCGTCAAAAAGATCTGATCTGTGAACTTTACATAAAAAGTGGAGCCTACGTTTGGTTTACTCTCCACCCAAATTTGGCCGTTCATCGACTCGATCTGGTTCTTTGTCATAAACAACCCAAAGCCTTTTGCCTGGGGATGCTTATGAAATACTTTGCCTATTTTAAAAAGCTTGTCGCCATGCCGGTCCAGGTCAATGCCTTGTCCATTATCGGCAAATGACAATATGGTTTCGTCCCTGTTTTTTATCGTTTTTATCTGCAAGATCAATTGCCGGTCCGGAGACTGATACTTAAGCGCATTACTGATGAAATTCAACAATATACTTTCCATGTAAGCCGCGGGGAACCGGACAATGGGCGCTTCAGCAAAGTCTACCTCCAAAACAGCGTTGCATCTTGTTATCTGGGCCTGAACACCCGCAAGCACCTTTTGCAGGCAACTGCTCATGTCATTATTGTCGGAGATAATGTCTGTGTTTTGGTTCACCTGTAGCGACTCTACCAATTCATCCAGCGTAAGCTGCACATTAGTAAGTACGGGATGCACCAGATCAAGTAATTTATTCCGTTCCTCATCGTCAATAGATTCTTTCACCAGTTGGAAAAGCAAACCGATATTGGCCACCGGCGCACGCATATTGTGCGAAATAATGTTGCAGAAGTCAACTAGTTGTGTGTTCCTGATTGTTAGTTGGCGAAGCAGCACAGCTTGTTGCTCCTCCATTTTTTTTCTGTCGGTAATGTCCATACCGAAACCAATGACCATTGTCAACTGGTTATATTTACCGTATACCGGAAAAAATCGTCGCAGATGCGTTATAGGTTCTCCGTTTGCATTGTTCATTGTATCTTCCCACCTGATCGTCTTACCGGTTCGTTTTATATCAAGGAACATGGCCCTTCTCCGCTCAGCAACGGCTATATCCCTGTTTCGGTACCGGCAATATTCAAAATCATCCTTTCCTATAATGAATTCACGCAGGGCCTTGTCGGATATTGCCCCGGTATTTACGAACATGTACTTATGCTCAGTATCGAATACGGCAATGTCTATAGGCAGGCTATTCAATATATTTTCATAAAAGGCTCTTTGCTTTTCCATTGCTACCTGCGATTCCGAGTCACGCCCTTGCTCATCATGCAAGTCGTTCAGGATAGCGATCTGCAATTTTGCATCCCAAAGACTGGCTAACTGCGACGCCAGCACTTCAAGATCTGCCAGATCTTCTCCACCTTCTTCTATAGACATCGTACTCATGACGCATAAATGTGCCACCAATCCCAATCTATGAGTTATAACCGGAACGGACCCGAAGTAACGTACCTGCAATGCTCCTTTACACAATGGATTTTGCGCGTGTATAGGATCGCTTACGGCATCTTGCACCTGGTTTTGTTTATATGGCTTATCGGGCAAAAAACTGTTTGGTTGCTCAAAAAATATATTGCCCGCGGTATCCTGCCCGGCGTAAAGCATATGCCCTTTTCTTTGAAAAGCAAGAGCTGCCATTGGCATAGTACGCATTTTGCAGGCAAGCTTTAGCATATCAATAAGGTTGGCATGCAGGACTGCGTCCTTTAACAGGCTGTCATACACTTCATCATAGTAATTATTATTTTGCGGCATCGATTGTTAATTTGTTTATGAATTGTAAATCAATGATTTACATTAGATCAAAAATAATGAATCGAACAACAAATCCAACAGCTATATAGTACTATTAAAATTTACAATAACCCATATTTAGCTAATAATATGTCCACTATATAGTAATCAACGACGCATATCATATTATCGGGCATAAAAAAGGCCGCCCCTGGAAAGGAGCAGCCCGATTGCTATTCTACACTCTAACCTATATTAGTTCCATCCTCCGCCGAGCGCCTGGTAAATGTTTACCGTGGCGTTCAGTTGCTGTTTCTGGGTCTCTATCAGTTCAAACTTTGATTCCAATGCATCGCGCTGGGTCATCAGCACTTCCATATAATCTGCCCTGGCCGATTTGAAGAGGTCGTTGGATATATCAATTGATCGCGTCAGCGCTTCTACCTGCTTTTGCTTCAGCTCATAGCTCTTCTGCAGGTTGCTGACTTTAGCCAGCTGGTTGGCAACTTCTACATAAGCATTTACCAATGTGCGTTCGTAGTTATATGCCGCCTGCACCTGTTTGGCATTAGCTGTATAATACGTGGCTTTTATCGCATTCCTGTTGACCAATGGCGCTACAAGATCGCCCGCCAATGAATACAGTATCGACTCCGGCGTGCGCAGCAGGTAGCTGGGGTTGAATGCCTGGTAACCTATAGATGCCGATATGCCTAACGATGGGTAAAAGGTTGCCCGGGCTACCTTCACGTCCAGCTTTGCAGCAGTAAGTTCCAGCTCAGCCTTACGAATGTCAGGGCGATTGGCGAGCAGCTGGGCCGGCAAGCCCGCCTGTATATTCTTAACCATAGCATTGCTGAAGCCGTTGGCGTTTCGAGCTATTGTTTGCGGATAGCGGCCCAACAGGAAATTAATGCGGTTCTCTGTCTCGGTTATCTGCTGCTGTATTTCGTATTGCAGGCTTTGCGTCTTCAATACCTCAGCCTCAAACTTTTTAACGGCCAGCTCAGTTGTCTTGGCGGCTTCCTTTTGCAGGCGCACTACCTCCAGCGCATTGTTCTGTATCTCTATATTGTTGCGCAGTATGGCCAGTTGGTTATCCAGCGCCAGCAGTTCGTAATAAGAATTAGCTACCTCTGCCACCAGGTTGGTGATGACGAAGTTCCTGCCCTCTACGCTTGCCAGGTAGCGGTCTACCGCTGCGCGTCGTGCATTGTGCAGCTTGCCCCATATATCGGCTTCCCAGGTGGCGTAGCCAGCTATAAGATAGTCTGGCACAGGGTCTGGCGTTTTATGGCCAGGCGCTATCTCAATAGCGTCTTCCGTTGCACCTGCCACTGTATAGCGCGGCGTTTTCTCAACTCCCGCTGCCCCTTTTATACCAACAAACGGCAGGTATTCCCCTTTGCGTGCACGGGCTTCGTTACGGGCTATCTCTATCTCCTGCAGCGTTATGTTCAGCTCCTGGTTGTTCTTTAGTGCCGTATCTATAAGCGCCTGCAGATAAGGATCTGTAAAGTAATCGCGCCAGTTCATCTTTGCCATATTGGTGCTATCCTGGCTGATACCATAGCTGGCCGGCGTATTCCTGTTCTCCGTTTTAGTTACCAGCTTCGGCGTAGTACACGAAGTATAGGCCATGGCTGCGCCAACTATTGCTGCATATTTATATCGTGTGTCCTTCCGCATCGTGACCGTTGTTTTTTGCCATTATTGAATAATCCTCTTCATCTTTAGCGAAGAGCTTGAATTTTTTCTTCTTCTTTTTCTTCTTATTCACAAAGTCTTCGCTCAGCGGCACTTCATCTTCATCGCGTATCAGCTTGCGGCCATTAGCCAGGCTGGCAAATACGTAATACAGACCAGGCACCACTATTACGCCGAACACAGTACCCAGCAACATACCCCCGGCAGACGATGCGCCTATGGTACGGTTGCCCAAGGCACCGGGGCCGGTAGCAAACAGCAGCGGTATCAAACCGGCAATGAATGCAAACGATGTCATAAGTATCGGGCGGAAACGTACACGGGCACCTTCTATGGCGGCCTCTAGTATGGTAGCGCCTTCCTGTTGTTTCTGCACCGCAAACTCTACTATCAGTACCGCGTTCTTACCCAGCAGGCCTACCAGCATTACCAGGCCCACCTGTGCATATACATCGTTAGAGAGACCCATGAGCTTAAGCAGCAATAGTGCTCCGAACACACCTACCGGCAAAGAAAGGATAACCGCCATAGGCAGTATGAAGCTCTCATATTGCGCAGCCAGCACCATATATACGAACGCCAGTACGATGAGGAAGATGTATAACGCCTCGTTACCACGGCCCACCTCGTCTTTAGAAAGGCCCAGCCAGTCTATGCCGTAGCCGCGCGGCAGCTTAGCCGCCTCTTCCTGTATGGCTTTGATAGCCTCGCCGCTACTATACCCCATAGCGGGTGCACCATTGATGGCCGAAGAGGTGTACATATTGTAGCGGGTTATTTCGTTTAGCCCCTGCGACTTTTTGATCTTCATAAAGGCTGAGTAAGGCACCATCTCATCTTTATTGTTCTTGATGTACAGGTTCAGCACGTCTTCGGGAAGTTGCCTGTATTCCGGTGCGGCCTGCACATATACCTTGTAGAACATACCAAAGCGAATGAAACCTTGTTCATAGGTACTGCCTATCAGTATAGAAAGATTGTTCATTGCCTTGCCTATAGATACGCCCTTTTGCATAGCGGCCTTATTGTCTATCTCCAGCTCGTACTGCGGATAGTTGGCAGCAAAGAAAGTGAAGAGGCCGGTGAGTTCTTTGCGCTTTTTCAGCGCAGCCATAAACTCATCGTTCACCTTACCGAAATCTTTATAGTCGCCTGTTCCTGTTTTATCCAGCAGGCGTAGCGAGAAGCCGCCCGCGGCACCATAACCGGGCACAGCCGGTGGCTCAAAGAACTCTATGGTAGCACCAGGAATTACCCTGGCTTTCTCTTCCAGCTCTTCTATGATCTCCTTAGCGGAGTGCTTCCTTTCAGACCATGTCTTAAGATTGATAAGACAAGTACCGGCGTTGGAACCACGTCCTTCGGTCAGTACTTCGTAACCTGCAAGTGCTGATACTGACTGTACGCCCTCTACCTTGCTGGCTATGCCTTGTAATTGCTTGGCTATATCATTGGTGCGTTCCAGCGTAGAGCCCGGAGGTGTTTGTATAATGGCATATACCATACCCTGGTCTTCGTTGGGGATGAAACCCGATGGCAGCGTAGCAGACGTTAGCCATATGCCACCGCAAAACGCCAGCAGCAAACCAAAGGTTACTACCCTGCGGTTCACTATCAGCCGCAGGAAACTTGCATAGCGCCCTGTTACTCTATCGAACCACGCGTTGAATGCATCCAGCGCACGATTCATTACCGTCTTCTTACGTGGCTGGCCATGTGTGTTCTTCAATATCATAGCACATAGCACCGGCGTAAGCGTGAGCGCCACAAGACCCGATATAACAATAGATGTAGCCATGGTTATAGAGAACTGCCTGTAGAACACACCCACGGGGCCGGTCATAAAGGCTACGGGTATAAACACAGCCGTCATCAGCAAGGTAATGGCAATGATAGCACCGCTGATCTCGCCCAGCACCTTCTTAGTTGCCTTGTAAGGCGACAGGTGCTCCTCGGCCATTTTGGTATGCACAGCCTCTACCACCACAATTGCGTTATCTACCACTATACCAATGGCCAGCACCAGCGCGAAGAGTGTGATCAGGTTGATAGTAAGCCCGAACAGCTGCATGAATATGAATGCACCAATAAGGGATACTGGCACGGCCAGCGTGGGTATCAGCGTAGAGCGCCAGTCGCCCAGGAAGATGAACACCACCAGTGCCACCAGCACAAAAGCTTCACCCAATGTATGTAGCACCTTTTCTATAGATGCATCAAGGAAGCTGGATACGTCGTAACTTATCTGGTAGTCCATACCTGCCGGGAAGCCTGCTTTTTTCAGCTCTTCCAGCTTCTCCTTTACTTCTTTAATTACCTCGCTCGCATTACTGCCATACGTTTGCTTGAGCGTGATGGCCGCAGACGGGTGGCCATCCATGTTAGAGTAAATGTCGTAAAACTCGCTACCCAGCTCTACATCCGCAATATCGCCCAGGTGCAGTATTTCGCCGTTGGGGTTCGATTTGATGATCACATCCTTGTACTGGTCTGCGTTGTTATAACGTCCGGCATAAGTAAGCACATACTCCAGCGACTGGGACTTCTTACCCGATGCCTGCCCTATACGACCGGGAGAGCCGATAACACTTTGTTGTTGCAGCGCCTCCATTACTTCATCGGTCGATACATTGTAGGCGCGCATCCTGTCGGGCTTCAGCCACACGCGCATGGCGTACGAACGGCTACCCAATATCTTGGCGCTACCCACGCCCTTAAGTCGACTCAGCTCGGGGATGATGTTTACGCCCGCAAAGTTGTACAGGAATTTTTCGTCGGCCTTGGGGTCTTTGCTGTACAGGTTTACATACATCAGCATGTTGGGCGATGTATAACTTACCACAAGCCCCTCCCGTTGTACCAGTTCGGGCAGCAGGTTGGTCACCTGCTCTATACGCGTCTTTACATTCACCATTGCCTGGTTGGGATCGGTGCCCAGGTCGAACACTACTTGTATGGTTGCCTCACCTGCGCTGGTGGCATCGCTGGTCATGTACTTCATGCCGGGCGTACCGTTGATGGCCTTCTCCATCTGTATGAGTACAGAGTTGACCAATACATTGGCACTGGCACCGGGGTATGCAATATTTACCACCACCATTGGCGGCGCTATAGAAGGATATTGAGACACGGGAAGCGTCTCTATAGCCAGCACACCCATAAAAATGATGACAAGCGACATCACTATGGCCAGTACGGGCCTTTGAATGAATTTATTGAACATGTCTGTTTGGTTTTGTGGGTGGGATAATTATTCTGCGGGCAACTTCAGGCGGCCTATCACGGTTCGCGGATCCTCGTAGTTGAAGGCGATCTTGTCGTTATCCTTCACCTTACGCAGGCCTTCCAGCAGTATCTTATCTGTTTCTGCCAGTCCGCTGGTTACCACATACAGATCTTCCATCTCAGCACCAACAGTTATCTCTCTCGACTTAACCGTATTGTCTTTATCTACAACAAACACATATCTTTTATCCAGCACTTCAAACGTTGCCTTTTGGGGTATCAACAGTGCATTCTTTATCGGTGCGTCCAGCCTAATATTGCCAGTTTCTCCGTGCCTCAGCAACCCTTCGGGGTTAGCGAATGTAGCGCGGAAGGGTATGTTACCTGTTTCGTTATCAAAGTCGGCCTCTATGGTTTCTACCACACCGGTATGGTCAAACATTTTATTATTGGCCATCATCAGCTGGGCAACCGGCTTTTCCTTTTCTGCTTTGGTTTTATAATCCAGGTACTCTGCTTCGGGCACATTAAAGTATACCCACATTTTACTGTTATCGCTAAGGGTGGTCAGCAGCGCACCTTCATCTACAAGGCTACCCTGCCTTACCTGGAACTTGTCTATGATGCCATCGAACGGAGCGCGTATCTCTGTAAACTGCAGGTGCACCTGTGTCAGGGCCAGCTCAGCTTTGGCCTTATCCAGCTTGGCCTTGGCCATAGCCAGCTCGTTGGCTGACACTACGTTCCTGTCTGTAAGCGACTTGGTATTCTGATATTCTATCTGGGCAAAATTCACTTCGGCCTGTGCTTTCTGTTGTTCGGCCTGGTACAGTTTGGGCATTATCTGGAAGAGCAGCTGGCCCTGTTTTACATGCTGGCCTTCATCTACATATATTTTATCCAGGTAGCCTCGTTCCTGTGCGCGTACTTCTATGTGCTGTATAGCTTTAATCTGGCACACATACTGCTTCACAATACCCGTATCCATTTTAAGCGGGCTGGTTACCAGTAGTTTCGATTCTACTTCCTTTTCTTTCTTTTCCTGGTGGCAGCTGGTACCGCATAGCAATGCAGACAAGCCTACTAAGAGGAGTGTACTTCTCATAAATTTTTGGTATTTGGATAGATATGAAATTGATGACCACGTAGAGGTTAACGCCGGCAAGCCATGCGTATCGAACACAATGATTTGTGTCAGTCAGGATTAACTTAGCTAATGTGGAATAACCCGGCCGTTATTGCCAGGTATTGCGAAAGATCAGACCCTGATGGATCTGTGTAAAAGGTATATTGGCTGGGATGCAATACGCACCGGCATCAATAAGTGCCGTGCCTTTGCTTTACTATGCGCATCGTGCGCCGAAAAAGAAGAGTAACTTGTAGCGGAGGGGATTGTTACTGCCTGGGCAATTTTCTTTGCCTCAACCTGATCATCCTCATCATCATCGTCTGATGCGATGGCCATTTTATACTTAGGGCGGGTAATATAGCGCTTACGTACGTCGGTAGACGGGGCTGTAGCTTGCACTGCCTTTTTACCGGCATGGTGCTTTGCCGCCAGGGCCAGCGCATGGGCGCCATCATTGCGTGGCGATAAGCCGGCATGGCTATATCGGCCTGCGAAAAGCAAGAGCAACGATATAATAAAGCCTGATATCCACCGCATAAGCACGCCAAAATTAATGAACGTAGCATAACACGGTGATACAGTATTGTTAAAATCGCTGTTAACTATTTGTACTCAAGCTTTAAAACAGCAATGCCGCCCTGGTGAGAGCGGCATTGCAATTATATCTCGTAACTCGTTTTTAAGCAGCCTTCAGGTGCTCCAGCTTGGTATGTTCTATCATCTGGCGGGCGTAATCGAGTGTTACCTCAAATCGGCCGTCATGTTGCTGTGTTGGCATATCGAACATGGCATCTGTCAGTATCATCTCGCAGATGGCGCGCAGGCCACGACCGCCCAGTTTGTACTGCACAGCCTTTTCTACCATGTAGTCCAGTGCTTCGTCTTCTACTTCCAGCTTTATACCGTCAAAATCGAACAGGCGCTTGTACTGCTTTACCAACGCATTCTTTGGCTCGGTCAGTATTCGTTTCAATGAGTCTTTGTCCAGTGGATTCAGGTATGTTACTATTGGTAAACGGCCCAGTAACTCCGGTATAAGACCAAATGTGCGTAAGTCCTGTGCGTTCACATACTGCAGCAGGTTAGCACGATCTACATCTTTTGATGCCTTGATGGCGTTATAACCTATAGATGCGGTTTGCACACGGCGGGCGATCATCTTGTCTATACCTTCAAAAGCGCCACCGCATATAAACAGGATGTTGGTGGTGTTCACCTTTATCATCTTCTGTTCCGGATGCTTGCGACCTCCTTGTGGCGGTACCAGCACTTCCGATCCTTCCAGCAACTTCAGCATAGCCTGCTGCACGCCTTCACCACTTACATCGCGGGTGATGGATGGATTATCGCTCTTGCGGCCTATTTTATCTATCTCATCTATATATACTATACCACGTTCAGCAGCAGCCACATCGTAGTTGCTGGCCTGCAGCAAACGGGATAGAATGCTTTCAACGTCTTCGCCCACATAGCCGGCCTCTGTAAACACAGTAGCATCGGCAATAGCAAAAGGTACCTGCAGCATGCGCGCTATTGTTTTAGCCAGCAGCGTTTTACCAGTGCCGGTCTCGCCCACCATTATGATGTTCGATTTTTCTATTTCTACATCGTCCTGCACCGGCATGCTCAGGCGCTTGTAGTGGTTGTATATAGCTACAGCCAACACTTTCTTAGCGTCGTCCTGGCCAATAACATACTGGTCGAGGAATGCCTTTACTTCCTGTGGCTTATATAGTTTATTGCGCTGTATCTCCGGTTGTGCCTGGGCCTTGGGTTTGTCGCTTGTTGCTTCGGTAAGCAATGCATGTGCATTTTCTATACACTGATCGCATATATTGCCTTTAAGGCCGGTAAAAAGAATGTTCACCTCGCTTTCCGAACGATCACAGAACGAACATTTTTTTTCGGTTTGTTTAGCCATTTAGTTTATTTACTTATTTGGGTGGGCAAAGTTACGGAAAAGTGACCGGATGCAGCATTTTGATCGTTCCGGGCGAAAAACATAAACAGCAGGACCATGCCTGCCGTTTACATATAAATTTTATTGTTTTTATTAATGCCCCACCGGCGGCATATCGGATGTTACCGGGCCATTAGAAAGCCCCCATGTCTGTACAAATGTTTTCTGCCAGTTTTCCCACAATTGCTGGGTCTTCACTTTATTTTCCGTAAAAAACCGCACAACCAGTTCCATCCCTTTCACATCCTGGTAGCCAGGTACCGGCATAGTACCCTGGAAATAAGGCTCCATAAATATGCTTGTTGGGTACGATATACTCGGCAGGGAGCTCATCATCTCCGATGCAAACGTATTTATTCTTTTGGCCGGATCGTAGTAATAGGCTTTGCCCATAAACCGGAGGGTATCTTTACGCTCTGCATTAAAGCGCACGCAGTAAAAGTTCTCATTCATATACCTGATCACATCCGGGTTGGTAAACGTGGAGGCCTCCATTTTTTTACACCAACCGCACCAATCAGTATACATATCTATATATACGCGCTTAGGTTTTCCCTTCATCAGCACGGGCAGATCTTCTACAGATACCCAGTTAATGTGTTCTCCGGCAGGGGTTGGTGGCAGCTTTTTCATCTTTGCTATACCGCCCGGCACAAACACCAGCAATGCAAAAGCAAAAAGTAAAATACGTTTCATTCTTAAGGCTATTTTTCCTGGAAACGAATTTACAATTAATCCATGTAGATTTGTTGACAGTATTCAATTTTATGACAAAAATAGCAGTCGCCGTATCAGGAGCCAGCGGGTCTATCTATGCAAAAGTATTGCTGGAAAAACTGCAACAGCTGCGCGACCAGGTAGAGGAAGTAAGTATAATGTGGAGCGACAATGCCCGCACAGTCTGGGAGCATGAGTTAGGTGACAAAACCTATGAGCAATTCCCATTCAAAACATGGGACAAGAATAATTTTTATGCGCCTTTCGCGTCGGGCAGCTCATCGTACAGTACATTGATCATCTGCCCCTGCAGTATGGGCACGCTGGGAAGAATAGCCGGGGGCATCAGTAACGACCTGGTGACCCGCGCAGCAGATGTGATGCTGAAGGAGCGCCGCAAACTGATCTGTGTAGTGCGGGAAACGCCATACAACCTCATACACCTGCGCAACATGACGGCAGTAACTGAGGCGGGCGGTATCATTTGCCCTGCAACACCATCTTTTTACAGCAAGCCAGAAACAGCAGAAGAAATTGCCTATACAGTAATACAGCGTGTGCTACACCTTGCCGGGCTGAACGCGGGAGGTTATAAATGGGGAGAAACTTCTTAATTGCGGAATGGCTCAATGGCTTAATGCTCGTATGCTTAATTTATAATGTGGTGGAATGTGACATTGTGATAAAATGCGGCAATGGGTTTAATAGGAATGAAATCCGAAATGAATACCACATGTATTTAATAACACTCCCTTTAGCGCCGGAGTTTAATTAAGCGGGCTTATTAACCCTTTAACTTGTTAACCTTTTTAACTTCAACAAAATGGAATACTCAAAATCGCTGCAGCGGTTAAGAACGATAATGGATGAGCTACGCGAACAGTGCCCCTGGGACCGTAAGCAAACCGTACATACACTGCGCCCACAAACTATAGAAGAGATATATGAGCTGAGCGACGCGCTGAATAATGAGAACTGGAAGGACATTAAAGAAGAGCTGGGCGACCTGCTGCTGCACATTGTATTCTACAGTAAAATTGGTACAGAGCAAAACCAGTTCACACTCGATGATGTGATAGAGGGCGTTTGTAATAAACTGGTAGGTCGTCATCCGCACATTTATAGTAATGTAAAGGCGGAAGATGAAGAAGCCGTGAAGCAGAACTGGGAAAAGATAAAACAGAAAGAGGGCAAGAAATCTATACTAAGCGGCATACCGCCGTCTATGCCTGCGCTTGTAAAGGCGCTACGCCTGCAGGAGAAAACCAAGACCGTAGGCTTTGAATGGGAGAACACCCAACAGGTAAAGGATAAGGTAAACGAAGAGATACAGGAACTGTATGATGCAGTAGCAGGCGGCAACCAGGCTGAAATAGAAGACGAGATGGGCGATGTATTCTTTGCGCTCATCAATTACTCCCGCTTTGTAAAGGTAGATCCCGAACTGGCTCTGGAAAAGACCAACAAAAAATTCATGCGCCGTTTTCAACGGGTAGAGGAGATGGCTGCAGAGAAGGGCACGAGCCTGCACGATATGACCCTGTGGGAGATGGATGCTCTTTGGAATAAAGTAAAAGAGGAAGAACGTAAATAGATACATGCGTGTAAGGCTATCATATTGGGTATGGCTTATTTTAAGCGCTATCTTCTGGAGCATAGGTATATTTTACTACCGGGCGCACCGGGAGGAAGCGCTACCTGCACAGATGGCCCGCATTGTGAATGAGGACCTTGCTACCCGGGAGCGCGCCTTTAACAGGTTTATGCAAAACACGGGGCTTGTGGCCCGGCTATTTGCCGACTCTGTAACAAAGGACGAACTGAAAAGCATCAGCGATCAGCCATTCTACCTTTATGCCTACGACGGGGACTCGCTAAGGTTCTGGAACGACAATACGTTTGTTGCCCAGAACAGGGATTCGCTACAGGCTGATCTTACCTTACGCAAAAACCAGAAGGGCATATTTCTGCGCCGGTACCTGAAGCAAACTTCACTGCCTGGCAATAAAAAGATCATTGTACTTTATCCTATTGTCATTCGCTATCCGTTGGAGAATGATTACCTGCATACGCATTTTGCGGCATCACCGCTCATCCCTGTTAGCACACGTATTGGTGCCAACCCTACCCGCGGCCCCGATGAGTACCCTATATTATTACCCGGCAATACAACCCCTGTTGCTTATATTGCCTTCAACAAAGAAGAGATACAGAAGTGGATACCTGATTCGTTTTTTGTTTCGGTATTGCTGGCCGCCATCCTGTGCACTGTTGCACTGTTGCAATTAGTAATAGCAGGACTAACCAGGAAAAATAAATTATTGCCACTTGGCATTATCCTTGCCATCTGTATCTGTATACGTTTATGGCTGTTTGAATGGGGAGTACCGTTTAACCTGGATACACTTACGCTGTTCTCTCCTACTCTTTATGCATCCAACAGGTTTTTGTCTTCCCTGGGCGATCTGTTTATAAGTATGCTATTGGTATTGTGGCTACTGGTATTCATTATCCGCAACACACACTATGCACACTATTCTGACAAGATAAAAAGCGCTTATGCCCGTGTAACTATCGCAACATTACTGTTAGCATTCATAAGTGCTTACATCCCGTTTTTTATCAAGATCATCCGTAGCCTTATTCTCGATTCCCGTATTTCGTTCGATGTCACACACTTTTATTCTGTAACCATCTACACTGTCTTCGGCCTGTTGGCAATAGTGGCTATAATGGCGCTTTCATGCACCATCCTATACCTGGCCAATATGCAGCTCAGGCGTCTTATCCGCAACAAGTGGATAAAATATATGCTCCTGGCAATCGCTATCTATACGTCGCTTTTTATACTGGGCCACGAGACTGATAAGTTCTACCTGTTGCTGCTGGCCGGCACCGTTGTCTTTTTTATCCTGCTGGATATTCCGCAACTATCGCTTACATCAAAACTGTTTGAGCCCAGGATGATCTTATGGGCTCTTATACTTTGCCTATTCTCCACCCTTATTGTTCATTACTATACCGAAGAGAAGGAAAAGGTAACCCGACTTGCCTTTGTTGAGCAAAGACTATCTCCGCATCATGACGATCAGCTGGAGTTGTCTTTCGATAAAACCGCAAGACTTATTGAAAAAGACAAGACCATAAAATCATTCTTCTACAAGCCGTCGGCCGCCTCCCGGAAGACGCTGAATATGTACCTCGATTCGGTGTACTTGGCAAGCCTGGCAAAATACCAGACCAATATTTACCTGTTCGATGAGGAGTTCCGACCACTCTTTAACAAAGACACAGCTTCTTACGGAACACTGATGAACGAAAAGACAGAAGCGGTGATCACCAATTCGGCTTACCTCTTCTATCGCGAGTCTATTCTCAACAAGCACTATTACATATCGTACCTATCCATCTACAACGATACTGTAAACAATTTTATCGGGTACATTTTTATAGGCCTCGACCAGAAGAAGGCGGTTACAGAAACTGTATACCCTGAGCTGCTGCAGCCATCGGCCAGTCACTCTTCGCCCGGCGATTTTGAGTATTCATATGCCATGTATATAGGTGGCAAACTGGTAACACAAACCAACGATTACCCTTTTCCTGTTCGCCTGAAGTATGACACACTAAAAGACCAGCAATTTGTATTTGATACCGAAGGTGAATATTCCACTCTTTATGATAAGATAGCCGACAAGCGCACCGTGGTAGTGGTGCATCATCATGGAGAGTGGATAGAAACTATCATCCTTTTCTCTTTTCTCTTTGGCATACAAGTGCTCATTGCCGTTATCATAGTTACCTATCAGGGCTACCTGTATATTGCGTCGGGCAAGCTTACCACACTCCGCTTGTCACGTATTTCGCTACGCAGGCGTGTGCATCTTTCCATGCTTATAATACTGTTGCTGTCCTTCGTAATTATTGGCGTTGTTACCCGCCAGTATTTTACAGAAGAATATCGTAAGTCGAACGACAATAAACTGCAGGCCGCGCTGGAAGTAGCCAAGCAGTCAGTGCAGGATTATCTCTCTCGAGAAAGGGCCTACAACACCGGCTATACCTTCGATACTGTAAGCCGATCACAGGCATTCCACGCTTTTATTACAGGGCTGGCCAACAACCAGAAAATAGACATCAATATCTTTGACGCCAATGGGGGGCTGCTCACCACTTCTCAAGACGAGATCTATGATAAAGGGCTGATGTCGAGAAGGATGAAGCCGGATGCATTTCACCAGATGGATGATGAAGGAGTGTCGCTGGTTATACAAAGAGAGCAGGTAGCCGGCCTATCCTATATATCGGCATATGAAACCCTGCGCAACGAAAAGGGCGTAACGCTCGGGTACATCAATGTTCCGTTCTTTACATCAGAGAAGGATCTCAATTTCCAGATATCCAATATCATAGTTACCCTTATCAATCTCTACGCATTCCTGTTCCTTTTGTCCGGTATCCTTACGGTGTTTGTTACCCGCTGGATCACCAAGTCTTTCGATATCATAATCGGCCAGTTCAGCAAGCTGAATCTTGAGCGTAATGAGCGCATTGAATGGCAGTACGATGATGAGATCGGCATGCTGGTAAAGGAGTATAACAAGATGGTGCGGAAAGTAGAAGAGAACGCAGCCCGACTGGCACAAAGCGAACGCGAAAGCGCCTGGCGCGAGATGGCCCGCCAGGTAGCCCACGAGATAAAGAATCCCCTTACGCCGATGAAGCTGAACATACAGTATCTGCAGTCGGCCATGCGGAACGACAACCCGAACATCAAGCAGCTTACAGAGCGGGTTTCAGCATCTATAATAGAGCAGATCGACAACCTATCCTACATTGCATCAGAGTTCTCCAACTTTGCCAAGCTGCCCGAGGCCCGGCCAGAAGAACTGCAGCCGGCAGGTATGATCGCCAAAGCTGTAGAGCTATATACTAAAGATGAAGTGGTTACAGTAACCTTCGATCAACCACAGGAACAACTGGTAATAATGTGCGACCACAGTCAATTGCTGCGCGTATTCACCAACCTGTTGGAAAATGCCAAACAAGCCATACCGCAGGACCGAGAGGGAACGATACATGTGTGCGTAAAGAAAGATGGCGATGATATACTGATATCGGTAGCAGACAATGGCACGGGTATCGATGAAGAAACATCGCGCCGCATTTTCCAGCCCTACTTCACTACCAAAACATCGGGCACCGGCCTGGGCCTGGCCATGACCAAAAAAATCATAGAGTTCTGGAAAGGACAGATCTGGTTCGAGACCAAAGAAGGTAAGGGTACTATCTTTTTTATTAGGTTGCCGCTGGTGGATGGCAACTAAATATCTCTAAGTGGCAACCGTATTGATCACTATTATTTATTGCCACCGCAAAATAAATTGCAGACATTAAAATCAAATTGTAGTTCCGACTGTTGTTAAAACTTCGGGCACACGGTCTTCTTCACTACTCCCGGCACTCCCCCAAACAATCCGCTGTAAGATAATGTGATCTCGTATCCGCCGCGCAGCTTGCTGGCCTGTTTAAGTGTAGATGTGTTGACATCGTAGCTTACGCCGATGGCAGTCTTTCCATACTTCAGTTTTACTACAGGTATCACGGCATCGCGGAAACGATAGAATAAGCCCGCAGTCACAGCATAGGGTGGTTGGCCTGGGTTGCTTTGCCCGAGTGTGCCTAATATGCCACTCACCCATTCCATATACGTACCTTGTACAGCAAAGTTGCTGTGTACCTGGAAGCTGACATCGTTCTTTATATCAAACGCTACTGCCCCGTTTATGTTCCAGCGCATATTGGCATTTACTGCAGGTGTCTGGTAGTAAGAGAAGTTAGGCTGCGTAAGGTGGTAACCTGCTATCCCTATCATATAGGTAATGTCGTTGGCAGGCCCGCGGCTGGTATTGTAGTTAATACCTGCACCCAGGTCCCACATCGTCATTTTGGTATTCGTAAAATTTTCGAACGTTGGGTTATTAGGATCGAAGTGCCCGCCCTGGTATTGGTTATCTACGGTTACTGCACTTTTATCGTACCCGTATTGCGTGTACCCGGCAGTAAACCCTACCGACAGGTAGGTATTTTTTTCACTATTCAGCGACTTGCTGAAGTTTAATGCAGGGTACACGGATGTTATACTCTGATTCAGCGACCCGGCCTTATCCGTATATCCCAGCAATCCTATGCTCAGGTAGTCGTTGGAATAGTGTCCTATAGGGAATCTTGCCTCGCCGTAGCCCAGCGCGGTTACAAACGGATGGCTGATGCTGCTCCACTGGTTGCGGTAATAGCCCCCTATCTTAAAATCGTTGGAGAACACTCCCGTCAGCGATGGGTTACGCAGGATCGACGTTTCGTAAAACTGAGAAAAGTGTATGTCGGCCTGCGCAGTTGCCAGTTGCGGCAGCGCAGCTACAGATATAACCAGTAAGGCATTGCTTAAACTCTTTTTCATACACACACTTTTTTTACTTGATAATGGTTACATCGCCTTTAATAAATATTGGTTCACCCGTATCGCATATGGCGTCTACCAGGTATACATACACATCGGGTCGTGATGTACCTCCATTAAAGGTGCCATCCCACGCATTGCTGATGTCGTTAATTTTAATGTTCGTTCGCTCAAACAGTAACTCACCCCAGCGGTTATATATCCTGAAGGCATTGATCTTGCTTACCCCCGATCCTCTTGGGTAAAACACATCATTCTGGCCATCATTGTTTGGCGTAAATGTATTGGGTATGAATATCTGGCTCTCGTCGCAGAACAGGAATATGGTCACGTCGTCTGTTGCCTTACACCCAAAGTCTGATGTTACGGTTACCGTATAAGTAGTAGTGCTGAAGTTGTTGGCTGTAGGGTTATAACAAGTGTCGCAACTCAGCGATGCGCCAGGCTGCCACATATACGTGTAGATATTGGTACCCGTTGCTATTATCTGCGCATGCGATCCCGCTATAAGTGTTTGGTCGGCACCAGCATTTACAGTAGGCAAAGGATGTACTATTACCGTTACATAGTTGGTGTCCGGTATACAGCTACCCAATTGCGCTATGATCATGTATGTTGTGGTAACGCTTGGTGTGGCCACAGGGTTATACACTGTAGCATTGCTCAGGCCTGCTGCCGGCACCCAGGTATAGGTTGTTGCGCCCGTATCGTACAACTGCACCGGTACTTTCTGGCACACCTCTGTATCGCCCCAGCCGTTACTGGTGGTCTTGGTGCGCAGGCTTACAGTTACCGTATCTGTATTTACACAGCCATTAGCATCAGTACCTGTTACAGTATACGTGGTTTGTATTGTTGGCGATGCCTGTGTCGTCTGGCAGTTAGGGCATGTTACCGGAGCCGGTGTCCATACATAGCTTACACCTCCCGTTGCCGATAATGTTGCCGGGTCGCCCACGCACACCGTCGTATCCGGGCTGGCCACAATTGTAGGCGGCGGGTTGATCACCACATCTTTTATAATAGCTCCCGAACAACCCCATCCGTCAGTAATGATAAGCGTTACCGGGAATGTACCCACGGTGCCGAAGAACCTGTTCGTTCCATTCGTGTACACAGTATCACCCGGACCAAAGCCCCAGTGCCAGCTTGTAATCGTAGAAAAGAAACTGCTGGATGTGTCGATAAATGCAACGTCAGAATTTACGCATATCGGGTACGGATCTGTTTTAAAACCCGGTGTCACCTTATCTACCTTTATTGTATCAAGGCCCAGGCTGCTGCTCTGGCAGCCGGAGTTGTCGCTCAATATCAGTTTAGGCACATATGATCCCGGTATATTGTATACATGTGTTGTGGTATCCGATGAACTTGGCGTACTAGTGATTCCATCCGCAAAATCCCATATCACATTCGGAACGTTGGTAACCGCAGCGGTAAAATGCACCGCCATAGGCGCACAACCCGTTAGTGGTGTATAGGTGAAACCTCCGGCGTTACCATAAATAGTTACCACACCATAGGTAGTGTCTTTACAACCATAGGTATTAGTGGCCACAAGTGTTACCGTATATACGCCAGATGCAATGTACAGGTCGTTTGGCGAAACGGATATAGACGAGCCGCCATCTCCAAAGTTCCAGCTGTAAGATGTGCCACCTGTTGTAGTATTAATAAAATGAACCGCCAGTGGCGGGCAAATAGATACTGAATCATCCATATGGAAATTAGCATCGGGCCGTGTCACATTTATGTACGCGGGATACGATGCTGTATCGGTACAACCATTTGCATCTGTAACCACCAGCTTCACCGTATAGATGCCAGCTGTAGTATATACATGGTTGGGCGATGCCACAGTGCTTGTGCCCCCATCGCCAAACATCCAGTACGACCCTACTATCCCAATTGACAAATTCGTAAAGCTCACATTGGTGCCAATACATGGAAAGTTAGTATTTGCCAGGAACGAGGCATGCGGCCGCCATACCGTTATCATGGCCGGGTGTGTCGATGAGTCTTTACATCCTATATTATCGGTAACTATTTCCTTCACACTATACGTACCGGCTGCGGTATATACGTGCGATGTGGAAGGGGTAGTGACGACAGAAACGCTTGTAGGGCTCGCATCACCAAAATTCCATTTGTAGTTCGTCAGTGTTGTTCCGGCCACATCAGTACTCGCATCAGTGAACGTTACATTCAGCGGAGCGCAACCTATAACCGGCGCCCCGGTAAAGCTGGCTACAGGATGGGCGGCAATTATCCAGTTCGTTTTCTGCGCTGTATCGAAACAGCCATGTTCGTCCCGCATTCGGTATCTTATGGTATATACGCCTGGCGTGGGGAACCAGTAATTGAATGCCGCATTCGTATCTATATCCAAAGGGACCCCATTCACGTCCCAGAAGTTTTGTATTGATGGGCTTCCTGTTATCGTCCGGGTAAAGTGTACCGTATCGCGCGAACAGACTGCCGTATCACTGGCAAAAATATGCGGCACGGGCGGAACCGTATTTACAGTAACATACGCCGTGTCCCGGCAACCGCTGTGTATGTTATAGGTGGTAAGTTTAACGGTATAAATACCGGGCGTTGCATATGTATGGTTCGGCGTATCGGACGTAGATTGTAAACCATCTCCGAAGAACCACAGCGGAGCGTCATTACCCAATGATATATCATCAAATGTCACCCTTGTGTACGGATCGCAGTGGTAAGCCGAAGAGATGAGGGCCTTGGGCGAGTCTACAATGAATGAATCTGTCCAGGTATATGGCGGCCCCGCACATCCATGATACATACCTACCAGGGTAACATGGAAGGTGCCCGGGTTAATAAATACGTGGCTGGCAGTAGGGAAAGAGTCTATCTCCGATGCGCCGTCTCCCCAATCCCATGAATATTGGTCTACCGGGCCCGTAACTACTGTGGCTACGAAATTCACCGGCTTATGAAAGCACACATGCGTGGGGCTACCCGTAAAGGTAACAACCGGCGGATTACCGGTAGCTACAATTGTAGTGTCCTGCCTGGTACAGCCGTTGGCAGTTGTAACCGTACATATAACCGAGAAAATGCCAACCGCAGTAAATGTATGGTTAGGTGCAGTTACTGCAGCTCCGCTTACCGTAGGGCTACCGTCACCAAAGTTCCAGGTATAGTTGGTAGCGGGCGATGGGTAATTTGCAGTAGCCGGGTAGCTTGTTTGCAGAGATGACGCGAACGACACCAGCAATGGTATACACCCACAGCCACAGGCTGGCGATGACGGGTTTATCTGGAAGTTCATGTCGTTCTGTACATACTGCTGCGTTATGGTGTCTTTACATCCGTTGGTATTGGTGATCACCATGGCCACATTGTATACTCCGTCGGCCGAATAAGTATGTGTCGTGGAGCTTCCGCTGCCTGTACCTCCGTCACCAAAAAACCAGCTGGCAGTAACCCCGGTTGGTAGTGTAGCAGTAAAATTGATGGTGGCCGGTGCTGGACAGGCAACGGCTGGCGTCATAGTAAACGTCCCGGTTGGCTGCGGTAATACGGTAATGGTATGTGCTACCGTATCGTAGCAATAACCGTTATACACGATCAACTGAACGTTATAGGTGCCGGGTGTGCTGTAAGTATGGCTGGCAGTGTCTGATGTTGACGAGCCACCATCTCCAAAAGTCCAGCTGCTGCTGATGTGCGGGGTGCTGGTGTTGTAGAAAGTAATGTTGTTGAATACGCATACACTGGTTACCGAATTGTAAGAGGCCGTCATGTTGCCAACCGTTATATAGGCCGTCCTCGTAAGGGTGTCGGTACAGCCGTTGGCATCTGTTACAGCCAGCTTTACAGTATAGCTGCCGGCACTGGCATAATTGTGTGTTGGGTTGGCAGCTGTAGAGGAGCCGCCATCACCAAAGCTCCACCAATAAGTAAATGGAGATACACCTGTAGATGAGTTATTGAAGACCGCAAGACCTGGTACATCGCAGAAATAGGTAGTGGTTGCCGCAAAATTAGGCACCGGCTTATTAAATACATGCACAAAACCGCTGATGGTACGGGTCGTGACACACCCTTGCGCATTGGTAACAGATAAGGTAACATTATAATAGCCTGGTGTGTTATAAACATGTGTTGGGGTTGGTGCGGTACTTGTAAAACCATCGCCAAAATTCCAGATCACACTTACAGGGCCCGGCACGCCGGGGGTAGAGGTGTTGGTAAATGTTACCCCCGAACCGGGACATATTGATGTGTCAGTAGCCGTAAATGTAACTGTTGGCGCCGCATATACAGTAATGGTTATTGTATGTACCGAAGTAGAGGACCCGTTATACGCAGTAAGCGTTACAGTATAGGTTCCGGGGGTTAGGTAGCTGCCACTCACATTGGTGAGCGCCGATGTCGTTCCGTTGCCAAGGTCCCACGAGTAACTGGTTGCCCCTGAAGAGGTATTGGTAAAGTGTACTACGAGTGGCGCACAACCCGCTATATTATCGGCAGTAAAATCGGCAGTAACAGCCCGGGCCTTATCAACGGCCAGGATGAATGATAATAGCAAAAATATCTTCAGGGCAATTTGTCTCATATGGGCTCCCGATTTATAAGGTGGGGTGATGTTAACAGCGAATATTAAAGTTAATAATCTTTTGTTAAATAGACGGGGAAATTGCCTGATACGTTGGTAATTTGTTATGTAAGCGACGACATTTATTAATTATTTATTAATAAAACAATCTGATTGAGTGAAATATAGTGTCTTGCAGCTACTTATATAGTAGTCTTTGGCGCTTTGTAGATAGGAACAGTAGAGCACGGCTCACCATACATCAGCGATTTTACTACCGGCCTCAGGTGCTCTGTAATTGCAACATATGCGGCATCAGGTATCGGGGTGTCTCCGCAGCCCTTTATCACCACACGCTTATCCGCATAACCCTGCTTATCTATTGCGGAAATATTCCGATATATCAATGCTGTTGTTGCCTCAGCCGGCGTACCAAAGTACACAGATGCTGCCAATGGCTGCAGGTAAGTGACCGCCAACATATATGCCCAAACCGGAATAATAGCATCAACCGAGCAGAACAAGGCCACGTGTTTACCGCTATACGCAGTCCAGTCGTGGTTTTTTAGTGACTCCCGGTAGTCTTTTTCCTTCAATATCATCTCGCGGAAAAGAAATGGCTTCAGGTCAAAAGCAGTTATTGCACCCTCTGCGGGAATGTAAGAAACCAGGTCGAGTGTAATGATTCCGCTTTCTGCTACCTTATTAACAAATTGTTCCATTCTTGTAGATATTGATGTTGTTGGCACACAAAGTTACACAGCCCCGCGCTAACAACCTTATTTATGCTATGCATATGTCTATAGACAAAAAAGCGCACCATAGATGATGCGCTTAAATTCATTGATATTTTTTCTTACCTGTAGTTTTCGTATTGGAGGTCGTATGTTTCCGTAATATTCAGGTGGCCGGCACTGTCAGATATAAGTGCGGTGGTGCGGGTTATCTTATTATCAGCATCTATTTCATAATCAACGCTGATGTTGGTTGTTATCTTCTTAATTTTCCAGATCAGGTTGTCGTTCTGATAAAAGTTGAAACCATATTTCAGGAAAGAATTCAGCTGAATATAATCACCAGTGCGGTTAAACTTGTCTGTATAATAAGAATACTCCTCGTTATTCACTGCATCTATAGACGATACCTTCCTTGTAAGATTAAAGTTGTAAGAAGTAAAGGTGAAGTAATTGCTGTTAGAATACGCTCTCTTAGTTACCAGTTTGCCAATATAATCGTATGTAGTGGTAGCGGCCGGCTCATGCGTTACGCTGATCATACCTTTTTTATCAGTCAGGTAAAAGCCACTTTCCACTATACTCAGGTTAGGATAGGTTATCTTATAATAAATAGTATCGTTACGATATTCGAATGTGGTCAGCAAGTTCTGCGAACCATCGTCTTTTGTATGGGTGATGGTAGCCACCCGGTTGTAGGTATCATACGCAAAACGATATATTTCATTAAGCGTAGGCGCTCCGCTGGCATACTTGGTAGACTTGGTAAAGCTGAGCAGGCGTGCATTTTCAGGATATGGGTTTAACGAATGTGTTTTTTTGCAGGAAGCAAACACGTAAACAGATAGAATTATAAGCACCGCAGAACGGAGGAATTGCTTTGTCATATAACACATGGTTTTTATGCGCGAACTCAAAAATAACAATTACGTTTCAATATACAAGGTGCATGGCACTAAATCGCTATTTTATTTCTTTCAGGAAAGCTATCACCAACTTTACAATATTATCTACATTGTTCAGCGTTATTTCCTCAGGCTTGTCATATATATCGTGGTAGTAGCCCTTACCTCCGTTGGTATAAATAAAGAAAGAAGGCACTCCGGCCTCGCTAAAATGGTAATGGTCGCTGTTAGCAGCTTTACCGCGGCTTTTTATCTGCGGCAGCAGGTGTCGCCTGCTGTTTATTGTTTCCAGCAGCTCAAACTGTTTCGGATATTCGGTGGCGTTCACAACCGTTATCCCATCGGTAGCATCGCCCATTATATCCATATTCGTCAGAAATTTGATCTGCGACAGCGGCACAAGCGGGTGTTGGGTAAAATAGTCGGAGCCCATCAGCCCGGCTTCTTCGCCGCTAAAGGCTATAAATAATATGGAGTAGTGGTGTTTATGTTTGGCAAAATACCTGGCCATATACAGCATCACGGCTGTTCCGCTGGCATTGTCGCTGGCCCCGGGGAAAATCGCCTCGCCGCCCATCATCCCTAAATGGTCGTAATGCGCGGTAATGGCAATAAATGTATCCTTTACTTCGCCCTTCAGCACGCCAACAATATTGTCATTTTTCACATCTTTCAACAGGCGCGCATCAATATGTACCGACAATGTGCCCAGGTGATGATCGAACAGGCTGTCTTTTACATATATAACCGTTGCATGGGTTGTCTCGCGGGCTACAGTCCAGATGAACTTCTCTTTTTGTGGCACCACATAACACCCTACCGGCAACGTAAGCGAAAAATGTGTTTTCTTCAGTTTCAGCAGAGCGCAGATTGAATCTACATGCTCCAGGTAGTATATTTTGTTATTGCTGCGGAAGGTGTTCAGCAACCGGCGCCATTGCTCTTTGTCTTTAATAGAGGAAAGGTCCACTTTTTCAAACGGCAGGTTATCCCCGTTGAAGCCCGAACTGCCGGCATCTACTATGTAGTCCTCCCCTGCTGCCAGTCTCTTGCCGTTAAAGGTCACCTCCATACGGCTAGGAAACACGTTTACAGGAAAGTAATAGCTCTGCCTGTAGGCTTTGTGCGGCGCTATAGGTTTTACATGATATTTCCTGAATTGCTTTCTTATGTAAGATGCGGCCTCTTCCTTCCCCTCCCGCACATAGCCGCGACCATGCACAGAGGAGTCGGCCAGGATATTGATGCGGCTGCGCAGCCATGGCTTAATTACAGTATCACATTGTGCGCTGCTATAAGATAGCGGCGCACAAAGAATAGCTATAAATAATATGATCCTGCGCATGCGAAGCATTGTACTACAAGGCCTATAAATAAATCACCAGTAATATGGGTATATTCTTCACATGGCAATATACTTGCCTCAATCAATGCTTCTACATTAATTGTAGTAATAAGTTGTTGCTAAAGTAATGCAACACCATCAAATAATCAATCTTCGTCGTTCACAGATATTTCGCTACCCTCATATTTGCGGGTTTTAAGATTGTAAACGTCGCCTTTAGACATGATGTGCACAATAATATTCTCAACAGATATCGGCTCACCAAAGCTGATGTCGGCAATGTTATTGTACTCTATATTCCTGCCGTCAATAATGATGACGCTGCCCGATCCTATCGCCTTCATGCTGCAGCCGTCAGATACCACTACACCTGTATCCTCGCCCAGGCCTATGCCTATAGCGCCCGGCTGCGCAGCTACCGCCTGTGCCAGGCGGTTAAAGCGGCCACGCTTGTCGAAGTGCGTGTCAATGATCACATTCTGCAGGAACCCCAACCCGGTAGTGATCTTCACCTCACCTTTCAGGTGGGCAAGAGCGGCACTACCTTCGTAGATCATGGTATTGCTCATGGCCATTGCGCCTGCGCTGGTACCACCTATCGGGAAATCTTCGGTCTCGTAGCGCTCCTTCAAAATGTCCAGGAACTCAGTGCCGCCGAAAATTGAAGAAAGCCTCAACTGGTTGCCGCCCGAGAACATAATGCAGCTGCAGGCTTTCAGCCTTTCAATAAATTCCGGCAGCGCAGCGTCTTCGCGGTTGCGGATGCGCATGTGCCCTACGTTGGTGCAACCCAGCTTCTGGAATGCGTCTCTATAGTTCTCGAACACCTCGTCGGGGATAGATGAGGCTGTGGTAATTACTTCTACAGTCGGGTTCTCGCCCGGTATGAGACTGGCTATATTCTTAAGGATACCCAACTCAAAAAAGTTGAGTCTGTTCCTTTGTACTATACCTTTTTCAAGGTCTGTCCCTTTATCTTCTGCCCCGCCTACTGCAATCAAATGCCCTTTAGGATACGCCACTAACTAATAATTTTAAAAAATAAACCGCAAACATAACATGTTTTTGCCGAATATGCATTCCGCCGTCTATGTAAATGGTATTAAATATCAATAAGATGCCGCGAAATTGACACCTGTCAGACGCCGCAACACTAAAAATATATTGTATTCCGCTAACCGTAAACTGCAAAAAAATAATAGTTTCGCTCTCATTCGTTTATGGTACACGTGCGATACATAGGGTTTTTTATAGCTGCGTTGGCGGTTTTGTTAATTTACCCGGGTCTACCGTCAGCTAATGGACAGGTAAGGCCGGCACCGGCACCCGACGCACAAAAAACGCCTCCCATACCGGCAAATTTTAAAGTGCTGGACGAGTATAACGATGGCAAGGGCAATATGGTACGCATCATCCGCTACGACCAGGGCAATATGCGCGTTACCGAAACCATCATTAAACCCATACAACCGGTAGTTAATCTGAAGCGACCGATAAAGGCCGACACCCTGCAGAAAGACTCCCTGCTGCTGGTGGTCAGCAAATCGAGGTATAAGGTTGATGTGTTTTACAGGGGCCGCATGATCCGCTCTTACAACGCCGTCTTCGGCCCTCGGCCAATGGAAAACAAAATGATGGAAGGCGACAGGTGCACGCCCGAAGGGTGGTACCACATAAAAAGTAAAAATCCGGCATCGCAGTATAATAAGTTTATGCTGCTCGACTATCCTAATGATAGCACCCAGGTACGTTTCGCCAGCCTGAAGGATAAAGGCGCCATCCCTAAAAATGCGCGCATTGGCGGCAATGTAGGTATACACGGTATATGGAAAGGTGGGGATGATATGATAGAGCTGGGCGTGGGCTGGACCGACGGCTGCGTAGCACTTAAAAATGCCGATATAGATGAGTTGTTTTACCTGTGTGGCGTTGGCACCCGCGTTTATATTAAAAAATAAGCGGTGCTTGATTTTATGACTACCGTTGCGGACGATTTTCTTTTAATATATACGTACAGCCGCCAAAATTTTGCCTGCGTTTTGTGGATAACGAAAAAGATATCCACCAAATTTCCCCCTGCCGTAATGCACACCCAGCAAGGGTTTCAGCCTTTCTATACCCTGTTTTTTGTTGATATCTTCCTCCTGTAAAGTTTTGGTTGCAGTTTACCTTTGTGATGGAATAAACCATTGCACTATGAGAGGAAGAAAACTGTTTAACGAGCTGCTGCAACCCGGTATGGCAGAGCCTGTGCGCAAGGGAAGAAATGACACCCTGCAGGAAGACCGCAATAAATGCCTGGTTGCCCGCTATTATTATTACGGCCATTTTAAAGGCAAAAGTTACGAGGACATCCTGCTGTTGCTGGTACGGGAATTCTTCCTGTCTATTACCAGGATAAACAAGATAGTACAGGAGAACGCTGAGGTCGTTGCCCGGTTGAAACAAAACAATGTCAGCTTGTACATGTTGAGCATAAAATGGCCACACCTTTGCTGGCGGAAGTGAGTTAAATAAACAATCTGTAATTTGCGGATAATGAGCGAACGTATTTTTACACTATTCGGAGAGGAATTTGTTCCGGAGCAACCTAAAGTTGCCCCAAAAACCAAAGCCAAGAAGAACCCCGAAGAGAAAAAAACCGATGTACCGGAGGCAATGGAAATTGCCCCTGCGGATGCCCATGTAACAACAGAAACGCAGGAACAGCCCCCCATTGAGGAAGTTGCCGCAACGGTAGCAGAAACAATAGAAGCAGCGCCTGCCCCCGAGCAGCAGGTAGTGATACCTGCGATAGAAAATGAACCTGCACAGCAGAAAGAGGTGCTGCATCCGGTAGCAGAAATGGCAGCAGAGCCGCTGAGCCTTGAACAGGACACACCTATCGAAGAGCTTGCCGCGCCTGCCGAAGCGACGAAGAAAGCAAGAAAGGAGAAGGAAACCGTAGTAATAGAAGAGCCTACTGATGGCAAGCAATATTATTCCATCGGCGAGGTGGCCGACATGTTTAAAGTCAAAACATCGCACATCAGGTTCTGGACGACAGAGTTCAACCTGAAGGTGCGCACCACCCGCAAGGGCGACCGCCTGTATAATATAGACCAGATAAAAGAGCTGCGCGCCATACACCACCTGGTAAAAGAGCGCGGCTTTACGCTGGCGGGAGCAAAAGCAAAGCTGAAGGAAGAGAAGAAAAAAATAGAGGTAGAATCGGTAGACCTTAAGAAATCGTTGCAGCACCTGCGCGCCAAGCTGGTGGCTATAAAAAACCAACTTAAATAATCATGAAAAAGCTAATAGCCCTTGCGGCAGTTTTGATCATTACGTTACAAACACAGGCACAGGGCATTATGAAAAAATATGAGACCAGCATAGACAGCATCAACCAGCGTGTAGTGTACCGCGGACTGATAGACTTCAAAGTGCTAGATGATGAGCCAACCTTTGACTGGTACAACACCGGCTCCGACCACTATAAGCCAAAGAAGCGCTACATCAACACGCTAAAAACTGAATTGCCCAAATACAGCATCATCGTTGTTATGGGCACCTGGTGCGGAGATTCGCGCGACCTGGTACCAAAGCTGCATAAGGTGTTGACAGAGGCCGGTTACCCTATGGATAAGCTGGTAATGTACGGTGTAAACCGTTCTAAAACCGTAGGCCAGGGCCAGGAAAAACCCTATAACATAGAATTTGTACCCACCATCATCCTCTTCGATGGCACCAAAGAAATTGGCCGCATAGTAGAAAGCGTGCACAAAAGCATAGAGGCAGATTTGGCTGCTATCGTAAAAAAATACAAAAAGTAGCTGCACCCGAAAAGACGGGGCCTTTGCGTGCTCTGCCTGCTTATTTCTCTTTGCGGCCCTTTGCGCCCTTTGCGTGAAACTTTGCCACACATTTGTATATCCATTACTTTTGCCCCCATCAATTAAAAGATCATGGAATTACCAGAACATATATCTATCGACTACTTCCGTACGTCGCAGGAACAGATCACATTGTCTGCCGCCGCAAAAGGCCGCATAGACCATAACCGTGCCTACCTGGATAATATACTTAAAGAGGGCAACACCTATTACGGTATCAACACGGGTTTTGGCTCTTTGTGCAATGTGCGCATTAAAGACGAAGAATTGTCTCAGCTGCAGGAAAACCTGGTTACCAGCCACGCCTGTGGCATGGGCGACGAGGTGCCGGAAGAGATAGTGCGCCTGATGCTGTTGCTGAAGGTACACGGTCTTAGCCAGGGCTATAGTGGCGTGCGCACAGAAATAGTGCAACGCCTGGTCGATTTTTATAACAATGGCATCCATCCGCGTGTGTTCGAGCTCGGCTCTCTTGGCGCCTCAGGCGACCTTGCGCCACTGGCCCACCTGTGCCTGCCCATCCTGGGCAAAGGGGAAGTGCGCTACAAAGGCGAGATCATGCCTGCTACCAAAGCGCTGGAAGCCTGCGGCCTGAAGCCTATGAGCCTGGCCGCCAAAGAAGGCCTGGCCCTGCTGAACGGCACCCAGTTCATGAGCTCATACATTACCTGGAGTCTTACCCAGGCAAAGAAGCTGCTGGTATGGGCCGATGTGATAGGCGCACTCTCTACCGATGCTTACGACAGCAAAACAGAACCTTTCCGCCACGCTATACACCGTGTGCGCCCGCACAAGGGGCAGATAGATACTGCAAAACGTTTATTACAAATACTGGAAGGCAGCGAGATGCAGCAGGGCACTAAGGTGCAGGTGCAGGACCCTTATTCTTTCCGCTGCATGCCGCAGGTACACGGCGCCAGCAAAGATGTGGTGGACATGGCTAAAGGTGTAGTGGAAACAGAGATCAACTCAGTAACAGACAACCCGATAGTTTTTCACGATGAGGATGCTATTGTAAGCGGTGGCAATTTCCACGGCCAGCCTTTGGCCCTGCAGGCCGACTTCCTGGCAATAGCTATGGCCGAGCTGGGCAATATTTCTGAGCGCCGCACCTACCTGCTGGTAAGCGGCCAGCGCGGCTTGCCACCTTTCCTGGCGCCCGACGCCGGCCTGAACAGCGGCTTTATGATAGCACAATACACTGCCGCAGCCATTGTAAGCCAGAGCAAGCAATACTGCACACCGGCATCTGTAGACAGTATAGTAAGCAGCAACGGACAGGAAGACCACGTGAGCATGGGTTCTAACGCCGCCACCAAGCTGCGCAAGGTGATACTGAACGTGCAGCGTGTACTGGCCATAGAATTGCTTACCGCGGCCCAGGCGCTGGAGTTCCGCAGGCCTAAACAAACATCGCCTGCGCTTGAAAAATTAATGACCGAGCTGCGCAAGACCACATCGTTCATGGCCAAGGATACTATCCTGCACGAAGGCCTGATAGCTGCAGAAAAATTCCTCGACCGTCATCTTGAAGAAGTAACAGGATTAAAATTCTAAGATCAATGTCAACATCATATTTTAATACTCCGGGAATGGTTACCGTTCCCGGGGCAGTAACGCCCGAAGTAGAGTTACTGCTGGATACCATGCAGGTAGACTATGACCCGGAACTAGTGCCGGTAAAGCCGGAAGAGTACAGCCAGCCCAATGCCTGCTACGATAACGTAGCCGAAAAGGTAAAGCGCGATGGTGGCAAACTACACTATGGCTGGGTAGTGTGGCAGAGCAAGCATTTTATAGAGGCAGAACACTACGCTGTGTGGGAGAACCCTGCCGGCGACCTGGTTGATGTATCGCCCAATAAACTTGGTGCAGAAACAATCATGTTCGTCCCCGACAACCAGCCCATTAACAACGACCTGATGGCTATCCCTAATGTCCGGGTGAACACCACCGGCAGCCGGTTGATAGACGACTTTATTCTCCTCTCAGAAACGGTTGACAAGCTTTACGGGCTCAGCATATATACCGATGAAGATAAACTGTGGTTACCGGAGTCTGTGCTTAGCACCGTAGACACACTGAACCAGTATCGCCTGGGTGCTGAGCAGCTATATATGAGTGGCGGCAAGGCCGAAGGCCCCTGCTACTGCGGCTCTAAGAAAACATACAAGGCCTGCCATGGCCGCGGCATAAAGCTGCTTACAGAAGATATAGTAAAGCGCGCCCAAATGGTGGTACGCCAGGAATGGATGAACAAGCAGCAAGCGTAGAATTTATGCGCCAACCCAACTACATAGTACTGCAATGCTACGGATACGAAGACGTGTTCTTAGAATGTGCGTATGCGCTCATGTCTCTGAGCAGGCTGTATACCCCCGATGAGTTGGCGGGCACCGAGATATGGATATACACCGATAAAACAGAATGGTTCAGCAGGTTCAGAGATTGCCCGTTGCCGCTTAAGTTCCGCAAAATGGATGAAGCGCTCATCAAACAATGGCGCGGCAGTATAGACTTTGTGCACCGCGTTAAAATAGAGTTGCTGCTGGACTTTACTGAAACACATACCGGCAACATCCTCTATACCGATACCGACATGGTGTTCCTGCGAAAGCTGGACGATGTATGGAATGGCATAGCACCCGGCGAACTATACATGCATATGCAGGAAGGTAAGATAAGCGACAAGCCCAACCCTATCTTCCGTAAACTGGACGCATTCCTGCGCAGTGGCAATGCCATACAAAGTGAGCGTGCCCCACTCTATGATCGCTATATGTGGAACGCAGGCGTGTTGGGCTTTCATAGTAACCACAGGGAGTTATTAGTAAAGGCGCTGGAATACACCGATAGCGAATATCCTAAGTTCCCCAAGCATGTGGTAGAGCAGTTTGCCTTCTCCGTGCAGTTCAGTAATAAGGGCAATATCAGGTCTGCACTACCATATATGCTGCACTACTGGAACCTTAAAGAGATGCGCCAGATAATAGCCTCCTTCCTGCAGCACTTTAATGGTCGCCCCTGGAGCGAAGTGGTAAAATATAGCGCACTGATACAGCCTTATGTATTGGTAACGGATAAGAACATTTTCCTGCAGCACCGCAGCCTTACAGAGCGCCTCACCAATAAAAAATGGCAACCACCTGTTTATGATTGGGCTGTATTGGAGCAGCAAGTGTAATCATATGTTTACTCAATAGAAACAAAAATCCGGTCATGGCGAGGTGCTATTCAGGAAAAACGCAATCATTCTCCAATGACAGCGACCACCTCATAGTGTTACACTGAGCCTGTCGAAGTGCGGCACGGTCATGGGTTGTTTAAGATGCTCGTAGTCGCAATCATGGATTCGACAAGCTCACCATGACAGCTATTTAAACTTCATTACGTCAACTTCACTTCAGCACCTTCAGCAATTCCTCAATCGCGGCCTGGTTATCCTTGTAATAGATAGAGCGGTACAGGTCTTCCTTCTCGGCAGAGGTAAGGTGGAAACTGAGTGCTGCCGAGGTCTTACTTTCCTTCGGCATGTATACTAAAGATATATAGTGCATTTTTCCCGGTGCCATCATTGGTGTAAGATCTTTAATGATGCTGTGCTTATAGCTCTGGAAAGCCTCCCACTTGTTCTGTATCACAAACAGCGGGTCCATCAGCATATTAGCGAATGATGATTCGTTGGAGGCTGCGCTCACATCACACTCCCGGCTATCGCGTATCTCCAGGAATATAGCATTGCTTACGTTTTTATTGATCCAGTCGCGCATAGTAAACATATAGCGGCTGGCCATTTCCGACCCGAAGTTGTCGCGCAGGCCGGCGTCCATTATGTTCATGTAGGGTGTGCTCGGCAGCCTTACTACCGGCAGCACAAACGGGAAGGTAGCATTCATGCGGAGGCATGATGTGATGCGAATATTACCGGGATCCTTGCCAGCAAAGAAGGTACTGTAGTCGACTGCATCTATTGGCGGCATTGCTTCCTGCAGCGAATATTCCGGCTGGGTAAGATAAGTAAGCGGCAGGTTGCCCATCATCAGTTTGCGTCCGTCGTTAATGATGGTGCTGTTTACAATCAATTGGGGTATCTGTCCTGTAGCCTCGCGGGGGGCATAATAAGCAATGCTCTTATCCAGCAGGCTGTCGGTGTTGGTCACCAGTTCCTGCTCCATGGCGTAGCCGCGGTCGCGGGTATAAGAGTAGCCGCCTATCGATATTTTGTTGAAGGGCGATATCAGGTCCACGCAGGCCAGCGAAAAGATGATTGGGTTGAGCAGGTCTTTACCCATATTGGCCTGGTATTGGAAGGCATAGCGGTTTTTCAGCCTGCCTTGCAGCCAGGCATCGTGTATGGCCCGCCAGTAAGTAGCACCTATCATACCGCCCGATGCCCCGGTTATCAGTACCGTGTGTTTAAACAGCCGTCCGTGGCTCACGCTGTCTATATACTGTAGTGTGCGGAAGGTCCAGTAGGCCGAGCGGAGTCCGCCGCCGCTGGTGGTGATCACCACCAGTGTATTACTGTCGGCACTGTTCAGCGCCTTCCATTTATCCAGCCTGCTTTCTTCCTGTTGCCGGTCTGCCTCAAATCGTTGTGCATTAAACACCTTGTGCAGGTTTTCGTAATCGTACGTCGGGCGTTTGTCTATGCCTGTTTTATAGTTAAGGCCATAGGCAATGCTGCGCAGGTCAAATATCCGGTAGCGCACCATAACCGATAGCACCAGCGCAAAGGTGATCCATCCTATGGCCTCCCAGCTCTTCAGGAAGTATTTGAACGCACCCACAAAACCCATGATCATAGCGAACAGCAACATAAAGCCCGCACCCGCAGGTATCCTCAGCAGCGGCTGATCCATGTAGATGCCCATAATCAGCAGGCACAAGTATGCAAACACCGCTGCAAACAGCACGTTGCGGTGGTGGCGGCTCATTATCTTGTTCAGCACCCGGGTGTTGTAGGGCGGCAGGTCATCGCACAGGCGTATCCGCATATGCCCGGTAATGAAGGAGCGGGCAGGCACAATATCTATTTCGTAATCCAGTGTATCATACGGTATCACTTTGCGGATGCGCGATGGCTTGGCTATGTTGGTAAGCAGCGACTTAATAAAGTCGCGGCTCACGCGGAAGAAGTAAGCAAACGACAGCAACACAACCGTGATAAACCCAATATAAAAGCCACCTTGCAACACCAATATCTCCTTAAGCCCCGCATGCTCATTCAGGTACTGAAAGCGGATGTATACTATGGTATAAAAAATAAGGAAGCTTACCGGGATAATGGCATTATTGATACAGTACACCAAAAAGGCATGCCGCGTAGCGCCCATGTAGGGCATACGCTTACTATGGATAATGAAAGTGGTGATGTGCCACGTCATCATAAACACGCACATGGCGGCGCCCATAAGCACCATACCCGCAAAGTTGATCTGCCCGAGGTACTCCGGCGAAAGGAAAAGGGATGATGCACCAAAGTGCGCAGCAAAATGTTTGGTAATTACCAATACCAGTATCAGCCAGAAACTGAGGAGCAGCTGGTACTTACGGAAATGCAGCAGCAGCAACTGCACAGGCAGAAAGTAGTATATATTCCGTAATGCACGTTTCATCCTGTGGCCGCTGGTTTTAACTTCAATCTACAGATTTTTTGGCAAAGGCTGTAAAAAGGATTTGTTAACCGGAGATGTACAAAAACAGATTTGGTACTTTTTACCTATCCGTTTGCTGCTTTTTGAGATTTTTGTATACTTCTCCTTTTAGATATTCAGTAATTTAGGCAGATAAAATACCTCAGATATGTCTTACCCGTTCCAGGTACGTAACAGGGCAGAATACGACGCTGCTTATAAAAAAAGTGTAGAAGACCCCGAAGGTTTCTGGGCTGGTGTGGCCGAAAGCTTTGTTTGGAAGAAAAAGTGGGACAAAACACTCGACTGGAACTTTACCGGGCCCGATGTAAAATGGTTCGCAGGTGGCAAGTTGAATATAACCGAGAATTGCCTGGACCGCCACCTGGAGACTCGCGGCAATGAACCAGCCATTATATGGGAGCCAAACGACCCTGAAGAGCACCACCATATATTCACTTACAAAGCGCTGCACCATAAAGTAATGCAGTTCGCCAATGTGCTGAAGAATAATGGCGTAAAAAAGGGCGACCGCGTTTGCATCTACATGGGCATGGTGCCGGAACTGGCCATAGCCATACTTGCCTGTGCACGCATAGGTGCTATACACTCCGTAATATTCGGCGGCTTTAGCGCACAAAGCATTGCCGACAGGCTGCAGGATGCGCAAGCAGAGTTTGTTGTGACGTGCGACGGTGCTTACCGTGGTAATAAAGACATACCGCTGAAGAGTGTGATAGACGATGCGCTGGTGCAATGCCGCTTTGTAAAACGCGTAGTGGTACTCACCCGTACCCGCATCCCCGTAAGTATGCTGAAGGGTCGCGATGTGTGGTGGGAAGACGAGATAAAAAAGGTAGAGACTATGGGCAACCCCGATTGCCCCGCCGAAGAGATGGACGCAGAAGACCCGCTGTTCATCCTCTACACGTCCGGCTCTACCGGTAAGCCCAAGGGTGTGGTACATACCTGCGGTGGCTATATGGTATACACCACTTACTCTTTTGTAAATGTATTCCAGTACAAGCCGGAGGATATACATTTCTGCACCGCAGATATTGGCTGGATAACCGGCCACAGCTACATAGTATACGGTCCGCTGTGCGCAGGGGCTACATCACTGATATTTGAGGGTGTGCCTACCTGGCCAGATGCCGGCCGTTTCTGGAGTATAGTAGATAAATACAAAGTAAACATATTATACACAGCACCTACGGCCATCCGCAGCCTGATGAGCTTTGGTACTGGTCCCGTAAATGCACACAACCTGGATAGCCTGCGCGTGCTGGGCACCGTAGGCGAACCCATAAACGAAGAGGCCTGGCATTGGTACGACGAGCATATTGGTAAGCGCCGCTGCCCTATTGTAGATACCTGGTGGCAAACAGAAACAGGTGGCACTATGATCAGCAACCTGGCGGGCGTAACACCGGCCAAGCCCAGCTACGCTACCCTGCCGCTACCGGGCATACAGCCCGTACTTGTAGATGAGAACGGTAAAGAGATAGAAGGTAACGGTGTTACCGGCAACCTGTGCATCAAATTCCCGTGGCCATCGATCATACGCACTACGTGGGGCGATCACGAGCGTTGCCGCACTAACTACTTTGCCACCTACCCGGGCATGTACTTTACCGGCGATGGCTGCCTGCGCGACGAAGAAGGCTTTTACCGCATAACAGGCCGGGTAGATGATGTGCTGAATGTAAGCGGCCACCGTATAGGCACTGCCGAGGTGGAGAACGCCATCAACATGCACGCCGGTGTTATAGAAAGCGCAGTAGTAGGCTATCCGCACGACATTAAGGGACAGGGCATCTACGCATATGTTATATACGATGGCACCCATCACGATCCCGCCCTTACTCGGCAGGACATAGCACAAACAGTAGGCCGCATCATAGGCCCTATTGCGCGGCCCGATAAAGTGCAGTTTGTACCCGGCCTGCCAAAGACCCGCAGTGGCAAGATCATGCGCCGCATTCTGCGCAAAATAGCCGAGGGCGAAACCGAGAACCTGGGCGATACTTCAACACTGCTTGACCCAGGTGTGGTAGAAGAAATAAAACGGGGAAGGGTGTAAGCAACTTAATACTCCCCCTGAAAGTAAACGTACAAACGGGTGCCTCAACGCAATTGAGGCACCCGTTTTCATAAAAAAAGGTAAGTCGCTACGCCCTCCAGAATGTCCTATCCTTCCCGCGATTGGAGCCAAAAAGCAGGTTGAGTGTGGCTGTTAAGGCTATTGCACCTACCAGTGCGCAGATCACCTCGTTCCACACGTGCTTGTGCGAATAAGTGTAATAGTCCATGCAAAAACTGAGGTACAGCCACGCGCCCAGTGCACCGCAGAGAATAGAAAAGCTATAGCCCAGGCTCCGCCATTTCATCAGCGCGGCCCAAAGCCCGCCAATAAGCAGGCCTATGCCCAACACCAGTAATGTGCCCCGCCAGTGATGGAGCTGCTCCGCGATAGAAAATAAATACAGGTGCTTCATACTTTAATATTTAGATGGTGACTTTCTTTATCTAAATTTCGTCCTGCGTTGATTTATTAGTGCATTAGTGGTGACGAAACACCCATTTGCAGGTGACGAGTACGAAGTATTTGTATACCTGTCATTACTACGGAAATAAGAGAAATCCTTTTTTACTATCGCCAGCGCAACTAACAAGAAGGAATATGCTATACGTAGCAGCCTTAGCCCATGTACCAGCTTATCTACCAGAGCAGTTCAAAACGCCTTTATCCAGGACAACAGGCCAGAGGCAATACAGTTCGACTGCATAGAAGAGTTGCGCGGCGAAGGCGGAGAACCAGCTTTAGGTTAGTACGTAGTAACAGAAGTCTATCTGGAGACGCGGATGAACCGGGAGAATATATTGTGATAGATAAACAAAACACCCGCCTCATCCGCGGGTGTTTAAATATTGTAACAAAGTGCTTGAATACTTACGCTAGTTCTTTCTTTCGTCTATTTTAGACAACACCCTAATTGTATCTTCTTGTTGCTGCTCAATTCTAACTACCTTATTTTCCGTTGTAGTATACTTGACAGACTGTACGACACGAACAACTATCGAATCCAAATCTAATTTTAAGGTTGGGAGATATTTGCTTGTTAATATGCGGCTCTCCTCTTCTATGTGAACTATTGCTTTATCCGACATATCACTAGCCTTTACTGTACTTTGGACAATTTCATATTTGCTAGGCAGGCCCATTTCGGAAATGATGCCAAAGTTTATCTTTAATTTTTTTGACGAATTTTCTACATTACTCTTTACAAAAGAAGACCGATGAAAGAGAACAAAATTTTTTGCATCTCTACCAACCTGAACAGAGGGGAAAATTACACCATCGACTTTTAGTTTTGATTCAGATGACAAAAAATCTGCGATAGCTTGAGTAACCAAATATTCTATTCCTTCGTCATCCGGCATAACTGGTTGAGCAATTCGTTGTCCGAGATACTTTAGAAACATTGCTTTTTGAATATAAGAAGCATACTTTTCGTCAAAAATGCTTCCCTTTGTCGATATCTTGGAGAAAGCTGTCAAATCCAAGAGTTTTATATCTTTTATCAATTCGAAGCGCCCTATTAGCACTTGGCTGCCCACTGGTGGTCGCACTTCCGCGAGGGCGACTTCTGGTTCGCTTGCGCCATAAAATACAGATATGCCTTTTGCGTTCATCCTACCTCCAGATGCCAATGATGAAGGTGGTGGGGCCAGGTTAATGTCTATTGATTTCAATGCCTCACTAATTTTTTCGTTCGATTGAAAAACCCGAGCACGAAACAACTCTTTGGTTTTTTGTTGTGGGCCGGCATGAACAATTAGTGAACTATTCTCCGCGGTTGATAACGTATTCAAATCATCGAAAATTGACGACAACAATCTTGCTCCTTCACTATTAAAGTATCTAGCCTCTGTCTTCAAAGTGCTTTCAAATGATTTCCATTTTTTTCTCCATTCATTATCATTAAATGTCTGTGGCACGCATTTCGACTCTTGGGAAAAGTCAAAATCAAGAAATGAAGAGAAAAATGAAAAAAAACGAATAACAGCACCTTGCTTCTTATAAAAAATTAAAATTGTCTGAATATCTTTTGCTGCTTCTATAGGCACTAATGCCGAATCTCTGATTGCTTCTAAAACACTTTTCCCATCTTTATTATTTCCATCCAACCAGTTCCAAATTCTCGAGTTATTTTTATAATGTCTTTTAAATGCACTTTTTACTTTTTGCGACAAATCACTTATGATTATACATTTTGCATTTTGACTACAATAGCTACAGGTATTTATTTGTGCTTTCGTATCAATTTGGCTCTTTAAAAAAGGCTCACCAACGCACTCTTGGCAAATTTGTTTGTTATGAATATCGATTTTTGTGTCCATTTTTCTAATGCCTGAACCTTTTTTGCTTTTATACTTATGCTTGATTTGCTTCTAGTACTTTCGAAAGGTACCAATCGCTGGATGCGATGAGTAATTTATTAATTAATTGAATTGTTTTGTTGTTTACCCATATAATTAAAGACGGTGAAACTGTTGTTTTAATAATTGGCTTATTCATGTGCTGCTCTTTATAACTATTGTCTAAATTATGATCATTTATCAAGAGACAATAATTGGGCGATAATGGGAAATAGAAAGAAAAGTGGTTAATAAAACGGGTGTTGTAAATTAGATTATCTTGATCTGTCACGGAAAATCCTGGATTGTCAGATGTAATAAAATATGGTTCTTTTTCTGCGATAAGTAGGTACCATTGACAATTAATGAGAGCCTGCCTAAACCGTTCATTAGTTAATGGGTTGTCTGAATCTCTGTTTATTATTGTTGATAGTTGAATTTTTTTGCTAAAATCGATGTCAGCTTTATACTTGTCAACTATGGAATCATTCATTGCTTTTTTAATTTCTTCTGGAACATTTAAATAGCGTCCTTCTTGAGGGAGTTGTTTATAAATATCTCTCATCGAATCTTCTACCCATTTATCTTGATTCCTCTTTATGTTTTTTTGATAATATGGATTCCGTATTTTCATTTGTATTATAAAGTCACTCCAGTCTATAGCATCTTTGAGTGCAATGCTAGTATCCCTTGTAATTTTCGAAAACAGCGTGTTATATCTCTCTTCTATCTTACGCAATAAGATTGATTCAATAAATAATTCCTCGAAATTATTGAGGCCAAACGCATCAGTTCTTAGTGTGTCGCTGATGCTGTAATACTCATGTTCATAACAAACCTGAGCGGGTTTCTTTTTTCGAATGTATTCTTTGTATCCTTTTTTTACTTTAGATATGTCAAGTACTGAAAGTTCGTTCTTGTGTATGAACTTTCTCAAGTAACACTCCGGGACAAAATGATGTTTCTTAGGTTTATTTAGCTTCATAAAATAAATATACCCTTTTTTAGATGCATATGCTGTAGACAAAGAGGTATATTCCTTTTGACACCTTACCTTCAGCAATAGCTTAGATAAACAAAACACCCGCCTCATCAGCGGGTGTTTAATTAGTAATCTCTCAATAGGCTTATTCAAAATAGCCTCCATTCACAAGGTCTTCCATCAGCCCTTCATTCGTTGGCTGCCAGCCGGTGGTCGCCATTGTTTTCTCTGCCGATGCTTTACAGCCCATGCCGGCAAAATGCAGGAACCAGGTAAAGTGTGCTGCTGCCTCATCGCCGGTTTTACTTACTGTAGGTATGTTCAGCCCCTTACCAATAGTGGTTGCTATATCTTTAAATGGTATACCGGTCTCGGCCACTGCATGGTATATGCGCTGTTCTGGTTGTTGCTCTACTATCAGCCTGTACAATTTGGCGGCATCCAATCGGTGCACTGCTGGCCACAGGTTGTTACCCTCACCAATGTAGGCGCGATGCGCCGTTGGCGCGTGCCATACCTATCAGCATCGGCACAAATCCGTGGTCGCCACGGCCATGTGTGGTTGGCGGCAGGCGCAGTATATAGGCATTCGCACCCGCAGCTATCGCCGCCTGCACAGCTTCTTCTGTAGCTACCCGCGGCATTACAGCCGATGTTATGGCCGGCCTGTCATCTTCTGTTACTAGGGTACCATTAGCAGCCAGCAACCCTATGCCCGATGTTACAACCAATGGTTTGCCTGTTCCTGCCAATACTTCTGCAAACGCTCCTATCACCTGGCGATCCGTCTCGCAGTTATCTTTGAATTTTGAAAAGTCATGGTTGAAGGCTGTGTGTATAACTGCATCGCACGCTGCTGCTCCTGCTTTAATACTATCCAGGTCGTAAATATCACCACGGTGCACTTCTGCACCCGTAGCGGCCACTTTTGCGGCACCCTCATCGCTGCGCACCATACCCAGCACCTGGTGGCCTGCAGCCATTAATTCTTTTACTACGGCAGAGCCTACAAATCCTGAAGCTCCTGTTACAAATACGCGCATAAAACAAAGTTTTTATGCCGCAAAGTTGCATAGCAGGCTACTGCTAAACATGGTCAAATGACCATAATTCACCGGGCCCACTGTGCGTGCCTGATGCGGGTAAGTGTTTTCAGCGACATGCCCAGGTAAGAGGCGATCATGTGCAGTGGCAACCGCGCCAGCAGCTGGGGAGATGTGCGCACAAAATCAGAATATTTTTCCTCTGGCGTGGCGCTAAGCGCTGCTGCAAGCCTGTGGCGGCTGTTATATATGTTGGTCGATATCAGCTTTTGTGATAGTTCTTTTAGTTTGGGCAGTTCAGCCAGCAGTGTTTCAAAATCGTGTTTGGTCCACAATAACACCTCGCTGGCTTCTATGGCTGCAATAATGTATTGGCTGGGTATCTGTTTATCGTAGCTTTCCACCTCCAGTGTCCAGGTCGACTCCGGCGAGAACTGCAGCGAATGTTCTACCCCATCGGCAGACATCCGGTAAGTCCGCAGCAATCCGGAACAGATAAACACCTTGTAACGGCACACTTCTCCTTCAGCCAGCAGGCTTTCATTGCGGCGCAAACTGCGCTGCCGGGCAAGCGAGCAGGCTCTTGCTATATCGGCCCTTGTCATGCCGTATTCTTCCAGGTATTTTTCAAACACGCTGATCATACTGTGCAACAAAATTAATCAACTACCGCATGAACAGATCAATTATCTCTTATCAAACAGCTGGCTATATTCACCACATTCTTTTGCCGACAATATACTAACCGCCAATTTTGTAAAATTGTCTCGTTAGCCATGTTTATAGCTATAAACGGCACTTAGGTGCGCTGCTGCTGGGAAATCGAGGACGTTGCCCTTGCATATACCCTGGTTAAATATTATAATGGCAGGCCGGTATTACACAATTAAGAAGAAAAGCGTACCATAGACCCCTCTCAGCAAGACTACCTGCACAAAGCCGAGCTGGCTTTTAAAAAGAAGGTGTAGTGTACTGCCCTCTTTTGCCTTGCAACATTTTTATATATATTATTTCTGATAGCAAGCCCTAAGGTTTTCATTAACATATCTATTACTTAGCATTATCACCCAAATAACAATGTTAACAACTTCTGTCGCCTATTTTTGCACTGTTAATTCACATTTTAAGGTATACTAACACTCGAACATAACATGAAACTAAAAAATTCGCTATTGCTCGCTATTGCCTTCGCAGGTATTATTGCGGCACCATCATGCAAAAAGTCTGGGAACGATGCTAACCCCGGCACTAAAACCTACAACAGCGTAAACGAGATCACCGTGCCATCAGGTTTCAACTGGGCAAGCACTCGTCCTGTTACTTTCTCAATAGGTATTAGCGATGATCGCTTCAGCACTGCCAACCACACTATTGCTGTTTACTATGGTGATCCGTTCAATGGTGGTTCTTTGCTCGCCAAAGGATCGGCTAACACCGGTACAGGTTACGAGGCTACACTTAACATTGCTAAAGCAGTTAACGAAGTATATATAGTTAAAACATCTCCCGATCAGTCACAGATCGTTAAGAAGGTGAGCCTGGGCACCGGCGTTACCATGTCGTTCGGCGCTATCGACCCTGATGTAGCATTTAAAGCAACCGCTCATCGCGAAGCCAGCGTTACTGACGATTGCAGCAGCGGCTGTACGAGCACCATTACCACCAGCACATCTAACGTTAACGTGAACAGCGGCAACGTTATCTGTATCACCGGTAGCAATATCACAGTTGGTTTCCAGAACGTGAACGGCGGTACCATACGCGTTTGCGGTACTAACGTTACCCTGCAGAACCTTAACTTCAATGGTGCAGCTACCCTGCTTATCACCAGCGGCGGTTCTGCAATATTGTCGGGTCTTAACTTCAATAATTCAGGCGCTTCTATAGTTAATAACGGCACCCTTACCGGCGTATTTGCAGATAATGGTTACTTCACCAACACAGGCACTTATACCTGCAATGGCGATTTCAACATCAACAGCAACGCTAATACCTTCCTGAACAGCGGTACCATGACCGTTACAGGTAACTTTAACGATGGTACTACTGCAGTGGCCACCAACAGCGGCAGCCTTACTGTAAATGGTAACTTCCAGCCAAACAGCAACTCTAACTTTGTAAATAATTGCAGCCTTACCGTTGGCGGCAGCTACAACCAGAGCGCAAACGTAAAGAACTACAACCTGATAAAGGTTGCCGGCACAACTACTATCAACAGCGGTGTAGAGCTGGGCATGTATAACGGAGCTATGCTGAAGACCAATAACTTCATCAACAATGCTACTGTTAAGGGTTATGGTAGCACATCGCTGGTTAAGATCACCGGCTCTACTGTTATCTTCAACAGCGGAGCTGTGGCTAACGGCGCTTTACAGATCTGCTCTTCTACCACAGTTGGCGCATCATACCTTACCGGTGGCGCGGCTAATGGTTGCTCAGTATACATTCCAACATCTGGCTGTAACGGCGAAGGCAATGGCACTCCTGCAGTAACAGATAGTGATGGCGATGGCGTTCCTGATGGCACAGATGAATATCCTTCAGACCCTGGTAAGGCATACAACAGTTACTACCCTACTGCTGCTACAGGTGGCACACTGGCCTTCGAAGACAACTGGCCAGCCAAAGGTGACTTTGATATGAACGACCTGGTGATCGGCTACCGCTACCAGGTAGTTACCAATGCAAGCAACGTAGTAGTAAAGGTGATAGGTAACTACACACTGCGCGCTACCGGCGGCGAACTGCCAAATGGCTTCGGTATCCAGTTCCCTGTTAACAGCAGCAATGTAAGCAATGTAACCGGCGGTACACTGGAAAGCGGACAAACGAAAGCCGTAGTTATCCTGTTCGGCAACATGCGCGATGAAATGGTTAACTGGAACACCGTTGTTGGTGCAACTACAACTCCTGCTAAAAACTACACTATTTCTTTCGATGTTACCGGCGGAACAACTATCAGCACGTTCGGCCTTAGCTCTTACAATCCGTTCATTTATAACTATGGCCGTGGCCGCGAAACGCACCTGTGGGGTAAAGCGCCAACCGATCTTGCTGATGCTTCTTACTTCGGCACCAAAGACGATAATTCCAATGCAGCATCCAACAGGTATTACGTTACTGCAAGCGGCCTGCCCTGGGCTATAGATATACCAACCGCTCCTTTCCTTTACCCGGTAGAGCAAAAAGACATCACCCAGGCTTACCTTCACTTCGGTGATTGGGGCGCATCAGGAGGTAGCTCGTTTGTAGATTGGTACAGCAATACAGCAAGCGGTTACCGCAACACAGCTAATCTTTATCAATAAACAACAATAAAGGCCTCCTACACCGGGAGGCCTTTACTGCTTTGATACCAGGGTCGAAAATATACAGTAACTTTGTGCGTTGTTTTATTAGTAAACAGCTCAATAAATAGAAATATAATTATTAATGTTCTCTTCATACATAACTCCGTCGAAAAGTATGCGCCTGAAAAGATCTTTACTGCTTGCTGCTATTGCCACTTCTTTAATTATTTCATCATGCAAAAAACACGGAGGCAACAATAATGGCACCGTGTATAACAGTGTGAATGAAATTAATGTACCCGCAGGTTTTAACTGGGAAAATACACGGCCTGTGCCTTTTTCTGTAGGCATCACAGATGAGCGGTTCGAAACCGGCAATCACACCATAGCAATATACGATGGCGATCCTTTTAACGGCGGCTACCTGCTGAGCAGGGGCGCGGCCAATACCAACACTCCGTATAATGTAACACTGAACATAGCGAAGAGTGTAAAGGAGGTATATCTCTTAAAAACATCTCCCGATCTGTCTCATATCGTAAAGAAAGTAACACTGGGCACCGGCGTTACCATGTCTTTTGCAGCAATAGACCCGGAGTACGTACATAAGAGTGCACACCGCACTACGTCTACTACAGAAGACTGCAACAGCGGCTGCACGAATACAATAACTACAAGTGTAAGCAATCTCAACGTCAATTCCGGCGATGTTATATGCATTACAGGTAACAATATTACAGTTGGTTTCCAGAATGTGAACGGCGGTACCATACGCGTGTGCGGCAGCAACGTTACACTGCAGAATCTGAACTTTAACGGCGCTGCAAGCCTGCTGGTGACCAGCGGTGCATCTGCTACACTATCTGGCCTCAACTTCAACAACTCCGGCGCTTCTATTACCAACTACGGTACATTGAGCGGTGTATTTACAGATGCAGGCTTTTTCAGCAACTACGGTACTTACACCTGCAACGGAGACTTCAACATCAACACCAGCGCCAACCCGTTTGTTAACTGGGGCACTATGACGGTAACGGGCAGCTTCAACAACAGCTCTCACTTTGCTGTAACCAACGAGGCCACACTTACCATCAATGGCAACTTCCAGCAAAACAGCGGTGCAGCCCAGTTTGTAAACAACTGCAACATGTTTGTTGGCGGCGACTATAACCAAAGCGCTGTGGTTTATAACTACAACCTGCTGAAGGTGGCCGGTACTACCACCATCAACAGCGGCACTGTACTGAATGAGTATAACGGTGCTATGTTCAAAACCACCAACCTGATCAACAATGCATCTTTAATGGGCTTCGGTGCTACATCACTGATAAAAGTTACCGGCACTGTTACATTCAACAGTGGCGCTTCTGCGGCTGGCGCATTGCAGCTATGCGCACCAGTTGCTATTGCTTCTTCTTTCCTTAGCGGTGGCGCGGCTAATGGCTGCACCGTGTACATCCCTACTACAGGTTGTAACACCGAAGGCAATGGCGGCCCGGTGGTGGCTGATGCTGATGGCGACGGTGTTGGCGATGCTATCGATGAATATCCATCAGATCCAAACAAGGCACACAACAACTATTATCCTTCTTCTGCAGCAGGCGGCACACTGGCCTTTGAAGATAAGTGGCCATCTAAAGGCGACTACGATATGAATGACCTGGTGATAGGTTACCGCTACCAGGTAATTACCAACGCTGCGAACAATGTGGTGAAGGTAACAGGCAACTATACGCTACGCGCTACAGGCGGCGAGCTGAGCAACGCATTCGGCGTGCAGTTCCCGGTAAATGCTGCTAATGTAAGCAACGTAGCTGGTGGTACGCTGGAAGCTGGCCAGTCTAAAGCTGTAGTTATCCTGTTTACCAACATGCGCAACGAAATGGCCAACTGGAACACAGTTCCCGGAGCGGCTTCTTCTGCAGCCCGCAACTACACCGTTTCATTCGATGTTACCGGTGGCCCGTCTATCAGCACCTTCGGTCTCAGCTCTTATAATCCGTTCATCTATAACTACGGTCGTGGTCGAGAGACCCACCTGTGGGGCCATCTGCCGACAGACCTGGCCGATGCCAGCTACTTTGGTACCAGCGATGATAATTCTAATGCTTCAAGCGGACGCTACTATGTAACTGCCAGCGGCCTGCCATGGGCTATAGACGTACCTGTGGCTCCGTTCCAGTATCCTGTAGAGCAGAAAGACATTACGCAAGCCTACCTGCACTTTGGCGAATGGGGCGCATCTGCCGGTTCATCGTTTGTAGACTGGTACAGCAACACAGCAACCGGCTACAGGAATACCAGCAATCTTTACTAAACTTCTTATTAAATAAACCAAGACCGGGCGCTTTGTAAGCGCCCGGTCTTTTTATGGGTAAAGTCTTTACTCCAGGTGGCCTGCTTAGCAGAGAACGATTTTTATCTGCCCCCGGCATTATACTGACAACAAAAAAGCCATCCGTGTTTCCGGATGGCTTTCAGTTTATATGAACATTCCTTACTTAGCTATAGAAAAGCTGCGGGTAACAACATTATCGCCAGCATTCATCTTCACAAAGTAGATACCGCTCGCCAGCGTTTCTGTGTTGATGTCGATGTTGTTGGTGCCTACGCTCAGTTGTTGCTCTGGCAAGGTCATCAATACACGGCCTGCGTTATCAATAACTGTCGCAGTCATTTTTGTAGCTGCGGCTGTGTTTACAGAAAGTGTTATGTTATTCACCGCCGGGTTAGGGAACACAGTAACAGACGGAGCATCTGCCTGTGCATTGCTTACACCTACCGGTATCATGCGTGCCATTCCGGCCTGCGCTATTACCTTATCATTGTCGTTCTGTATCCAGGCTACAACAGTAGAGTCTACTGCGTTGTGTGGCGCTGCCGCCAGCACTTCTGATGGTACTGCACCTTTTACCACATAGGTTTGTGTAGCACCTACGGCCCAGGTAGCAGCCATGCCGGTACCTGTTACTGATGGATACATAGCACGTACCACATTAGGTATATCCTGTTCGCCATTGCTTACCGGGCTGGCAAAGTGCAGGCTTTTGCACAAAGCTACACGCAGCTTTATGTTGCCGCTGGTTGGTGCATAGGCAGCTACGGCTGTTACTTTTATGGTAGCAGTAATTGTATCGTGGGCTGCGTTGTACTGGTAAGAAGCATCAATAGTAAATGGCGATGTTACAGCTGCATACTGGTCTATATCGGCCTGTGTTACGTAAGCCGAAAAGCCCGGATATGATGTAGATGCAGAGGATGTAGGTACCTGCCCATCGAACGTGCCGAACGGCGCAAACGGCACATTGTAATATGTCTGGCGTGAATCTTCAAAAATGGTATTGTTCATTTGGTACACCGGGCCGGGCGACGGTATATTGCACATATACTTGATCATATGCACCTTGGCTGCATTGGCCGTGGATTCCATCAGCGGATCGAGCGTAGGATTAACACCGGCGCATGATCCACATGTTTCGCCCGTAAACTCTTCGTATAGCGACAGGCGCGCCTGCGCATTTGCTACTCCCTGCCATAAACATAGGGCAGCCCCCATAAGTACAAGTGTCTTCATATTTTAAAAGCTTTAGAACAGAAAGCTACGAAAACATATACAACAAAACAAATATTAGTTAGAAACAAGCTAACTGAGTAACTTAGTATACCGTTATCTATATCTCATGAAACAAGTATCTGTGCTTCGCATTCTTCTGATCCTTATTTTGTTATATACAAGTTCTGCATCGTCGCTTGCCCAGCAAAAGTTCACAGGCCGTCTTATCAATGCAAGAGACTCCACCACTATATCTTATGCAGTAATTAAACTGCAGGAAACAGATAAGACTGTTATTGCCGATAGCGCAGGTTACTTCTATTTTCTTATTCCCGACAATTCCAAACAGCTCAACTTCAATGTGTCTATCATGGGCTTCAAAGCCACCATCCGGCATAAGAGAACATTTGCGGCTACAGAGTTGGTTTACCTGGATGTGGCGCCAAAAAACCTGCAGGAGGCGGAGATCATTGGCCGCTCAGCAGCCGACATTGTAAAACGTGCTATACAGGCTATCCCGGACAACTATGCCGACACCAGCTATTTCGCTTACTCTTCTTATCGGCAATACCAATTTGTAAACGGTTTTTTTATGAACCTTATTGAAACTAATCCTGTGGTGATGTCCCGCTTCAGGCATTCCAATGGCCATATAGCTTCTTCCGAAGCCTTTGCCTTACGCAAAATACGGCGCTGCATGTTCTTTAATAACCCTTTGAATGATCACCGGGATGATCCTTCAGACTTGTTTAACGAAAATCCGGTATACAGGCCTATGCGCACTACCATGACGCAAAACAGGATAATAGGCTGCAGGTTCAGTTATGATACCTCTCAAAAGTTTGAAGACTACGTGATCAATTACGTCCATCCTGTAGGTTCAACAGAAACGTTCGGTTCTGAGCAGACTACTGTTGAAGATTTTTATCGCACCTTTCCCCGCTCCACTTACGAAACAGGCACCGTTGTTATAGACAGGAAAACACTTGCCTTTAAAAAAATTGTCCGTCACGCTCATCGGTATCCCGACTATTCTTTTTTCTTCAACCACAGTAACTACATACATTATGGTAAGTGTATGTGGGAATTTAAAGATGCCGATATGATCGCGGAGTACGAACGGAAAGGCAACAAATGGTATACCAGTGCATTGTACCGCAGGTATAGCTGTGATGTGATAGATACAAAAACAGATCACCTGGACTTTGATATTACAGATGTATTTGAATGGCGTTGCGACTCTATATCGCGCTACATTCCCGGCGAGTTGCTCAATTCTTTTTATCCTAAGCTGGACTTATACAGCCATTATGTTTATGACAAAGATTTCTGGCAGGCTTATACCTTCCCGTTTTACTTCTACAATAGCAATGTCGTGTACAAAAGCCTGGAGCACTGGGGCGACCTGGAGGGCCAGTTTAGTGTAAAGGGCTGCGAGATAAAGATAAACTGATACCGTACATGCATTACTTCAGCTTGTCCCATATGTTCTTCAGCTTCTTTGCATAGCGGCTTGTTTCTTTTATCAGCGGCGTATCCCGCCAGGCCGTCATCTGCAGGTACTTCATAAATATCAGCCTGAAGTCCTCCCCATTCTTATAGGTATTGTAGATCGGCTTCCGTTCTACATAGTGTAGTATATACGGAGTCTTATCGCGCTCGGTAACAAAGTGGTTCCAGCGGTCGTCTATCCGCAGCCACTGGTTGTGCAGCACTATGTTCATGCCATACTGGTCAGGATAATTGGCATAGCGCTTATTGTCGTTGATCACTTTTACTATCTGCTCGGTAGCATTAACTGCACGCCACTTAACCGTGTTAATAAGCAGCATACCGGTATTAAAGTAAGGCGTGGTCCCTTTAAAGCCCAGCGCTTTAAAATTCTTTATACCACCCCAGTGGTTATCAAATGTTTTCAACCGGGGGTCCAGCACGGCACCAACCACATAATTGCTGATGTCGGTATTCCACAATCGGGTAAGGTCGTGCAGCACTATCATATCGGCATCCAGGTACAGCACCTTCTCTACTTCCTGCGGTATGAAGTATGGTATGAACAACCTCATGTAAATATTCAGCGGGTAACTGCTCAGGTCCTTCGGTAGGTGAAAGCCTTGTGGTATGGCTTCCTGTATCTCCTTCCAGTGTATGGTTGTTACCTGTTGATTTACGGAGGCCGCCATTTTCGTTTTGCTTTCAGCGCTTACACCGTCGCTCACTATCCACAGGTCTATCTTAGTACCTACGGGCACATGCGCCTCTACGGAGCGCAGCAATGCGGCAACCAGAATCATGTAATGGTCGTCGCTAACAACCACCAGGGTTATGGTGGTGCTATGCTGTTGTTTATCTGCTTCCTGAACTTGCACGCGGAAAATAAAATTAGCCCTTTTATAGCTAAACGATATGACGTGGTTCATATGAATTTAATACTCTTTTGTAGCTTTAAAGGCTAACCCAAGACAATCGTCACATACTTCGTCTATTAATGAGATGCACATATCCATGAACAAGAAGATCTACCTGTTCTTTTTATTAATAATAATGGCCACTTCATCAATGGCCCAAACAACCTTCACAGGCCATCTTATTAACACCATAGATTCTAACGCCGTTCCCTTCGCGGTCATCAAGCTGCACGAGACAGATAATACAGTAATAGCCGATGATAAAGGATACTTCTCTTTTATCCTCCCATCCAAACTAAAAGAGCTCACGTTTACGGTTTCCGTAACAAGTCGCAAGTCCGTAGTGACACATAAGCTAAGCAATGCTGATACACAGAATGTATATACCGAGGTGCTGCCCTTCCTGCTGCAGGAGGCTGAGATCAAAGGGCTATCGGCGCGCGATATTGTGAAGAAGGCTGTACGATCCATAACTGCTAATTATGCTGACTCCAGCTACTTTGCCTATTCCTCTTACCGGCAATACCAAAAGGTGAATGACATCTTCATGAACCTGGTAGAAGCCTCACCGGTAGTGATGTATAAATTGAAAAAGAAAACCGATAGCATCGTATCTAAAGAGGCGTTTGCCTTGCGTGCCATCCGCCGTACAGAGACCATCAACAACCACATGAATGTACAGCGCGATAATCTCTGCGATCTGATGGAGTGCGATCCTGTATATCATATTACGGCCAGTGCGCTGGCACTCAACCACCTGGGCAGTTATCGCTTCTCGTTCGACTCTTCTTCCAATAAAGAAGAGTATGTGATCAACTACCTTTCCCCGAAGCACACGGTAGAAACGTTCGGTTTTGTGAATTGGGGGGATCTCGACAGGGTGTTCCGTGGCTTTGCCTACGAAACAGGTAAGCTGTATGTCGATCGTAAAACCTTTGCTTTCCGCCGCATAGAGCGGCAGGCCTTCCGCAACCCCGGCTATTCTTTTTACCACACCCAGGCCAATATCATCTACCCCGAAAGAAGATACTTTTTTGAGTTCGTCGGCGGCACTCTTATTGCCGATTACGAGCAGAGCAATGGTAAATGGTTTCCGGCCGGCCTGTACCGCAAATACACTACCGATTTCTTTTACACAGGCTTTGGCACAAAAGAGTGCACTATAACCGATGTGTTTGAATGGCAGGCCGATTCACTGTCGTTATATGTTCCCGGCGATCTGCTTAAATCGTTCTATCCGCGCCTTATAGAATATGCACCATACAACTACAACAAGGCGTGGTGGCAAGAGGTAGCTTTTCCTTTTTACTTCTTTGATGAACAAGCAGTTATGCGTGGGGTTACCGTTGGGAAGGATGTAGATGCGCTGTTTGCAGCAGAAGGAATATCCAGGTAATTACACAATATGTTAAAAAATGGCACGTTTATTGTTTTAACAAACCTGCAATTATTTATAACCTAAAACTTAACTAATGAAAAACCACTATTTGCCGGGTTTACTGCTGGCACTGCTCTGCTTTATCGTGTTCACTACCAGGGCGCAAACATACACCTCCGGTAACCTTACCGTTGCCATAACAGGCGATACTATTTACCGGGATACCGGTTGGTGCGGCTCTTCAAGACAAGTTTCGATCATTGTAACAAAGACCGGCTCTTTTACCAATGATATGATAGACCTTATTGATACCGCCGGCGGCTGGCTTTATCGTGCTGACACTAACTTTGCCGGAACCACTCCATGGACGAGTTATGCGTTTTCTCTTAACTCGTGGGTCTCAGATCAATATCTTACTGATAGTACTGCTCGTTTTTACTTCCCTGTTTATAAGTTTGTTTCCGGGTCAGATACTATTTATATCGACGTGCATCCGGACTCTCTCTATATCCCTTCTCCGTGTGAATATGGCAATGTAACAGGCCGGGTATATGCCGACAATAACGGTAACTGTATTTACGATGCCGGCGATACAACACTCTGGAATGTGTGGGCGTACTGTGCAGACACGGTATTTTCTTCTTATCCTGCGGGTTATTACCCTACTACCAACTATTCTACCGGTATTTATACCTTTAATATCCAGAAAACATACATGACGGGGTATACAGTTGCGCTCGATTCCAATTTCGCGTTCATCTTTCCTCCCGGCGCATGCTCTGCAGGCCCGTATACCTTCCACACACTGCCTCAATCCAATGTCGACTTTCCACTGCAATGCTCGGCCAATATTGATCTGCAATGCTGGGCCGGCAGCCCCGGAAAGGCGCGTCCGGCGAGGGCTTTCTTCCTCGAACCTTACGTGAATAACATCGGCTGTATCGGTGTCTCCGGCACGCTCACCCTTGTTAAAGACCACCGCGTAGCCTACGATTCTTCACTAAGCGCTTACCCGGCAGAAGAGGTGCATGGCGATACGCTCATCTGGCACTATTACGATCTGTCAAGTATATCGGCAGGTGCTTACTGGAACAGCTTCATGTCCAGCCTGTATATGACCCCGGATAGCTCGGTAACCATGGGCGACACACTGTGCTTCCATATCTTCACAGACATCCCTTCTGCTGACATCAACCCGGCCAATAACGACCAGATGGTGTGCATACCCGTTGTTACTTCATATGACCCTAACGAGAAGGAAGTGTCTCCCGCAGGTTACGGCCCTACCGGTGCTACATCATACACTACAGACGAACTTACTTATACCATCCATTTCCAGAACACTGGTATGGCCGAGGCAATAGACATACATGTTACCGATACGCTGGACAGCCATGTTGATCCGTCAAGCCTTAAGATATTGGCATCCAGCCACCTGATGAATGCCCGCTGGCTGGCGCCAAACGTGGTCGACTTCCAGTTTCCTAACATATGGCTGGCCGATAGTTTCGATAATGAGCCGGCAAGCCATGGTTATGTGCGCTTTAAAGTAAAGCTGAATACGCATGTCTTGGGCACACAGATAAAGAACAAAGGCTACATTTACTTTGATACCAACCCTGCAGTTATCACCAACGAGACCATTACCACCCTGGCCATGAACACTTATGTGCCAAACATAACTGCTGCCGAAGTAAAGGTATACCCTAACCCCGCCAGCGATGCGATAACGGTAGAGAACCTGCAGGATGGGCAACTAAGTATCATCAATATGAATGGTTCAGTTGTTCTGCAGCAAAACATATCGGGAACAAAAACCGAGATCAACATCAACCGGCTGCCAACGGGCGTTTATGTGCTGAAGACCATAAACAAGACAGGCACTACCACCCGCAAGTTTGTAAAGGAATAAAGTACCAGCCCCTGTAAAACCAAGATGCCCGTGCCATAATAGCACGGGCATCTTTTATTGCGTTCCATGTTCTGTTCTTATGCCCTCCAGAAGGTTCTGTCCTTACCCCTGTTCGATCCGAAGATGAGATTGAGTGTTACGGTAAGTGCAAAGGCGCCTACTATAGAATAGATGACCTCGTTCCATATTTTTTTATGGGCGTACACATAGTAATCTACCAGGAAACTGTGGTATAACCACGCACCAACCATGCCCATGATCATGGAGAAAACGAGACCCAGGCTACGCCACTTCATGGTAAGCCCCAGTATGGTGCCTATAAGAAAGCCAACGCCCAAAACAAGTAATGTTCCCTTCCAGTGATGGAACTGGTCGGTAATAGAAAATAAAAATAGACTGTGCATATATATGGTGGTTTTCATATAAAGATAAACTCCTGTTTAAAAAATGCATACGCACAGGCCAACTATTTTTTGTTATTCCCTTGGTAACATAGTAGTATTTTTTTACGTAAGACCGCCTGCCTTTGGTATGACTTTATTATATATCCGGGAAACAGAAAGTACATGAAACGCAACCATATTTTACTCAGCATTTTCATCCTGTTCATAAGCATGGGGTTTTATGCCTGCCACAAAAATGCGAATGGCCGCAATACGCTCGACCTGGTAGATGATGCCACTGTGTTATCGCTATCGGCGCAGCAGTACAGCACTTTTATAGCTACCAACCCTCCCATTACCGGCACACCGGAAGCTGCCATGGTACAGCGTGTAGGCGCAAAGGTCACCGCGGCAGTACAGAATTATCTGTCACAGAAAAACCAGTCAGACCTTATCGCCAATTACAATTGGGAGTTCAACCTGGTAAACAACCCTGAAGTAAATGCCTGGTGCCTGCCTGGTGGCAAAATTGTTGTATATAGTGGCATCACCCCGTTCATTACCAACGATGCTGAACTGGCTGTAGTTATGGGGCACGAGATAGCACATGCCGTGCTGAAACATGGCAATGAACGCATGAGCCAGCAACTTCTGGTGCAGTACGGCGGCCAGGCCTTATCAGCATTGCTGTCGTCTAAACCGCAGGCAACACAAACTTTGTTCAACACCGCTTTTGGCATAACGGGCGATCTCAGCCTGCTGGCCTTTTCCCGCAAGCAGGAGAGTGAAGCCGATGAGGCTGGCCTGTACTTTATGGCCGTAGCCGGTTACGACCCCAACGTGGCCGTAACCTTTTGGGAGCGCATGGCAGCACAAAACGGCAGCAGCAATGTACCTGTATTGCTAAGTACACACCCAAGCGATGAACAGCGCATAAAAGATATTAAGGATCTGCTGCCTAAAGCATTAGCATATTATCATCCGTAATACAATTGGTTGTCGCATTAATACTACTAAATGTCGTTTTTACACGCGGCCGGGTTTTGCCCGGCCGTATACTTTTGTATAGTAAAATAAACGGGCAATATGGATATTCAATTGCAGGATCAGCTGGACCAAACAATGGCCACACTGTTAAAGGCGCTCGATGCCTTTGATGCACACTCTTTTAATACTATTCCTTTTGAAGGCAGCTGGACCGCAGGGCAAGTTGCCGACCACGTCTATAAATCGGTAGCTAATATTGCCCGGGTACTCAACGGCAATACACAAGCGCCGGACAGAGATCCCTGGCAGATAAAACCCCTGCTGGAGGCCGTTTTCCTGAACTACGATAAAAAACTGCAGTCGCCCGAATTTATATTGCCAGGGCCAGGGCCTTTCAGTAAAGACTCATTTGTTTCCTTGTTCCGAATAGTAGCCTGCGATATAAGCGGTGCTGCAAAAGAACTGGATCTTTCCCAGCTGTGTCTCGACTTTCAGTTTCCAACCGTTGGTTACCTTACCCGGCAGGAGCTTATCTATTTTGCTATAGTACATACACAAAGACATACGCACCAGTTGCAGAAAATTTTAAACACATTTGCCACTCAAACAGCTACAGAATAATTATGTCGTTCCAGGGATATCTCACAACAATAAAAGCAAAAACCGGTAAGGGCCCGGAGGACTTCAGGGAGATGGCTGAAGCTAAAGGTTTTACTGCCAACGGTGCGCTTGATCCAAAAATAAAGGCTACGGAAATAACCAACTGGTTAAAGGACGAGTTTCAGCTGGGCCACGGGCATGCCATGGCCATATATGCTTTACTGAAAGGCACTAAAGATGAACACTCAGAATAAGGTGGGAACTGCCGGTTGTGGCTTACCGCCCAACTGAAGCGTAAGTACCGTTTGCCAGTTGGTACCATTGTGCTGCCACAGGTGTATGGCATCGCAAACAAAAGACCCTTTGAATTGCCTGCGCAGGTAATCTATTTTTATTGTCATTAGCAGCTCCCGCGGCACATCGCGGTAACCGATGGTAAAGTGGGGGTTAAAGGGCTGCGGTTTAGCTTTGGGTATGGGCCGGTTGTTTATGTATTCCGGCTCGTCTTCTTCTATATATTTCTTCAGCTCTTTCAGCAACGCTGTACGCAGTCGTGTGATCGGCTCATCTTTTACTACATTAATAAATGCTACCGGACTTTTAGGATTTTCGAAAAAGCCATAGTTATTTACCGTTACGGTAAATGGTGTCAATTTATCGGCCCATTTCTGCATTGGGGCTACGCGCTGCACAAAGTCGCTCTCTTCTTTGAAAGGCTCGTAAATAGTAATATGCACCGGTGGCTTTAATGCTTTTACACAGTTGTATCGCTCCGAAAAAAATAAGCGCTCCTCCTGTATCCTGTTGCCCAGTTCTTCGGGCGGCATTATGGCAAACATGTACAATCCTTCCACGCTATAAAGATACGTTGTTATTGTGGTAGCGTTATGGTTGGTATGGCCCACCGGGCGGACCCCATCCCCATACCGGCATCGGCTCATTGCCAACAGGTGTGTCTAGGGGAAGCTGGGAATTAATTACAGCTATGCGGCTGCCCCACTCCAGGTAGCCTACCAGTGCCGCCCTGAATTCCGGATCGCTTTTCAGGCCCACCTCATCTGCTGTTTGCAGCAACAGGTGCATCCAGCGCTGCCGCTTTTCTTCGCTCAGCATCTTTTGCAGGTGCTTGCGTATCATTGCCGGGTGGCTGCCGCCGTCCTGAGTAGTATATAGCTTATCGCCGCCAAATACTTCGGCCACAAAATGGGCTACGTGCCGTGAGTGCTCCGGCGACATGTGCCGGAATACATCGCCCAGCAAATCATCCTGCAATACTTTCTTATAAAAGGTATCAAACAGGTGCTCAAACGTCTGCATATCGCCGGCCCATTCAAAGAGTGTTGGTGTATTCATTTTCTTTTGCGCTTTTCTGGTAGATATAGCGATGGTGCATTGTTATTGTCTATCTCCTGGGTTACAAGGCCATTCAATTCCCGTAGCATATCAAAGTGCTGCAGCACCTTCAGCACCGTGTCTAATGTAGCATTCCTACCGGCGTCCAGGTTTTGAATGGTTATGCGCGACATGCCCAGCTTTTCCGCCAGTTGTTCCTGGGTACGGTCGTGTCGCTTTCTCAGCACCTTTGCCAGTTCTCCTATCTGTTGTTTTGCATCACTGATGGTAATATTGCCGACCATGTTTGCATAGTATATTATGCAATTTACTGGTTTTTGCCATTTTGCCTGTTATAATATGCGTATTGTTGTTTGTGGGTATAGCCTTATCTTAGCACTTAACAAAACAACACATCCCATGCAGGAATTAATAGACCAACTAAAAAACGGCGCTGGCCTTAGTGATGAACAGGCGAAGCAATCTATAGAGATCATTAAGGCATTTATCATGTCTAAGGTGCCGCCTATGTTCAGCACAGCAGTAGAAGGCTTTTTTGGCGATAATGCCGGCGGCTTCGATGGTATGCCATAGGTAAAAACCACCCCGATATGCTACAACGAAAAAGCCGCTTCAATAAATGAAGCGGCTTTTTCTGTTTCTATAGTTTGTATTTAGAAATTCTCGATCTTGTAGCTGATGTCTGCTTTCCTGGTCAGCATTGGCTGCAGCATCTGGCCCAGGTAACCACGCACCTGGTAGTCTTCCTGCTGGCGTGCCTGCATCATCTGCATTTGCATCTGCATCTGGTCTGCAGGAGGTACAGCACCCTTGCTGATAACGCTGATGAAATAAACACCAGCCTGGCCTTTGATAGCAGGAGATACAGCGTTTGGCTGCAGTGCATTAGAGAATGCATAACCTACAACCTTAGGCTCGTAACCAAGGCCCGGTAACATAGAGTTGCCCAGTATCACAGAGTCTGACTGCTGAACAGTGCCACCAACACCGGCCGCAATTGCTTCAAGCGCAGCACCCTTATATTTAGCAGCTATCATGTCTGCTTTTTTCTCGTCGCGTATGCGCTGCTCCAGCATTGGGCGGGTAGTAGCGTTGATCGGCATCATCCCTTTTTCATTCACGCTTACCAGCTTAGCTACTACATAGCGCTGATCATTCAGCTTGAATGGATCTTTAGATACTTCGCCAACCTTGTGTGTGTATGCCCACTTAACTACATCCCTCGCAGCGCCCAGGCCCTGGATGGTGAAACTTGACTCATGCAGGTTGTCACCAACGCGCTTGTCCACGCCCATCTTCTTAGAAGTAGCATCAAAAGCAGCTGCATCTGTGCTCTTGGAAGCAAACTCATTAGCGCGTGCAAAAATAGCGTCGGAAGTACTATCGCTTGCGTACAGGCTCTTGGATATAGTAGCCACCTGTGCCACAGGACCCATGCCGCTCTGCTCTACGATGTCTACATAATGATATGCCTGGTAACCATTGGTCTTGCTATTGTCGATCTTGATGATCTTCTTATCGCCCTGGTGACCTTCGTAGATGAACTCTGTGAATTCTTTGTTCAGCTGTTCGTTCAGCTGTGGCATAGCCGCCAGTGTAACTGGTATCTCGCCCTTAGGATTCTGCTGTGCGTTCTGCGGGTTGTAGCGTGCAAACAGCGTATCGAAAGAAGCTCCTGACTTCAGGGCATTGGCAATACTGTCTATCTTGATCTTGGCAGCAGAGTCTGTCATAGCAGTGTTCTTACCATCGCTTACAAACACTACTATCTGCCTGAACTTCACGCTATCCGGCATTGTCTTCTTATCGATCATCTTGCTGATGTGGAAGCTGCCGTTCTCGAAGTAAGGACCGTAGATAGTACCCAAGCCCTGCTTCATGATCGTATCTGCAAACCTTGAACCGAAGTTCTTGGCGCTGATATATGCACCGTTGTATGGATTTACATCTTCTGTTTTGCTGCCAACAAATATCTTGTCATCTTTTGTTGTAGCAAATTCGCCTTTCATTTCCTCCAGCGCGTTAATAGCACGGGCAGAGTCAGCAGAAGATGGAACCACATCGAACGATACATATTCTATGGTGCGTGAAGCCTGGTCTGTTTCGAACATACCCTTATGCTTCTGCATATATGTTTTGATATCTTCGTCGCTTACCTTAGCCTGGTCATCAGGTATAGTTGTGTAAGGCACTTTTACATAACGCATAGATGCTTTCATAGCGTTATCCATTACTGTGCGCTTGGCTACATAACCCGGCGCATACGCACCTGCCGCTACCATGGTGTTGAACTTGTCTATCCTGGCCATGCGCAATACATAAGCCTTAACAGCGCGAAAGCCTTCCATTATCTGTCCACCCGGATCCTGCTTAGGGTCCTTGGTCAGCTGGTCTTCAATACCTTTTACGCGGGCAGGGTCAAACTGCTTTGTTTCCGGGTTATTGAATATCTGTTGGCCCTGGAAAGAGAACTGGCGGATGAGCTGGTGGGCATTAGGACCATAGATCATGTCCTTCTTCTCCTGCTCAGATACGATGATACCCAGTTTGTCGCACATTTCACCGGCTACGGTTTCGTATGCAATAGACTGCAGTACCTGCTCACTGATCTGCGCTCTTGCAGCGTCATCAAGCGGACCACGGTTGCTGTATATCTGTGTGAGTGTTTCGTACTCCTTTACTCTCTGTTGATATTCTTTTGCATCGATCTTAGTGCCGTTTACGGTCATTACGTTGGTACTGTTACCAAACAAACGACCAAAACTTCCATTACGTGCATCGGATATGATAAAGCTTATAAGCGCAACGCCAATAACGCCGCCTGCTATTTTCCCATACCTATCCCTGATACTTTGAATTACAGCCATGTAGGTTCTATATTATTTAATTGAAGGAGTGCAAATTTATGTGAAAAAATGGTATTAATCACGTTACGATGACAATTTATAGCGTATTTCTTTCATTTTTTCATTTTTTTTCCTTATATTTTTTTCAACAGAGTTATTCACTTATACATTTAGATACCATTTGCTGCTGCCACGTTCGGTGTAAAAATAGAAAAACCCACAACTAATGCGGGTTTCAAGATATTTTAATATAAAAATAATATTCTCTAATTCATCTTCGCCGGAACGATCAGCTGGAACTCGGGTATCTGCACCGTGAACTTTTTCTTGTTGAAGAGATTTTCAATCAGATAGGTGCCATACATTTTGCCCATATCGCTGCGAAGGCCGCAGGCCGATGTGTATTGGTATGTATCACCTGGCTCTATAGATGGCTGGCGGCCTACCACCCCCTCGCCCTGCACTTCTCGGTGGGTACCGTTGCTATCCAGTATATGCCAGTGCCGGCTGAGTAATTTTACCGGGTACAAGGTTTGATTTTCTATAGTAATACGGTAAGCAAACAGGTATTCCGAATTAAGCGGATTAGACTGCGTTGGCTGATAAAAGGTCTCAACCATTATACTTATCCCTTCCGTAACCAAATGCACCATAGTATTTATTTGCGCTACAAATGTAAGGATTATTTAAAATCAGCTAGTTGGTTTCCTTACCAAACATATTGTTTAACAAATATATGACAAGGTCCCGCTCATATCCTTTTTGTATTAAGAAATTATAAATCTTTTTCTTTTTAGTAGGCTTGTTTTTCTCACTTTTCAGCTCTTTTGACTTCTTTTCAGCGAATTTTTGCAGTTTTTTCTCATATTCTGCCTCATCAATTTCCGTAAAAGCCTTTTTTATGCAGTAATCAGATACTTTTTTCAGCTTCAAATGCTGCTTTATCTTTGTTTTTCCCCAGCCCAGCATACGGAATTTACCCCTTGCAAAAGACCTGGCAAAGCGTTCTTCATTCAGAATACCTTCGCCTATCAGCCATGCTATATACTCATCTGCTTCATCGCTGGTGCAGCCAATTTCCATCAGCTTGCTTTTGGCTTCGCTGTGGCACCGTTCCTGGTACTGGCAATATTTGGTGATGGCGGCTTTAGTGGATTCTAATAACATGTTTTACTCGCTAATGAATGCGTTAACAATGGAAGCTTTTACACAATCATTATCCCTTTCGTCTATGACCTCTTCTTCGTCATACGGATCCAAACTTAAGTAGACAGTATCTCCGGCTATAAAAAATTTACAAAATGCTACTTCCTGGAACATGGCAGTGGTGTATCCACTAAAGTCAAAATGTTCTACTTTTTCAAATTGTAGTTTTAATAGTTTTTCAACCCTAACCAATTTCAATGTGATTTCCACATTGACATAATAGCCGTCCTTAATCATGTTTATTTGTACGATACTGCTATCAAGTATCCACAATTTGTTCTTGTCGAGATAATCCAATACTTCTTTATTGCTTCCTATCTTTTTCATAACGACTGTTTAATATCTCATGATTAGAAGCAGGTCATAGCGAGGAACGAAGCCATCTCACAGGCACGCTTACTACTCATGTTATGTGGAGACGCAAAATATAGCGTTTCTACTTTTTGTGCTGCAAAACGAATACGTCCGCTTGTTAAGATGGCTTCGTTCCTGCCAATGACAGGGTCCGTGTCCGTGCCGCCCTTCGACAAGCTCAGGGTGACACTATGTGGCGGTCTCTGTCTTTAGAGTATGGTTGCGGGTTTCCCGAATAACTTCTCGCTATGACCATGTTAATTAGATTTTTACTTTTCAGTTTTTACTTTTTATCTCCCCATATACACGATCAGTATCTGGATGTCGCTGGGGTTGACACCGCTGATGCGACTGGCCTGGCCAATGGTGCGTGGTTTTATCTTTTTCAGCTTTTGGCGGGCCTCCATAGAGAGGGCGGTCAATTTTTCGTAATTGAACGATTCCGGTATGCTTAAATCCTCCAAAGCAGCCATTTTTTGCACCATTTCGTGCTCTTTTTCGATATAAGTGGCATATTTGGCCATGATTTCAACCTGCTCGAGTATCAGTGCGTCACAGTCGCCTATAGAAGCCTTTAAATTGGGTACTGCAGCGGTCATTTCTTTGATGCCGACACCCGGCCGGAGCAACAATTTCATCGCCCTCGACCTTTCGTTGATTGGTGACGAATTGCTCGCCTCCAGGAATCCGTTGAACTCGGCGGGCTCGGCAGGGAACTCTGCCATTATCTTATTCACCCTTTCCACTTCCTGTTGCTTGGCTTTTACCAACGCCAGGCGCTCATCACTGGCCAGCCCGATACTGTGTGCCAATGGCGTCAGGCGAACATCTGCATTATCCTGGCGGAGAATGGTCCGGTACTCTGCCCTGCTGGTGAACATACGATAAGGCTCATCTGTACCCTTGTTGATCAGGTCATCTATCAGCACACCTATGTATGCCTCGCTCCTCTTCAATATCACTGGTTCCTTATCATGGGCATTACGGCTGGCATTTATACCAGCCATAAGTCCCTGGCAGGCCGCTTCCTCATACCCTGTTGTACCATTTATTTGCCCGGCGAAGAACAAGTTTTTAATCAACTTTGTCTCCAGTGTAGCGGTCAATTGAGTTGGCGGAAAGTAATCGTACTCTATAGCATAGCCCGGGCGGAAGAACCTGCAGTGCTCAAAACCCGGCACCATGGTCAACGCTTTGTACTGTACATGCTCGGGTAATGAAGTACTGAACCCATTCACATATATTTCAACAGTGTTCCAACCCTCCGGTTCTACGAACAATTGGTGACGCTCTTTTTCCGCAAAACGGGTTACTTTATCTTCTATGCTGGGGCAATATCTTGGGCCGCTACCCTTTATCCTTCCTTGGTACATCGGGCTTTGGTCGAAGCCGGTCTTCAATATTTCATGTACTTCAGGGCTGGTATAAGTGATCCAGCAGTGGCGTTGTTTGTTCGCTGCTACCTTTTCTATAGGCAGGTAAGAGAAGCCAACCACCTCTTCATCGCCCTCCTGTATGTCCATTTTAGAGTAGTCGAGGCTGCGGCCATCTATTCGCGGAGGTGTTCCGGTCTTTAATCTATTGCTTTCAAACCCCAGGGAAACCAGCTGTTCGGTAATACCGGTAGCACCTTTCTCGCCCATTCTGCCCCCACCTAGTTGCTTTTCACCTATATGGATAACGCCATTCAGGAAGGTTCCGTTGGTTAGTACCACAGCTTTAGCACGTATCTCCTGCCCCATTCCAGTCACAATACCCTGCACTGTTCCACGTGAAACAATTAGTCCGCTCACCATATCCTGCCAGAAATCTACATTAGGTGTTTGCTCCAACATCTCCCTCCACGTAGCTGCAAACAACATACGGTCGTTCTGGGAACGTGGGCTCCACATACCGGGGCCTTTAGAACGGTTCAGCATGCGGAACTGGATGGTACTTTTATCACTTACTATGCCGCTGTAACCACCCATAGCATCTATCTCACGTACTATCTGGCCTTTGGCAATACCACCCATAGCGGGGTTACAACTCATTTGGGCTATGGTCTGCATGTTCATTGTAACCAGCAAAACTTTAGACCCCATATTGGCAGCAGCAGCAGCAGCCTCGCAACCTGCGTGGCCGGCACCCACTACTATAACATCATATTCAGGAAACATAGCTGCAAAGATAAGGCTATGTAGGGACATGCCATTTGTTCCACGTGGAACATGATGGTGTGGTGACAAGGGGTGAGTAAAGCTAACTATTAGATAAGTAAAAAGTCATGGGGAGTTTGTTGAATCTATACATCTGAGGACATGGACTACCACAACCTATGGCCGTATCAGGCATCCGGACAGGCTCACTGTGACACTCTGGGAGTATAGGTGTAGTCAATCCTATACATCAGTGATTCCGGTCGTAGGTGATCCACACTCATATCCGTGTCGCGGATTCGGCAGGCTCACCGTGACACTCTGAGGTGGCATTAGATTCCACCAAGGTTAATGTTTTTGTACCATTCGATAAGACCGGTACATCATAACATGTCACAAGGGCATTGTTTCACGTGGAACAATTACTGGCACGCATTTTGTTAAAGAAAGTATAACGGAATGTGAAAAGGTATTACCTTTGTTCCACGTGGAACAGCATAAAATACTTTCACCGTTTTAACAATATTATTAAAAGAGAAACGTTAATATTACATTACACACATGAACGCCGTAAAGCACATACTAACACTTGGAGTAGCCATACTAGTGGCGGCTTCCTGCTTTGGTAGGGCATCATTGAAAAAGCACCGCGTCCACCTGAAAGACATGCACATTGGTTTTTACCAGGGTGCCACCCTTATCGATGTTTCGAGGAACATGAACATATCAACCCGTAAAGTAACCGCTGCTACTACAGGCGTTACTTTCGGTTTCCCGTTTGTTACCCAGTTCAGGTCAGAAGTTGGCTTATCTATGAATAACCTGCTGCTCAATAATAAGAAGAGCGGTATCCTTGCCCAGCAAAACAGTTATCTATCTATACCGGTATCCGTACAATACTACATACTGCCTAAGAAAAGTAAAATACAACCCTACTTTGGTTTTGGTGCTATGGTAGTACCAGACGCTGATAAGCTATTGTTTACCCGTAGCAGCGATGGCGCTAACCTGTTACAGGGCCCGGGCGTTATCAATATGCTCATCACCCAAGGTGTAAACATAGAGATCAACACACACATCCGTCTTACAGAGTCACTCCACATAATGAGCTCTGAAGGTAGAACAAGTTACGGTTTGAATTTGGGTGTGAATCTATACATGCCGTAACCTGCATTTTATAACAACATTTAAAAAGCCACTCCGTAAAAAGAGTGGCTTTAATATTATTCCTCGGTCTTCTTTTCTCTTGGGGGAAACGTGATCTTCCAGATATCCTTCCACTCCATTGGTGTATGAGCATCCTCTACTTTGAAGTTGCCGATCTTGGTTCTCCTCAATAATTGCAGGTAGCCGCCACAACCTAATGCAGCACCAAAGTCATTAGCCAATGAACGAATGTAAGTACCAGTACTGCACATTACCCTGAAGTGTATTTCCGGCAGGTCTATCTTAGTTATCTCGAACTCTCCTATAGTAACAGGGCGGGCATCAAGTACTACCTTCTCACCGGCACGTGCCAAATCGTAAGAGCGTTTACCTTCTTTCTTTATAGCTGAGTGTGCAGGTGGTGTCTGCATGATATCCCCGGTAAATTGCTTCACTGTTTCATGTATCATCTCTTCGGTTACATGATCATATGGTTTTTCATCCTTAGGCTCGCTTTCCAGGTCATAGGTTTCTGTTACAGCACCCAGGTGAATGATACCCGTATATTCCTTTGGTAGCTTCTGGTAGTCCGATATACTCTTGGTCATATCACCGGTGCAGCAAATAAGCAAGCCGGTAGCCAAAGGATCAAGTGTACCGCAGTGTCCTATCTTCGCACGCAGGTTTATCTTTATCTGGTTCACCGCATCAAACGATGTCCACTTAGCAGGTTTGTCTACCAATATAACACCGCCCTTTTTCAGCTCTGCAGGTGTAGCGTAATTACTCATCAACTATAAATATCTTAAAAATAAAACCGGCCACTTGTGCCGGTATAAAAACTTACTTGAACCAGGAACTATACATCAGGTAGTTATTAGCTATCCGCTCCACCTCACCCTTCAGCAATTCCGGGCTTATGTCCTTTACCTTCTTAGCAGGTACACCTGCATATATACTACCAGCCTGCACCTGCGTTCCTTCCAGCACTACAGCTCCGGCAGCAATGATGCTGTTCTCTCCTATCACTACATTATCCATTACTATAGAGCCCATGCCTATCAATACATTATCGCCAACAGTGCAGCCATGTACTAATGCATTATGACCAATAGATACATTATTGCCCAGCTGCACAGTTGTTTTCTGGTAAGTGCAGTGTATCACTGCCCCATCCTGTATGTTCACTTTATTGCCTATACGTATGCTGTTCACATCGCCACGTACTACGGCATTGAACCAGACACTGCAATCCTCCCCTATCAACACATCGCCCACAATAGTAGCATTGGGTGCTACAAAACAACTTTCTGGTATTTGCGGATGAATACCCTTTACCGGTAGTATAACTGGCATAGCTAAAACTATTTACTAAATATATTATATTTAATTATACAATAAAGCGCCCGGAAGGCATCCTTCATCCCTATCTTCTTACCTTCTTCATAAGTACGGCCGTAGTATGATATACCGACTTCGTAAATACGAATCTTCGGTATCTTAGCTATCTTGGCTGTTACTTCAGGTTCAAACCCAAAGCGCTTTTCTTTAAGTGTAATGCCTTGAATTATTTCCCGCCTGAATACTTTATAACATGTTTCCATGTCAGTAAGGTTAAGGTTGGTAAACATATTGCTGGCCATGGTTAGCCACTTGTTACCTATAGAATGCCAGAAGAATAAGATACGGTGTGGCTTACCGCCCATGAACCTGGAACCATAGACCACATCAGCAAAGCCAGTAAGTAATGGTTTCAACAGGATGTTATATTCTTCGGGATCATATTCCAGGTCGGCATCTTGTATCAATACATAATCACCGGTAGCCTTATAGATCCCTGTATGCAGCGCGGCACCTTTACCTTGGTTTACCTCATGCTTATAATAAGTGATAGGTAGTTCGGGATTGGCTGCCTTATAAGATAGGATAGCCTCTTCGGTATTATCCTTAGAACAGTCATTGACTATAATAACTTCCTTTTCAATGTTACCTGTTAACTGTACAGCCTTTACCCTATTCAGAATGTGATGAATAGTAGGGCCTTCGTTGTACGCAGGTATAACTATAGACAGTTTGCTCATTTGCAGATGACGGCGCATAAGGCCGGCTGCAAAAATATAAAGTTTTCAGCAGTATGAGTTTACAATACCCAAATGATTAAGTTAAAACGTCTGCGTATCTTTGACACAATAAATACCACATGCAGGCATACCACGATCTTCTGAAGCATATATTAGACAATGGCGTAAAGAAAAGCGACCGTACCGGAACAGGCACAATAAGCGTGTTTGGCTACCAGATGCGCTTCGACCTGCAGAAAGGTTTCCCTTTGGTAACAACAAAGAAGCTGCACCTTAAGTCTATTATATACGAGTTACTATGGTTCCTGAAAGGCGATACCAACATCAAGTATCTTAATGAACATGGTGTAAGTATATGGGACGAATGGGCTGATGCCAATGGCGAGCTAGGCCCTGTATATGGCCACCAATGGCGCAGCTGGCAGGGTGCAGATGGTAATGTGTATGACCAGATACAAGATGTAATAAAGCAGATAAAAACCAACCCTGATAGCAGGCGCATAATAGTGAATGCATGGAATGTGGCCGATCTGCCGAAGATGGCTTTAAGTCCCTGTCATGCGCTGTTCCAGTTTTATGTAGCCAATGGTAAACTAAGCTGCCAGTTATATCAGCGCAGTGCAGATGTATTCCTGGGTGTACCTTTTAACATAGCTTCTTATGCATTACTAACAATGATGATAGCACAGGTATGTGATCTGGAACCCGGAGAATTCATACACACCTTTGGTGATGCACATTTATACCTTAACCACCTGGAACAAACGGAACTGCAACTGGGCCGTATACCTTATCAATTACCAACTATGAAACTGAACCCGGATGTAAAAGACCTGTTTGATTTTAAGTACGAAGATTTTACACTGGAAAACTATCAATCGCATCCGGGTATAAAGGCGCCTATTGCTGTATAAGTCAAGGGTCAAAAGTGAAAACCGAAAGTATGCCTGGATGGCGCGGTTTTAAGCACTATTCAACTAAAAAGATAAAACATCATGACATTATCCTTCATAGTAGCTGCCTCAGAGAACAATGCCATAGGCATCAACAACGAATTGCCATGGCGATTGCCTGAAGATCTGAAATTCTTCAAGCGCACTACTATGGGTAAGCCTGTTATTATGGGCCGTAAAACATACGAATCTTTGGGCAGGCCATTATCGGGCAGGCTGAATGTGGTAATGTCTAAATCTGAACACTTGCAACTACCTGAAGGTGTGGTACAGGCAGAAAGTGTAAGTGAAGCCATTGCAATAGCAGAAGCAGAAAAAAAAGATGAGGTGTTTATAATAGGTGGCGGTAAAGTGTTTGCAGAGTCTATGCATCTTGCAGACAGGTTATACATAACACGCGTACACACAACCATCAGCAATGCTGATGCTTTCTTCCCCGAGATCGATCATACGCACTGGAAACTGGTATGGGAAGAACAACATAAAGCAGACGATAAACATGCTTACGACTATACCTTTCAACAATACGAAAGAATAGAGCTATGAGCATCCATAGTATCATAGCAAAGCTTAAATATCGTTTACAGGCAAAGCGGTTACACGGTGTCCATTCTCCTTTTGCTTATGCTTTTTCTGAAGAGATATTATACGCTACAGATAAGCCCCATCTTTCAACGCTGCCTACCGTACCATTACCGGCAAAGTACCAACAGTTACTGGCCAGGCTTAAAGACAAAAGAAAGTACACTGCTCAATGCACAGTAAGCGCTGAATATGATGATAGCCTATCTGGTAAAGACATGATCATCATTACAGAAAAGAATCCGGGTCTTTGGCTGCAGCTGTTTAATAAACACTTACCTGAAGTAAAATCGGACTGTGTGATTGCCGTACCGGGTATACACAACACCAAAAGACACAGCCTGAAATGGAAGCGCTTATATACCCATCCTAAAATATTGATGAGCATTGATCTTTACGGCCTGGGCCTCATCTTCTTCAAACCGGAATTTAAAGAGAAACAACATTTTGTACTTAAGTACTGACACAAAAAAAAGAGCTACCGTTTGGTAGCTCTTTTCACTGGTATCAGTAAAACTTATTTAAGAACAGTGAACTTCTTTGAAGTTAACTTGTTGCCAGACGATACTATGATGTAATAGTTACCGGCGGCCAGGCTTGAAGTATTATAGTTGTATACTTCGCTCTGTACATTGTTATGTATCTCGCGGCTGATGAAACGACCGTGCGCATCAATAACACTGTATACAAGTTGCGACGCAACTTCATCCAGCTTAACAGAAATATTAATATTGTCTGTAGCAGGATTCGGATACATATTGATATCTGCAAATGGCTTCCTGGTAGTATTAACACCACTTACATTTGTGCTGGAAGTAAAAGAAACAGCTGGTAAAATATGTTTTTGAGAAGAATACACAACAGAGTCTACACCGTCATAGAAATGATCTAATCCGGTGAATGATATAGGCGACATAGTAAGACCTCCATTGTAAGTCATGCTATTATTATCACTTCCCCTGTCACCGTTTGAATATATGGGATTGTACAACTCATGTATATTATTAAAATGCCAGAGGCCATAGGTACGAGGGTATGCGTTGAGCACACCATCACAACCAAGCGCCCAACCTGCCGGAACTTCAGGAGCAACATAGTACCAGCTGTTAGCATCAAGCATTACCTGCCATGCAGGATTGCCATTGACAGTGTCGCCTATTTCCACTTTGAAGGTCTGGAAAGATGAGTCTAATGTACCGTCGAAAGATTTAATGCCAGCGCCTACCAGTTCCAGTTCATCCACCTGCATCAGGCTATCTGCAGTTGATGCAGTATCGTGCCACTTAAATACCCACACATACATAGGCAGATTACCTGGCAATGGACCAGGGCCATGTGATACGGAGAATTGCGCAGATGTCATTTTAGAACCTCCTTTGGCTACATAATATGGTACACCCCATATGTATGGCAAATTTCCATTATTAGGCCCTGTATAATAAGTGCTGATAGGCTGATTCTTTGTAAAATCGTAACGGCCTTTAGACCATACGCTGTCTGTAGCGTAAAAAGAATTCGTTGTCATATTGTTACCCGCAAACTGATCAGCAGAGTCCGAAGTAATATTGTACGTAACGTCGTAACGGCCAGTAACTCCTGTAGAAGGCACATTGTAAGGTGCACCAAAGAATGTGTAGATGGAGTCGATAGCGCGGAACGTAGTAGGCAGAGCAACAGAGTCTGAATACACAACTGACGATGCACCACCCGTTGGTGTAAAGCTAAGATCAGAATGCAGTTTTACGTTCGTAGCATCGTGAAGACCAAAATTAGCTACAAAAGCACCATTGATATTCTTGTAAGGTACAGGATGAGAAGATGCAGCCAATTGAGATGCTGGCATTGCATAGTTTGCGGAAACACTGAGACCAGCCGGAACGAAGCCGAGATCGTTATTATAGCCAACGTTCCAGTTCAGGGCTATTGTTAAGTTCACACTACCTCCGCTATTCAGCACAGATGTTATCGCCATGCCATCGTCAAGAGAGATCATATATACAGGGATAGTAACGCTGGCACCTGAAGTACCACCAGCCATACCTACCGGACCACCTGATACGTTATTAACAATTACTACCGCAGAAGCGCCTGCAGTTTGTGCAGCCAATGCCTTGGTACCAAACTCGCAATTACCACGCCATACCAGCGCTATTTTTCCTGTAAAGTATCCTGTTGGATAAGGCGAACAACCTGCAGTATCGCCTACCGGGCCAAACTTCACCGGATAGTTAATAAAATTGGTAGGAGCACCACCCCAACTACCGGTTGCACCTGATCCATCATTACCAGTTGTAAAACCTTTGTCGCCGGCAATAGGCAATGGACTAGCTACCTGGAAACGGAGCCCAACGTAGTCTCGGTAAAAATTGTTGTAGTAAGCACCGGCCGACAATGTATCGAACGCGGCAGGATGAGACGTTTGTGCATTGGCAATTCCTGCTACACCTATGCACACGGCGGTAGCAAGCTTTCTGAGGGAGTCGAAATACTTCATATATAATTTTGTTTTAGCATCCACAATTTACAACAGTTATGATAACTAACCAAAAATTAACGTTTAGGGGGTGAAGGAAATCGACAAAAAAATGTATAAAAAAGCAAAAGCATGCACCTTGGCAGATGTATGCTTTACTTATCAACTATAAATCTTTTGCTATCCCCCTATCCCAAGCTCCCGGCTAAGATCCAGCATACGCTGTATCGGCTTCTTAGCGGCTAGCCTCAATTCCTCCGGCATTGTTACTTCGGGTAGTTCGTACTTCATACACGTGTATACCTTCTCCAGCGTATTCAACTTCATATGGGGACAATCGTTACAGGCGCAGGAATTATCGGGCGGTGCGGCTATAAATGTTTTATGAGGGTTGGCCTGCTGCATTTTGTGCAATATGCCCGTTTCCGTAGCCACTATAAACGCCTGGCAAGGATCTGTTTCTGTAAACTTTAATATCTGCGTGGTAGAGCCAATAAAGTCGGCTATGGCCAATAGCGGCTCTTCGCATTCCGGATGAGCCACCAGCTTAGCTTCCGGATGGCGTTCTTTAAGCCTGGTGATCTTTTCTAAAGAGAATATCTCATGCACCATACATGCACCATTCCACAATACCATATTGCGGCCTGTTTGCTTATTTATATACCCACCCAGGTTCTTGTCCGGTGCAAAAATTATCTTCTGGTCTTTAGGCAGGCTTTCTACAATAGCCTGCGCATTAGATGATGTACAGATGATATCGCTCAATGCTTTGATACCAGCTGAGCAGTTGATATAGGATATAACAATATGATCGGGGTGCTTATCTTTAAACGCCTTGAACAATGGTGGCGGACAGCTATCGCTTAGCGAACACCCTGCTTTAAGATCGGGAAGCAATATCTTTTTTTCCGGGTTCAGTATTTTGGCTGTTTCTGCCATAAAGTGCACACCGGCAAATACAATAATGTCGGCATTGGTGGCCGCAGCCTTCTGCGCCAGGCCCAGACTATCCCCTACATAATCTGCAATATCTTGTATGTCCGGCTCCTGGTAGTAGTGCGCCAGGATAACGGCATTCTTTTCCTTCTTCAGTTTTTCGATCTCTCCAAAAAGATCAAGTGAAGGGTTGATCTCCACATCAAGAAAACCTTTCATATTTAACTTTTCGGCTTCCAGTGAATTTTGCACAGACATAATATCTTTAATTTAAGTTTAGAATGTAAAAAAAGCTATCACCATTAGGGCTGGGGATTGGTGGAAACAAATTTTTTATTTCGCTTGCAAAAGTAGTCTTCTTCAGTTTACTAACATTCACTAAAGGGTTTTCCACAACGTTAAATTGCGTATTTAGGGCATTCTAACAGGTTCAATGTTAATTGTGTATTAACCAGGGTGTGCAAAAAAAGTGGAGTGTGAATTTGGTAGATAGGTGTGGATTATAAAATCCTTGCCATGGAAAAATAAATATGCCCTATGCTGTCATAATTTTAGTTGTAATGCGTACCCGATTTATACAATTCTGCACACTTAAATCCACACACTATTAATAGCTAATGTGGAAAACTATGGACAAAAACAGCCTCTCTATCAGCCACTATGCTGAAAGCCAATACAGTAGCCTATATGCATAAAATATCGTGCCTGAAAAACAAAATATATAAGGTAGCATGTACGGATCAGCAACTGTATTTATGGAGGTGTAATTTCCAAAAAAAATCCGCCGCTTAACGCGGCGGATCTGTATGTACTATCAAAATGTTATTCTACTTTTTCGCTGCCGGTTTAGGCTTAGGGTACAGCATATCGTAAGCTATCATTGTGTCTTCCATAGGTGCTGCGCCTTTCAGATCCACCATTACGCTCTTTTTCACTTCTACATTATATATCATTGTTACCCTATCGGTAGGATAGATAAACTTTATAAAGTAAGTGCCTGCAGGCACGTTGTTGGTTTCATAATGCCCATCAGCATCTGTAAATCCCGAAGCAACGATAGTGGAGTCGGCTTTATATACAAAAGCTTTCATACCCTTGTACGGCTTATTACGTGCATCTTTCAACGTACCGTAGATAACAGTTTTGTCTTTATCGGCTTTTGCTTTCTTCACCCTGGCAGGAGCGGTTTGCGCCATCATAGCGCCGGACATAAAAAGGCAAACAGATAATGTAGTTATGAATTTCATACTTCGTTGCTGTGGTTTTATGTATAAAATAAAAGTAAGCATTATTTCAAAAAAAGTAATAATGCACTGTAAAACAATTGATGTTAAGTGCACTAAAGTTAATATACACCTGAGACAAAAGCAAGAGATATAACAAAATATATAGGCGGCCTCTAGCCTATTTATTTACTTTTGGGTGCGTAACAATATACCGGGAGATAGAAAAAGAATGGCATCGCTTAAGAAACTTGCAGGACAAACATTATGGTATGGCTTAAGCAATATTGCTGCCAAGCTGTTGTTCTATCTACAGACGCCGCTGGTAACCTATTTTTTAAGCAATGAAAATGGCATGCGCGACTACGGCAACTTTGGTACTTTGTTCGCCGTTATTTCCTTACTAAATGTTATATATACGTACGGAATGGAAACGGCCTATTTTCGTTTTTCTTCTATAGGCGAGGATAGGGACAAGCTGTTTAAAACCACGTTTTCGTCGCTGTTAATAAGTACAGTATTGCTGAGTACGGTAGTGATATTGTGCCGCGGTCCGCTTGGGGCAATTGCTAACCTGGAAGGACATACCGAGTATATAATATGGTGCGCACTCATCATCTCATTCGATACACTATCTGCTATACCATTTGCCAGGCTGCGGCAGGAGGAGCGTCCTAAAAAATATGCATTTGTTAAGGTAGCCGGTATTGTTGTGAACCTGGTTGTAGTGGTAACTCTTATAGCTTTATGTCCCAGGTGGGTACAAGCACATCCCGATAGCTCTTTGTCGCATTGGTATACTGCCAATAATAATGTGGGCTTTCTTATACTTGCGAATCTTGCGGCATCGGCATTCAATTTTATAATGCTTTACAAAGAGTGGCTTGATTTCCGTTTTACGCCTGACAAAAATTTGTGGAAGAAAATAGTATCGTACGGTGCGCCAATGATAATAGTGGGACTTGGTGGCATGGTAAACGAAACCATAGACCGCATTATGCTGCCGCATATGTATGGAAGCAAGGAACAGGGCCAGGTGGAGAATGCCATATATAATGCTAACTATAAAATAGCCATATTCATCACGCTGTTTATTACCGCATTTCGTATGTCGGCAGAGCCTTTCTTTTTTAACCAGGCCAAAGACAAGAATGCGCCCGGCACTTACGCAAGGGTGATGAAATGGTTTGTGATAGTATTGTGTTGCGCATTTCTTGTTACAGCGCTTTACCTTGATGGCCTGAAATTTTTCCTTGGCCCGGCTTATCGCAACGAACGGTCGATGGGAGTTGTACCTATTTTGCTTGGGGCCAATGTGTGCCTGGGCATTTACTACAACCTGTCTATATGGTATAAACTAACCAACAGGATGCGCATGGGCATGTATGTGACCCTGATGGGTGCTGCAATGACCCTATTGTGCAATACCCTGCTGATACCGGAATATGGTATGTATGCCTGCGCCTGGACCACTTTTGCAGCTTACTTCAGCATGATGGTGGTCTCTTACTTACTGGGCCAGAAATATTTCCCGGTACCATACAACATGAAGAAGCTGTTATCTTACCTGGGTGTAATGCTGTTATTGTTCTTTGCACAAAAGCTGGTAGGCCATTTTACAGATAGTATATTGATACGGTTAGGATCTGCTACAATATTCATGCTGGCGTTCCTCGGCATGGTAACAGCTGCAGAAAGAGAAGAACTAAAAGGCATGCCTGTAGTGGGCAAGTTTTTGAGATAGCTTACTCAAGTGCACAATCATATACCCTGCTTGTTACACTACCTGAATTATAACGGTCTGGGAGCGTATTGCAACGATATTTTGCAGTCTCTGCTGTTACATTGGTATATACTTCCTTATACTTGTCATTTATAGGGGAAACGCCTGGAGGCATTCTCTGAGTTCGGTCGCAACTACAGGTGTAGTTGCCGGTGTTGGATGTTGTTTTGTGACAAGCTACAACTGCAAACAATACCAAAATGGTAGCACCTAGAGAAAAAGATATTTTTTTCATGTTTAATTATCAAAGGATAGTTGATATGATAACGTAGAAAATGCTCAAATATTTTAAAAGTAAAAAGGCGCCATCCGGCGCCTTTCCCTATAAAAACTTATCTCCTTTATTTCGTTTCACTTCAGCAACGTATTCTTTAATTTGCTGTTCGCGGTTGCGCTCACAGATCAGCAATACATCGGGGGTATCTACTACTATAAATTTTTCCAGCCCCTGTACTACCAGCAGTTTATCGTTAGGCACTTTTATCATACACTCACTGGCATCTATCACCATTACGTTCGATCCTAATACGGCATTGCCCAGGTAATCTTTTTGTGCATTATCGTAGGCCGACTCCCAGGTACCGAGATCGCACCAGCCAAAATAAGAAGGTATTACATATACATTGCGGGCCTTCTCCATAATACCGTAGTCTATAGAAATATTGGTGCAATGCGGATACAACTTAACGATCGTCTCGTATTCGCGTGGCGTGTTGTAGTCGTTCTTTGCCTGGCTGAACACCTCGTGCATTTCCGGCAGGTGGTGCGCTATTTCTTCCAGTATGGTATTTACATTCCATACAAACAGGCCTGAGTTCCAAAGGAAATCGCCGCTCTTAAGGAATGTCTGTGCTAACTCCAGTGTCGGTTTTTCTGTGAATGTGCGCACCTTGTGCGCCTTGTCCAGCTCTTCCAGGGTATCATACTGTATATAGCCATAGCCGGTGTCGGGGCGTGTTGGCTTAATACCCAGGGTAAGCAAGCATTTGTGATGCGCAACAAAATCAAGTGCATCGTGTGCCGTACGCTCAAAAGAACGCTCGTCCATTATCAGGTGGTCGGCGGGCGACATGATGATATTGGCATTAGGGTTGAGCGCATGTATCTTATGAGCAAAGTAGGCAGCACACGGAGCTGTGTTCTTACGGCTGGGCTCGCTGATGATGTTCTCATCGGCAACTTCCGGTATCTGCCCCTTAAGTGTATCTATATACTGCTCGTTGGTAATGAAGTAGATATTTTCTTTGGGGCATATGTGCTTAAAGCGATTATATGTCCACTGTATGAGCGAGCGGCCGGTACCCAGCAAATCGAGGAACTGCTTGGGGTGATGTGTGCGGCTCTCGGGCCAGAACCGGCTACCTATGCCGCCGGCCATTATGGCTACGTAATTGTTTTTTATACTCATATTCTTAAAAGGTGCAAAAGCCTTGGGGGCTGACGAAAAAGCAGGTACAAAAATGTACCCTATCCGGTGGTAAAAGTAAGATAATAGAATGATTTATAGGTTATGGATAAAATAACAAGTGGCCGCACATGGCGGCCACCTTTGGTATTTATAAAAATCCGGTTGGATTTTTTGTTTTTTACTTTGGAGTTTTCTTACTCAGCTTCAGCCACTACTTCTTTCACCTCAGGTATCATACGCTTCATCATGCCTTCTATGCCCGATTTCAGGGTGATCATAGAAGAAGGGCAGCCGCTGCACGAACCCTGGAGCATCAATGTAACAGTACCATTGTCAAAACCACGGAAGCTGATAGCGCCGCCATCCATTTCCACAGCCGGCTTTACGTAATTTTCCAGCAGCTCTTTAATGCGCACTACCACGTCGGTGTCATCAGCATTTACCAGGTTGTTTACCGGCTTGGCAACTATCTGATCTTCGTTGACCACCGCTTTACCAGCTTCCAGGTATTGCTTCAGGAATTCGCGGATAGAGGGGATCACCTCTTCCCACATAGTATCGGGGGTTTTGGTGAGGGTAACAAAATTGCTGGCTATAAATACGCTACGTATAAAAGGGAATGCAAATAATTCTTTGGCCAAAGGCGATGGGGCAGCACTTGCCTCATCGGGAAAGTCGATGCTCTTGCCCGGATACAAAAGTTTGTTGGCTACAAACTTCATGGTTTCCGGGTTAGGGGTCATCTCTGTATATATGCTCACAATGGTATTGCCTGTCTTCAGCATTTCTTACGGTATTATTTATTGCAAAAATACTCAATAAAGGCTTTTAGGCAGCATAAATTCTGCCAATAGCAATATTTTACAGTAGGCGTACATTTCACCGCTGGTATAATACCATTCGCCGACAAACGGTACTGTTTAGCCGAAATAAATTGTTATATAAGAGTAGGCTGATATAGTTTTGCAGTCACAAATCAGGAAAATTTGCATGAAACGAAAGCTACACTTCTTCTATTTTGTACCCATGTTGCTACTTTCTGTCGCCACTATGGCGCAGACCCGCATAAGCGGAAAAGTATTGGACATGAAGGACAGGCCCATAAAGGGTGCCAGCGTGGCGCTGGATAATACGCTGGATGGCGGCACCACCGATAGCATGGGGTTCTTCAGCTTTGAGACAACAGAAACCGGTAACCAGACGCTGGTGGCCACCGATGCCACCCATAGTTCTATGGGCATGCCGCTAACCATAACCGGTGCACCCATAACCGGGCTGGTGTTAAAAATGAGAACAGCAGTGTTGGATGCAGTGACCATTACTGCAGGTTCATTTGCATCGGGCAGCAGGGCAGCAACAGTAATGAGCCCACTGGACATTGTTACCACCGCAGGCAGCAACGGCGATGTGGTAAAAGCCATGCAGATGATGCCCGGCACACAGCAGGCCGCTACTGAAAATGGCTTGTTCATACGGGGTGGGGATAATTATGAAGCCGCAGTTATAGTAGATGGTATAGTAACACAATCTGCATTCGCCAGCGGCCCTCCGGGAATGGCTACGCGCAGCAGGTTCAATGCCTTCCAGTACCAGGGTGTTACTTTCAGCAGCGGCGGTTACAGCGCGCGATTTGGCCAGGCGCTTTCGGGCATACTGGAACTGAACAGCACCGACCTGCCTGATAAAAGCAATGTGAACCTCGGCATCAACATGGCCGGCGTATACGCATCGGGTACCAAACGCTGGAAAAAGAGCAGCCTGGATATAGGCGGTAACTATAACAACCTGCAGCCAATGTTCGCACTGGCATCGGTATCCAACGGCTTTAATTTTTACAAGGTGCCTGAAGGTGGCGGCGCATATGCAAGATTTGCATGGCAACCCAACAAGAATGGCATGTTCAAGGCTACAGTTACTACCAGCTATAACAACAGCGGTATTACGATCCCTAACCCATCTTCGGGTGCACCGGATAGCACAGGCCGTAACCCCCTTACACACCTGACAGACGCTGTAGATTTTACTACCCGCGACAAGTACATTTTTGGAACAGCTACATACAAACAGATGTTCAAGACGAAATATATGCTGTATGCTGCTGCGTCTTTCAGCGATGATGTAAACGATAATTCATTCGGGCCTTTCCCAATGAAATCAGATGAGTTCAGGAATCAGTTCCGTGTAGAAGGAAAAGACTTCTTCAATAGCAGGCTGAGTCTGCTGGTAGGTTCTGACGTTCAGAACTATGGTATGACAAAAAATATGGGCGATGGTTATGCACACGACTCTTTCACACAACACCAGAGCTATTATGAAACAGTAGCCGCAGGATATGCGGAACTGGAATGGACACCTAAATACTGGTTGGCTCTGCGCCCCGGTGTACGCTATGAACACAGCGTATTGCTGAATAAAGATGTAATTGCGCCAAGGTTTTCAGCAGCTATTAAAACGGGTCCTAACAGTTCAGCATCGCTGGCCGGAGGTATTTTTTACCAGGATGCCAATACCAATTATTACCTGGCAGGCTTGAGGCCGGGCATGGGTTTTGCCACGCAATATATTGCCAACTGGCAGATCAGCAAGCACGATCGTACATTCCGTATAGAGGGTTATCATAAAGAGTACAACGATCTCGCACTTGAGCTCCCTTCTGTTTATAACCTATACACAGGCGGCAGGTATCGCTACATAAGTCCGTATATACAGGTAGATAATAACGGCCATGGCCATGCAGATGGTATAGAGTTATTCTGGAGAGATAAGAAAAGTGTTAAGAATGCAGACTACTGGATATCGTATTCCTACATCAATACTAAGAGGCAATATGAAAATATGCCGGTAGAAGCTACTCCATCATTCATAGCAGCACATACGCTGAATGTGGTTGGCAAGTATTTTGTAGATAAGATACATACTAACTTCAGCGCTACCTATAGTTTTTCGAGCGGCTACCCATATTACGACCCAACAAAAACTAACCCGCTGGATAAGAGCAATTTCCTGACCGATAAAACCCCAACATTTAATAACATTGCATTGACCGTGGCTTACCTCCACTCTTTTGGTAAATGGTTCACTGTATTCTATGCTCAGGTAGATAACATTCCGAACTTCAAGAATGTAATAGGTTACAGGTATAACTATAACGCCGATGGTACAGCCATAGCCAATAGCAAAACACCTGTAAGGCCGGCACTGTACCGCACAATATTTGTAGGTGTAAACATGTCGCTGTCGCAGTTCTCTAAAGATGAATTATAAAACAACAACAACACATCAAAAACCATATAACAAACCAAAAACGTCTGAACAAAATGAAAAAGTTACTACTGATGAGCGCCATGGTATTGGGCGTACTGACCACCACGAAAGCACAGGATTATAAAAAGCCGCTGAAGGAAACCTTTGAAGTGTTTGATACGACAATGGACCAGGAAAAGAAGATGCAGCTGGGCAATAAGCTGGGCCTGATAGCCAAGAAGTGGCCCAACGAATGGGCTACCCACTACTACTATTCGCTGGCTAAGATAGGCTTGTCTTATAACGAGCGCGATGAAGCCAAGCATGATGCACTGCTGGATGAAGCTGACAAAGAGCGCGATGAAGCTGTAGCACTGCTGGGTAAGGAAAACGATGAGACCTATGTGCTGGCTTCTATGATAGCCAACAGCCGTATGATGATCAACCCTATGCAGCGCTGGCAGAAATATGGCAAGATATTCCAGGACAACCTGAAGAATGCACAGGAAGCCAACCCGGAGAACCCGCGCATGTATTACTTTAAAGGAGTAACCACCTTCTACACGCCTAAAAACTTTGGCGGAGGCGCTAAAAACGCATTGCCTTACCTGGAAAAAGCGCAGGCACTTTTTGCCAAAGAACAGAGTGGCGACGTCAACAAGCCGTATTGGGGAAAATACCAGACAGAATACTACATGGCAGAGTGTAAGAAACAAGACAAAGAGAACTAATTTTCAATCGCTTACATTTAACAAGGGAGCGTGGCACGGTAGTTTAAGAGGAGTATCTGAAGCAAATTTAAACTCAATAATTCCCATCTAAACTAATCTCCAATTATATCCCACCCCCGTCAGCCCGCGATGCAACAGCACCGCGGGCTGAGTCTTTTTAGGAATAGCACAAATATCGATGCCTTGTTAACAGGATATGGCCAGACCTTTATAGATTTGGTTATGGGTGACAACGAACTGAAACGGGTAACAAGGTTAACAGCGATATTACTGGCATTGCAAACCAGGCGGCTAATAACAGCCACGGCGTTATCGGAAAAATTTTCGGTTAGTGTCAGAACTATTTACAGGGATATAAGGACGTTGGAACAGGCGGCCGTACCCATACTAACAGAAGAAGGCAAGGGTTATTCGCTGATGGAAGGATACCGTATGCCACCGGTAATGTTTTCGGATGCTGAGGCGCACGCGCTGATAACGGCTGAGCAACTTGTGCTAAAAGGGAAAGACAGTTCTCTGATACAGGCATACACATCGGCAATAGACAAAATAAGGGCAGTGTTACAATATGCAATAAAAGATAAGGTAGAATTATTGGCAGATCGAATAGCGATAAGCCCGGCAATAACGCAGCAACCTGTTACCAACCAGCTGATGCTGATACAGGAGGCCCTCACAGCACACCAGATGCTGCACATTGCTTACCAATCGGCGGACAATATAGATTCAACAGCACGTGAGGTGGAGCCATTTGCCTTCTACTATAGCCAGGAAGAGAACTGGCTGCTTATTGCGTACTGCCGTTTGAGGAAAGACTACAGGATGTTCAGGCTGGATAAGATAAGCAACCTTAAAGTGCTGGATAAAAAGTTTGAGCCACATAAACTTACCCTGACCGAATACCTTGCCGAAAAGAAAAAAAACTTCAACACCCCTGACAAACCCTTGTCATAAGCTGTATAGAATTTTATGTGGCAATAGCGTACTGCCCTGGTGGAGCAGCCGCTCAATTATCAACAGCTTAAACAAGAGTTTAAAATGAATCTAATTTCAGTAAGGATCATTACGGCCGACATTCAGCGCCTCGCCGCTTTTTATGCAACGGTAACCGGCATTACGCCCACCTTTTATACGCCCGATTTTGCCGAACTTAAAACCGCAACGGCAACATTGGCAATAGGCAGTACAAAAACGCTGCAAGCCTTTGGCGCAGACAATGTAGCGATGCCAGCGGCCAACAAAACAGCCATCATAGAATTTATGGTGCAGGATGTAGACGAGGTTTATGAAAGATGCAAAAGCACAATAGCCCCCGGTCTTGTACAGCAACCAACTGTAATGCCATGGGGAAATAAATCGTTACTGTTCCGAGACCCCGATGGCAACCTGGTCAACTTTTTTACACCGATAACTGCGGATGCCATCAAGAAGTTTGGCAATCTGGGTTGAGCATGTTACCCAGTCTATTGCAGCCCGCGATGCAACAGCACCGCGGGCTGAGCCTTTTTTAGATAGAAATGAATGGAATAAAACCAGTACATTGCAAAAAATAGTATCACATGAAAAAATTTACCGGTCTTGTTTTGCTGTTATTTTTAGTGTTGTTAGTTAATGCTCAAACCATTACTACAATAGCCGGAAACGGCGGTTCAACCGTTGGCGATGGCGGACCAGCGGTAAGCGCGGCAATTTATTCGCCATATTGGGTTGCTTTTGATAGTAAGGGTAATACGTATATAACGGACGGGGGTCATAATAGTGTCCGAAAAGTAAGCCTTACAGGTATAATAACCACTGTAGTGGGAACGGGTGTTTCTGGATACAGTGGCGACAATGGGCCAGCAACCGCCGCCAAAATAGCTACTGCTGTTGGACTTGCATTTGACCCGAATGATAACCTGTTTATCTGCGATTACTATAACAACCGCATACGCCGGATAGACACATTTGGCATAATTACCACTGTTGCAGGAAATGGCAGCGCTAGTTTTAATGGGGATAACATTGCTGCGACCTCAGCAGCGGTATCTATGCCTCACTGCATAGCGCTTGATGCAGCAGGAAATATGTATATAACAGAAGCAGGCAGTAACAGAGTTCGAAAGGTAAATACTACAGGAACTATAACAACCATAGCCGGCAACGGACTGGCCGGTTACGCTGGAGATAATGGTCCCGCAACAAATGCATCTCTTGAATTTCCATATGGTATAGCCCTTGACGCTGCTGGCAATGTATTTTTTGCAGACAGCTATTATGGTGTTGTAAGAAAAATAGATGCGGCAGGCATTATTACTACAATAGCAGGCAATACTGCTGCAACATCGTTAGGCGACAATGGCCCAGCAACGGCAGCAAATATCAATGGCGTAATCGGTATAGCAATAAGCGCAGATAATACAATGTATCTTTCCAGTGTTGATAATAAACTCATCAGGAAGATAGAAGGAGGAATTATCACCTCCTTTGCAGGTAACGGATCATCTGGATTTAGTGGCGATGGGGGACCTGCAACAGCTGCCCAGGTAAATAAACCATATGGCATGGCAATAGAACCATCTACCAACGCATTGATCTTTTGTGATTACAGTAATAACCGCGTGCGACGTGTTGGATGGCCTACAGGAATAAACGATGTAAATAACAAGACAAATGAAATAAAAATTTACCCAAACCCATCCGCCGGAGTTTTTACTTGCGATGTTTCGTCTGCAAAAAATGAAATATACCGAGTGTCTATAGTAGATATTATGGGCAGAGTTGTAAAAGAAGTGATCATTGAGCCAGGAACTCCAAAAGAAATAAAACTGGAACAACCAGGTGTTTATATACTAACAGCAAAAGGTAAAACAACAACGTTGTTAAAAAGAATAATGATTGTGCAGTAACAGACGCGCAAGCAGAGGAGGCTTACCTGTCAGTTTCTGATCGTGGTAAGCCTTCTTCATTTATAGTGTAAGAGTATTCCTTTATCATTTTTCTCTAACATTGCAGCATGACGAAGAAAGAGCGTTACCAGTTTGTATTGGAGTGGTTTAAAGAGCACATGCCTAATGCGGAAACAGAGCTGCATTATACTAATCCATACGAATTGCTGGTAGCCGTCATTCTATCTGCGCAGTGCACAGACAAGCGGGTGAATATGGTGACGCCGGCCTTATTCAAACAATACCCGGTACCTGAATTGCTGGCTAAGGCAACCTTTGAAGAGGTGGAGCCCTTCATCCGCAGCGTAACATTTGCCAACAATAAAACCAGGCACCTGATAGGCATGGCGCAAATGTTGATGAACGACTATCACGGTGAGGTGCCGGACACTATAGAAGAACTGGTGAAGCTGCCGGGCGTGGGCCGCAAGACGGCCAATGTGATCATATCGGTAGTGTTCAATAAACCTGGGATGGCGGTGGATACACACGTGTTCCGCGTGTCGGCACGGATAGGGCTTACGCGCAATGCCACTACCCCGCTGCAAACCGAGCAGCAGCTGGTAGCTAATATTCCGCAAGACCTGCTGGCCATCGCCCACCACTGGATAATACTGCATGGCCGTTACATATGCGTCGCCCGCAGGCCAAAGTGCGAGGAATGCGGACTAAAGCCTGCATGCAAGTTTTACCAGACAGACATGAAGTACATAGTAGAAGCGCAATAGCATTATGCAATAACCTTGTTGATAAGCGAAACGATCAACTCCATCTCTCGCTCTACATTATATACCAGTTTATCTATTTCGCGGTCGTCGTAAAAAGGCATGTGTTCCAGCGACGAAGCCATTTTGCCTAATACGCCCAGGCTGGTACTCACCGCTGTGCCAAACAATTTATGCCCTGCGGAATTCAGCTTCTTCAGGTCTTTTTGTTTTACGGCTTCGTGCAGGCTTTCTTTCGATTCTTCCAGCTGTGCTATTGTTGCCTTTAGTATCTCTACAAGCGTTTCATCATCTATAGAGAAATTCTCTTTTATTGCCTCCGCATCAAAGTGCTCCGATGTATTCATCAGCTCGGTAACTGTGGCTGGTGTGTCGTCTTTCCATACCCATTTGTTCAGCAGTACCTCCAGCGATGTTTCCACAAAAGGCTTCGCCATAAAATCATCCATACCTGCAGCTATACATTTTTCGCGCTCGCCTTTTACATTGCCTGCGGTAAGCGCCACAATAGGCACATGGCCTGCTGATGGTGTTGCGGCTTCATATTCGCGGATGGCTTCTGTGGCCTCGTAACCATTCATCAATGGCATCTGTATATCCATCAGTATTATATCGGGCCTGTGCTCTTTATAGCGACGTACAGCGTCTTCGCCGTTTACAGATACTATAATAGTAGCCTTTGGCGCTATGCGCTGTATAATAGTTTTGGCCAGCAGGATATTCACATCGTTATCTTCGGCCAGCAATACGGAGAACCTGTCGTCTTTAGGGCCTGTCTGAATCTCTGATACGGCTTCCGGTACGGAAATGTTGCCTGTCGTATCGTACAGCTTGGTAAGCGCCTGGTACATCTCCTGCATCTTAATGGGCTTCACCAGGCGATGCCTTACTTCCAGTTCCTGGCTGGCACGGATAATGGTCTCATCGTCGGACGAACTGTGCAACAGGTAGATAGGTATTTTACGAGCCGTGTTAGAGAAGCTATCGCGTATCTTCCTTATGGTCTCCAGCCCATCCATATAAGGCATGTGGTAGTCCATAAATATCACATCAAACTTGCCGCCGGTGGCCAGCTTCTGCAATGCCTCAAAACCGTTCTGAGCCCCTTCAGAACTTATGTTGCGGAGTTGCAGCATTTCCTTCAGTATAAGCCGGTTGTTCTGGTTGTCGTCCACTATCAGCACGTTCTTCACCAGGTCGGCATCAACAGCCGGTATAGCTTCGCCCGGCTCCGATTTAAGGGTGATATCGAAATAGAAAGTACTACCCTCGCCTACGGTGCTTTTCAGTTTCAGCTTGCTGCCCATAAGTGCCAGCAACCTGTTGGATATGGTGAGCCCCAATCCTGTACCGCCGTATTTTTTGGTGGTAGAAGGATCTTCCTGTGCAAAGGCTTCAAATATCTTATTCTGCATTTCGGGCTTTATACCTATACCGGTGTCGCGCACCTGCACGCGGTAGGTTATCTGCTCCCGCTTAATGTCGGTGAGCGCTTCTATCTTCAGTTCTATTTCGCCGGCAGAGGTAAACTTTACCGCGTTGCCCAGCAGGTTTACCACTATCTGCTTCACACGTACAGCATCGGCCCACACAAAGCGCGGCAGCTCCGGCGATATGTTGAGCAACACCTCCAGGCCTTTCTTCTGTGCCTGGTAGGTAATGATGTCTGTAGCTTCGGCCGCCAGTTCAAAAATGTCGCACTTATCAATGTCCAGTTCCAGCTTGCCAGCCTCTATTTTAGAGAAGTCGAGAATGTCGTTGATAATGCTCAGCAGCGCATTGGCCGAGTTATTGACAATAGATAAGTATTGTTGCTGTGTCTCTGTAAGTTCTGTCTTCAGCACCAGGTCGGTAAAGCCTATAACACCATTCAACGGCGTACGTATCTCGTGGCTCATATTGGCCAGGAACTCAGACTTGGCCACACTTGCCTGCTCCGCGTGTACCTTGGCTATCTTCAGCTCTTCCCGTTGGTGCACCTGTTCAGTAATATCCTGGGTAAACATCATGATGCCGCCAACAGCGCCATCGTGCAGAAACCACGGGCGCACTTCCCAGCGCAGGTACTGATCATGATCCCAGCCGTCGGGTCGCCAGCATTCTTCCTGAGTGGCGATGACCTCTCCGCGTAGTCCACGTTTATGAATTTCTTTCCACTCATCAGACAGGTTGGGGAAGACTTCATAATGAGATAAGCCGGATAAGTCTCTGTTGCCGAGGTGATATTCTTCAAGCCAGCGGCTACTGTACGCAATATATCGTACATCAGTATCGAACATGGCCACGGCGGCAGGTGCATGTTCTACAAAAGCTTTCAGGCGGGATCGTTCCATGGCCACGGCGGCTTCCGCCATTTTTCGTTCTGTAATATCTGTGGCAATGCCCAGATAGCCGATCACATTATTATCATCATCCTTAATGGTGGTTGTTACCAGTGATACAGTAAGCCTGGAGCCATCTTTGCGGATGTAGGTCCACTCCCTTGTTTCCTGCCCTTCTTTTTCTGACTTGTAGATGAATAACCGGAGGTCTTCAAATCTCACACCATATTCCTTATACAATTCCAGCATTCTTGCCTGCATCTCTGCAGGCTCGTGCAGAATTGCTGGTGTTTGCTTACCAACCATTTCATTGGCGGTATAGCCCAGCATATTTTCTGCCCCTTTGCTGAAGACAGTTATAATGCCGCGTGCATCAGTAGCTATAACGCTTACTTCCGTTGCCGAGCGCAGAATGTCGTCCAACTCCTTGCGCGAGCGGGCCACCTCCAGGTAGATTTTCTTCTTCTCGTCTATATCCTGCACAGTGCCAAAGAGTGCTACGCACTTGCCGTTCGCCATTCTGGTCTCACCTATAATGCGTACCCACTTATCTACGCCCTGCGCGGTTGTTATTTGCAGCTCCAGGTCCCACCCCTGGCCGGTTGCTATGGCATTATCAACAGCCTGCTTTAACCGGTCGCGGTTTTCCCCAGCCTTATAAAATTCGAAAGAAGACCAAGGGGCAGGAACATGGTTTTCTTCTACACCGTATATATGCCGGGTAATGTCTGACCAGAATACCGTATTCTTTTCCAGGTTGTTTTCCCAGCCGCCAACATTAGCTACTTTATTTATCTGCTCTAATGTATCTTTTGTTTTTACCAGGTCTTTCTCCAGCCGGTAACGGTCGGTAATATCTATGGCATTACCTATTACATAATTGTTGCCGTTCTCATCCGTCTCCAGCACATTGTTGTACATCCACACCCTGGGCGATCCATCTTTATGCGTGGTGGCCATGGTACCAGATACCGTGCCATTTATTTTTATATCCTGCAGGTATTGGGCCACCTCGTTGTGTATACGGGCCGGTGTAATATCAAACAAGCCCTTGCCCTCCAGCTCGGCAGGCGTATAGCCTACCAGCTGGGCTCCGGCATTGTTTACCGTAATAAATTTGCCGACCATATCGTGGGTGCACATCAATCCCTGCGAATGCTCGAAGAAAGCACGCAGTTTATTTTCGCTGGTCCTCAGTTTTTGTTCTTTCAGCTTTTCGCCGGTCACATCGCGGGCAATGGCGAAAATGTTGCCGGAGCTTTTTTCTACAGTTGCTACCCAGTCGAGTATCTTGTATTCGTTGGTATTTGTTTTGAACCTGTTGTTGAAATTGATAGAGTTAACGCCCAGGTACAGCTTTTTCAGTTCGCGCTGCACCAGCTCTTTATCTGCCGGATGTACCAGGTCGAAAAGAGTTTTGTTTTCCAGGTCGGCGGTTGTCCACCCTAATATTTCGGTAAAGGCGGGGTTTACCTTTTTAAAGTTTTGTTGCGTATCGGCAATGCAGATAATATCTTCAGAGATATTGAACAGGCGCTCGAAATTATCAAGGTCGTCCAGCTTTCTTTTTTTGGTTATCAGGTCGGTAACTTCTTCGGCCAGCAGTTTAAGAGCCTGCTGCTGTTCGGGGTTCAGTTTACGCGGTTGCCTGTCTATAACGCACAGCGTACCTAGTGCATAACCGTCATTATCTACCAGCGGATAACCGGCATAAAAGCGGATGTTAGGATCGCCGGTTACCAGCGGGTTGTGCTCAAAACGTTCATCGGCGGTAGCATCTTCTATCTCGAAGAGCTCAGATCCTGTAATGGCGTGTGCGCAGAAGGCTACATCGCGTGGTGTTTCCGGCACATTGAGCCCCACTTTTGATTTGAACCATTGCCTGTGTTCATCAACAAGCGAAACAAGGGAAATGGGCACATTGCATATGATGGAAGCCAGCTTTGTGAGCCTGTCATACTCTTTTTCTTCAAGCGTATCCAAAATGCCATACGCCGTTAGCGCATTTATCCGGTCTTTTTCGTTTGACGGAACAGGTACATTACTCATCACCAGCAAATATAAGCATTTAAAAATGTACTATGATTGTAGCTCATTAACAATTTACAATACATTAAGAGAATAAAAAGGTAGGGCTATTTACCAAAAAGGCTCCCGGAGAGGGAGCCTTTACTTGTTGTTTGTTGCGATGCTATTGTTTCACTATTGTTTTGCTGATCACCTGGCCATCATTGCTGATACTGAGGAAGTATACACCATTGGCCCAGGCAGATGCATCTATAGCAGCCGTATTGTTTACAGATACTGTAGATATTATCTTACCGTTCACGTCAAATACGTTTACAGTGCCGTTAACACCAGACACCGTAAATACATTGCTTACAGGGTTAGGGTAAACAGTGATAGTTGCTGCTGCAACATTGTTTACGCCAACATTTGAAGGCAGTTCTGTGAAAGAAGCGCTACCACCATTCCATAGGTCGCCTGCATCTGCGTTGGCAGGACTGTTATTTACTGCATTTACTACCCCCCATGCAGTCACAGTGCCCGTGCCTGCGGCCGGAGCTGTCCAGCTTGCTGATACAACATAAGTTGTGCTTGTTCCGCCGGTACCAGAAGTTGGTGAAAGACGTTGGTTATGCTCAAGGATCGTTATAGTACTGGACGTGTGCGAACTTACGCCTGACGGTAATGAGGCAAAGGAAGCTCCCTGGTTAACAGAAGACGAACCACTTCCTGATACCATAGACATTTGCATGCCAAATTTTGGCAAAGAGCTGGACGTTGTATTTGTGCCGGTCATCTTCAGTGTATAAGTCATCCCTGGTTTGTAGCGAGTAACGGGTGTACCTGCAGAATCCAGTTCGAAGGCAACAGTTATGCCGGTGTTGGCAGAAGAGCCATGGCAACCGCCACCGCCGCAGCCTATTGTGCCACCACGGGAACCTGTGCGGTTGCCACCAGGACCGTTAGAGTCGCTGGACATGGTTACGTAAACAAAAGCTCCGATAAGAGGAAGGAGTAAAAAACTTTTTTTCATTTCGCGTTGTTTTGTCATGCTAATGTAATGGCTTTCGGATATTAAATTCATTTCCAGTGGTTTAAATGTGGAAAATAGGGGCAAAAACCTTTTTGCCAAATGTGTTCTGCCAGCCAGTTATCAACCGGCTGGATGAGCCTGACGGATTAAAAATCCGGTAGCATGGTATTTATGCACCAATAGACCGAACATACGGAAGATGAGTTACCAACCAATAGAAAACTACGGTATAATCGGCGACCTTAATACAATTGCACTGGTGGGATTGAACGGTTCTATAGATTTTATGTGCTTCCCCAACTTTGACTCGCCTACAATATTTGCGGCATTACTTGACGATAAGGCGGGAGGACGTTTTGAGATACAGCCGGAATTTGCCGAAATGAAAACAAAACAGCTTTACCTGCCAGATACTAATGTGCTGCTAACAAGATTTTTATCGTCGGAAGGAGTGGGTGAAATAACAGACTTTATGCCGGTGGAGGAATTATATAGCGGCAAAGAGCTGATAAGGCGGGTAACCAACGTAAGAGGTGAAGGGAAATACAGGATGCGGTGCATGCCGAGGTTTAACTATGGCACAGCGGCACACGAGGTGGAGCAGGTTAACCCGAACGAAATAGTTTTTAAAAGTGCAGATGACCCTTCTAACACATTAAGGCTGGTGAGTACTGTGGCAATGCAGATAGCGGACGGTGACGTGTATGCCGACTTTAAGCTATCTGCCAACGAGACAGCCGACTTTCTGCTGGCGCACATTGATAAGGAACGGGATGATTACAGCAACTTCAAAGACTTTGTTACAGAGAGCCTTTTTAAAACGGTGAATTACTGGAAGAATTGGGTGGTACAATCTGAATACAGGGGGCGGTGGTTAGAAACGGTAAACCGGTCGGCACTGGTTTTAAAGCTACTTACGTCCTATAGATATGGATCAATAGTTGCGGCACCTACATTCGGCCTGCCGGAGCGAATTGGTGGGGTAAGAAATTGGGATTACAGGTACACTTGGATAAGAGACGCCTCTTTTACGGTAAATGCACTGATCAGCCTCGGTTATACAAAAGAAGCAGGAGCATATATGCGGTGGGTAGAAAAGCTTTGCCGCGATATAAAGGGCCAGCAACAGCTGGGCATTATGTATTCTATTGATGGCTCCAGGCAGTTAACAGAGAAAGTACTCGATCACCTGGAGGGCTACCGCGGATCGAAACCGGTGAGGGTTGGTAATGATGCCTATGCCCAGCTACAGTTGGATATATATGGCGAGCTGATGGATGCTATATACCTGTATAATGAACGAGCAGAGCCTATATCGTATGATTTCTGGAAAGACCTTGAAGCCCAGGTAAACTGGCTCACTGGTAACTGGCAGCAAAAAGATGAGGGAATATGGGAAGTGCGCGGAGGCAAAAAGAACTTTCTATACTCGCGGCTGCAATGCTGGGTAGCATTCGACAGGGCTATAAAAATAGCCGAAAGCCGGTCGTTTCCGTTAAATGAAAACTGGCGTAAAGAGCGGGACGCGATCTTCCAGAGTATCTATAACGATTTCTGGGATGAAGAGCAGCAAGCCTTCCTGCAATATCCGGGCGCTGAAACGGTAGATGCCTCTGCATTATTAATGCCGCTTGTAAAATTTATTAGTCCTAAAGACCCACGTTGGTTATCCACGCTGAAAAGAATTGAAAACGAACTGGTGTCAGATTCTTTAGTATACAGGTATAAGCCGGAAGTAGCGGCCCCCGATGGTTTTACAGGGCGGGAAGGTACTTTTTCTATGTGCACATTCTGGTTTGTAGAGTGTCTCTCCCAATCAGGCCAGTTGGAAAAGGCAAGATTCTATTTTGAAAAGATGCTGGGGTATGCTAATCACCTTGGCTTATATTCTGAGCAGCTGGGTTTTGAAGGCGAGCACCTGGGTAATTTCCCGCAGGCATTTACCCACCTGGGGCTTATTAATGCAGCCCATAACCTGAACAGGCAGCTGAATGATAAACGGAACAAAGACGTAAATAATAGTTTATGAAAGCTATAGCCATACAACCGCACACGCAAAACATTTACCTGGCAGATATAGAAGAGCCACAAATAACTGCCGCAGATGAAGTAAAAATTAAAGTACTTAAGGTAGGTATTTGTGGTACCGACCGGGAGGAAGCCAGGGGTGGCCGGGCAGATGCGCCAAAAGGAAAAAATCAACTGGTAATTGGGCACGAGATGCTGGGGCGCGTGGTGGCAACCGGCAGCGATGTGACGATGGTTAAGGTGGGAGACCTTGCCGTGTTTACGGTGCGTCGGGGTTGCGGGCAATGTGCAGCCTGTAATAATAACAGGAGCGACATGTGCTACACGGGCAACTATACTGAAAGAGGAATAAAAGGTGCTGACGGCTACCAGGCAGAGTATGTGGTTGACAAGCAGCAATATATTGTAAGCGTACCCGAAGAGATAGCAGATATTGGCGTGTTGACCGAACCCATGTCGGTGGCGGCAAAGGCAATAGACGAAGCAATGATCATCCAGGCCGGCAGACTGAAAGACTTTGACGATCCGGCCAATTGGCTGAAAGGGAAACGTGCGCTTGTGGCAGGGATAGGGCCGATAGGTTTAATGGCGGCCTTTGCGCTTCGCCTGAAAGGTGCAGAGGTGTATGGGCTGGATATAGTTGACGAAACGAGCATCAGGCCTACAATGCTGAAAGCAATAGGCGGTAATTACATCAACGGAAATATCACAGGGATAACAGGCGTAGAGGAAAAATATGGCCAGATAGACTTTGCTTTTGAAGCAACCGGCATTGCCCTGCTCGAGTTTCAGATAATAGACGCACTAGGTATTAATGGTATTTATGTAGCTACGGGCATACCCGGCGGAGATCGCCCGCTTACCATACCCGGCGCAGAGCTGATGGACCGGATAGTGCTTAAAAACCAGGTGATATTAGGTAGCGTTAATGCTGCTCCGCACCATTACCTGCAAGCGGTAGAATATCTCCGGCAAAGCAAGGAGCAGTGGCCGGATGTAATAGCACAGGTGATCACCCATCAGTTTAACACCGGCGATTTCAAACAGGCCTTTGCCAGCCAGTTGCCGGATGAGATCAAGGTAGTGGTTAACTGGAGCTGAGTTGGCTTAAGTGATATCTAACGTCGTTGGTGCATGGTGCGGACGGTGTATTGATGCGGCATATGTTTTATATAGTATAGGAATGACACTTACTGTAATTACAGGCGCTATAGCGGCATGTTGCACAACCATATCGTTTGTTCCGCAGGCATTTAAAACAATAAAGACGAAAGACACCACAGCTATATCGGCAAGTATGTATAGCCTGTTCACTTTCGGATCTATTGTATGGGCGGTTTATGGAATAATGGATCATAATACACCCGTTATCATAGCTAATGTAATTACCGCCGCGCTTGCGCTTATTATTCTGTTCTATAAGATACTAGAACTGATGAGGACACAGAAGAACAAACCATAAAAGGTAGCTCCGATCTATTATTAATGAAGAACACTTACTTGTGCTTCTTTTCAGCATTTGCTTCATTTGTTCTATTTTTTTTGTTGCGACTCTATAATACCTTCCGACAGCTTTTTAACCTCAGGGTCTTTAATTGTTGCATGCTTACTCGTCAGTATGGCTGAAGAGTGGTATAAAGGTATGGCGCGGCTTGCCGGAATTGTAATTTCATAACCCATACATGGTATATTCGTCAGGGTTACAGGTTTTTGGCAGGAACAAACAAAAACGAAAAGCTTAGCTCAGCCAAGCTACCAGGAGAGCGTAAGTAATATTTTTTATTTTGAGGTTGTCCCTTTAGGCTTAACTCAATTGTTATGTAGGTGTAGTTCATATATTTAATAACAATTAAAAAAGCAACAAAAATGAAAGAGTACATCCTTCTGTTCAGACACGAGAATGTTAACGGGAAAGTATCGCCAGAGCAAATTCAGCAATGGATGAAGCAGCAAATGGATTGGGTAAACAGTATTGCGGCAAAGAATAAGTTTGTTAGCGGAACGGGGCTGCTTTTCGACGATGCCAGAGTTATTAACGACAAAAAAATAGTTACAAATGGACCATTCGGCGATATTAAAGAAACGCTCGGTGGGTACATTGTCGTCAGAGCTGAATCGTCAGATGAAGCTGCGGAATTTGCAAAGGGCGCACCTATATTGCAAGGCGAAGGAAACACGGTGGAAGTAAGGCAAATTTTACAGCATAAGTAATAATTATCCGGGATGCCGCAAGACATCCCGGATGATTTAAATTAAACTGCTACAGCAGAGGGTTTGTAAGAAAATGGAACAAGATAACAGCCAACTAATTCCGCATCTATTTAGAACAGAACACAGCAAGATGGTATCGGTGCTGGTAAAGGCGTTTGGTTTGGATAGTATGGAAACAGCTGAAGATATTGTAAGCGAAACATTTTTATCAGCACTTGACATATGGCCATATAAGGGCACGCCGGAAAATCCAACAGCCTGGCTTTATACCGTAGCTAAAAACAAGCTGAAGAACCATCTCTCCCGAAAAACCACATTCCTGAAACATGTTGCTCATCAATCGAAGGGCCAGAGCTTTTCTATTGAAACTGCTATCGACTTTTCTGACAAGAACATTGCTGATAGCCAACTTCAGATGCTGTTTGCGATATGCCATCCGTCTCTATCAAAAGAAGCACAGATCTGCCTGGCATTAAGAACGCTGTGTGGGCTGGGGTTGAATGAAATTGCTGATGCATTTTTATCTAATAAAGAAACAATACATAAACGCCTGCAGCGGGCCAGGGAAAAACTGCAAAGTGAAAAGATCAGATTAGAATTGCCACCTGACACGGAAATCAATGAACGATTGGATACCGTATTGCAAACAATATATCTTTTATTCAGCGAAGGATATTATTCGGAAAGTAATAATACCATTGTGCGGAAAGAACTCTGTGTAGAAGCATTGAACCTTGCCTACTTGCTGCTGGATAACCCAAGTACTAATACCCATGCTGCAAATGCTTTATTATCGCTGATGTGCTTTCATGCCTCGCGTTTGGATGCAAGGCTATCGGCGACAGGGGACATAATACTGCTTGATGACCAGGATAAAACACTTTGGGATGGAGAATTTATAGAAAAAGGGTTTTACTATTTACAGCAAGCATCCAGATGGGATATAACATCGCCTTATTATATTGAAGCGAGCATTGCATATTGGCATACAGTAGACAATAGTAATGCTGATAAGTGGCCAGGTATCCTGAAATTATATGACCTGCTGTTACAGATCAATTATTCACCGGTAATTGCGCTGAACAGACTTTGGGCCTTCTCTAAAGTAAACGGCAGCGTAGCCGCAATAAAAGAGTCTGAAGGTCTGCGCATAAAGAAAGATCAATTTTATTTTATCCTTTTAGCAGAGCTATACAAAACAATTGATGTTTGCAAAGCAATAGAGTACTTAACCTCTGCCGCCGAAGCCTGTAAGACCAAAGCAGAAAAGGAATTAGTACAAAGACGAATTAACAAATTAAGCGAAACCGGTGCTAACTGAGATTTGCCAGAAAGCACCGTTAATAAGATAAAGACAGACCTGGTAATAGTGTTATCACCATCTACGGTTTCGTACCCATTATCCCATCAATCTCCTTTTTCACTGCGTCCGTTATCAGCGGGTACACTTCCAGCGCTTTCAGGTTTTCTGTAAGCTGTGTTTCTTTGGTGGCGCCAAGGATGGCTGTGGTAACATTTGGGTTGGTTATGGTCCAGGCAATGGAGAGTGTAGACAGGCTGGTGTTCAGTTCGTTGGCTACTTTTTCCAGCTTCTTTACTTTTTCTATCCGGTCTTGCTGCAGGGCATTTTCCTTTAGCCACGCATATTTTTCTATAGACAGGCGGCTGCCTTCCGGTACCCCATTATTGTATTTACCGGTAAGTATGCCCGATGCCAGCGGACTCCAAATGGTGGTGCCAATGCCTACTTCTTCAAACACCGGCAGGTAATCGTGTTCTATCTTTTTGCGCTCAAACAGGTTGTATTGCGGTTGTTCCATAGTTGGCCCTTCCAGCAGCAGTGCTTTGGCTATGCGGTGTGCTTCCAGTATTTCTTCGGCGCTCCACTCGCTGGTGCCCCAGTATAGTATTTTGCCTTGTGCTATCAGGGTGTTCATGGTGCGCACCACTTCTTCTATCGGCGTTTCGGGGTCTGGGCGATGGCAGTAAAACAGGTCCAGGTAGTCCAGCTGCATACGTTTCAGCGCTGCTTCGCAGGCTTCCATCAGGTGCTTGCGGCAAAGGCCGCGCTGGGTAGGCAAGTTATTTTTACCGTACAGCCCGAAGAACGCTTTGCTGGATACGCAGTAGGTTGTGCGGTCCCAGTTTTTGTTCTTCAGTATGCGGCCCATCACCTCTTCCGATTTGCCCCCTTCATAGGCTTCGGCATTGTCAAAGAAATTCACGCCACTGTCGTAGGCAAGGCCCATAAGGCGGTCGCCCAGGCTGTCGCCCACCTGCTGGTGAAAGGTGACCCATGATCCGTAAGACAAAATACTAAGCTGCAGACCTGCTTTTCCTAACCTCCTGTACTCCATTTTCTGTTTTATTTATTGCGGTAAAAAGTAAACTGAAAGTACGGGATTTTCCTCATGCGGTGATATTAATGTTAACTATAAGCCATTTAACAGGCTTCCCGCAGATTTTCCGTAAAAAGAAAGCCTCTTTGCCGGGATAATGCGTATCTTGCTGTTTCTGCATGTATGACCAAAAGGTTAAATGCATGCAACATATCCGTTTAGCCACTCACTTTTAAAACAAATTTATTATTTTTAGTACCAATAGATATGGCTAAAGTCACGTATAACAACAAGAAGGCAGTTTTTTTCCAGGCACTCAAGGCCGACGTAGAACAGTATTTCAAGACAACAGGACAGAAGAAGACAGGCGACTGGCGCCTGTATATTAAAACATTAACGCTGGTTCCGCTGGCTATAGGGCTATACGTAGCATTGCTTACGGTACAGCTATCAGCAATCAGCGGCATACTGATGAGTCTTTTGCTGGGTTTTACCCTGGCAGGTATCGGGTTCAATATTATGCACGATGCCAACCATGGCAGCTACTCCACCAAAAAATGGGTGAACGATCTGCTGGGCCTTACTCTTAACGCATTGGGCAGCAATGCCTTTATATGGAGGCAGAAACATAATATCATACATCATACCTATACTAATGTGGACGGCGTGGATGATGATATAGCCAAGAGCCCGGTTATCCGCCAATGCTCTACACAGGTTTGGAAACCGGCACACCGGGTGCAGCATATCTACCTGTGGCTGGCATATGCGCTCAGTTCTATATTATGGATATTCTTTACAGACTTTCAGAAGTATAGCTCTAAGAAGATATACACTACTCCAATGACCAAGATGGATAAAAAGGAGCATGCTATCTTCTGGGCAAGCAAGGCATTATATCTGGTGTTTTACATTGTTATACCGGTAGCGGCCGTTGGCTGGGGTGCATGGGCTGTTGGCTTCCTGGCCATGCATGTAGCGCTGGGCCTTACGCTGTCGGTAGTTTTCCAGCTGGCACACGTAGTAGAAGAGACAGAGTTTGAGTTTGCAGGCGATGACGACAAGGTAATAGAGAATGAGTGGGCTATACACCAGATCAACACCACTGCCGATTTTGCACGTGGTAATAAACTGATATCATGGTATGTAGGCGGCCTTAACTACCAGGTGGAGCATCACCTGTTCCCGCGCATCAGCCATGTGCACTACCCGGAAATAAGCAAGATAGTAGAGCAGAAGTGTAAAGAGTTCAATATTCAGTTTCATGCTATGCCTACCATGATGGCAGCAATAGGCTCTCATTACAGGTTTATGAAGAGCATGGGTAAAAAGCCAATGGAGGCTCCGTTTGAACCGCAGATAATAACTACTACAGAAAGGCCAATGGTATTGAAGGAAGTGCCGGTAATGGCGATGCAGAAATCATAAAAGACAAATTATTGCAAATAATAAAGCCGCTTCTTTTCGAAAGCGGCTTTATTATTTATAATCTGTAAGCGGATAATCTATTTAACCAGCGTGCCCACATGCTTACCAGTAACCACATTCAGCAGGTTGCCGTTGCGGTTCATATCGAACACGATGATCGGCAGTTCATTTTCCTGGCAAAGGGTGAAGGCGGTCATGTCCATTACTTTCAGGTTCTGGCCAATAACCTCATCAAACGTCAGTGTTTCGTAACGCACTGCATTAGGGTCTTTTTCCGGATCAGCAGAGTAGATACCATCTACACGGGTGCCCTTAAGGATCACATCGGCTTTAATTTCTATAGCCCTCAATGATCCTGCGGTATCGGTAGTAAAGTATGGGTTACCTGTGCCGGCACCAAATATTACTACACGGCCTTTTTCCAGGTGACGCATTGCGCGGCGGCGAATGTAAGGCTCTGCTACCTGCTCCATTTTAATAGCGCTCTGCAGGCGGGTGCTCACACCAACCTTATCCAGCGCGGCCTGCAGTGCCATACCGTTGATAACGGTGGCCAGCATACCCATATAGTCGCCCTGTGCACGCTCTATACCGGTTTCGCTTTCGTTCATGCCGCGGTAAATGTTACCACCGCCTATAACTACAGCTACCTGTACGCCAATGTTGGTAATTTCTTTGATCTCTTTTGCATATTGTTCCAGCATACGAGGGTCGATACCGAAGTTACGGTCGCCCATCAGTGATTCGCCGGAAAGTTTCAAAAGAACTCGTCTGTATTTTGGAAGCATCTGGAATGAAAATTATTGTGCAAAGGAAAGAAAAAAATACTGTTTTACTGTTCAAAAAAGGCCGAACAATTTACTGTTGACCGTAAAAAAAGAAGGCACCCGAACCGGATGCCTTCAAAAAAAAATTTATTGTACAAAAGGTATTTTCACCACCTTGGCTTTGAGGGCCTTATCGCGAACGGAAATAAATATCTCGGTTCCCTCTGCGGCGTTTTCCTTAGTTACGTATGCCAGGCCTATTGCCTTGCCCAGTGTAGGCGACTGCGTACCGGAAGTAACATAGCCAATTTCGTTGCCGGCAGCATCCTGCACCTTGTAGTGATGACGAGGAATACCCTTATCAACCATTTCCAGGCCCACCAGCTTGCGGCTCGTGCCATTTGTCTTATGGCCTTCTATTACCGCGCGGGATGTAAAGTCTTTAGTGAACTTGGTGATCCAGCCCAGGCCAGCTTCTATAGGGCTGGTAGTATCGTCAATATCGTTACCGTACAGGCAGAAACCTTTTTCCAGGCGCAGGGTATCGCGTGCGGCCAGGCCTATTGGCTTCATGCCGTGTGCTTCGCCGGCGCCGAATATTGCTGTCCAGATCTTTTCTGCATTGTCGGCGCTATCTTCAAAGTATATTTCTACGCCACCGGCACCTGTATAGCCAGTAGCAGATACGATAACATTATCTACACCGGCAAATTTGCCCTTTACAAAAGTGTAGTACTTCAGGTTTACCAGGTCCATGTCAGTAAGTGTCTGCATATACTCTGTAGCCTTAGGACCCTGTACTGCCAGCAGGCCTGTTTTGTCGGAGATGTTGTGCATCTCTACATTCTTAGTATTGTGGCTGCTTATCCAGTTCCAGTCTTTTTCTATGTTCGATGCATTTACCACCAGCATATAGCTTTTGTTGGTTTCTATGCAGTATACCAGCAGGTCGTCTACAATGCCGCCTTCGTTGTTGGGCATGCAGGAATACTGCGCTTTACCGTCGGTAAGTTTAGAAGCATCGTTAGTAGTTACGCGCTGGATAAGGTCGAGCGCGTTCTCGCCTTTCAGGATGAATTCGCCCATGTGGCTTACGTCAAACACACCTGCGTTGTTGCGCACGGTATGATGCTCTTCATTGATGCCGCTGTAAGATATCGGCATGTTGTAGCCGGCAAACTCGGCCATTTTAGCGCCCAGTGCCAGGTGCTTCTCTGTAAACGGAGTATTCTTCATTTTACTGATTTGAAATGTGTTTGAGTGGTGCAAAATTAACAGGATATCCGGATTAATGAGTATGTTTTTAAACATGTTCATTAATATGCATGGAAGAGCCGGTATTAACTAGAAATTGGGCTGCAACTTATTGTGGGTATAAAACTCGCTGATATAAGCTACCACTTCATCGGCAGTATCAAATATCTTGATCATATCCAGGTCTCCCGGGCTGATGTTGCTTTCCTGTATCTCCATTACTTCTTTCATCCAGCTGAACAGGCCGTTCCAGTAGGCCGACCCCACGCACACCATAGGCGTTTGGGTGAACTTACGTGTTTGTATGAGTGTGGCTACTTCAAAGAACTCATCCATAGTACCCCAGCCACCCGGCATCATAATGAAGCCCTGCGAGTACTTGGTGAACATGACCTTGCGCACGAAGAAGTAATCGAAATTGATGGAGAGGCTCCTGTCTATGAAAGGGTTGCTTGTTTGCTCGAACGGCAGGGCAATGTTAAGGCCTACGCTACGGCCATGGCCCAGGCTGGCACCTTTATTAGCTGCCTCCATAATGCCGGGGCCGCCGCCGGATATAATGCCAAAACCGCTTTCGGCCAGTTTTTTGGCTATCTCTACGGCCAGTTCGTAATACTTATGGCCGGGCTGCGTGCGTGCCGAACCGAATATGGATATACAAGGGCCTATCTTGGCCAGGCTCTCAAAACCCTGTACGAATTCGGCCATAATTTTAAAGATCTGCCAGCTCGAATGTGCTCTCGTCTCGGTCCAGTCTCTCGATTTTAAACTGCTAAGTTGTTCTTTCATTAGTCTTTGTTGCCAGCTGCAGCTAAACGGCAGCGGTTGTATTGTTCAATTAAAAAAGATAGGTGTCTGGCTAATTTACGAAATCTCTACCTGTTTATGGCCCTTTTTCGACGCTATAAGCAATAATGCAAAAGTTAAAGCTGCATTGATTATCAGCAGCTCTGTGCCAATTCTATAGTTGCCCAGCCACTTAGCTTCGTTCTGTTTAAGCATATAGCATAAAACAGGTGCGGCAATGCAGATGATAGGCACAAACTCTTTCTGCACGTTGCGGTTGGTGAATATACCGAAGACAAACAAAGCCAGGAGCGGACCATAAGTATAACCGGCCACTACCAGTAAGGTCTGTATCAGCGAGCCATTATCTACAGACCTGAAAATAAATACACAGATAAGGAACACAACAGAAAAGGTGTAGTGCACGATCATACGCGTGCGTTTTTGCTGCTGCTCGGTCATGCCCTGGCGGCGGCGAATGCCCAGGATATCTATACAAAAAGAAGAGGTGAGCGCCGTAAGCGCACCATCAGCGCTTGGGAACAAGGCAGAGATAAGCCCGATAACAAAAATGACACTTATGAATGGTGGCATGTAATGGAATGCCAACACGGGGAAAATGTCATCGCCAATAATGTTCTTACCATCGAGGATAAACTGTGTAGTATCCTTACCATTCACCATTACGTGCTGAAAGCTGGCACCCTTGCTCATTGCGAATACATACAACAAGCCACCCAGCATCAGGAAGATGAAGACCACACACATTTGCAGGAAGCTGAGGGTAAGCATGTTTTTCCGGGAGTCTTTTACATTGCTTACGCTTATGTTCTTCTGCATCATCTCCTGGTCAAGACCCGTCATGGCTATAGTAATGAATGCACCGCCCAGCAGCTGTTTAAGGAAGAAGCCACCACTGTTGGGGTCTGTTTCTACAAGTTTGGTAAAGCCATGATCGCCCAGGCTGGCCCACCCTTGTACAAAACTCATGTTCAGGGAAGAGAGAATGTAGCCAACACAAATGATAAGCGCCAGCAGCATAAATGTGGTTTGCAGTGTGTCGGTCCAGACAATTGTTTTTACACCACCACGGTAGGTGTAGAGCAGTATAAGACCCAGTATTATGATGGCTGTTGCTTCGAATGGAATACCAATAGCCTCCAGCACAAATTTTTCCAGCACTTTTATTACCAGGTAGAGGCGCAGCGTAGCCCCAAGAGTGCGGGAGAGGATGAAGAACAACGCACCCGTTTTATACGCGGTGCCGCCCAGCCTGCCATCGAGGTATGTATAGATAGAAGTAAGTTTTAGCCTGTAGTATAGTGGCAATAATATGAAGGCCACCGCGAAGTAACCGAGAAAGTAACCAATGACCACCTGGAAGTAATCAAAACCCTTCAGCCCCACTGTTCCAGGAACGGATATGAATGTCATGCCGGACAGCGAAGTGCCGATCATGCCGAAGGCCACCAGCCACCACTTGCTGTTGCGGTTGCCGATAAAAAAAGACTCGTTGCTGGAATTGCGCGACGTGTAGAACGCGATGCCCAAAAGCACCGAGAAATAAATAAGTATAATGGTAAGTAGTATGGCAGGACTCATTGAATAAGTCAAAAAATTAAAAGTGAAAACCTAAAAGGTGTATGATACACAGTTTCAAAAGTAGGATAGTATAGGCTTTTCGTAAAAAAGAATGTTTTGTTTTGGATACAAATGGATACGAAATGGATAAGATTGGATAGGAAATGGATATATCCATTCTAAGAATATTACAATAAAAAACGGTTGCACCTTTTTTGAGTGCAACCGCCTAAATGAGGTTATCGATCTTTTACAAGCCTACATAAATACCTGCCCTGTAAACCAGCGTTTGTTTGTAGGGGCTATAATCGGCCTGGATGACATCGTACATAACTTCGAAGGTGGCAGATGTGCGACCGCCCAATGGCTGCTTAAAACCTGCACCAACCAACCAGCACGCCGCCGTTACCGTTTGAGAAACTTTACGGCCCTTCATTAAAATGCCGGTTGAGTAATCGGGCTGGTAATAGCTGTATTTAGTAATGTCGTATTCGAAATCAGTGCTTAGAAAAAAAGGATTGTAAACGGTGCACTTTGCCCAAAGGCCGGGATATATGATATTGAGGTATTGTGGTACCGTTTGGTTTGAGGCTGTTGTATAATCGTAAGCCTTATAAAACTGGTAACCCACGCCTACTCCAACCGTAAGGAACGGCTTCACCCTATACCCAACCTTTGGTGATATGCCGAGGTTAGCGTAGTCGCCGGAATAGCCGAGGTTGAGGCCTCCGCCAATTACCAGCTTATCTGGGTCGTAACCTTTTTGTTCTTTTTTACGATAACCGTTGGCCCTGCCAGAGCTGTTATATACTTCCTGGGCTGTTGCGCCAAAGAAAACAAGGCTCAGCAACAGCGCTGATAAGATCTTTTTCATTATTAAAAAATGATGTATTACGAAGTTAACCATAAAACGAAATTGCTTCGCCTTTATGATGTTATGTTCGTGTATTTTAACATTACGCACCAACAAACAGCTTGCCGGGGTTGAGTATGCCCCGCGGATCGAACACCTGCTTTATCTGCTTCATCAGGCTGGTTTGTACCTCGTTAAAAGCGATATCCATATACTGTTTCTGTACCAGGCCAATGCCGTGCTCGCCCGAAATAGTGCCGCCCAGGCGAATCACTTCTTTAAACAATTCGCGGATGCCCTGGGTAAGCTTGCCGTTCCAATCTTCGTCGCTCATGGTGCCTTTTACAATATTCACATGTAGGTTACCATCGCCGGCGTGGCCATAGCACACACTCTGGAAACCATATTCGTTACCAAGTTTCTTAATGATCTGCAGCAGCTCGGGCAGTTCTGCACGAGGCACAACGGTATCTTCTTCTTTATATATAGAATTACTTTTTACGGCTTCTCCCACCTTGCGGCGCAAGGTCCAGAGCATATTTTTTTGTTCATGGCTATCTGCAAATAATACTTCTCCAATATTGAACTGCTGCACAATGCCCGATATAGCTTCGGCATCCCGGTATAGCTCGTCCATATTATTGCCATCTACCTCTATCAGCAGGTGGGCGGCAATGTCATCGGGCAGATCTACGCCTGTTGTCTGGGTAAACTTCATAGACCATTCCAGGGCATCGCGCTCCATAAACTCCAGCGCTGATGGTGTATACCCCGCCAGGAAGATGGCATTGACGGCAGAGCAGGCTTCTACGGCAGAGCGGAACGGCACCAGTAAGGTGAGGTCATGCTTCACAGCCGGAATCAGGCGGAGTACTATTTTGGTAATTACCCCAAGTGTGCCTTCGCTGCCTACTACCAGCTGAGTAAGGTTGTAGCCAGTGGCATTCTTCAATACATTGGCGCCCGTCCACATTACATTGCCATCTGGCAGTACCATTTCTATATTCAGCACATAGTCTTTTACCACACCATACTTTACTGCACGCGGCCCACCGCTGTTCTCGGATACATTACCTCCGATAAAGCAAGAGCCCTTGCTGGCGGGGTCGGGCGGATAAAACAGGCCTTCGGCCTTCAGGTGTTCCTGCAGCTCCTGGGTGATAACGCCCGGTTCCGTAGTTACCTGGAAATTGCGCTTATCTACATGTAGTATTTTATTAAAGCGTTTCATGTCAAGCACTACCCCACCGTATACGGGCAGTGCACCTCCGCTGAGCCCTGTGCCGGCGCCACGCGGCGTAACGGCTATATTGTTAGCGTAGCAATATTTCATTATTGTACTTACCTCATCTACTGTGGTTGGTTGCACTACAACTTCCGGCAGGTAATGCAGGTCCTCGGTATGGTCGCTGGCGCAGCGGTCCAGGTGCTCTGCATCAGTAAGTGCATATTTATCACCCACTACCGACTGAAAGAAAGCAATATCGGCCCGGTCAATTTTTTTGAATGGCATACTGCGAAGGTAGAAAAGTTACTGTTTTCGGGAAATTGCGGCAATACCGGCAATATATTGCCGATTTCCTTGAAAGATTCGCATTTTCGTTGCTAAATACGATACAATCGGCAATTTATTACCGATTTGAAGTAACAGTTATACCTGTCAATGAAAGAAAATATACCCCACTATAATAGCAGCGATCAGCCCCAGCATATCGGCCAGCAGGCCGGCGGCAAGGGCGTAGCGGGTGTTCTTAATGTTGACGCTGCCAAAGTATACGGCTAACACATAGAAGGTAGTTTCGGTGGAGCCTTGTATGATGGCGGCCAGCTTACCCTGGAAGGAGTCTACGCCGTAGGTTTTCATTACATCTACCATTAGTCCGCGGGCACCGCCACCGCTAAGCGGTTTCATTAACGCAATAGGGATCGTGGGTACAAAGTCCGTGTTCAGTCCACAAGCACCAACCACAGCTGCTATGCCGTTTACCAGGAAGGTCATACAACCTGATGCGCGGAATACGCCGATGGCGATGAGCATAGCCACCAGGTATGGAATGATGCCTGTGGCCGCAGCAAAGCCTCCCTTGGCACCATCTATAAACAGGTTGTAAACGTTCAGCTTTTTAACTGTGCCTGCTACTATAAATAAGGTAACAATGAATAAGATAATACCGCTGCCAATAGCGCCCATGGTTTTGTTCATCTGCTCTGCCGGCATTTGTGATAGTTGGTGATGTACCAAAACAATCAACCCACCGAAACCAAGTACAAACAGGATAACAGGCAGCTTAAAGATATTGATGCGCTGAAACAGAGACACGATGATGATGCCCGAAACGAATGCGATGAATGTGGCAATAAGTGTAGGCAGAAAAATATCTGCAGCGTTGAAGTTGGCTACGTGCTGTTCCAGCGCTATGGTTTGCCGCATGGCTATTACCGATGTGGGTATCAGCGTAATGCCTGCGGTATTAAGCACCAGGAACATGATCTGCGAATCGGAAGCGGTATCGGCCGACGGGTTGAGCTTTTGCAGGTCGCGCATAGCGTCGAGGCCAAGGGGTGTGGCAGCATTGTCCAGACCCAGCATATTGGCGGAAAGGTTCATGGTAACGCTGCCATAGGCAGGATCACCTTTTGGAATGCCCTTGAACAATACCCTGAACAGTGGTGATACCCCCTTTGCAAACAGGCTGATAATACCAGACTCCTTGCCCACGTTCATGATGCCCATCCATAGGGTCATAACGCCGGTAAGTCCAAGGGAGATCTCGAAGCCGTTTTTTGCAGCATCAAAAAGCGCCTTCATCATGTCGCTCAGCAGCCCGGTATCGCCCAGGAATACAGATTTGATAATGCCGGTAATGATACCCACTACCAGGAAGAATATCCAGACATAATTTAACGCCATGCTGTAAAATAATAAATAAAACAGGGAATTGCCTGCAACTTACTTGTAAAAGGTGTAGGTAATTTATTTATGTAAAGCATATTTTAATACGGTAAGACCCCTAATGGCTGTAAAGATTTTAAAATCGCGTAGGGGTATTTTTTACGGTTTATTAATCATTTAATGCCCTGTTATTAGTTAATTAGATTTTTTACTTATTTTTGACGCACAATACTTAACTATAATGTGCCTATCTACTATGCTGTTCGCAGAAAAGTCACTATCTGGATATCGCTCTCCATTTTACATCTTTCAGTATACATTTTGGGAACTATGACAACTTGTTATTACAAGGGAGTATAGTACTGTTCTTATTATCAAATAACGTCTTTTAATTTCAAATCAACATATGAAAAAACTATTACTACTATTTGCGTGTGGCATAATGGCAGCGGGTGCTGCCAGTGCGCAGAGTTTCTTCTCAGAAGATTTTAATTCCGGTTTTATATCGGGGTATCCAACAGGATGGACCAGGGGAATACTCTCCGGCGCTACAAACTGGCATTGGGCCAATACTCCATCTACTGGAGGGCTCTCTCTTGGTGCTATCAGTTCACCTACCGCCTCTAATGGATGGATGATCTTTGATGCTGACTTTACAGTTGTTGGCGGCAGTAGTGGCGGCACAACAGTACCGTCGGGCTACCTGCAAACGCCAGGCATAGATTGCAGCACACACCCTACCGTTGGCCTTAAGTTCTCTAACTATTTCCGTAAATTCCAGGACTCATGTTTCGTGTGGGTGAGCAGCGACCCGTTATTTACACCGGGCAGCTATACATCGTACCCGGTATATGCTAATAATAACTTGTTTAATAGCCAAACTACCGCCAACCCGGTAACTGTGCATATTAATATTTCTGCCGCGGCAGCTTCAAACCCCAATGTATATGTTCGGTTTGTATACTTTGGTAGCCCTGGTGGTTCCTATTCGTGGCTGATTGACGATGTTGCCCTGGCAGAGCTTAATACGCATGATGTAAGTATTGGTTCTTCGTTTATGTATCAGGATAATGCATCGGCCTACAATTCGTCTATATTCAGTACGCCCCTGGCTTTTGCAGATACTGTGCATCCGGTAACATTACTCACAAATATTGGTGCTAATGCAGAGGCAACAGTTCCGGTTACTGCTCAGGTTTTCCGCGGCTCAACATCTGTATTTTCTGAGACCGTTAACTTTGCCGGTCTTGCACTTGCAGGTGTAGACTCGATAGTAGAGTTCGGGGGATATAAGCCCAATGCCATTGGCAACTATTCTTGTGTATTCAATGCCGGCCTTAGCGGCGACGGAGACCTGTCTAATAACAGCGATACTGTAAAATTTGCGGTAACAGATACTACATGGATGATAAATACCGGGCTTGTACAATATCAGCTCCTGGAACACGATGCCAGCAGTGGCTTATCTTTTATGAGCGGTGCCAGGTTTGATGTGCCGGCGGGTGCTGCAGGTGACACCTTATCTGGTTTTGGTGTTTGTTTTGGTGATATAAGCACTGCAACCAATACCGGGGCTACAGTGAGCGTACAGCTTTACTCTACCGACCAGTTCAGCACCAGTTGGACATACGTAGGCAGTTCTGTTGCAAAACCCGTATTGTCTACAGACATCTCTACAGGTTCTTCTTTGGTGTGGGCCTATTTCCCTGTTAATGCCACAAGTGGTTTAACGCCATTTATTCTGCAACCGGGCAAAACATATGCAGCTATTGTGCAGACAAACGGTGTAACCACAATGCTTACGATTAATTCCACAGGATCATCAAACGCTACAGGCTACTCCGGCTATTTTGGGCAGGAAAGCACTTCTATGAACGACGGGGCTGCCTCTTTTGGTTCTACCATTGCTACGGGTATAACATCTGCAGTGCCTATGGTACGTATGTATTTCGGTGCTCCGTGTACAACGCCGGTAGCCGGTACTGTAAGTGGTCCATCAACTGTATGCGTGGGTTCTTCAATATCACTTACTGCAACAGGTACGGGCGGCATTTGGGGGGTTTCCAACCCTTCAATAGCTAATGTAGATCCGATGGGCATTGTTACAGCAATTGCGCCCGGAATAGACACTATAGCTTATATAATAATTAATGGCTGCGGCTACGATTTTGCATTGCATCCTATAACCGTGGTTCCCCTGCCTTTTGCCGGTTCCATATCTGGCGCTGCAGATGTTTGTGTGGGCAACACCATCAGTCTTGCCACAACAGGTTCTTCAGGTGTGTGGGGGCTTAGCAATAGCAGTTACGCTTTCATATCTACATCGGGCGTAGTATTAGGTATGGCGCCAGGCGTAGATACCATTTTCTATAGCGTAACTAATAGCTGCGGTACAGATTCCACCAGTATGGTAGTGACCGTGGGCGCATCTGACCATGGCACCATTTCGGGCGCGGATACAGTATGTATTGGCGACCACATTACATTAACGGAAAGCGTAAGCGGTGGACTATGGACAACTGCTCTCGGCCATGCTATTATCTCCAGCTCTGGCAGCCTGGCAGGTGTAAGTGCTGGTATAGATACAGTAAAATATGCAGTTACGTCGTCTTGTGGTACTACATATGCCACTAAGACCATAGTAGTAGCAGATTGCTCTGCAGGTATAAATGATGTAGATGGTAACGCAGGCATCACAGCATACCCTAATCCTGCTTCAGATGTTATTACAATTAAAGCATTTGTAAACATAACTAAAGTACAGGTAACTAATTTGCTGGGCCAGGAAGTATATAACAGTAACGGCACTGGTAAAGAAGCATATATAGATTTGAAAAACCAGCCGGCCGGCACGTACATTGTGCGTATAAACGAGGTATACACAGTGCGTGTTTTGAAGAACTAAGTAGTTCATAGTAAAAGCAAACGGTTGTATAAAAGATCGAACCGGTTTATTATGATTGAATTAGTGAAAGCATGCCGCTATCTGGAATAAAAAAATGAGGGTGTCCAAAGATCTGGACACCCTCATTGCTTTATTACAACTCCCTAGGGGTAACAAAACAACCCTTATCTGTTACAAATTATAAAGTATATGTTAGTAGAACTATTTGCTATTGAGCAGACAGGAATATTGTAGCACAAGCGTAGTAAACACTCATTTTCATAATTCAGGAAGCCCTCGGCATATAAGTAATTGGGCACGAGGCAGCAACTGTTGTGCAATACAAATTGCCGTTTTCTATCTATTGCTTCTTTTCGGCTGCAGTATCAGGTATGGTCATTGGCGCATCGGCAGTGGCGGGGGCTGTTGGCGCATCCTGTGTAATAGTGGCGCCGCCGGGTGCCTGCATGTCCGCGTTATCGCCACCGGTAAAGTCGGCTTTGGTAAACTGTACCAGCCATTTGTTGTCTTGTTTTACCATTTTCAGCGGCGGCTGTTCTTTATTGGGCTCTTCCGATGTGGTGAAGGTAACAGTTGCTGTATTGGCATCTTCTTTCAGCGACTTAATATTAATTGTTGCTGTTTTAGCCCGTTGCTTGGTAGAATCGGGCAAGGCATTGGTAAAGCCTTCCAGCACGTTCAGCATGTTTTTAGTGTCCTCGGTGGAATATTGCTTGGCCGCATCGTAATCCAGGTGATAAAACGCGGTCAGCCATTCTCTTGCTACATCTTTCGGGGCTGTTTTGCTGCAACTTACGAATGCGGCAAGAGCTATAAATGCTAAAAAGTATGAAACAAAGGATTTTTTCATTTGGATATTAATTGCCGGCCAAAGGTATTAACTATAGCAGCACTTTCCAAACCAGGTGCGCATGGGGGTTGAGGTACAGATCATCTATACCCACATACTTTTTGCCCTGCGCCTGCGATGTGGGGATGAACAGGGTATCGCCCGTTGTTTGTAGGATGGTTTTGTAAATGAACTCTGAACAATAGAGTTTTTCGTCGGTCGCCAGATCGAACTGCATATCGAAAAGTGGACGGCGGGCATAAAACCGGTGCACAGTGGCCGCCAGCTTTTCGGAATCTATCAACAGAGTGTTGTACCGCGCGATGCCCATGCCCTTGCAATAGCGAGCTGCAAAAAAGTGCGCGGCTGAGTCGCGGCGTAGGCGCATATCCGGGTTGTCTTCGCCGCCAATACTGTGATACACAAACGGATAGCCGTTTTCTACTACCACTATGCCGCAGTGAGACCATGTTTTATCGCGGGCGTTCAGGTTGGCCAGTGTACGGCTGTAGGGGCCGGTGCCGGCCCGCAACACCACATCACCGGTGTGCAGTTGTGGTAAAGGCCCCTGCTGCTGAGCGCTGCCGGCCGCTTGCTGTTTTTGTGCGCAGGCACCAGCCAGCAGAAAAGTAAAAAGCAACAGGAGTATGCCGAAAGGCTTCCTGTTGCTTTTTGATATGTGGAGTATACGTTTCAATATTATACGTTGAAGCGGAAGTGCATCACGTCGCCATCCTGCACTACATATTCTTTACCTTCTATACGCAGCTTGCCATTTTCGCGGCAGGCAGCTTCGGTTTTGTACTGCAAATAGTCTTTATAGGCAATAACTTCAGCCTTGATGAAGCCTTTCTCGAAATCGGTATGGATAACGCTGGCCGCCTGTGGCGCTTTCCAACCAGTGTGGATGGTCCATGCACGTACTTCCTGCACACCTGCGGTAAAGTAGGTGATGAGGTTCAGCAACTTATAAGCAGAACGGATGAGGCGGTTAAGGCCCGGCTCGGTAAGGCCGTATTCGCTGAAGAACATTTCTTTGTCCTCGTCGCTTTCCAGCTCAGTTATCTGTGCCTCTATGCTGTTGTTCATTACAATTACCTGTGCGCCTTCTTCTGCCGCCATCTTTACCAGGGCTTCCGAATATTTATTGCCGGTAAGTATCGATGCTTCATCCACATTGGCTACATACAGCACAGGCTTTTCTGTAAGCAGGAACAGATCGTAGGTAGCTTCCTTGTCTTCACCTTCCAGCTCCAGGCCACGTATGTTCTTACCTTCAGAGAGGTGTTGCTTGCATTTTTCCAGTACTTCCAGCTGGCGCTTGATCTTAGGATCGCCGGTTTTCACCATCTTCTCCAGGCGGGCAATTTTCTTTTCCACACTGTCCAGGTCCTTCAGCTGCAGCTCAGTATCTATGATCTCCTTATCGCTTATGGGGTTGATATCGCCTTCTTCGCGCAGGATGTTGTCGTCTTCGAAACAACGGATAACGTGCACAATCGCATCTACCTCGCGGATATTGGCCAGGAACTTATTACCCAGGCCCTCGCCCTTGCTGGCGCCTTTTACCAGGCCGGCTATATCTACAAATTCTATCTGTGTAGGTACGGTGCGCTGCGGTTGCACCAGGTCGGCAAGCACTTTCATGCGCTCATCGGGTACATCTACCTGCCCTACATTGGGTTCTATTGTACAGAAACGGTAATTAGAGGCCTGCGCCTTTGCACTGTTGCTTACTGCGTTAAATAGCGTGGATTTTCCTACGTTAGGCAATCCCACTATGCCTGCCTGTAATGCCATATATTTTAAAAATTTGCCGCAAAGGTAACAATATAATGGCTGAATGGCGCAATAGCTCAACGGCTTTAATGCCTGTAGCCTTCCGGCTATGCTGCAATCACACAATATTTTCAATAACAATATTGCGATAACAACCTACCCTGCACCAAATAATAAAATACCTTTGCAACAGCATGATACCCGCATGGCAAACCGGCATAGTAAAGCGAATAGAACAGGTAACACCGTTTACCCGCAGGTTTCTTATTGAGTTGCCGGAAACAGCTGTGTTTGATTTTAAGCCGGGCCAGTTTGTGACGTTGGACCTGCCCATACATGAGCAGCGCAACAAGCGCTGGCGTAGCTACAGCATAGCATCGTGGCCCAATGGTACCAACACAATAGAACTACTGATAGTAGAGCTGGAAGGTGGTGCCGGCACCAAATACCTGTTCAACGAAATAAAGGAGGGCAGCCAGCTGACGCTGCGTGGCCCGCAGGGCGTTTTTGTAATGCCGCAGGAGCTGGATAAAGACCTGTACCTGGTGTGTACCGGCACAGGTATAGCACCGTTCCGTAGCATGGTGCATTATATAAAGCAGAATAATATTCCGCACAAAGAGATACACCTTGTGTTTGGCACCCGTACCCAAAGCGACCTGCTGTATTACGATGAGCTGAAAGCACTGGAACAAACACTGCCCGGTTTCCATTATCACCCCGTATTGTCGCGCCAGGAATGGGAAGGTAAGACGGGTTATGTGCACCATATCTACGAGCAATTGAGCCACCATAACCCGCCGGCGTATTTTATGCTTTGTGGCTGGCGCGCCATGACTGATGAGGCTAAAGAGCGCATCCTGAAGAAGGGCTACACGAGCAAAGACGTGCATATAGAGATATATGGGTAAAAACAAGTTAAAGAGGTAAATAGTTAATAAGGCGGCTGGTCCGTTTTTTTGTGCTTTGTTTTGCCCTCAATTTCTACACATTTACCCCGCTTCATTACCGTTCGTCAACTTTTCCGACCGTTAGTTAACAATATTTGGTATGCCTTCTGTGGGCATAGTACTTTTATATCAGAAACAGCAACAGAGCGGTTGATGAGTGAAAAGAGAGAATGAAACTGAAGCTGAAAATTGTGAAGAGGATCGTGCAAAAGAGTTTGAGGAAAAGGTGAGTGATGAGGGCTGAGCGCAAGAGTTTGAGGCAGAGCGATCTGACAATAACGAAGAGCGAAAGAGTCTGAGGCAGCAACGATTATTACAAGTAAAACGAGATAGTGAAAGCGGGTATGAGGCGGAATGAAATTGTGAAGAGGAAGTGAAAGCGAGTTTGAGGAGATTGAATTGTGAAGAGAAATGTGTGCTGGAGTCTGAGGCAAAAAATGGACAAAAGTAAATTGTGAAGAAGAGTGTGAGGCAGAAAGACTGTGTGCGTGATGTGATGAATGAGTTGAGGACGAAAGATGTGTGGTTAGAGTTGTGAGACGTGAGAGAGAGTTGAGGCGTGAAAACTAGGTGGCTGACCAATACTTTTGGTCAGCCTCTTTTTATTTGGTCCCTGATGACACATGTTGTCATTTAAGCAACTCCTGAATCGTCATTTGACTTTTAGGTCAGCCCACGAAAGTGAAAATAATCTCTTTTTTGCGGTGTTATCATTGTGCCTGTGCCTATCTAAATTTATAGTGCTGCACAAACTTATAGCCATCGACAGTCATATATTTACCATATGCATCCATTTCGACAATACATTTCATAGTTATATTGCCTTGTTTCAGTTCAAGAGTAGTATCATCCTTAACGGTCCATGTACCCTGAAATGATGGCAGCAGGTAGTCACTATCAGCCTGTATCTGGTATACAATCGCAAATGAATCTGAGGTTATACAGAGCGCTCCAGATATTGTATCACTTTTCCGATAAACATTGCCCAGGCTCGCATAATTGCCAACATATTTTATCCTGCTCTTTGATGACCCTGGGGTAAATGAATAAAGAATAGCAAGCAGCAGGGCGGTAATTAAAATAAAGTACAGCTTCTTATACATTCATTATAAAATTATTTTTCATATATTGTTTTGAAATTAAAAATATCCCGTTCCATTACGCTGCCTTTGCCAAATATTTTCTCGAAATTCATATAGCCAATACATAATGTATGGAAGTCTGGCGCAGTTGGTTGTTCGGTAAATTTCTCAAGATAGCTTGGCTTGAAAATAACATCTTCAGCTGTGCTGTTGTTAAGAAGGAACGTGATCGTGTAAATACCTCCATCAGGGTCGCGGCTTTTTATTGCCCAGGTGCCACATTTTAACTGTAGCCACATATCACCGTTTCTCAGTCTTGTGGTACTGACCACTTTTACAGAGTCGTATGACATAAACACACGAACAGAAGTGTCTTCGTTGCTCATATTATTATACATCCCGACAAATAGCCCTTTCTGGCCAAACCCGGAAAAGTGAACTAATAAAGCCGCTATTAATAGTACAGTCTTCTTCACTAGTGATGTCTTTAAAGTTGTAAAACGAGTTGCACCTTCTTTTAAGGTATCTGCTTTTTAGCACGCCACACTTGTTTATACCTATTCCTAAGGAACTATGATTTTTTGGGCACCCTTGCGGATGGTAAACTTTATTTCATTGCTGCAATCGTGTGCGTCGCCATCGGTCTGCATCAGTTTCAGCTTTGGATGAGATATGGTTATCTCTTTGCCGCGCATATGGGTGACATATGGGCTATCCAGTATATTGCCCTGCATGGCGCGTAAAGCAATAAGACCGCCCAGTGCTTTAGGGAAAGGCTTTACAATTACCAGGTCAAGCAGGCCGTCGGAATAGCTGGCCGTGGGGGCTATGCGGAAATTGTAGCCAAACTGCTGGCCATTGGCCACAGTTATCATAAAGGCTTTCTGGTTCAGCTCTTTACCGTCAATAGATATATTGAACAGCCATGGTTTATATAACCACAGGTGTTTGGTTACCAGCCAGCTATATACGCCAAATCCGCGCTTCTCGCTCTTGGCAAACTTTTTAGAGATCAGCGCATCAAAGGCTACACCCGCATTGCTCACAAAAAGCAGGTCGTTGGCGTAGCCAATGTCCATTACCGACACGTGACCATTGTTGATGACCTTCATAGCCGCAAACGTATCCAGCGGTATCTTCATTGTTCGCGCCATGCCGTTGCCAGAGCCCTTGGGGATGATAGCCAGGGCGGTGTCTGTACCGGCCAACCCCTTCACCACATCGTTCACAGATCCGTCGCCACCTACAGCCACTACAGCATGTGCGCCGCTGGCAGCAGCCACCCTTGCCAGTTCGGTACCGTGCTTGGCGTATTGTGTATATTGTATGTCGTAGCTGAAAAGAAACTCATTAAGCTGCGCCTTAATAGCAGACTTTATTTCCTTTTCGCGCTCTACACCTGCACGGGGATTGATAATGAATGTGATGTGCTTCGGGCTCATATTATCTTGGCTTTCAGGCTAAGGTCCATGCTCACGGCGTGGTGTATAATAGCACCTACAGAAATAAAGTCGACACCGGTGCGGGCATACTCGGCAACATTTTCCAGCCGTATGCCACCTGATGCTTCTGTCTCGTATCTGCCGGCAATAAGATCCACCGCTTCCTGCATTTGAGCAGAGTTATAATTATCCAGCATTATGCGGTGCACACCACCGCATGCCAGTACAGCCTTTACATCGTCTATAGTGCGCGTCTCTACCTCTATCTGCAGGTCCAGGTTGTTGGCCTTCAGGTAGTCGTTGGTTTTTTGTATGGCCTTTTCAATGCCGCCGCAAAAGTCTATATGGTTGTCTTTCAGCATAACCATATCATACAGTCCCATCCTGTGGTTCTGGCCGCCACCTATAGCTACAGCCTGCTTTTCATAGGCACGGAACAAGGGGGTGGTTTTACGGGTGTCCAGTATTTTGGTCTTATACTGCTCTATTGCTTTTACGTATTGGCTGGTAAGAGTGGCTATACCGCTCATGCGTTGCATACAGTTCAGCGACAGGCGCTCTGCTTTAAGTATAGTATGTACCGACGCAGCTACCTCAAAAGCCACTTCTCCGTTGCTTACACGGTCGCCATCTTTCTTATAAGTTGTAAATGTTGCTTCCGGCTCCAGGAAGTGGAAGATATCTTTGGCCAGGTCTATCCCGGCAATTATACCATCTTCTTTTATCTTCAGTACGGCCATGCCTTTTGCATCTGCGGGTATGCTGGCCAGTGTAGAGTAGTCGCCGGGGCCTACATCTTCTTTCAGTGCGGCCGCTATAAATTCAGTTTGCGTCATTGGCAACAAAATTAAGGGATAGGATATTAAATTAATGCGTTGAGCTTTGTGCAATGACAATAAGTTAACAGGCTGTTTACTGGGCGTTAACGTGTTGGATAGCCTCTGCTATGTGGGCCATATCCTTATTCTTGAATGTCCACGACATGAGGCTCATACGATTATAAAGCAATCCTGAAGCAGTGGAATACACGTCTACATACTTAGAAGAGCCATCTACTGTAAATACAAGGTAGTCTGTCGACACGCCGGCCCGCACGCGTTGGTTGAGTTGCTCCAGGCTGATGAACTTTACCGGGTATGGATATTCTGCGCGTATGCTGGTTTCTGTAAGTGTAGTATCGTTATATACCACGTTTTGCCATGCTTTCTCTTTGATCGTGGTGTAGGCTGGGATGAATAGGGTATCTGTCTTCAGTGTGGCCAGTTTATCGGCGCTGTAATTATTCCAGCTGTCATACTTTTTATTTTCTTTCAGGTGCTGATCAATGGTTTTCAGGTACCCGGATAGAAATGCCGGGTTCCAGTTGTAGAACGTGGCCTGGTCAAGCACACAGTTCATCAGGCTGGCATCATACTTATGCCTGGATCGGGAGTAGTCGCCCATAGTTATTGTATTGTTCCATTCCGGGTACAGCAGTGCCTGTGCAAAAATGTACTGTGTTTTGAAGCGCCCTTTTTTATTCATCATAGGCATCCACAGCGCGTAAGCGAGGTGCTGCGTGCTATTGTGCTTACCCGTATAATATGCTGCAAACGAAAATACGGAATAGCCGGGCTTACCTTCATATTGCAGCAACTCTTCGGGGCGTATAACCTTGTATGGTGTCACCGTCCAGGCTCCGCGTACGGCCTGTTCGTAAGCCGCCAGTTCATTATAATCCCTGTATTGCAGTATGAATAAGGTTGTGCTGCGGCGGAAGCTATCCATAAACGCCTCCCGTTTTGTTTTGGTATAAGGGCCGGGACCCTCTGCTGTGATAACGGTTACCTGGGCGTAAGCGCCGGAGCAAATAAGTACTGCGAGCAGCATCAACAGGCGTTTCATAACCAATCATGTTTATACAAATATCTGTATTTCTCGCTGCAAACAGCACGAGTTATTGTATCACAAACCCCAGGTTCTTCCTGTTCTTTTTATAGTATTTCAACAGAGCCTGTTGCAGAGCATCGTCATGCTCCATAGCATTGTAACAGTAGTTTTTTGCGGCTTCCAGAAATGCATCCAGATTGGTAACCGGTAGGGCATGTTTTGCATTCGCCACGTATTGATCGAAGTGCAATAAAAATGCAGGGTCATGCTTACCGGTAAAGTTCTGGAAGATGGCCTCAAAACAGAAAGCTTCCAATACGGTGAGATCACGACTGTTGTTCAGTTCTTTTTGCCCGTTAAGTCCAATGCATATATGATAGCCGAGAGATGTATCCTGCGGTTTTACCCGGTCGCACATAAAAAAGCGAGATGCGGTGTGCATCATCTCGGCAACAGAGTATTGTTGTTTAGCTGGCACATTGCCGGTAAGCACGCTGAAATAGCCATTCATGGCACTATCGGTGCGTATATAAGTGGCAAAACGGGATTGTATACCAGGCGTATCAGGATACATATGGCTGTAAGAGCGCAGATCGGCAGTTTTGTTGATGAGCACGTATTCGAACAGGTAATGATGACGATTGACAAACCTTGATAACCTATCGCCCGGCACACTATTGATAAAAGTGGACACATATACCTGTTTATCCCCATCCGGCTCCTGAGCCACTTTAAGGCGCAGGTAGGGAGAAAGATCCTGCTGAGCATGCAGGGTGTTTGCCAAAAACAAAAGGAGTACCAGGCTTGCAGTTCTCATGTGTGTGGTGATTTTGCTTCCTGCAATGCTACAAATATTAGCATAAGAAAAAAGCGGTGCGTAATAACTCTAACATTCCTATAACCATCCCTCAACCACCGTATTACATACATTAACTTATATTTGTTGGGTGAGTTTCTTATATCCGCTATTTCTGACGGCCGGGGCAGCCCTGGCCATTCCCATACTGATACACCTGTTCAACCTGCGTAAGTACAAAACGGTGATGTTTCCGCATACCCGTTTCCTGAAGAATATACAGCTGAACAGCCAGAAGCAGAGCCAGGTGCGTTACAAGGCGCTGCTGGCCATGCGCCTGTTGTTTTTGGCGCTGCTGATAATGGCCTTTGCACAGCCCTTTGTAAATGATGCCAGCAAGCAAAACAGTGGCGACCGCACGCAGATCATTTACATAGACAATTCTTACAGCATGAGCGCCAAGAAGGGGGCACGCACCATGCTGGATATTGCCAAAGAGATGGCCGCGCAGCAAGTGAAGACCGCCAAGCCCGGCACCCGCTTCTTGCTGCTCACCAACGACAGGCCCAACAGCTTCCGCCCCGAGCCGGCCGATAAAGTATTTGCAGCCATACATGCGCTGGACCTGAGCGCTGCTACCAAAACGGCAAGCCAGGTGGTGGCCACGGCCAAGGGTATGCTGCACGATGACATCAGCAGCAAGGCCGACCTCTTTTACTATTCCGACTTTCAGCAGAACGCGTTTGCTACCCTGCCCGATAAGGCGCAGATGAAGGACATTACCTTTTACGGCATGCCAGTGCAGGCCGATGCTACCAGCGATGTGTATATAGATACTGCCTACCTGGCCATGCCGGTGTTGCAAACAGGCAAGAACAATAACCTCATCATCCATACCCGCCTGAACGGCGATGAGCCTAAGGAGGCTATGGTACTGCAGCTGAGCATTAACGGGCAGGTGAAGAGTGCCGCTACGCTCAACTTCAGCGATAAAAAAGAAAGTATTGATACCCTTGGCTTTGTACCTAACGATGCCAGCTGGCAGCAGGTGCAGCTGACGCTGAATGATGCTGTAGTGCGTTTCGACGATACTTTCCGTATAACTGCCCGCAGTGCATCTAACCTTTCTATTTTATTTTTGAACGAGGGGCAGGTAAATCCTTATTTGCAGGCGGCCTTCAGGTCTTATGATGGTTTCCGGGTAAACCAGCTGGATGTGAACAGTGCACCGAAGGATTGGAACACCTATAATTTGATCATACTGAATGGCGTAACGCATATAGATGCAGCCATGGGTAAAATGCTGGGCGAAGCACTGGCTGCCGGGCTAAGCGTATGTATCTTCCCCGGGAAGACCACAAATTTCAATGCGCTGAACGAGGGCCTGCAGGCGGTGGGCGATATCCGCATAACCGGGTTGGATACGGCCGTGCAGAATGCCAGCAGCATCCAGCAGGGCAGCGCACTGGTAAAAGACCTGTTCGAAAAGATACCCGATAACGTGCAGCTGCCGGTAGCCAACTGGCACTACAGCATAGCGGCAGGGCTGAACGCCAACCAGCAATCGGTACTCAGCTTCCGCAATGGCGACCCGCTGCTGGCAAGGTACACACCCAATAAAGGACAATTATATATATGTGCCACCGGTGCTGATCTGCAATCGGGCAATTTCCCCGGCAGTTACTTTTTTGCGCCCTTCCTGTACCAGATGGCCATGCAGAGTGGCAGCAGCAATATGTATGCTATAACCGCCGGCACGCAGCAGGCAGTGTACCTGCCGTTGGTAAATGCCGCAGAGCGCAGTACGGTACACGTAACGGGTAATGGTACCGACATTATTCCTCCGCAGCGCCCTAATGGTGCCGGTGTAGATGTGTTTGTAGACCAGGCAGTACAGCTGCCGGGCTTCTATGCGCTTACCGGCGGAGCAGATACTACCCGCGTAGCGCTCAACCAGGACAAGGCCGAGGCGCAATTGGTATATAAGAGCATCAGTTCACTAAAAAGCGAGTGGAAGGGCGATAATATTAAATGGCCCGACCTGAGCCGCGGCGGCAGTATAAAAGATGCACTGGGCGATGACTTCCCGCTATGGAAAGTTTGTGTAATTTTGGCGGCAGTAATGCTGGCCGTGGAGACATGGTTGCTGGCAAGAAAAAACAAAGTTCAGTCCGCTTAACACCAATACGATGCAGGTAAAACTAAACAAGGTCAGGATAACAGACATTCGTTCCAGATTTCACGATCAGCTTGTTGACCTTGTTATTGATAACAACACCATTTCCGACATTAAGCCGCTGAAAAAAGCGGCGGGCAAAGAGGGTTCTTCCATTGTAGTTGGTAACAGGGAAAAATGGAAGGGTGCCAATGGCGAGATACTGAACGTTTCCCCGGGATGGATAGATGTTTTTGCCGACTACCGCGAACCCGGCTACGAGCATAAAGAGACCATTGCTACCGGCCTGGCCGCCGCCGCCGCCGGCGGTTTTACAGATGTTTTTGTACTGCCCAATACTCAGCCTGCTATAAGCAACAAAGGCCAGGTGCAGTTTATGCTGCAAAAGGCTAAGGGAAATGCGGTAACACTGCACCCCATGGGGGCCATATCGGCAGATGTGGAAGGCAAGACGCTGGCAGAAATGCTGGATATGCGCGACAATGGCGCTATAGCCTTTACCGATGGCTGGAAGCCTGTACAGAATGCCAACCTGGTAATGAAGGCGCTGGAGTATGTAAAGGCTTTCGATGGTACTATTATTCAGCTGCCTGTTGATGCTGCACTGGCTGCCGGCGGGCTGATGCACGAGGGCATAGTATCTACAACACTGGGCATACCCGGCATACCTGCGCTGGCAGAAACGCTGGCCATATACCGCGATATAGAGCTGGCCCGATATACTAAATCCAAACTGCATATAACAGGCGTATCTACTGCTGACAGCGTAGAGCTGGTGCGTAAGGCCAAGGCCGATGGTGTGCAGGTAACCTGCTCGGTAACGCCATATCACCTGGCGCTGACGGATGATATGATGAACACCTACGACAGCGCCTACAAGGTATCGCCGCCGCTGCGTACGGAAGCCGACAGGATGGCGCTGATAGATGCGCTGGCGGATGGTACAATAGACTGTATCTGCAGCCATCACCGCCCGCAGGAGTGGGATGCAAAGACCAAAGAGCTGGACTATGCCGCCGATGGCATGGCTATACAGGAAGCCGCTTTTAATATTGTTTGGGACACAGTGCGCGATTATATAGGCACCGACAGGCTGGTAGAAGCAATGGGCACAACAGCGCGTGCTATCTTTGGCCTGGACGAGGTGATGATGGAAAAGGGCGGCAAGGCATCGCTTACCTTATACAGCATAGACGGCAACCATACCGTTACCGAAAAGAACAAAAAGAGCATAGCCTACAACCAGCCTTTCCTGAACGAACTGATGGCGGGCAAAGTGGCCGGCATCATTAACAATGCACAAATCATCCTAAATAAATAACCACATGGAACAGAAGAACACACATGTAATGTACGGAGCCATATCAGGCATTGGCTGTATAGTTATTGCCCTGGTAATACACATTGCCAAGCTGGATACAGCCACCTGGGCCGGCTGGCTGGTATATATTCCGTTCCTGGGCGGATTGATTCTCAATGCAATGGCATTCTCCAAGGCCAACGATGGGAACATCACCTTTAAATCTGCATTTGGCAGCTGCTTTAAGGCTACGCTTATCATTGGTATATTTATGGTGGCATGGGCACTGATAACAGTATATGCATTCCCAGAGATAAAGGAAATGGCGCTGGAAAAAGCCCGCGAAGAAATGTTGAAAAAGCCTGGCATGAGCGATGATACCATTGACACGGCCCTGGAGTTTACCCGTAAAGGTTATACTACTATTATGATCTCCGGTGCTGTTTTCGGATCGCTGATCGCGGGGGCTATTTTCTCTTTAATAGCTGCTGCTGTTGCGCCTAAGAAGCCACAGCCAATTGATGCATTCAACTAATTGATCTTAAATATCTTTTTATCATCCCGGCTCTTTCTGAGAGCCGGGATTTTTTTGCGCCTGTGTGAAGAAAATGTAAAAGCAGCTACAACCCAAAACCCATGGCTTCATTGTTTCGTATATAATACCGGAACAAGTAGTGCAAGGCAATGAAAAATCCAACCAGGTTACTCATCATCTTTATATTACTGCTGTGTATAGGGGCTGCGATAAGCGTTTGGGCAAGGCCGCAAAACAAGAATCCTTACTATTCGCATACAGATAATGGCAGGCTAAGAGTAAGCGATGCTGAGTGGAAGAAAATACTACCCGCCCAATCTTACAATATACTGAGAGAAGAGGGAACGGAAGCCCCCAATACAGGCCCGTATGTGCACAATAAACAGGCTGGCACTTATTATTGCCTGGCTTGTGGGCATCCGCTATTCAGCTCTAAAACTAAATACGACAGCGGCACGGGATGGCCGAGTTTTTACCAACCCCTTGATAAGAATAGTGTTACAGAGTTGAGGGATGAATCTTTGGGAACGGTACGAACGGCCATCTCGTGCGCCCGCTGTGGTGGCCACCTCGGCCATGTGTTCGACGACGGCCCCAAACCAACCGGTTTAAGATATTGTATGAATGGCTTTGCCCTTGCGTTTGAGCCAGCTAAATAAGGATAGAAGAATATACCAAATTCTTAGTTTTTCATAGGTGTAGCCGGCAGTTTCTACTGCTGGCTTTTTATATTTGCTGGTCAACAATTCACTATGGAGTGTAAATATTTCTATTACAGCAAGCCGCTTGCCTATTTTGCTGCCGTCCTCCTTGGCCTTATGGATGCTGTTTTAGTGATTGCCTGTCTTGCCGCCGGCAAATCCGCAATCGTTCTTATTGTTTTTGCAGCTGTGCTGGCCGTTACAACATTTTTCTTTGTAAAAAATGCCCTTACCCCGGCTATACGCCATACTGCTGTATTGATAGCCGATGATAAAGGACTAACAGACATTATAAGCTGGGGACTTATTGAGTGGAGCAATATTGCCAGTATGAATGCTGTTAGTGCAAAAACCAACACCACCAGCTTTAAGATATTGCGGATAGTTCTAAAAGACAAGCACACGTATGCAGGATATAACAATAACTGGTGGATACGCATTAAAATGACATGGTGCCGGGTGATGAATAAGGCTGATATCGTAATAGATATTGATGCGCTGGAGGGGGGAGGAGAAGGTGTATTTAAATCGTTGCAGGAAAGCAGGCAGTATTACGGAGGGCAGCTTGTGTAACTGGTATTATATATGGCAAGTCGCAGCTGCATGGCATTAATACTACGATCGCTATATCCGCATCAAAAATGTAAAACTTCTGTGAATAGGGAATTTAGATGAGACCATGGCACGGTAGTTTAAAGGATATAGATGAAGCAAATTTAAACTCAAATATTCCTACCCAATTATCTCCATGTATATCCCACCCCCGTCAGCCCGCAATGCTCAGCACCGCGGGCTGAGTCTTTTTTTGCGGTGGCACTCAATTTCCCGCTTAACAGCGCCGCAACAATCTACCCAAATTATGCATCTATCAAATTTTGTTGTATTTTACTGCGTTATAGGCTGGTAGACCGCCGCGTTTTTTTAGGGCGATCTTTGACGGCCTTGTTATCTATTTAATTGTTATTTATATTATGGCACGTATAAGTGTAAAAAATAAACGCCGCTTCACCGGGCGGTCTGTGGTATTTTCTGCTGCCTTCCTGCTGGCAGCATCAGCAGCCGAGGCGCAGATGCCCGATACCGCAAAAATGAATGCGGCAATGATGCGGTATAAGAACGAGAACGCCGTATTTACTAACTACACAGAGCGGCTGGATATTAAGTATGAAGACGGGCAACTGGTAGCCACTACCACCGTGAAGACAGAGCGCCTGCTGACGGGCGACTACTCGCCCGTAAACGACCAGTACGATTATGTAGGCTCATCTTATTTTGACCAGCTGACGGCACTGGATGCCGTGGCGTGGATACCGCAGAAGGGCGGTAGCTACAAGCGCCAGGACAAGCATTATAACTACCGGTCCGGTGGCAGCAGCGATGTCATCACCGATGCATCTACCTACGTAACATCATTTACCGGGCTTACTAAGGGTACGGTGATCCGCATGATGGCCACGCGCGAGCATAACGATATATCGACATTGCCGCTGATAGAAATGCAGCACCACTACCCTGCCATGCACGAGGTGTTCGAAGTATCGGCACCTAGCTGGGTACATATGAAGTTCAACATACACGGCGAGAATACCGGTATCATAAAGCAAACCACCGAAGAGCGCAACGGGAATACCATATACCGTTTTGTGGCAGATAACGTGCCGGCAGAAAAGAACTTCAGCCATGTGCCATCAGGCTTGTACTACATACCACATATCATACCGGCAGTAGCATCTATGCGCATGCCGGGGCAGGCAAAAGATTCAGTACTGCTAACAGATGCAGACCACCTGTATAAAAAGATGTTCGAGTACGTAGGCTACATGAACGTGAAGCAGGATACCATGCTGAAGAACCTGGTGGACAGGCTGACGAAAGGAGATGTTACAGACCGCCAGAAGGCACAGCACCTGTACGAATGGGTACAGGGCAACGTGCATTATATAGGCTTTGAACTGGGCCTGGGTGGCCGTGTGCCGCGCGAAGCCGACACGGTATGCCGCAAAATGTACGGCGACTGTAAAGACATGTCCAGCCTGCTGATGCAGATGGGCCGTATGGCAGGCCTGAAGACCTATTTTGCATGGATAGGCACAACAGAAAGGCCATATACATTTGAAGAGACACCATCAACTTACGACGCCAACCACATGATATGTGCCCTGAAACTGGGTAACGAATGGCTGTTTATGGATGGCACTCACTCTAACCTGCCCTTCGGTGCCAACCGCGATGACATACAAGGCAAACAGGCACTGGTAGCTATAGACAGGGATAACTATAAAATAGTGACCATACCAGTAGTAGAGGCAGACCGCAATGTAACTACCGACAGCACATACATCCGCATATCAGACATTAACGACAACGACCTGAAAGGCCACCTGAAAATGAAGATGACAGGCTACCCTGCCTGGAACCTGGGCGCAGCGCTGCAATCATATACCAAAGAAAAAGACGAGCGCGAGAAGATAGTAAAGAAACTTGCCGCAAGAGGATCGGACAAGTTTATACTGGATGAATATAAACTGAAGGTGAAGGATACCGGCGATAAGAGCATCGTTATTACCGGCAACTTTACCGTTGGCAATTACGTGCACCACCTGAAAAAAGATGCGATAGTGAACATGAACATACTGCGCAGCTTTGAGGATGATTATGTAGATACTACAGACCGCCGGATAGCATGGTACCACGATCACAAAAGCGTGACCAGGGAAGTGGTGGTAATGGAGATACCTAAAGGCTATAAGATCACTTACCTGCCAAAGGGCACCACCGGCAAGCTGGATGATCTGTGGAGCTATACCACCAGCTATAAAACCGATGGTAAAACAATAACACTGACCAAGGAATACAGGATGAACACGATGGCTGTGGCGCCTAAATACTTTGCTGCCAACAACAAGGCCATAACAGCGCTGGAAAACCATTACAAAGAATCTGTAGTACTTACTGCCAAATAAGAAAGACAATGAAAAAACTATCTATATTAATATTATCGCTTGCTTTGGGTTCGGTTGCTGCGTACGCACAGCAGGAGCAGCCCATGCATTTCGAGCGTTGGGACCCCAACCCGCATATGCACCCCATACCAGTACATTATTTTAACGAGCATGCTGTTGTATTACTGAATAGCGAGAAGCGCGATTATGTCTATGAGGGTAATGATGTGACTATGTACAGCACTGTACATAAGATAATAAAAGTGCTGGATAAAAGGGGCATCGAAGAATTCAATACTATTACTGTTCCGTTTGTCCGCAACGAGTCGAGAGTGGACTCTGTAAAGGCTAGGGTGATACTGCCTAACGGCAAAACACACGATCTTACTTATGAAATGCTTTACATTGGCAGTGGCGGCCTGTTCTTTGCGCTTGACGACGTGGAAAAGAACGCCGAGATAGAGTTGCTGGTGCAATACAAGTCTGTATCATCGTACTTTGGTAATATCTTCTTCCAGTACGATGTGCCGGTGCTGAATACCTACTTCGAGCTGAACTACCCTAAAGAAATGTTCTTTAACCTGAAGGGCTACCACGGCTTCCCATCGGGCCAGGAAGAGATCGTAGGCGGCCACAAGCAGGTGAAGATCTACCAGTCGGAGATCCCGGCGCTGGAGCAGGAAAAGTTTGCCTTCTATGATCTGTACCGCATGCGCCTGGAATATGGCATAGACCACTTTGTGAATCGTGGTGGCTACCAGCGATACGATCAGTATACCTACGACAAACTGGCCCAGAATATGTATACCCGCTTCTACGACAAGAACATGATAGACAAGCGCGTGCCCAATCGGAATAATATACGCCTCGACCAGGTAGGTTTTAAAGAGTCTGAAAAACAGGCCGTGGGCAAGTTCCTCACCAGCATAGGTATCCGCGGCACAGAAAGCGACCGCCAGAAGCTGAAGGTGATAGAAGACGGTATTAAAACAAACATACTGCAGCACTGGGAACTATCGGGTCGCGATGGTGAGAACCTGGATACCATACTGACCAGGAAAACAGCATCCCCTGTAGGTATGGTAAAACTGTTCAGCGCCTGCTTCAGGGCGGTGGGCATAGAGCACGAGATCGGTAAGGTATCAGACAGGAGAGAGCACACCATGGATAGTAAGTTCATTAACTGGGCTCCGCTGGAGGATTATGTATTTTACTTCCCCGACTTTAATGGTTACCTGGCGCCATCTGAGCCTTACTACAGGTTCCCTGAAGTGCCCTACAGCATGCTGAACAATAAAGGGGTGTTTGTGCGCACTAACCCTGAGGCGGGTTATGTAGTGGGTAGCGATATTGCCGCAGCAGATGCCGACATACGTAAGATAACAGCCGACGATGCTCACCTGACCACTTGCAAAACGACCACAGAAATAAGCATAGGCCAGGACATGAACGCCACTGCTGACGTAACGCGTGCATATACCGGCTACAACGCTGCCGACCTGCGCCAGCAACTGGCCGGCATGAAGAAGGACAAAGTAAAGGAACTGGTGAAAGACCTGGTGGGGCTGGCTGAAAAGCAAGATGACCTGATTCGTTTCTCCACCTCCAATGAATCTTTCAACGCCGTGTACGAAGGCAAGCCGCTTATTATTAACGGTATTATGCGGGTGCCATATATGGTGGAAAAAGCTGGCAACAAGTACATAGTGAACGCGGGCGATGCCATAGGCAGCCAGTATGCCATGTACGATGATAAGGAAAGGATATTGCCGGTAGACCTTAACTACCCGGTAAACAGGAACTACACCGTAACCATCAACATACCCAATGGCTATAAGATAACGGAGATAGATGGCCTGAAGACGTATGTGGAAGAAACCGACAGGGACAATGGTAACACGCTGGCCTACTTCAAATCCGACTACACGGTTAGCGGCAATAAAGTAGTGGTAACGGTAAGCCAGAGCTTCCCTAAGGTGCACTACTCTGTGCGAGAGTATAATGACTTCCGTAGGATAATGAATGCCGCTGCCGACTTTAATAAAGCAGTGGTAGTTATTGAAAGCAAGAAAAGGCCGGTAGCAAACCGCCGCAAGGTTACAAAGAAAACCTCAACAGTAGTTACTGTGGCTAACGCGCCAGCTGCTGCTAAGCCAGCTGCTGTAGGCAAGCCTGCTACAACAGCAAGGCCTGCCGTTGTTCCTGCTGCCCCGACCAGGGTACAGCAAAAACCAGCTGCCACAGCAAAGCCGGGCACCATGCCCAACCCGCTGGGCAATGGTGGCGCAAAGCCTGCCCCAGCCAAGCCGGTAATAAAGAATGCAGCAAAGAGCAATAAAGCGTAACTATAAAAAAACAACTTGATATTCAGGCGCTCCCCTACCCGGGAGCGCTTTCTTTTTACCGTTGGTGAACAAAAACGACCGTTGGTGGGAAAAAGTTGGTCAATGGATTACAAATGGTAGTTTTGGCATTACAACTAAAATCTTATACTATGAACTTCAGAAAGTTTATATGGATCTCCATTCTCTTTTCGGCTGTATTATTATGCTCAAATGCCTTTTCACAGGTACTGATAGGTCAATATTATCCCGGCTATAATGGTGAAGGGCACTCTGACACCGGAACTAAATTTAATAGTATAACATTTTTTTGCCAGGACGCTATGGCTAATTATTACATAGTCGACCAAAGAAATTACAGGATCCGAAAATCTGATAATTTAATGCACACAATACACACCGTAGCAGGCGATGGCATACGGGGCTCGTCAGGCGACGGAGGTCCTGCACCACTAGCACACATTACCGGCGATGTACGTGGTATGTGTACAGATCGTAGTGGAAATGTTTTTTTCCTGGATAGCAACCGAATAAGAAAAATAAATAGTGTGACAGGCGTTATCTCTACAATAGGCGGCGGTGGCGGTAGTATTGCAGATAGCATACCGGCAACTACAGCAAAGCTGGTAAATGCCGGATCACTATGTATAGATACAAGTGACAATATTTATTACTGCGATGTTACTGCAATAAGGAGAGTAGACGCAGTAACGGGAATAATAACAACTGTTGGCGGGAACATGGGAACCGGGGGATTTAGTGGAGACGGAGGTCCCGCTATAAGCGCTCTTATCGGCAGTGCGAAGAGTATTACAATTGACAAGACGAGAGGCATACTCTATTTTAGTGATGAGACAAATCACCGGGTCAGGAGTATCGACGCCTTAGGGATGATACAAACTGTTGCGGGCAACGGAACAGATCAATATTCCGGCGATGGCGGTCTTGCAACAAACGCGGGGTTGTCTTATTATATAGGTTACACACATAATGTAAATGTAGATACTGCAGGTAATTTATATATCGCTTGCTGGAATCACCAACCATCATTTAATACATACTGGTCTCCGGGAGATGCACATGGAGTTATAAGAAAGGTTATCAGATCCAGTGGTAGAATAACGAAAATAACCGGTGGTATTTCCAATGATTTTGGCGGTGGCGATCTGTATGACTATAATTATAATCTTCCGTTTGTTGTAAATCCTGATCAAACAATAGACAGATCTGTAGGAAATATGATTGTCAGGAAGCATCAGGATGCTCTCTTCATTAATGAGGTAAGTGTTTCTGACTCACTGTTAACAGATACCTGCCATTTCCCGTTGAACGCATCTTTCGGCATTAGTGGCACTATATGTGGCACACCCGCTGCAACAGACTCTGCATCGATAAACGTCCATTTTGGAGATGGTGTAACTCAGAACGTAAAAGTGCCCTATTATCTTACAACAGATCCGTTGACAGGAGCGGCAGTTTACGGATTTGGGGGCCCTGGAAACTGGATCCCCCATACCTACCTCCTGCCGGGAAGGTATATACGATATGCTGTCATCAAACAAGGAAACAGTGGAACTGACATGGCCGTATTTGATACCATTTTCGTTCATAGCTATTGCAACAGCCGGATTACAGGGCTTGACGATGCAAATACTACGGATTCAGTTATGTCGGCGCCCTGTGCGCCTATACCTCTTATAAAAACAGATATCACCGGCACGGTATGGGCATCAGGGCTGGTCGCGAGCGATGATTCTGTTGTTCTGCAGTTGCATGGTGAAGATTCTTCTATCATTGTCCATGTACCATTGGAATATTGGGATTCGTATTCAGACCCTATAGATCAATTCGATTCTTTGGGCGATTATATTGGCACGGTGATAGACACCCACGTTGTTTGGTATACTTATCACTACACCTGGTATCACTCAGCACCTCCAATGGATATTTACGGAGATGGTTCGGGTTATAATTCATGGGGCACACTTTGGCAAAATGATCTGACCGCAAACATACTTCCTAACAATGTATATTTCGTGGACGATTGTTCACATAATTTGGTGACCGCCGCTGTAACTGATCATGTATATCCGGCGGCAGCTACCTGCCCTAATTCAATTCCATACAATACACAAATAAACGCATATTTACGGTTTTTGGGCAGTGCTGCAACTATGACATCTGTTCCTTTTATTTTCCACTTTGGCGATGGAACAGATACAACCGTATATGTCACGCCAACGGATCCCGAACATAGTGGAGTATTCCAGGGGCATATTGTACTTCCGCATACATACACAGAAGAAGGCAGCTATTTCACAACTTTCTCGCACCCAGTCGGCATCGATTCTGTAATCGCCTGGTATGACACATTGAACCTCTACAACAGTTGTAGTCCTGTAGACGGAGTGCTTTACCTGGATGCCAACCATAACTGTGTTGCCGATGCAGGAGAAGTAAGGTTGCAATACTGGCCGTTTATCATAGTTAACAACACCACCGGAGATACTACCAATGCATGGACAGGCCACGATGGTCACTATCACATAACACTGGCAGATTCAAATAACTATACGCTGATACCCATACATAGCGATTATGGTGCTACTTCTACCGACTCGTTTGTTGTGGCGTGCCCCGCTATGGGGTATTACAATTTAACCGCCAGTGCTGGTGTATCGTTTACGCAGGATTTTGGTATCAACATATACCATCCTGCAGACCCTGAACCAGACAATGTAGATATGCGCGTAGCAGGGTGGGGATGGGGTTTTGTACCTGGCGATACTGGAGTGGTATCTGTATGGTCGAGCAACGAATGGGGCTATACTGGCACTACCCTGTCGTCAGATATCACATTAACGCTCGATAACCATCTTAACTACCTCGGTATGTGGAACGGACCTACACCAACAAGCGTGGTTGGTAACGTGCTTACCTGGCATTTCTCTACTGCTGGCAGCCTGTTCGACTTTACAGCCAGCGTAAAAGTATCTTGTGTTACTACAGCCACAATGGGCGACACAATACACAATACTCTTTATGTAGCACCTACCTCGCTTGCCGACCCAGACCTCTCTAACAATGCCTATAGCTGGAGCGAACCTGTACGCACGTCGTGGGATCCGAATGAGAAAGAAGTAGCGCCTAAAGGCTTTGGGCCGGAAGGCTATATTGCTAACGGCACTCCAATGAGCTACATCGTGCATTTCCAGAATACTGGTACGGCACCTGCCAGGCACATAAAGATAATAGATACGATCAGCGCTAGTCTCGATCTTTCTACCTTGCAGGTTGTAAATGCTACAGCGCCCGTATTGTTGTTCCAGACGGCAGAACACGTGATTCAGTTCAAGTTCAACGATATTAACCTGCCCGACAGTACAGATGATCCTGAAGGCAGCACAGGCTTCGTGGCCTTTAATATATTACCCAAAGACAACCTGCCTGCCGGTACACAGATACAGAACACCGCCAATATTTATTTTGATTACAACCCCGCAGTAGTAACCAATACTACTCTGAATACAATAGAAGACAGCGTAAGGGTAATCGCAGGGCCCGGCCAGGTATGCGTGGATGGCGTTATAACCCTGAGTAACACTCTTGCAGGTGGCGTATGGTCGGCTACCAATGGTAATGCTATTGTATCTGCAACAGGCGTTGTATCTGGTGTTCACGCCGGTACCGACACCATTGTATACACTATGTATGGCGATAAGGCCGTGTACAAGAGCATAACAATTCTTGCAGCACCGGATCCCGGCATAATAACAGGTAGTAACCAGGTTTGCGTAGCAGGTGTAACTACGCTGAGCAATGCAGTAGCTGGTGGTACCTGGAGTGCCAGCAATGCAGCAGCAACAGTAGCTGCCGGTATCGTTAATGGTGTATCTACAGGTACTACAGTAATATCATATACCGTTACCAATAGCTGTGGCAGCGCCAGCGATACGATGAACTTAATGGTTAATATATTGCCCGACCCAGGCATAGTAACCGGCTCTGGCACAGTATGCGCATTAGCTGCAACTACACTAACAACGACTGTTACCGGCGGTGTCTGGGCAAGCAGTTCTTCTGTAGCAACTGTTTCAGCCGGAGTAGTGACAGGTGTGTCTGATGGTACAACCACTATTTCATATTCGGTAACCAACAACTGCGGCACCGCTACCGCTACAAAAGCAATGACCGTCAATGCGCAACCTGACGCAGGTACAATAACAGGCGTTCCTTCAGTGTGTGTAGCAGCAATAACTACACTCAGCAATGCTATAACAGGCGGCGCCTGGAGTAGCAGTACTTCATCTGCAACGGTAATAAGCGGCTTAGTAACCGGTGTAACCGCAGGTACTGCAATCATATCTTACAGCGTAACTAACACGTGCGGCACAGCGGTAGACACAATGCTTGTTGCAGTTAACCCACTGCCGGTGGCAGGCACCATAACAGGAAGCCCTTCAGTTTGTGTGGCCGCCACAACAAACCTCACCAACACCACTTCAGGCGGCACTTGGAGTAGTAGTTCTTCTGCTGCAACCATTTCAGGCGGTGTTGTAACCGGAGCTTCAGCAGGCGCAACGATGATATCATATAGTGTCACTAACATATGCGGAACTGCAGTAGATACAATGCTGATAACAGTTAACCCATTACCCGATGCAGGAACTATTACAGGCATCCCTTCAGTTTGTCTTTCAGCCACAACTACGCTCAGCAATGCAGTAACAGATGGCACCTGGAGCAGCAGTTCTTCC
>CAZPOT010000002.1:0-46324 GCA_964588295.1 uncultured Flavipsychrobacter sp. | reverse complement strand
CTCAGCAATGCAGTAACAGATGGCACCTGGAGCAGCAGTTCTTCCGCTGCAACTGTGGCCGGTGGTGTAGTAACAGGCTCATCAGCAGGCACAACGGTAATATCTTATAGTGTCTCTAACATGTGCGGTACCGCTGTTGATACCATGCTGGTTACCATCAATCCATTACCCGATGCCGGCACCATAACAGGCGTTCCTTCTGTTTGTGCAACAGCAGTAACTACGCTCGGCAATGCAGTAACAGGTGGCACATGGGCAAGTAGTACTTCGTTTGCTACAGTAACAGGCGGCTTAGTAACGGGCACGTCTGCAGGTGCCACAATTATCTCCTACAGCGTAACCAACGTATGCGGCACGGCAACCGATACGATGCTGGTAACAGTTAATCCGCTGCCCGACGCAGGTGCGCTGTCAGCATCTGCTGCACATTTGTGCGTGGGCAATACGGCAATTGTCAGCAGCACAATAACCGGCGGTAACTTTTCAAGCAGTAACCCGGTAGTAGGCCTTACAGATACCGGTGTTATTGCCAATAGTCCTGGTACTTCAGTCATTACATACAGTGTTACCAATATGTGCGGCACAGCAATCGACACTATAAGCATAACAGCAGATGCCCTGTCCGATGCAGGTACACTTAGCGGAGCTGCTTCAGTATGTACCGGTAGCACAGCTACTCTCTCTGCATCAGTAACAGATGGTAACTGGTCGGTAACAAATGGTGATCTTAATGTATCAGCAAGTGGTGTTGTAACGGGTGTAACAACAGGAACAGACACAGTACTGTATATAGTGTCGGGTTCATGCGGCAGCGACACGGCAACCCAGGTTATAACAGTAGCAATCACCCCGGTGGCGGCCTCAATAAGCGGTGCCGACAGCATTTGCGAAGGCGCTACATTATCGCTTACTGCCAGTACTGGAGGTGGTGTATGGAGCAGTTCCGATGCTGGTATACTATCTGTAACTACGGGAGGAGCGATCACAGCAAATGCTCCGGGCATGGTAACGGTCAGCTATGCGTTAAGCAACACCTGCGGCACAGCAACAACAACGCATAGTGTGTTTGTGATACCTGCGGCCGACTGCAATAACGGCGTACCAGGTATAGCGGTAGAGCCTATAACCATCTACCCGAACCCTACCTCCGGCACCTTTATGGTACAGATACCGGGAGCGGTCAGCAATGCATCCATAATGGTAACAGATGTATCGGGCAAGGTACTGCAGGTAATACACCCGCAGCCCGGCCAGCACCTTATACAGGTGTCACTTACCAACCTGGCTTCTGGCACCTACATGATAAAGATAGAAGCCGATGGTATGCAGTACAGGGATAAGCTGGTGCTGTGGTAGAATAACCGATTGATATAGAAGAGAGCCGCGGAGTTAATATTCCGCGGCTCTTATTTTATGATCTCAAAATTGTAGCAGGATACAGACAACATTATATCACTGAACCATTATCAAACCGCCGTTTCATTTCCATTACATCCATTTCCAAGTCGGCAAGGCGATGGTACACTTCTGCCGGTTCGCTAAAGTCGCTGCTTATTTTCAGGCGGCCATACCATATTTCCTTTATATCGCTGGGGTCTACCTCCAGCGTGGGGAACTCATGCCTGTGCGCTATGGTATCGCTCTTCAGGTACAGCTTACCGCGTTCTTTTAATCTGTTGATCACGCGCTTTACTGCTACCCCGCCAGAGTGTACAACTATATACACCCTGTTGTCCCGTACTTTGTCCAGCGCATCTACCCACTCGCCTATCAAGCGGTCGCCATGTAATATATTTGGTGCCATAGAGGGGCCATCCACTTCAAACATCCTGTAGGTGGAGTTGCTCAAACCCGGCAGGCGAAAAGTGGGTAGCGTCTCCATAAATTCAGAATCGCCATAGCCAAGCAGGTAGCCGGCACGGGCCTTTACAGGCACATATACAATATTATCGTTGCCCTTTGTGTCTACAGTAATAATTCGTGGCACCCCGTTATACCTGTCAGCGGCCGATGGCGATACTATAAAACCGCCTGGCTCGGGAGTATCTCCCGCCTGTTCTATTTTTTTTGACAAAAGCTCATCCACGGAAATTCCAAAATAATTGGAAATTGTCATCAGCGTTTCAATGTTAGGCTCGCTGATGCCGGCTTCATAATTGGCAAGGGTTGTACGGCCTATTTGCAGGTCTACGCTAAGCGCATCCTGCGTTTTGCCTTTTTTCTTTCTCAGGTATTTAAGGTTTGTTGCTAAGTTCATGACACAAAGATAAAATTATTTTTCCACAAAATTTGGATTTGTCAAAAAAAATGGAATAGATTTGTACCGGATTTGATGCTCTTCTTGTCAAATATACAAAACAGGCGCAGCAAATTCCATAAAAAATGTAATAACAATGGAAACAGCCCCTAAAAACACTCACACCATGACACACGAACAAAAGATACAGGTAAAAGAAGCATTGATGCGTTATGTAGCCAATTTCGACACGCAGGCCCAGGCCTCAGCCACCCTGCAGGATGTATCAGCCGCAGCTATATCTTCTATAAAGAATGATAACTGGCAGCTGGTAAGCAATAACACATGGCTCAACATCGCACGCCAGGTAGGTTTTTATTGCAGGCAGTGGCATCATGCCGATACCAGTGTATCGCTGTTGCTAAGCATATTGCTGGGCGATGCGCAACGCTATGCAATGGCATATGGCGTGGCTATAGAAAAAGGCCTGGGCAAAACATTTGCCGCACAACACTATACCCGCGAACACGAAAATGTTATTTACCTGCGCTGCCTGGAAGCGCACAACCGCCGTTCTTTTATGGCCGGCCTTATGGAGGCCGCCCGCCTGCGGCCATCGCCGTCCCTGCCCGATATGGTCAATGCATTCACCGCTGCCGTATCGTACGTTTCGGAAATGGTCATCGTGCTCGACGATACGCATCTTCTGAAAGATCGTGTGCTTCAGCTGGTCATTACCCTTGCCAATTCGCTCACTGGTGTAGCAGGTATGGTGCTGATGGGCAATGCAGAATGGCGCAACCGGATTACCGGTGGTGTAAAGGAAAATAAGGCCGGCTACGAGCGTATCTATAATTCTTTTGGCCGCCGCTTTGTTACAATTACCTCTTTATCGCCGCGCGATGCAGAGACCATATGCCGCGCCAACAATATTACCGATGAGCATGTAATAGCACAGATCGTAGCCGAGGCTGCCGACCTGCACGCTGTTACCGACCTGATTAAAAAACACTATCCTGTTGCTATGGCCGCCTAGCTGTTTCTACAGCTGGGTGGGTAAACAAAAAGAAAGATAACACCAGCCCCTTAAACCCATCACTATGAAAAAATTGTGTTGAATGACAAAATAGTAAAAAAGAATAATTATGAATATAGCACCGATCAAACGTAGCAAATTGTGCAGCGCAAAAAGCATTACCAAACAAGCCGAGCGTTCTATCGAAAAAAAGACGGGGCTCCGGGTAAATCTTATTGCTTACCGCGACAGCCATATAGCACGCACCCCGGAAAAAATGATGAATGTAATAGCAGGTGCATTGGGTATGGACCGGACCCACTATACGCTCCGCAGCCGCGAGCGCGATGTGGTAGAGCTTCGCTTCCTGGCGGCCTACTTCCTGCGCAGTTATTTCCCAACCATTACCCTCCACCAGATATCTATGTTCTTTGGCGGCGTAGATCACACATCGGTAATGAACGGCCTGGCACGCGCCAACATGTTGCTGGAAATGGAAGACCAGCGTTTTTCTCACAAATACGAAACCGTTTTAAGATCAGTAAACCAATGGCTCAGAAAAGAAACATCAGGGTACGCATCAGCCATCTGCGCGTAGAGGCCCTAATAGAGATATGTAAAGAAATGCTCGGCGAATTCAAGCCGCAGAACGATCACCACTTTCTGCTGCGCGAGTATATGCAGGAACTGCAGCACAGGCTTACCCTCATGAGCCGGAGGCCACAGGATGAATATACCCTCACGCTATCTGGTACAGAAGCAGTGGCCTTTTACCAGATGTGGCAGATGATGGACCTGAAGCATGATAAATACGCAACTGTGATCGTAGAAACTATGGTGAAAAAGATAACTGCGCTCGCGGCATAATAATTGAATTACTATTTCCAACACGGCAAAACACATACATATGAATCACCGCATCACCAATAACATTAATATCCAAATAACCCCTGCCGGGTTCCAGGAGGCTATGGCCCGCTATGCACAGGCCGGCCTGCGCGGCCTGGAAATAAATAAGGCTATAGAAGCAGAGATCGCCGACATTAGAGAACGTTATGAACATGAGTTACAGTGCGCTGCACACAGCCGCAATACCACGTTTGAAACTGTACGCACCTATTGCGCCAATAATAAAAAAGCACTGTTTGGCAAGCGGAGAAGCATGGGCACCCCATTCGGTATTGTAGGATTCCGGTTGGGTTCACCACGGCTCCAGCCCCCGAAAGGAGTTAGTTGGGCTCATATCCTGGAGCAGCTGAAGGAACTTTTGCCCGGGTATGTAAGAACAGTAGAAGAGCCGGCAAAAGACCTGCTGCTGACCGACCGGAATAAAGAACCAGTTGCCGGTGCATTAATGCAGTTGGGTATAGAAATTACACAAGAAGATCAGTTTTATATAAATGATAAACAAGCCGCTTAGATCATGAGAAAGACCACATATATGCATGACGCGCTTGCAGCAGGAGTAAACAGGCACACAGGTACAGAAGGAAGGACCACACGGAGGCAGCAAAAGCACGACATGTTCCTTGCCTTTATGGACAATGCGCAGCACAAGCCCAAACCACAAAAACGTAGCTCTATTCTCCACACATTACTTTCTGTTTTCCTTTAATGCTAATGGAACACAATGAGAATTAACCGGTTGAAATCGCTATAGAATATCGGTATGGTTTTTATGCCCTTGTTATCACTTTAAAAAACAGTATCATGAACAGAACAGTGTATATAGCAGGAAAGATTACTGGCCTCCCTAAAGAAGAGGTACAAAGCAAATTCAACAATATTACCAGCCGCCTTACCGATATGGGTTATACTGTAGTTAACCCCGCAGTAGCTTTGGATGAAGAACGTAACTGGCGGGATGCTGTACGCAGCGACATAAAGAAAATGCTGGAGTGCGACGAAGTACACCTCCTCCCCGACTGGCAGGAAAGCCGCGGTGCCCAGCTGGAGCGCGATATAGCCCTCCGCCTCGGTATGCAGGTAGTTTACCATTAACCATCTTATAAATATTACTTGCCCATAGACGCTGTCTTATGGGCATTTTTATATCATCCAATATGTTATGCGGATAGGGAGTGGTTTGGAATATTAAAATATCTCAGCTTACTATCACCACATACCATGATGGGATAGCAAGTGATTTCCGTGTTTGTTGCAAACTTCTATTAGTGAGAACTCTGAAAGAGGGTTTCAATGATCACGCCTTCCCCAGCGCTTTCTTATACTCTTTCAAACACCGGTCCCTCGATGCTTTTATATCAACTATAGGCTTGTATTGCAAGCTTTCAAATTCGGGTACCCACTTTCGTACATATTTCAGTTGCGGGTCAAATTTCTGTGTCTGCAATTCCGGGCTGAATATGCGGAAATATGGTGCGGCATCACAGCCGCAACCTGCTGCCCACTGCCAGTTACCATTGTTTGCCGACAGGTCGTAATCCAGCAGTTTCTCCGCAAAATAAGCTTCTCCCCAACGCCAGTCTATTAAAAGGTTTTTTGTAAGAAAGCTGGCAACTATCATACGCACACGGTTGTGCATGAACCCCGTTTTGTTTAGCTCCCTCATACCGGCATCTACAATGGCTACGCCGGTTTGTCCTGCGCACCATTTTGCGAACTCTTCCTTGTTATTGCGCCATTCTAGCTTGTCATATTCCTTTTTGAAAGAACCGTTCACCACGTACGGAAAATGCCAGAGAATGGTCATAAAAAACTCCCGCCAGATCAGCTCACTCAACAAAACGCCATTCAGGTCTTTTACCTCCCTGGCCAACTGGCGTACGCTAACAGTGCCAAAACGCAGGTGCAAACCCATATGCGTAGTGCCGTGCACAGCAGGCAGGTCGCGGGTCTCATCGTAGCGGCGGGCTATTTGCTCATTTAACGCTACCGGAGGAAAATCGCAATCACACTCTTCAAATCCCAGCGACTGCAATGAAGGCATTGCTATAGGGCTTGTCTTAAAAAAATGTTGTTCATACTTTTTTACGGGGTACGAGCTCAGGTAAAAGGCATTCAGTTTTTCTTTCCATTTCCTGCTGTATGGAGTATATACCGTATAGGGTTCGCCATTGTCTTTAACTACTTCATCTTTTTCAAAGATCACCTGGTCTTTAAACGTATGGAACGATATTCCTTTGCTATCAAGGTAAGCCCTAATAGCTTCATCGCGCCGCTGCGCATAAGGTTCATAGTCGTGGTTGGTATATACACCGGCTACTTTATATTGCGTTGTAAGCTCTTTAAAACAATCCAGCGGTTTGCCATGTAATACTTGTATAGAGGTATCTTTATGAGCAAGGTCCGTGTGTAGCGCGGCGATAGCGCGGTAAATAAAATCTACACGCTTATCCTTTTTGTCTTTCAGATCATCAAGTATATCGGTATCAAAAATAAAAACAGGCAATACCGGCGATCCGTTTTTCAACGCATGATACAGACCGGCATTATCCTGCAGCCGTAGATCGCGCCGGAACCAGAAAATAGATATGGCTTCTTGTGTTGTGTTGGCAGGCATATGTTTCAACTACTCTTGCATGAACAGGGCTTTTAATTCAGTAGCATCTTCAGGTTTCATTTTGCCGCCCAAGATCAGCCTTAACTGGCGGCGGCGCAGCGCACCGTCAAATATCTTGAATTCACTTTCTGTTTCGGGTATCAGTTCCGGTACCTTCCGCGGCTTTCCGTTAGGGTCCAGTGCTACAAAGGTCATATATGCCTCGTTCGATAGGTACTTGTATTGGGCCGCAATATCTTCTCCCCACACCCGCAGGTACACCTCCATAGACGAGTTGAATGAACGTGTCACTTTTGCCTCTATGCTAAGTACGTTACCCAGTTTTACCGGGCTGGCAAACGAAATGTTGTCTACAGATGCGGTGACTACCGGGCAATTGCAGTGTTTCTGTGCAGCTATTGCCCCGGCTATATCCATCCAGTACATCAGGCGTCCGCCCATAAGGTTGCCAAGTGTATTAGTATCATTCGGCAGTACCAGTTCCGACATCGTGACCAGTGAATCCTGCGGTTTCTTTGTATGCATATATCTGTATCTTTTTATTTTCCTGTCAACTCTTCGTACGTCATTACCCTGTAGGCACTTACAGTATCCATATTAAAGTATGTGCTATTCAGCTGTACGCGTTTGGGGCGGCCAAAACTGCTATTGAATACTCCCGGTCGCAACGCATTGATTGTGGCCGTATCCTCCCTGCGTACTGTACTGAAGGTATACTGCGGGTTATCGCCCTGTGCAGCCGAGGCCAGCATGGTCTCATACTGTGCCGCCCAATCAGGCACATATTGTCGCACAAAGGTATCGGTCTTCAGTATAGCCACACATCTTATTCCCTTTTTCTTCATGCTGCTCATGGCTTCTTCCTGCATCTGCAAATGCTTGGTAAATGGTGCCGCCCCAATATAAATGTATACAAAGCGCGCCATGAAAATTGCCGGTAGCAACAACATCATTACACGGCTATTGGTTGCAGGCAGAAGGTTAAATGCAAACGGCACTATCACGATCACCGACATACAAAACCACTCACTTTCTACATGGAATAACGACGCACGTTCATCCCATCCGTCGAAAGTAAGTGCCATAATGCACATATAGCCCAGCAAACTTAGTAAGGTCCAGGCGGCAAGGCCATACTTTTTCTTTATAAAAAGATTAGTAATGCCGATAATAAAAATAAGGCTGCCGGCCCAGTATATAGTAAGGCAGCGGAGCAGGAACGTAGACACCACCGGTGCGCCAAACATGGAATAAATGTCGCGGATGGAACAATTGAATACGTTTTGTAGAAGTGGTCCATCTCCTGCACCACCGGCTACTACCAATGCAAAGACGAACTTGGCTGCAATGCAAAGCGCCAACAGTGTGCTCAATATAATAGTATCGCGCCGGGTAAATGGCCAGTTATCTTTATCTAATAGCAGGTATACCCAGGTATATACGGCGGCTATCATTATAGTAAAATGGGTAAACACCGCCATCAGCGCCGTTATAGCGAACGGTATAGCTATTCGCCATAAGGGTTTCTTCTGCTCACCCATGTGCAGGGTAATGCCCAGCATCAGGAAGAAGAAGGCCATGCCCTGCGGTATCTCGCTACCCCAGTAAAACAACTGGCTTACAAACAGCACATAAAACAGCGCCATAAGTACGGCAACCCTGTATTGCCTGTACCGGAACACCAGCAACGTTCCTACCAGCAGGTAAAAAACATAAGGCCATACAGAATAGGCTATAAGAATGGTTTTCAACGGACAGTGCAGCCGCTGGCCCAGCCAGGGAACGCCCTGCGCCACAATGGCGCCATACCTGTTGAATTGGATAGCCAGCCCGCCGGTATTCACCACATTGAACAGTACATAGGCAGTATCGGCAAAAAAGGACTTTTCTTTATAAAATAAGCCAGCACCAATGGCCAGCACAGCCAGGGCACCCAGGCTGATATAAGACAGTTGCTTGATTAAGGGGGTAGAGGGTTTCATTAAAGGATAAAGTTAGTGCTGAATATCTACCGGTAAGCTGTTATAGCCCGCTATATACAGAAAGTAACGCCCAGCTGTAATGCTTTTAGGGAACGTAATTATACCGCTATTATTGTCTGACGCAACTATACCCGATAGAATATTGCGGCCGGCTACATCTATCAGCGTAAACGGGTAAGTGCCTGTGGGTAACTCTACTGTCAACTGGTCGCCATGTAATGGTATAGGAAAAGCAATGATCTTACCTGCCGCAGGGTCTTTATCCAAACCTACGCGGAACAATTGCTGCACATGCTTCCTGGCTATCACCGGCTGTGTATATGCCGCATCTCTGAAGCGCACATTAACCAGCGGGCATACCTTGCCTTTCCGGTAGTAGTTATGCTCATATACGGTGTCGGTCATACCTTGGCGAATACCAAAAACGGTGAGCAGTGTACCGGGCATTGGTCCGCCATCCAGGAAAAAGCTATCAGTGGTTATTCGTCTTGTTTGTACCTGCAGCACATCCAGGTAGTCGCCGGGCACGCCGCTGGCGGTGTTTATTTTCGCTTGTCCCCAGCCGGTTACAAAATTGTTCTCCTGCACATAAGATCGCTTATAACCCGGTGCATGATCATAAAAAGGGAATGCCAGCGACAACGCAAACTGCAGATCTACATAGTACGCCGATGACCACGAAGACGCATCTGTAGCCGGAAAAGCGATACGCGTGCGTGTTGAAGAGTACAGGTCGGTTTGCTCCGGAATGATAAGGCTGTCGTTTAGCCCTCCTGTTATCGGGAAAACGCTATGTACAGTATCGACTATTCTATATCCAAGACAAAGTTGTCCAGGAGACAAAACATCTATCAACTCCTTTCTGTTTAACGGGAAACTCAGTAGGAAAGACTCAGTGCTATCAGCATACTGATAACCGGGAGCGTATACATGGTAGTTAAAAAACAGCGGTACGCTATCGGTCATCACGGTCATATCCCAAAGGTTGCCTGCTCCGGTGGTAAATACAGGAAATAATGTAGATGAAGCAGTTATTTTTATAGTATCCCTTTGTGGAGGCGTGCCCGGGTAATCTGTAACGTTCAGTGTTATCTGCGCTACAGCGGGCATGGTCATTAAAAGGGCTATGTATAAAAATAACTGCTTCATTACATATTACTTGCTCAGGTGCATGCTGCGTTCTTTATATAGCGTCCTGAACCATGGGTCTCTTAGGTTTTTAATAAAGCGTATCGCCTCGCCGGTGCTCTTCATCTCAGGACCAAGTTCTTTGTTCACATTCGGGAACTTGTTGAAGCTGAATACCGGCTCCTTAACCGCAAAGCCTTCCAGTTGCTTGTTAAAGGTAAAATCTTTCAGTTTGGCTTCGCCCATCATCACCTTCGTAGCAATGTTCAGGTAAGGTATGCCATATGCTTTGGCAATGAACGGGGTGGTGCGGCTGGCGCGAGGGTTGGCTTCTATCACATATACCTTGCCGTCCTTAATGGCATACTGTATGTTGATGAGGCCCTTTATGTTCAGTTTCAGGGCAATCTTCTTCGCTATATCAGCCATCTCTTCCACTACCAGCGGGCCCAGGTTGAAGACAGGCAGCAGTGCATGGCTATCGCCACTGTGTATACCTGCAGGCTCTATATGCTCCATCATGCCCATTATGTGCACGTCTTCCCCATCGCATATAGCGTCTACTTCCGCCTCCTGGCATCTGTCCAGGAAGTGGTCTATCAATATCTTATTGCCGGGCAGGTGCTTCAGCAGGCTTACTACACCGCGCTCCAGCTCCTCATCATTAATTACAATACGCATCCTCTGCCCGCCCAACACATACGATGGACGTACCAGCACGGGGTAACCTACTTCTGCTGCCACTTCTATGGCCTCATCGGTAGTATAGGCAGTGCCATATTTAGGGTATGGGATATTTAGTTCCTTAAGCAAGTCGCTGAAGCGGCCACGGTCTTCAGCAATGTCCATATCATCGAACGATGTGCCTATGATCTTGATGCCATTTTCATGCAGCCTGCGGGCCAGCTTCAATGCCGTTTGTCCGCCCAGCTGAACGATAACACCATCGGGTTGCTCATGCTCTATTATTTCCCACAGGTGCTCCCAGTATACGGGTTCAAAGTACAGTTTGTCTGCAATATCAAAGTCTGTAGATACCGTTTCCGGGTTACAGTTCACCATTATAGCCTCATAACCGCAATCCTTTATAGCCAGCAGGCCATGTGTGCAGCAGTAGTCGAACTCTATACCCTGTCCTATCCTGTTGGGCCCGGACCCCAGCACTATTATCTTCTTCTTGTCAGAGCGTACACTTTCATTGTTGCTCACAGCACCACCGGTAGCTTTGTGCTCAAACGTGCTATAGAAGTACGGTGTCTTGGCTTCAAATTCAGCACTACAGGTATCTACCATTTTGTATACCCTGGTTATGCCCAGTGCTTTCCTGTGCTCATATACTTCCTCGGCTGTGCAATCTTTCAATTGCTCTGCTATCTGCTCGTCGCTGAAGCCCATTTTCTTGGCTTCAAACATCTGGTCGTAGGTCAGCTTTTCAATGTGCTTGGCAGCTTTCAGGTCGTTCTCCAGTTTAATGATGTCCTGTATCTGGTACAGGAACCAACGGTCTATCTGCGTCAGCTCCCGGATCGTCTTTATAGATACACCTGCAGCCATCGCTTCCTTAATACGGAAGATACGGTCCCATGTAGGCCGCTTCAGTGTGTCTATCAACTCTTCGGGCCTCAGCCTTTGCTGGCTGATATAAGAAAGGCCTGTAGCATTGTTCTCCAGGCTCTGGCAGGCTTTCTGCAGTGCTTCGGGGAAGGTGCGGCCTATGGCCATTACTTCGCCAACAGATTTCATCTGGAAGCCAAGCGTATCATCCGCACCTTTGAACTTATCAAAGTTCCACCGTGGCATCTTCACAATTACATAATCCAGTGCCGGCTCAAAGTAGGCCGATGTGGTTTGGGTGATCTGGTTCTTCAGTTCATCCAGCGTATAGCCTATGGCCAGCTTGGATGCTATCTTGGCAATAGGGTAACCTGTTGCCTTAGATGCAAGGGCCGATGAACGGCTCACACGCGGGTTGATCTCTATAGCTATTATTTCTTCCGTCTCAGGGTTCAGGGCAAACTGCACATTACAACCTCCGGCAAAGTTGCCCAGGTCGCGCATCATTTTGATGGCTGTGTTACGCATCAGCTGGTAGGCAGTATCGCTAAGTGTCATAGCCGGGGCAACGGTAATGCTATCGCCCGTATGTATGCCCATAGGGTCAAAGTTCTCTACCGTACATATGATCACTACATTATCTTCCTTGTCACGCAGCAGTTCCAGCTCAAATTCTTTCCAGCCCATTACCGCACGCTCTACCAGCACTTCGTGTATTGGCGATGCCGTAAGTCCACGGTCCAGTGCACCGTCAAGGTCTTCTTTTTTATATACTATGCTGCCGCCAGAGCCACCCAATGTAAAAGAAGGGCGGATAACTATAGGCAGGCCTATGTATTGCGCAAACTCTTTTCCTTCAAGCAGCGAATTAGCCGTTTTAGCTTCGGCTACAGGCACATCTATATCTATCATCCATTTGCGGAACTGCTCGCGGTCTTCTGCCTTATCTATCGCTTTAATATCTACACCTATCAGGCGCACATTGTAGCGCTCCCATAGTCCTATCTCCTCCCCTTCCTTGGCAAGGTTCAGCGCGGTTTGTCCGCCCATAGTAGGCAACACTGCATCTATCTGGTTCTCTTCAAGTATTTGCTCTAGGCTCTCTACGGTAAGCGGCAACAGGTAAACCTTATCTGCCATAATGGGGTCGGTCATTATGGTTGCCGGGTTAGAGTTAATGAGGATGACCCTTATCCCTTCTTCCCTTAAGCTCCTGGCTGCCTGCGAACCCGAATAATCGAATTCACATGCCTGGCCAATAACAATAGGTCCGGAACCAATGATCAATACACTTTTAATGGAGGTGTCGAGAGGCATATAACAATATCAAATTTAAATGGCGAAATTTCGGAAACTGCTTTTTTCATTGCCTCGGCACCAGGTTATCCAAAATTTCGCTTCAACCTCAACTAAGGTTGAAGCATTGCGAATTTTGAAATTTGACTGTTGCTATCGGGTACATATGAAAACAGGGCTCGCGCCCCGGCGGCAAAAGTAATCGAAAATTTACTAAAATGCACGGAAGGGTCTACATAAGTAAACCGCTAATACTTTTGGTTCGTCAGGTTGCGCTCCAAACGCAAAAATGATATTTGTTACTGAACCGAACCTTTTCGCATTAATCTCATTTTAAATTAGTTATATTTATTTATGTGCTCAAAAAAATAAAGTGGCATTTTTCTCAAACATCTTGTAATTTTCCTGTTTGCTGTCATTAATATACATAATTTTGCAGCAATCCGGTAATTTTTACCGTTTACGGACACATTTTTTCGCTTTTGCGATTATTATAAAAAATCACAGAATGAGCTTTTTAGGCTTCTTTAAATTTCTAACTCAGGAAATAGCGATCGACCTTGGCACTGCCAATACGCTGATAATACATAACGACCAGGTAGTAGTAGACGAACCATCAATAGTAGCCATAGACCGCACTACAAATAAAATTGTAGCTGTTGGTAAAAAAGCTATGATGATGCACGAAAAAACGCACGAAAATCTGAAGACCATCCGCCCGCTTAAAGATGGTGTGATAGCAGACTTTAACGCAGCAGAAGGTATGCTGCGCGAAATGATAAAACTGGTTTATCCTAAGAAACCAATGTTCCCCCCAAGCTGGAGAATGGTTATCTGTATACCATCCAGCATTACCGAGGTAGAAAAGCGCGCCGTGCGCGACTCTGCCGAACAGGCCGGCGCTAAAGAAGTGTATATGATACACGAGCCTATGGCTGCAGCACTGGGTATAGGTATAGATGTAGAAGAGCCTACCGGTAACATGATCATAGATATAGGTGGTGGTACTACAGGTATATCTGTAATAGCGCTGGCCGGTATTGTTTGCGATCAGTCTATACGTATTGCGGGCGATGAATTTACAGGCGATATTATGGAGGCTATGCGCCGCTATCACAGTCTTATGATAGGTGAGCGTACTGCTGAACAGATAAAGATACACGTAGGCTCTGCTCTCAAAGACCTCGACAATCCACCGGATGAAATTGCGGTTAACGGTCGCGACCTGGTTACTGGTATCCCTAAACAGATCATGGTATCTTACCAGGAAGTAGCAGAGGCTTTGGACAAATCTATATTTAAAGTAGAAGAAGCTATTTTGAAGGCGCTGGAAAGCACTCCGCCCGAGTTGGCTGCTGATATATATCGTCGCGGCCTTTACCTTACCGGTGGCGGTGCCTTGCTGCGTGGCCTGGATAAGCGTATATCTCACAAAATAAAACTGCCGGTGCACGTGGCTGAAGATCCGCTGCGTGCAGTGGTAAGGGGAACGGGTATGGCACTTAAAAATATTGCCAGGATGCCTTTCCTGATGAAATAACAAAACAGCTCCTTAAGGGAGCTGTTTTATAATAGTAAAGGTTGCATTTATGGTCGCCATAGTATGCACCGGCAAACACACTTTTAAGGTTTAACTTTTTAACTTTTGCCTTAGTTGCGCAATTTCATTCTCATCATTCGCCGCTTCTTTAACCTTATACTGTTTATAGGGCTGGAGATAGTATGTATGGTGCTCATATCCCGTTCCCGCAGCCTGCAGGGCGATGACCTGGTAAGCTCTGCCAATACCGCCGTGGGCATCATTTACAAAAAACAAAGCGACCTTGTATACTACATTGGCCTGGGTAAAATGAATGATTCTCTGTTGAATGAGAACGTAAGGCTGCGCAAAATAATAGACCGGTATAAAACGGCAGATACATTGCAGGACATGCTGGTGCGCCGCCCGCTGAGTAATAGTGGCGATACCACACAGCATGTGGTGAAGTATGCAGACTATAAATACCGCACGGCCAGGGTTATTAATAATGCAATAGACGGAGTAAACAACTACATTACTATAAACAGGGGCAGCAAAGAGGGTATAGCCAAGGGCATGAGCGTTATATCCGGCACCGGGCTGGTAGGCAGGGTAGAATATGTATCGGCCAACTACGCCAGCGTATTATCAATACTCAGCAACAAGCAGCAGGTGAGCGCCCGCCTTAAAGATGGAACATTCAAATCGACCACCTGGGACTATGAACACCCTGATGTATTCCTGATGAAGGACATGCCACAGGAAACAAATGTGAAGAAGGGCGACTCTGTGTTTACCACATCCTTCGGTAACACGTTCCCGGCAGATGTGCTCATTGGTACTGTAACATCGGTGGAGATCAATAAAAAGAACGGCAAAAAACAACTGTACCTGAAACCCGCAACCAACTTCAGGAGTCTGCAGTATGTTTACGTGCTGGAAAATGTAATGGGCCCGGAAAGGCAACAACTGGAAGAACAATCGATAAAAAAATAGCAGTCGGCCAAACAAGAAAATAATGAACGTTTACGCTAAGAATATTCTACGCTTTTTTATCATCGTTCTGTTGCAGGTACTTATCCTCAACAGGATAACCTTGCATTGGTTCCCTGAGCCGGCGGGAGCCTTGTTCATACCGTCTATCTACCCGCTGTTTATTTTGCTATTGCCGTTCGAAACTCCCGTATGGGTGCTGTTGTTGTCTGGCTTCGCCTTGGGCGTCACAGTTGATACATTTATGACTACCGCCGGCATGCATGCATGCGCTACAGTATTTATGGCTTACCTGCGTACCAATGTGCTGAATGCACTTATGCCGCGTAACCTGTCGGAATACGTTAACCAGCAACCTTCCATTAAAAATATGGGTTGGATGCCATTCCTGGTATACAGTGGCTTCCTGCTGCTGATACACCACCTGGTCTATTTCTCTATAGAATCGTGGTCGGCTGTAAGCATAGGGTCACTTTTACTTAAGATCTCCGCATCATTTGTTACCTCTATGGTATTTATCTTGGTATATATCCTGCTATTTACCCGTCAGAATATTGCACGAACTTAATCCAGGGGAATAATAGTATTGAATACCACCGAGTATGCAGGCACGAAACTCTCCGGTCTCAGGAAGTTGATATAAATCTGACCACCTGTATTGACACCGCTGCTTAAATGTTTGACCCATGCAACGCCAGCATCATCTTTAAATAACGAAGATGCATAAAAGTATGTTATGAAATTTGCAGTAGTTGATGGTATATATCCAGCAGGCAGTGTGCCCATTAAAGAGTTCAATGCACCCGGAGAGGCTGCAAAGTTTTGTGCGTTGTTGGCGGTAAGAGCACCCTGCAATGTGAGTGTATTAGTTAGCCAGTTTTTCTTATAGTAAATAGTGCCGGTAACGCCGCCATTGGCTGCCGATGTAAGTACACCCATGCTATTCCACGACGATTCCCGGCCGCCCAAACCAAAGAAATACTGGTAAGGCTGCATAATACTGTAAGGGAAATGATCGGTAGTTGTGGATGAAGGTCCGGAACTTAGCGTTGCTGTAACATTACTCACAGCAGGATATATACTGCCATCGTTATAAGTAAGCGAACTGGTGTTGTTGGCAATAACTACAAGCGGCACGTTGGTACCCGACGGGGTTACGGTACCGCCGGTGAATTTTACCATAGCCCCATTGTAATAAAACCAGCCATCGGTAATAGTAACAGTACTACCAGATGTTGATTTAACCATACCGCTGATAATAGCCGGAATAGATGGGTTGCCCCCCAGTGAGCCCAGTGCGCTGATGCACTCCGTGTAAGCGCTTTGCAGGTAGTCAAGCTCGTTCTGGGTGAGCGGGAAACCGCCCGCATGAGTAAAATCTATTGATCTCATAAGATTTTGAAAGATTGATGTTAATAAAAGGAAACAGTATACTGGTTGCACGAAGGGAGCCTATACTTATCTACCAATGCCCTGAGCCTTACCATGTCTATAGTAACTGAAGCAGGTACCATGATGACAAAATTGTAGCCTACATAGTCTATTTCTGCCTGCGTGTATAACCCATGCGGGTACCTGGTAGGCCGCCGACGATGGTTCACCGGAAACGCCTAACCACAATGGATGTGACTCTGCCGGCAGATAGACATAAAGCGGATCGGCTGAAAAATCATCGGCTATATAGATACGGCGATCTGCAAAATCGAATATGTCATTCAGGACGGCTTGTAGATACACCACCTGGCTGTTGTGTGATAGGGTGTAAATGTTGTTCTGCTGGTTCTGAATGAACTTATAATATAGCTCGGATACAGGGTGGGTGAGCGCCAGCAGCCACCTTTGCATAACTGTTTTACGCAGGCGAACAGGTAACAGCATCCGGACCAGTTCACGAAAGTTGATGTGATAATAAGACATAGGAAAAGCGTTGATGAACTATCAGATAGGACTGTGAGAAATGTAGGTGACATGATCCAGCAGGTACGCACCATCGGCAACCATATAGCCCGCGTCCGGTGCGTATTCTACTGTTACAGGTGTGTATGGCAGCGCGGCATAAGTAGCTTCTGCGGTATCAACAACGCCTATTACCACACCGTCTATGGCTTGTAATGCTGCTATCAGGTTATTCAGTACAAACAAGCCATTAAAAGGCAGCGACTTCAGGAATGCTTTAACAGCATCAAGCACTGGTTGAGTAGCCGTTCCGTCGATCCTGCTGCCTGTAGCATCCAACACCAGCGGGTCGTAATAGATGGTGAGCTTTAACCGCAGCACGTCCGGTTCGCCGCTGGTTATCTGCATCCGTACCCCGGCATCTTTTATCTGCTGTATATAAGCAGTGAAAGACGTGAGTTGTGCAGGCAAAAGCGGCGCCAGTACACCACCGCTTAACGTGGCTACCTTCAGCCTTACCAGGCTGCTCAACTCAACCGCCGCAGCATAGTTAATAATGCTTACGGTAGGGTCTTCCGACAGTGCAGTATAGCGATCACTTTCAAACGGCAGTGCCACACCATACTGGAACTGCCTGGCCTTGGTAACATACCATTGCAGTGTATGTGGTCTTTGCGTTGCTATTATGTTATCTACTTCGGCTTTATGGTCGTCAAAAAAAGTTTCAAGCACCCACTGGCATACAGCCACTACGTAGGTCCACAGCAGCCATATAGAAACATTACTGGTGCTGGTAAGCCCGGCAAGGGTTGGATCGTCCTGCTTGGCGTTGATAATGGATTGTTGTATCTCGGCTATTGTTCTGGCCATAAAAATGATTGGAGGTTTAACGTGGTGATGTCTGTGTTATCCTTTGGTGCCCGGTTGTATCCTGTTATTCCTGAGATAGGTAAGTGTGTTGGCATCGGTGTTTAAGTCGGCCGGAACATTTAAGGTATCATCCTCAAATTCAGTTAAAGACTGGTTGTTGGCAAACATCAACTGCATGGCAGCCTCTATAGTTCCGGCGGCAGCTATCACCATGTCCAGGTTGGTTTGGTTGGGTTGTCGTTTTATTGTGGTCATTGCTATTGATTATTAAACATACAGTGCATCACTTTTCAGGGTTCCATCAGCAGCTATCTTTACTTCACGAACATCCATGCCGTCGCGGGCAAATTCAATACCAACAGCGCGCACCAGGTTTTGCATGTGCTCATCATCGAAGTAGGTAAATGCACCGACTGCAATGGTGGGGTTTTGCTTAAAGTCTCCCTTGTTGTTGAGGATCAGTTGTCGCTGATGTTGGTACGTACTTTCTGTAGCAGCAAAATCTCCGTTTTGAATGTCAAGGTCTTCGTCATCATTAAGTGCTATATCTATCATTTGCCGGGGCATACAGATGTTGTTTTAGTTTGTTAATAAATTGCTGAGCCTGGTGGCCAGGGTGGAAAATGTTGCAGCATTTGCGGGTACACCACTGGGGCCGGCCGGGGTAGGAACAGTTATGAGCTGGATAGCTGTGAGCAGATCATTCAACAGATCGAACAGGCTTTCTGATGGGGTATTGAGTTTGAAGGATGAGGCAGTGATATCCAATATAGTATTATCGTTTTTAAACGTAAGCCCATCTTCGGCAACTTCGCAAGACACCTGGCCAACTTTTACCGATATCTTCTTCACTTTATCTGCTTTGAGCAATATCCATTCGCCGGGTCCGTCTATGCTACAAACAACCACATTGGTATCTGCGTCCGGATACAGCATCACAGACCCGTCAGTGCCGCTAACCGGCGCCAGCCTTACATTTTCTATGGGCTCACCATCTCCTGTAGGCTGTATCTTTATAGTGCCGGCGCTGCTATCCAGGCTTATTACCTTACCGCTCACTATCTCGTAAGGCCTGCCTGCAAGCTTGCGTAGCCCGGCTCCTATTTTTGTTGTGTTCCTGTTCATACTATTATTGGTTGGCAAAGCCTGTTGCAGGCCCTAGTTCTACGCTACGGCGTGCGCCGCTTATTCCAAAATGTGTTGTTACAGCCTCTACCAGGTAATCCCTGGCTTTTAACTCCAGCATGTTGTCTGTTAACGAAGCAATAAAGCCTGGCTGAACGAATGGTTCCAGGAATGTTTGTACACTACCTTCAAAACCGTCGTAGTTTTCCTTGTACGCTTTTTCTTCGGCCAATAGTTTTAGGGCGGTAGCTTCCTTTACCTGGTTAAGTAGCTTGCTATGTTTTCGCACTGCTTTTTTAAAAGCAGCTGAGGCGCCTTCAAGTACGGTGCCTTCGCTATCCTTTTTACTATACTTTACCTCAACGGGGTCATCAGCCGTATTGCGCTTTTTCAAGGTATTGTTAGAAAAGATATTTAAGCCCGACCTGTATTGCACCTTACCCCGCTTTAATGCATCACCATTTTGAGCAACCTTCGTTTTAAGATTTCCGCACCACAGCTTATTCCAGTCCTTAAAGAAAATGGTCAGTGCATGATCTGTATGCTCGCGTATTGCGTTGATAACGTCGGCGCCTGTCCCGTTCACCTGTATATTGTTCAGGTGTATATCTGCTTCACATACCACCTCAATACCAGGCAGGCCTTTTACCGCCTCGTTAAGCAGCGCTTTTATACTTACCGAACGTTTAGAAATATTGACCACGTTGCGCCTTAGCAACCAGCTATACCCTTCGCAGATAATGGTCAGCGGCCTGTTCATATCCACCTGATTTACAAAACCCTTAAATTCTGTTTTCAGGTTGCCGTTGTAGCCAAGCGATATTGTTACTTCATCACCTTCTTTAAACTGCCGGCTTGTAATAACACCTTCCTCCACAGCCTGTCCCTGCTTTATGATACTGGCTTTTGCCGGTAGTTTTATATAAGCCATACTGGTAATGCTATCAATTCCGCTACTGATACGCACATCATGCACTCCGCTGAAGCGGAATTTGCCAATTGTTATATTGCTGTTTAGTACAAACATCACGTAATAGATATTAGGTTAAAAGGTTCGTCGCTAACAAGGTGCAACTCATACGGCCTGACATTCTTTATACCTGTAACTGCCGGAAACTTCAACTCCCTGATCACAACTTTGTCACTGGCCTTCCTGTCGGGCCGCAGCAAGAAAATATCTGTAAGCGGGCACTTTACAGACAGGGCTTCATTCTTCTCATATATGGTTCGCAGCCGGGTTACAGCGGCCTCCGGGAACTCTTCGATTTCATTGATGATAAAGCCCTTTATCACGATGTCGTAGTCCTGTACATTAATGAGTTCTTTTACTGTGCCGCGTCGCTCAGTTAGCGGTGTTTCTACGATCGTCTTTCGGCTGGTAATAGATATAACAGGATGCGGAAGATCCCAGGAGTATTGAATACCAGTGTTGCCGGGGAACGAACCATCCGGTGCCTGCCACGTTGGATCTGTGGCTTCTCCGTAGGTAATGGTGACCGGCATGTAGTACTCATTCTTCGTGCGAACATTGCCGTAGTAAGGAGATCCTATAGCGCTTTGGTACGTTTTTCCGTTAAGCCCAGTCTGTTCAGTCGACACCCGGTCAAATTTTATGTCGAACGCCTGGCTTCTGTAGCCATAGGTTTCCTCAAATATATCTGCAAGGTTAAAGGTGATCTGTGCCATAGTTAATTTGCGTTTATGCTATTCAATATCTCAAGCAATACTTCTTCCACTTTCCGCTTAAAGTCTTTTATCCCTTCCCTTGAGTCTTTGACGTTAATAGTGAAGTGTTCTATGAGAGATTTGATGTTGATAGTGTTGGCTGAGCCTGGAGAGGATATATTTTTACTTTGCTTTGTATTCTTTTCGGCATCAATTTCTTTCGTCCCCCTAAAAAACCAGTCTACGGCATCGTTAGATTTTTCTCTAGCAGCAGGAATGCGCCCAAACATGTTGAAGATCGTATTCTCATGACCTTTCGTGTATCCTAAAGGATTTTGCCTATAACCCGCTAAGCCTTTTTCCACTTCATCTTTTAATCGGTAGTCAACCTGAAATGCAAAATTCAGCAAATCGTAAGGAGTATATTCTTCTTGCTTCACATAATCTTTAACCTCGCTAACATTTTGAATCCCATTCGTATGAAAAGGTGATATTACTTTCTTATCTGCCAGTCGGGTTGGAAACTTATGAAGAGGATCTACATTTTTTTGAAACTCGCTCAGTAATTCCGGAGTGTCAAATAATATATTCTTGATAGGGTGATTAGAGAGTTCCTCACTTTTCATCATTGCATTTACTACCGCCGAGGTGTACGCCGGATCTTCCCTTGCAAGTTTGTCGCTGAAGTGCAACTCGCCTCCTTTTTTCAAAAAGTTCTCTTCATAGCGTTGCTGGTCCTGTTGCAACTGAGCGGAAGGTTTTTGTCTTGTACGTTCTGCTACCTGTTTTGCATATGCTACATTTTCAGCGATCCACTGCACATGAGGTGTTGACGCTACTACATCGGGCGACATAAAGGTTGTTCTATCTAACTTAGGATGAAACAACCTGGTTCTTTCCTGAGAGAAATCCCAAGCAGATTTTAACCCTAATCCTATTACCGCCGATGGTATACTTGTCGCTTTGGCGAGGGTGGCAAAACTTGTAATCGCGTTGCCTAACTTTGTAATTGCTTCAGCCCCTTGCGTATTCTTCGCTGCATCTATAGCTTCAGCCATTTCACCAAAGGCGCTGAGGCCTTGAGAAAGTTCTTTAAGTTTTGCAACTTTTTCGCCAAACCCCAAGGATTCTGCAATTTCCACCCCACCCTTCAATGCGCCGGTTACAGTTTTTAATACGTCACTATGACTATCTTCCTTGCCGACAGTTGAAGATGCCACCAGATCGTTGTTGCTAGGTTCTTTTTCAAAATGTGCTTTAATTGCAGGAGCATTGCTTTTTTCCCATTTATCTGTTTCAGTGTGGGGCGTCAACAAAGCAATTTTGGCAGTCAGATTTATGATCGCTTCTGTATTAACAATGATAGCACTGTTGTTTATGCTTGGTAAAAGATAGCTTTGCTGGATAGAATTATTGTCAATCATTTCCATCACATCTGCAAAAGGGTTTATAGGGGCCGGGCTGAGGGTTGTCATTCGGAATAAGAATTTAAATGTTGTTTACGGATGTATTGCAGATGAGCCAGTTTTTGTGCAAATGCCTGGTCGCTGAGTGATCTGTGATCGAGGCCCGGGAGATAGTATTCCAGCAGTGTTTCAAGATAGCCAAAGGAGTCGTGTTCCGGGCCGCCACGCGACTCCTCTATAAGTTTACCAGCTTTGCCTTTTTACCTTCCAGTTTAGTCTTCAGCTCCTGGCTGATGCCGATGAACATCTGGTCGTCTTTAAGCACAGCATCGCTGCCGCCTATGAAGGTGAGTGTGGCCAACTCTTCAAAAATATCCAGCGCCTTATCCCTGTCGGCTTTGGCCATGGCACAGTTCAGTTCGTTGCGGTCGGGGTTTTTAAAGTAGGCGATATGCCCGTCTACTTCCAGCGCATAAATGCCATACTTATACTTGCTCTTCCATTCTGCTATTTGTGCAGCAGTGGCGGTGCCTATCAGTTGTGTTGTTTCGGTTGTGTTGTTGATGGTTGTTTGCATAATTTGTCTTTTTATCTATTTAGTTATCGTTTACTTAAGGTTCATGAAAATGATCGGCAACGTGATGTCCATGTTCTTGGCTCCCTGTTCCCATCCTTTCTCAAAGTCCTTGATCTGTACACCTGTGAGGATATCTGTTTGTAATGGCCTGCCGGGTGCTGCTTTGTAGGTTACCACAATGTCGAACTGCATGTCCAGTACATCTTTCCCGCCTGCCCCAATTGCGGCCTGGTTCATGTCGTCGAGCGCACCTTTCAGCATTTTTATCTGGCCCTCGTAAGTGCGATTGCCGCTTTGTATACTTATTGGTTCGTCACCCGCACCGTGCAGGTGTTGCTTGGCCTTGGATGCCTTGTATTTAAGCCCCCTTACTTTTACCAGGGGTGCTCCTGCAAACAGCACAGACATATCTGCCCATTCGCATTCCTTACTGTCAAAAAATGTTACTCCTGCCATAGTTATTCTGATTTATTGTTGTTAAAAAGTAGTTGTGTATTACAGCGCTGGATTTTCAAATCCCAGGCTTATCTCTATATCAGTTGCGTAGCCAACAGGTACTATTCTCAATATCACATTAAGTCTGTTGGTGCTAAGGATATTCTGGGCTGGGTCTATAAAACAGCTTACACTGCTTATCTCTTTGTTGATCGTCATTGAATTATTTACCTGGTTCACTATCTGCTGGCTCAGCCACTTGCAGAAGCCCGCGTCCAGCGTGCCGTCATTGTTCACTGGTACCTCGTCATCTACTTCCTGCACAAACGTGGTGTAAGCTATTACGTGGGCCTTGTCTATTACACGGCCGCGGCACAAAAAGTGGTAGTCGTCTGTCTGGCTGCTGCAGGTGTCATCGCCGGAGAAAAAGAAGCCGGCAACATTGGGATACGCACACCAGGTAATATATCCACGGCTGGCTACTGCGGCAGCGCTGCTTAATGCAGTATCAACCCGTAGCGGCCCTATCCATGCTTCCGATGTGTTTACAGGACCCGTACGCACGCGGCTTACTTTGCGCATTACCAGTATTGTACTTAACCGGCCCAGCAACAAGCCTACGCATGCCCCGTGGCTCTCTCTGGTATCTCCTATCAGAACGGATACGCTATTGTTAGTGGCGCCAGTGCTCACATCGTTCAGCGCGCCAACATCTCCTGTACAGCTTGTTCCGGCAATTACTGCTCTCAACGGCTGATGCCTGTTGCGGTAAGACAGAATAGTTTGTTGCAGCTTGCTCACGGCTGTGTATACATCCCCGTTAATGCCATGCGTGGTGTCTGTGGCATCGTCGGTAGCAATAGCCACTTCGGCATCGTTGCTCATTACGCCCAGCATCTTTATCCTGCCTTTAGCGTAGTTCAACAGCTTTGTTACACCATACTCATTGGTCTGATCACACATCAGCGATATTTTTTGCTCTGGATTGGTCATCATCAGATATAATTCTGCCCCATCGCCGGCCTCGCTGTAAAAGTCCTGCACCTGGTTATATACAAGCTCATTGTTAGCCGGTGTTATACCCAGTGCTGTGAGGCTGCTCCTGCCAGTCAGTAGTGCAGGCGTGTTTATATCCAGGCCACCTGGTACGCTTACCCCGGTTATTACCATACCGGTAACGCCATCATTGGTCTGCAGCGTAGAACCAAGTGCGCCGTTTGTTAATGTTATATTTACTGAACCCATTGTTGTTGTTTATTGATTTAGTTTGTCTTTATTGATCGTATTTAATAAAACCTTGTAAGGCACTGTCTGTTAATGTTCTGATATGTCTTACTACGGCTACTCCTTCCCTACTGCCATTGCTATTGCTGTTGCCTTCAATAGTGTGAATGAAAGATCCTTCGACCTTCTCTACAATACCTGTATGACCCATGCCTCCGCTAAACAACATAATGAACTGGTAGCCCGGCTTTATGAGTGTAAGATCTGCAAGCGCCTCTCTGCGTGTTATCCGTTGAGCGGTTGGTGTTTTGCGCCAGCAGTCCTGTACTCCGGCCGTTCGTATCACAGGGCATTGTTTGCCCGCTTTTGCAGCTGCGGTAGCGTAGCACCAGTATACAAATGCCTGACACCAGGCATAGCCGGGCTTCAGCCCCACAGCCAGCAGGTACTTGTCTACCATTGGTCCGCGGTTAGATCCGTTTGGTTCTTCTTTCTGGCCAAGCTGGGTGACAGCTATTTGCAGCGCTTGTGCTGCCAGCGATGTTGTTTGCAGAGACATAGGTCAAAAAAGGTTTTTCTGTTGATTAATTTTTTGCTGTAGTATACTTAGCCTGTGTATACAGATCGTAGATGTTTTGCTTCAGTCGCTTGCCATCCAGCTCTCCGGCCAGCAGGCTGGCCAGCTTTTGCAATATGGCATCCTGCATATGCGGTTCCTTTGCGGATAGCTGCATAGCAAAGCACTTCAGCTTATCATTTATGTTCTTAAAGTCTTTACAGGTGTTGGCGATAGCCAGGGCCTCGATCGACCTGTCGAGCGCATATATAAGCTGCTTGCGGATGATGTCATCTATATTGCCGGGTATCAGCTCGGTAAGCAGATCGGCAACAGAAGAAGATAAGAGCGCTTTAAGCTGAGTAGTTATCTGCAGCGCTGTGTCTATATTGCTCTCCAGCAGGTTATCGAACTGGCGGAGCAGCTGCCGTATATGGGCATTGATCTTTGAACAAAACATAGTAATAGTTGTTTTAAAAGTTATTGTTGATTATCCTGGTGTGGCGTGTTGAACTCCAGCGCGCGGATGCGCAGGCCCAGTTTATTGATGCGGCGGCGGATAATGGCATCCTGCTCCTGCAGGCTTTTTATCTGCTCGTTTTGTATGGTAGTAGTGTGGGTGAGTTGCTTCAGCTCCAGTACTATATCATCAAGGCGGCGTATTACCTGTGCCGTCACCATTTTTATTATATAGCCCAATATCGTTGCCATTACTCCGGCCACCGCTATCAATATCCAGGCTTTTATTTCTGCCAGCATTTTATTGAGGTGTTTTAAGTGATAGGATAGGTAATCGAGTGCTTATGTTACGCAGCGGAAGCCTGCACAATAGCTACAATGCCCTTGCTGTCGGTTCGGCGTTTGCGGCCGCCCATGCGCACGCTCATGCTATAGATACTGCCGTAGTAGGTAGGGTCGTCTATACGTTCGAAGAACTTAACAGCACCTACTGCACGCTCCAGGCAATCGCTCTGCCAGCAGAGTACAGCATCATTGTCGTCGGCAGCGGCTGCTGCAGCATATACTTTTACTGCCGGAGTTGTATCATTTGTATAAGAGACCACTGCGCTGCGCATCATAATATCGAAGCCGAATATCCTGCCTAGTACCCCATCTTTAATATTGTATGCTGCACTGAAATCCCTGTACTCATTTACGCTCAGCGAATCTGAAAGTTGCTGGAACATATCTGCGCTCAGCAATGCATAGCGCCCTTCCATTGGTACGTTCTGCTTATTCAGCTTCAGTTGTGCAGCCTTCAGATCATTCACTACAAACTTCTTCCTGTTGCCGGTGGCGTTATCAAGGTGTGCAGGTACTGCGTCGCCCGATGTGCGCAGCAGGCTGCCAGCTACTGATGGTGCCCAGGCTATGAGTATATTATCTGCTATTGTCTGTCGCAGTGAGGCTTCGTGTTCCGACAATACACTCTCGCGCTTGTTGTAGCTCAGTTCCAGTGTTTCTGCATGAGGGATAAGAATCGGATCTGACGTGTATTCGTCAAGCGAATAAGTAATGTCGAAGTCTGCACGCTGCATCACTGTAGCAGGTAAAGTAGACCGGTTTTTGGATATTGCCGGTGGTGCGCCTGCTTGGGGAATGTGCACTACTTTGCCTTGTAATACAAATTGTCCTGCATCGGTAGACGCCAGTAAGAACTCGTTGTTCTTGAAGAGGTTGCCCTCAATGTGATCTTGCCAGATCTCTTTTTGAATTGCCATGTTTATATGGTTGTTTTAGGGTGAAAAACTTTGTAGGAAAGAAGAGAAATTGAAAGGATGCGGCAGGAGAAAACGGCTAGCCGTTTTTTTACAAAAAACCAACTATGAACTTACCTGTATGAGAAAGGAAAAGAAAACCTGCCTGCTACCCTTTACGCGATAGACATCGCAAAAATATTATGCTGCAAATTTTTCGTCGAAGAGCGCTTTATAACGTACCGGATCGCTTGCGCGGAGATCCTTCAGCTTATTACCGGTGGGGTCATTCTTTTCATAGTCGTCCCAGGTCCATTGCAGTTGGGCGTTTTCCCGGGCCTGTTGCAGGCGCTCGTTTACCGATTGGTACGCGGGCATGGCGGCCAGCAGTTCTTTCAGCGCACCGGCATTGCCGGCATAATCTGCGGCCAGCCTGTTGCGCAGGTTTACAGTTATCTTTTTGTCTTCAAGCGCCCTATCCAGCAGCAGAGATACCTCGGCCTTTAGGGTAGCATCTTTAAGGTTTTGCAGTTGCTGCTGTAATTGTGCATTGTCTGTTTGCAATGCATTGTTGGCTGTGGCCAGCAATGATGTTTTGGCCTGCAGATCTTGTATTGCGGTAATAACACCTGTTGCATCGGTACCATCTGCCAGTTGCAATATGCTGCTTATGTCTTTTATGGCTACCAGTTGGGTGCTGCTGAGTAAAGCTGCCGGCATCGCACCTATATCTACCAGGTTTATCTGGTTTTCCTGCGCATCGTATAGCGCTGTCAGTGCGTTGTTATTGCCGGGTATATCTACCAGGCTACATTCTTTGTTATACCATTTGGTGATAGTCGGGCCTGTTTGTCCGGGCAACATCAGTTCCGGCTCGGTACTGTATTCCAGTACTACTATATGGCCTACCGATGCAGCATTGAGAAAGCCATTCTCTACTTCGGCACAGGTCTGTTCGCCACGTGTATTGCTCAGGTTTATTACCGGCGTGGCCATTATGTTATCGCCTTCTACACGCAGGTTCTCCCACTTTACGGCTATCCCCTCTTCGCGCTGGTGCATATAGTAGCCTATAGGGTTTTTGCCGAACGCATCGAGCTGGTAACCCGAGGTGAGGAGACGGAAGCCATATACATTTACGGAACTGTCTGAAAGGATGAATTGCCTGTCGATCTTCTTGAATTTTTCTGTCATGATAGGGATATCGTTGTTTTGCAGCACAAAGATGAAACGGATATCCAGATCACGCAAATTCAATTTACATGATGGTACACTTTCCGTGCTATGATAAAACGTATACGTTCTATCATAGATTTCCATTTTGTGGATAACTCGTGTTAATTGTTTCTTTATACAGGCATTACGAATTAGATTAATCGGCAATTTTTGCAAAAAAAAGTCCGCACGAAAAATGGGCCATTTTTGGGTCGTTTTTGGGCATAAAAAGAGGGGTTGGTTCGTAATACCAACCCCTCTTTTGTCCCGGAAATTTTCAGATAGCTGCTACCACAAAACTATCTTATGGTTATACACCACACCACCGGTGGTTATCTTAACCATATATGTACCACTGGCCAGGTTGCCTATGGATACGAATATCTGTGTAGCATTACCAGAAGGGCTTACTTCTTTCATCACCCGGCCGCTAAGGTCAGATACTGTTATTACAGCGTCGGCATCTGGGCGGGCCAGCGCTACAGTAAATGAACCCGTTGTAGGATTGGGGTAGATGGCTACCGAAGGTGTGGTGGTTGTGCCCACTCCTGATGGATTGCAATCTGCCATAGGTATCACACGCATAGTGTGGGTAGCGGTAGCTGTGCCGCAGCTGTTGGCAACAGCATAGCTAAGCGTTGCAGTGCCCGGTGCTGTTGCTGTGATCATGCCGGCTGCCGTTACGGTTATGATAGCTGTATTAGAACTGCTCCAGGCACCACCAGGGGCGCTTGATGTCAGCAATAATTCACTGCCTTCGCATATGCTGTCTATGGCGCTTATGCTGCCGGCGTCGGGCATGCTATTAATGATTATTTCCATCGTATCCGTAGCGCTGCCACAACTGTTGCTCACGCTGTAAGATATAGTCGCACTGCCCGCGGTAGCGGCAGTTACTACGCCGCCTGACACTGATACACTTGTACTGCTACTACTCCAGGTGCCGCCTGCCACGGTATCAGTAAGTGTTGCCGAAACCCCTGCACACAAGGTATTAGTTCCGGTTATTGTACCGGCATTAGCACTATCTTTTATCACCATATAGAAGGCGTTCGACAGGGCTATCTTTTTATCGCCATACATATTGTATAGAGTACAGGATATAGTATCGCCTGTTGCCAGGCTGTTAGTTATATAGGTTGCAGATCCATCTCCTACCGGAGCGCTGTTCTTCTTCCACTCGTAGTACGGCTGGTTTCCGTGATTATGGCCGCCAGCTGTAAATATTACACTGGTGCCCTGGCATACGCTGTCAGCAGACCGGCTAATGCTGATTGATGGGATACCTTCTTTTCTTATTGTGTTGTCATAACCATTGTTGATGTACACCGCGCCGGAATCATCCACTGCGAAATCACGTATTCCGCTAAAATAATATCCATTCTGTATTATCGGATACCGATCAGAAAGATCTGAACTGTTGTATAAAACGTTTGCAGACAGGCTATTTGCCGAATGTGAACCTCCCACGATTGTACGTATCACACCCCCGGGAGTTAACATACATACAATATTAGATTCTGTGTAGTATACATTCTGCCGCTTGTCTATATCGATATTACCCCAGATACTCGGCAAACCAGAAAATGGATAGTATGGATACAACACAGTAGATAAACCGGTGCCATCTGTTTGAATATGCCTTAGATATCCTAAGGTCGTGGAAAAGAACAGACCTCCGCTTGTATCTGCGGCCAGCCCCAGAGGTATTTCAGTATAAATGCCTGTATATAGCGGGCCTATTATAATCGGACCCATTGTCCCGGAACTTCCGATCTTGCGTATACTGTTAGTATTGTCGGTAAAATATATGTTGTTGGCAGTATCTATACTGATAGAATTAGGATAATACAACGTTGCGGCAGTTGCTGGCCCGCCTGCTCCTGTTGTATCGGGCATATTGGCCTTTCCGGCGATCGTAGTTATTATTCCGTTCTTATCTATTTTCCTTATTATGCTGTTGCCGTGATCCACTATCACCAGGTCGCCCCACTTATCACATTTCATATCTGTTATCTGGCTGCTCAGCCTAGCAAAAAGTGCAGGCCCCCCGTCTCCGCTATACCCAAACTTATGTTCCCTTCCTGCTATATCGGTTATGATACCTACACGGTTTATTTTGCGAATCACACCATTGCCTTGCCATACGTACAAATTGCCCCACTTATCAAATGTGCTGCAAGTGGGTCTTGATATATATGTTGACTTTGCAGGCACGTTACTTTCGCCGCTTCGGTCTCCGTTCGGGTAAAACGGGTATGGCACACCCCCCACCCTCGTATCTATCCTGTCTGTCACGAAAACAGGCCAGTTCCAGGTTTCTGTTCCGCAGGCTGTCGTCAAGGTCTTGGTAAGCACTGTACGACCGTTAACGCCTGCTACCATTGTAGTGTCCGCTACAACAACTACGCTGTCTGCACTGCTGGTCCATGTGCTTGCAGTAAATACGGGGCTTATAGGGTAATCAAAAGTAATAGTATCACCGGGATAACAGCTTTTAGCTGTAATGTATCGTATAGTACCAGAACCACTATATACTATGGGCTTAATTGCAGATATAATACAACCACTTACATTGGCGGTATACGCTATAGAGACCCCGCTACTGCTGGAACCAAAGGAAAAGTAGCCAGAAACCGGATTTATTGTTGCACCGGTGTAGCTATCTACGCTCCAGGTACCACCAGGTGTAGCACAACTGTACATTGCCCCGGCTCCGGCACATAAATAATCCGGACCAGTTATTGGTGGAAGGGATGCATTTTTTACCACTATAGGATGGGTTACATATGCGCTGCCGCAAGCATTAGTTTCCGTATAGGTAATAACAGCCGTTCCTGAATTCACACCCCTTATGCTCATAACGTATTGTACACCATTATAACCCGACCATACGGTAGCTACAGTTGTGTTGCCAGAGCTCCACGAACCCCAAACGGTTCCCGATACGGCGTCTGTATGGCCTCCGGGACATATAGTATCTGCCAGACCGGCGGCTATTACAGGGCTTAAAGGCAGGTGAGCCGCAAGGTGAACAATACCGGGAACTGATGATACGCAGCTGCCGGAAGTAAGTATCACTGAATAAGTACCACTGCTGGTAACACCTGTAAGTACCGGATTTTGCGACGTGCTGGAATAGCCACCGGGACCACTCCATAAAAACGACAGGCCCGGATCTGTGCTGCTGGCATGCAGCGTTACGGAACTACCAATGCAAACTGCTACTGCACTGTCTTGTATAACAGGGGTAGGTAAGCCCTGTAACAGCACCGGGTCTACAAAATTAGAGCCGCAAACATCCCCTATAAAATGTGCTCTGATACCAGAATACAGTCCCGCGCTTAACCCAATGATATTAAGTCGGCCGTTGGCGGTCGTTCTCCCCGAAAAACTTCCAGCTAGCCCATCATGGCTATACGTCACCGTTACAGAATCATTTGCTCTGTAACAGTTTAAAGCGATCACACCCGCAGATGTACATACCGGGTGCACTACACTATCTACCGTCAGCGAACTACCGCTTGCGGTTATGTGTACGGTATAAGAACCCGTCTGATTTGATATAGTGTCGCGCAGCACCAATGTATAGAGGCCTGTATCCGTCAGTGTCAGGTTATTAAATATAACCGATGTGTCGGTGCTCACCAGGTTGCTGTTGTGATCGTACCACCTGCAGGTTATTGAAGTAGGATCTACCGGCCCAAGATCTGTGAACCAAGGGAAATAGTGTCTGTCTCCAGTTCCCGTGGTGTCAGCGTACCGGTACATGTTGTGTGTAAATGTGGTGTCGAAAGCCATCAGCCGGACGGTATCTCCTGCACAATATGTGCCTCCTCCTGTAATTAACGGAGCAGGCACCGGACCTCCAAGGTGTATGGCAATTGCAGGTACATCGGCAACAGGGCATGTCATTGTATCTAACGAAACAAAATAGCTGGCTCTGATGGTATATTCCCCTGCGTAGTGGTAGTGAGATGCATATGAAGATGTGGCATCGCCCCGTATTATGTACGTGGTGTCTGCAGCGGTAATTGTATGCGCAATGTGACCATTGCCCCAATCCAGGTCCATATGCGTAAGCAGTTGCGGATGGCTTTCGTAGGCGTTACTCCCCAGGGAAAGTACCACAGAGGAAGGATTAGACAGGTTGACCTGTTCCAGTGTGCTGATATCCCAGAAAAGCTGCGACAGCCGGCTGCAGTTGAACACGAAATCGCAGTTAACATCATCGAACCACGTATCTGAGCATCCTGCGCCATCCGAAACTGTAAGTGTATAGTGCACCGTGCCAGGGTCTGGCGAGGTTGCCGGGTATACTATTACAGCTCCCGTTCGCGTTGTTCCGTCAGAAAAAGACCATGTGTAAGTGTAACCCGTGGTGCTCGTGCCGGTGTCGGCCAGGTAGGTAATAAATGTGGTGTCCCTTGCCACCCGCTTATTAATAACATGAGCGTATGCCAGGCAGTCGGCAGCGGCCTTGTTAATGACGAAGAAGCAGCAAGCCAATGCTACTAATGTCCATTTTCTCATAGGTAATCGATTTTTGAGTTATGCAATAAAGGTACATGTAATATATATGGCCTAAGGCCGGTTTTTCACCAATGGTCGTTTTTGTTTACGAACGGTAAAGAGCCTGTTTCAGCACTTATTAATAAATTTTTTCAAACAAAATGCCGTTTTACAACATTTAGAAGATATTCTATTTGTTCACCGCTGACAGCCAGCTAACTAACACGAGTTATCCACAAAATGAGCATCTATGATAGAACGCATGCGTTTTATGCTGCAACAAAAACGTGTTAGCATGGATTTTTGTTCTTCGCGTTATTTTTTGTTTACTCACTTTTGGGCCATGGAACAACAATTACAGAACGATAGCCTTAAAGCACACGCCCGCTATCTTTACGTTATAGAGCGTAAAGAAGAGCCGGAAATAATAGAAGAGACCAATATCAGCGCGGCAGAGCTGCGCAGGTTAGTAGTGGAAGAAAGCTGGGCCAACCAGCGCCTGGGCATGCTGACCAGCAAACAGAAACAGCTGTCATTTATCTACAGTATGCTGGAAAAACTGGCATTGAAAATGGACAAGACTGAAGATCCTAATGCTAAAGATGTGGAGCTGATGAATAAATATACTGTCAGCATCCGCAACCTGGACACTCGAACAGATCTGGGTACTATTAATGAAATAGGACAGAAGTTTTGCCTTTGGTTACGGCCGCGCAATAAAGAACTGTCAATAAAGGTGTGTACGGCCTTTGGCGAATTTTTAGCAGAAGAAGCTAAGGCGCTTGTCTGATCCCAGGAAACTGTATCATTTCTTTTCTACCTAATCTCCCTATCTATGACCAATAAACAAGTGCTTGATAACTGGGACGGATTCAGCAGTATTTTCCTGTCTCCCGCCGATGTAGATCCCAACGAATCTGACGATGCCCGCGAAGCCCGGAGGACCAGGCTGGAAGCCGATCCCGAACAGTGGTTTGCTTATTACTTCAAACAATATTGTACCGCACCGGCGGCACAATTCCATAAAGAAGCTACACAGCGGGTAATCGGCAACCCGGAATATTACGAAGTGCGCATCTGGAGCCGCGAACTGGCCAAGAGCACGCGTACCATGCTGGAGGTATTGTATTTAACACTTGCCGGCCATCCCATTGGCGATACCCGCCTCAAGAAAAAGTATGTGCTGCTCATCAGCAATAGTCTTGATAATGCCACACGCCTGCTGATGCCCTACAAGGCCAACATGGAGTGTAATGAGCTACTCCTGCACGACTATGGGCAGCAGGTGCAGGCAGGTACGTGGCAGGCAGCAGAATTTACCACCCGCTCAGGGGCGGCTTTCCGTGCGCTGGGTGTGGGTCAGAGTCCGCGTGGCGCCCGCAACGAAGAAGCGCGCCCCGATGTGCTGCTGTTTGACGATATAGACACCGATGCCGATTGCCTGAACGGGGAGACCGTAAAGAAGAAATGGCGCTGGATAGAAGAAGCAGCCATCGGCACCCGTTCTGTATCGCAGCCCACCACCATTATTTTCTGTGGCAACCTGATAGCGCACGATAGCTGCATGGGCAGGGCCAGGGAGTTTGCAGACCATTACTCTATTATTAATATCCGGAATGAGGAGGGGACATCAACATGGCCTGAAAAGAACACGGAAGAGCATATAGACCGTGTGCTGAAGCAGAAGAGTACCGCCTCCATGCAAAAGGAGTATTTCAATAACCCCATCAACGAAGGAACTGTTTTCAAACAGATGCACTGGAAAGCCATACGGCCCTTACAGGATTACAGCGGGTTGATCTGCTATACAGATCCTTCTTACTCCGATACCGGCGATTGCAAGGCCACAGTGCTGGTGGGTAAATGGAACGATGAGTACCACATTATTAAGTGTTACCTAGAGCAGGTTACCGTAGCGCGGATGGTAGAATGGCTGCTGGAGATACATAAAGCCACTACTGCACAATGCAGGTTTTATATGGAGGATGTATTTATGCAGCATACGCTGATAGCGCTGGTAAACGAGGCCGCCGCAACAGCAGGCAGTAAATTATGCCTGTACCCCGACAAGCGTAAAAAGGATAGCAAATATACCCGTATAGAGCTACTGCTGGAACCGCTCAACCGCAACGGTCAATTGTTTATGAACGAGGCTGAGCGCAATAACCCGCACATGCAGCGCCTGGAGCAGCAGTTTATGGCACTTGCCCCCGGCAGCCGGGGCTTTGATGATGGGCCAGATGCGGTGGAGGGTGCCGTTTATCTGTTTCGCCAGCAGACAAACGTAGACGGTCTTCGTGCACTGGAGACCGGCACGCCGCTCCGCAACCAGGCTATGGCAGCCTGATGACGTATGATAAAGACCAACTTCCTCCACATCAAATAACACAACATTAAAAAAACCTTGACTAATTTTACCACAAATGAAAAACACATTCAGCCGCGTAGCTACGTTCATAGCAATACTATTGTGTACTACCCTCAGCCTGTGGGCACAGTCTCCGCACTCTACCCCTGAATCGCGCCAACGAATGAAAGAGCGTGCCGACTACGGTGTCTTCCGCCGCCAGGCAACTGCGCTTAAAGAATTTGCAGAAGAGCGTAAAAAAATACCTGCACTGCAAAAGGAAAATAAAGAGGCGGTGAAGGTGTTTGTAACCGTCGATTCTGTTGATAACGACGATACCGCAAAGAACAAATTCATACAGGGTTATATTGTACAGCAGATAGGCGAAAACACCGCCAATGCTTATGAGCTCACGTTCGACCGCGCACAGCGCAAGATAACTAACGTAAAGCGCACCGGCGAAAGCGCCGACCCTGAAGCTGCCGAGCCAAAAGAAAAAAAGGAAACAACTGCTGCAGCTAAGAAGTCCGGCACTACTACCACAACCCCTAAGGCTACCGCGAAAAAGAAGAAAGACCCCGATGGTGATGACGAAGACGAGGAAGAAGAAAAAGAAGAAAAAACACCACCATCAAAAGAAAAAGACGAATAAATAGTTCGTCTTAACCAATAACAGCCCTGTAAGGGCTGTCTATAACAGCATCAGGTTTCCCCGATGGCTTATGATGCCCTGCCTCTTTAACCCTTTTAACTATAACATATGCCCCTTATCACCCCTGCCGATCTCCGCACGCACATATATGCCGAAATCATCGCCGAAATCACCCGCAACGATGAAACCATTGTTGCACAAGCCATAGAAGCTGCCGAGAGCGAAGCCATGCTCTACCTTTCCCGCTACGATATACAGCAGATTTTTGGCGCGCCCGATGCGCCATCAACCTTTGCCGATCCGCTGCTGTTGCGCCTGCTCAAAGACATTACCGTATGGCACATTATAAGGCTTTCTAACACTGGTATAGACCAGGCCACGCATCGCACGGCTTACCAGGACGCCATACAAATACTTACCGGCATAAAAGATGGTCACGTGTCGCCGCACGCCTGGCCTTATGCAGATACTACGATAACCACTTCTCCACCCGACGGCGACACCATCAGCTGGCACAGCAATCTGAAACGGCATAATCATTATTAAAATTATCCGTATAGAGTATAATACCGTTTGGCTATTCAGGCTCAGGCCTTTCTCAAAATTGCCGAAGGCCGGCGATATGTATAGAGGGGAGAAGGTTTGTCAGAAATGTTTTACCACGTAATTGAATGTGACCATAAGCGCACAGATCAGCGCAAGGATAAGTAAGCGGTACAGGCTGCGGCCATGGCTATTGTGCGCCATGCCAGCCACAAAATCCATAGGCGTAGTAACAAAGATTAACACGCATACCGCAGCCCCCGCAGCTAATTCCGCGGGCAAGCCTATCAGGCCGGCAACCATTTTGGGTAGCATATCCTGCAACAACGTCAAGATACCTATGAGCATTATTACGTACATGGCACTTAAAGATATTACCGCACCTACGTAAGATAAAACCTTAGAGCCTGTCAGGTAATAGAATACCCTATACATATCCAGTACAAGCACCTTCATACAGCGAAATTATAACAAAACACCCGCCATCACCTCTAATCTTCATCATCAAACTCCTAATTCTATGATAAAAACACATTCGTCTGCCACGCAAGAGGGCATTGTTATCAACCAACTCGATGTACGCTCAGCCGACCGCAGCAACAAAGATATATCGTCATGGCGCAATGCGCTCACCAGCGCAGAGTCTATACAATTCCCCAATCGCACACGCCTTTACGATCTGTATGAAGAGATACTGCTAGATGGCCACCTTACGGGCGTGCTGTCCAAGCGCATAGATGCTGTGCTTAATAAAGACCTCTACTTCGAGCGCAACGGCAGTAAAGATTACAGCTTCGACGAGCTTATTCGCTCACAACCGTTCCGCAAAGTGGTGCAAACCATTATTGAAACAGTGTTCTGGGGTATCTCCGGTATAGAGTTCCTGCCGGGGACACAACTGTCTTTCCAAAAGATACCACGCAAACATATACGTGCCGACAGGGATATGATCACCTATCAGCAAAATGGCACTGATGGTATTCCATATACTTCGCTCAGCAATGTGTGGGTAATGGGCGATGTGGCCGAGCTGGGCCTGCTGCTGAAGTGTGCACCGCTTTGCCTGTATAAGCGCGGGGGCCTGGCCGACTGGGCCGAATATATAGAGATCTTCGGTCAGCCCATGCGCATCATCCGGTACGATTCTTACGACGAACAGACGAAAGCCGAGCTACGCAAGATACTGGATCATAGCGGCAGCTCCTTATCCGTAATGCTGCCACGCCAGGCCGACTTTGAGATAAAAGACGGTAAGCAAAGCAACAGCGATGGTGATCTGCAGCTGTCCTTCATCAAAATGCTCAACGATGAGCTGTCGGTGCTGGTGCTGGGCAACACAGATACCACAACAAGCAGCCACAGCAGCGGTTATGCGCAAAGTAAGATACACCTGCAGCAGCAGTACGAGATCACCCGCAGCGATCTATCTTATGTAGCCGGCATGCTGAACCATCCGCACTTCATGGCGATCCTGAACAGTTATGGCTATGCTGTTGATGGAGGAAAATTTGTTTTCTCAAAAGATATGGATATAGAATACCTTACCCAGCGCATAACCATAGATAAGGCAGTGGCAGAGCAGGTAAGCATCCCTGCTTCTTATTGGTACGATACCTATGGCATTAAGCCCGCTTAAGAACAAGCCTGTAAACTCCCGAAAACTTCTTCATCAATAGTTAAGTGTCAGATCTCAGAACTTTATCGACAGTAGCTATTACCTACACTTAACCTACATTTTTCAATCGATCATGAACTCCCCTTTCGCTACTATTTTCCTGGCTATACAAAGCAGGATAAAAAACGACGCCCCTTTTATTAAATATACCGACCAGGATCTCGGCCAGCTAAAGGCGGCCCGGCCCGCAGTATCGTGGCCATGCGTCCTGGTAGAATTTGAAAATTTTACGTTTTCGAGCCTTTCAGAAAACGTACAGCAGGCCTTGGGTGTTGTGGTAATACGGCTTGCATTTCCCCCGTACAGCAGTGCATCATCGGCTACTCCCACTCAGTATGCGGACGCCGCACTCAGCTATTACGATATGGAATGGCAGCTGCACAAGCTGCTGCAAGGCTGGCAACCATGCGAAACTACCGGCAAGCTGGACCGAAAGGAAGCGACCACGCAGAAAAGGAACGATAACTACCGTGTGCGCGAAATACGCTACAGCCTGGCGTTTGATGATTATAGCACAAAAAACGGACAGCAATACGCCCCGGCGTCACTTATTGTAGCGGAGGAACTAACTATTAATGCCGCTTAATAAAACGGAACGAATAGCCCAGGGTAAATACACTATGCTTATCCAGCCCGGCATCCAGCATAAAGCTGGACTTAGATGATATGTAATATCTTGCCCCGGCCCGTAACATAGCACTGCCCGACCGATCTTTCTGGCTTATCGTACTGTCGCCCTGTGGTAATGCAGAATGGTGGATGTTATTGAGCAGGAAGCCTGCGGAGATGAACACGTCCAGTTTTTTTACCGGTATTATGTCGCCAAAATGATAGTTAAGTGATAACCCGCCGCTGTATATGCTGGTCATATCTGTCCGGCTACGCTTGTATTCTTTGCCGTTGCCGGTATATAGCTGATAATAATTGCTGTAGAATTCATCGTAGATGATAGTTGCACCAATGCCCATATGGCGGGATAGTGCATACTCTAACCTGCCATAAACTGGTACGAACCCTGAAGTATTATTCTTTTCAAACCCCGCGGGTACAGAAAAATCCGTCCTGTACTGATCTATGAAACCAAAAGAGATGGAACCCGTAAAGGAATGCGGAATATATGCGGTAGTAAAGGTATCTGCCACTTTAGGTTTTGGCGGAGTTGCCGATACGGTTTGTGCGCCGGCATATTGCCAGCAACCTGCAGCTATCAGTAAAGTGGTCAGGTATCTCATTGGTTCACTTTTAAGGTCAATCTCATTAACGGCAAAACAGCCGTTCTATTACGTTATGTCAAAAGTAATTAAGGCTGGTTAAACAACTACAGGAGGGTACAAAAATAAAAACGCCCCACATAGGGGCGTTTTCTATATTTTCCGGAAGTGTGCCGATCTTATTCGTCGTCGTCACGGCTCCTTTCTTTCTTCTTTGGCTTTGGAGCTGAATCGTCGTCGTCATCGCTCTTGTCCATCCTGCGGTGGTGCACTTCATCACCTGGCTCATGATGGCTGTGCATTTTGTGACCAGTGTTGAAGTTCTTGCTGATGCCTACGTTCACCTGGCGACCGAAGTTCAGGTTGAAAGTATTTACGCTGTAAACAGCAGTTGTGTACTTGTCTGTAGCGTAATTGATACCGCCGATATTGAAGTTCAGGCAAACTGCGCGACCTACGTTGATACCCAGTGCAGGGTAGAAGCCAACATAGATACCGTTGTGCTTGTTGTATGCAGGATCTCCTTCGTGAGTTGTGTAACCACCTTGATAAGTGAAATCCAACTGGCCATACCAGAAGAAAGTTTCGCTGCGGCCGATGTAACGAGAGTAACGTGCGAACGGACCTACCATATACATATTATCGGTAGTATGCTCTGCATTTACAGTTTTCCATGCGTTCTGGCCCCAGCTAAGCATCACACCCAGTGTCCAGTTACGGTTAAACTGGTAACCCACACCTGTTGTGATATTCCAGTTAGTGTACTTCTGCGGAACACGATTGTTTGCAGTAGTTGTGTTAATTGAATCCCTTTGTGTGTGCAAGTTTATGTCACCGTACCATAAGATACTCTTAGGCTCTTGTGCGCTAGCTGTTGTTGCTATACTTCCTGCAGTTAATAAAGCGAGGATTAGTCTTTTCATAACAGAGTGTGTTTGTGTTTAGTATGCAAATATAATCGTGATTTCTAAAAAACAATAGTGTTTGTCAAATTTATTTTAGTTGCAAATGAAAGTATTTTCTAACAAAAACAAAAAAGCCAGGTTAAAATGTAGTTAAACAATATAGTTGTTTATCCACGGGCTTTTCACAGTTTGTTGTTTTGTTTCTGTAAATCAATGTCTTTACTTGTTTTTACAGATAGTTTTGCTTACAACCGTGCTGCAATATACAACTAAGCCGATATTTTTGCTACTCCCACAAAAATTTTTTTATGTCCCCGTACGAACTTACAGATATAGCCCTGCGTTGGTTTCACAGCTTTAACACTAAAGATCTTGATCAACTGTTATCGCTTTACGATGATCATGCAGCCCATTACAGCCCCAAACTGAAAGTGCGCCAACCCGAAACCAACGGTATGGTAACCGGCAAGACCGCGCTGCACGCATGGTGGGGCGACGCCTTTGAACGCCTGCCTAATTTAAAGTATGAGCCTACCACACTAACTGCTAATGAAGATCGTGTGTTTATGGAATACCTGCGCAAAGCAGATGGAGAACCGGATATGATGGTAGCGGAAGTACTTGAAATAAAAGATGGCAAGATAGTGGCATCGCGTGTGTATCATGGCTAAACCGGAGACCATTAGATATGGCACTCCTTAGAGGGGCCATATCTGCCTAACCACCATGATTAAACAACTCTTTATTTTTAGTCTCTACAGCTTCTTTTATATTACGCCACATGCGGGTTTGTTTGGCTACTTTGGTATTATCTGCCAATAAGGCCAGGTGCTGGTTAATATCGTTAAGTACAGGCGTCATCACCTTCTCGGAAAAATAGATAGTTGCGGATGCTGCCCGGCCCGATAGTTTGTCGTCATCGCCAGCATCATACAGCTGCTGCACCTGCACATGAAATGCGGCTGCCGTTTTTTGTGCCTGGAGCAGTACGTCCAGTATCTTTTCTATAAGGAATGCATTTTCCTCCAGCGGCCCGGTCTTGCGTTTAGCCAGCTCTATGCCTGTCTTCTCAATATTGGCGATCAATTCCTCGAAAGAAAACGTATTAATAATGTGCGAACGACGGGCATACCTGCGGCTTTCTTCCAGCTTTACATTCAGCTCATCTTCTCCCGCCTCACTTTCTGCAAACTCTATGATGCGGTTATCGATCATTACATTTTCTATGGCCAGCCTGCTGCGCAGTGCGAGCCCTTCAATACTTGTGCAGCGGCTCAGCGCCACATATACCTGTCCGCTGGCAAAAGCACGGTTCAGGTCTACTATTACTTTATCAAGCGTAAGGCCCTGGCTTTTATGCACGGTTATGGCCCATGCCAGCCGTAAGGGGTATTGGGTAAAAGAGCCTATCTCATCTTCTACTACTTCGCCCGTGCGGTTATCCAGCGCATAGCGCACGTTCTTCCATACTTCAAGGTCGGCAGTAACTGCGGTGTGGGCAGGTTCTCCGGGAAATGATATTTTAATACCCTCGTCGCTAATACTATCTACTGTGCCTATCTTGCCGTTGTAATAGCGCCGCGGTGTTTGCAGATCGTTTTTCACAAACATTACCTGGGCACCCACTTTCAGTTTCAGCTCCATATCTACCGGCAGGGCCTTATCACTAAACTCATTGTTAATGATGCCCTTGAAGGTACGCTCAGGCGTGGATAGCTTCTCCAGCTCTTCGGCATTGATCTTATCGGCTATGTTGTTGTGGGTACAGAGCACTATATATCCTGTATAGTCTACGCTGGATTGTTGTTGCCTGGCGTTCAGCACATCAATATCATCGTAGGTAACATTACCGGTGCGTATGCGGTTCAGTATGTCTACAAAGCTCTTATCCTTTTGCCGGTATATTTTGGTGAGTTCTATATACAGCGGCGGGTTTTGCCTGATGACCTGCGAATCGAAGAAATAGGTGCCGGGGTAAAAGCGGCGCAGTATCTCCCAGTCTTCCTGTGTAGCCACCGGTGGCAGCTGAAACATATCGCCAATGAACGCTACCTGCAGCCCGCCAAATGGTTTATCCCAGCGGCGGCGCACATGGCGCAGCACCAAGTCCATAGCATCCAGCAGATCGGCACGCACCATACTTATCTCATCAATAATAAGCAGTTGTAGCTTGCGTAGTAGTTGCAGTTTGGTATCGCGCAGCTTAAGGCGTGCCAGCAGAGAGTGTTTATCTTCTACGCCCGCTACACCAGTGCCAAAACCGCCCGCGTTGCCGGGCACAAAGGGAGAAAAAGGCAATTGTAAAAATGAATGAATCGTTTCTCCGCCGGCATTGATAGCTGCAATGCCTGTAGGCGCTACAATGGCGCTGCGTTTTTTTGTTTGGGTCTGTATGTATTTAAGAAAAGTGGTCTTGCCCGATCCCGCCTTGCCGGTAAGAAAAATGTTCTCATCGGTATCGCACACAAAAGCTGCTGCTTTATAAAATATGGGGTTGTCTATATCAGTTTCGGTGGGCTTCACGAGCATGCGCAAATTTAAGAAGAATGCTACTACAGAGCGTCATGGTGAGCTTGTCGAATCCATGATACGGACATGGGCTTTGTCAGTTGTTGTCATCATATATTCAGGAACGAATACGTCCTTACGTGAGATTGCTTCGTTCCTCGCAATGACCCGCTTTTTTATTGGAACTAAGACAGATCTATTTGACTAAAACCGCTCTCTTCTTCCTGCTAATTGAAATGAACGAGATAATAAGCCCAATAAATGCGATGCTTATAGCTACGCAATATTCATGCAGGGTATTGGTAAGTGTTTCATTATCGAGGTGCAGGAAATCGCCAATGGAGATAGCCCAATTAATGTAGTACATAAAGCATGAGGCCGTTACCGCAAACAAGATGATGAGGGCATTGATGTAATAGTTCTTGAACCCGACAAACTCTTCGGAATTGTTGTAGTGTGATTTGAGCAAGTAGATGGGTAACAGTACATCGAAGGCCATTTCTACAGACATAGCTTTTGCCGATTGCTGAAAAGCTGCAAGAAACCAAAGCGGCATCAGCAGCAGGTGAAAACCGAGTGCAGGGATAAAAGTGTAGAGTAAGATACGGCGCCAGTAGTTCATAGGCTTATTGTTTTATATCCACCTGCTTTATGTCTATCACATTCAACGCATTACTGCGGAAGCCGGTAATGTTGTTTTGGGTAAAGTGCAATAATACATCGTAATACAGCGGTATGAGCGGCGCGTAGCTGCTGGCCAGGCTATCCATTTTCCGGTAAGTTGCCCAGCGTAGTGTATCGGGCTGGTTCAGGCAGTCGTCGTACCACTTGTCGAAGGTGGGGTTGCTGAAACGGGTATAGTTGGGCGGTGCGGGCTGATGGCCATTGAACACGATGAGGAAGGTTTCGGCATCGGGATAGTCGGCCAGCCACTGGCCACGATATACTACTGCCTCGCTTTTGCTCATCTGTTGCCGCAGGATATTGGGCTGCATCACCTCTATAGTAGCCGGTATACCTACTTCCTGCAGCTGGCCCACCACGAAGTTGACGATATCGACATAGTTGTCCTGCACCAGGAATTTTATTGGCTTCAGGCCCTTGCCGCCGGGGTAGCCGGCTTCCACCAATAGTTGACGTGCTTTGGCAGGATCGTAAGTATAACCATATTGTGCAGCGCCGTCGTAGCCCGGTATGCCTGCCGGTATGAAGCCGTGTGTGGCAGGTATACCCATGCCATTCTTGTAATAGGTAACGATCTTCTGCCGGTCGATAGCGTAGTTGATGGCGCGACGGATGAGTACATTGCCTGTTGGCTCACCTTTCATGATGGCCAGTGAGGTGTCTGTAAGGAAGCCGATATACTCGGTATTCAGGTAGGTATCTTTAGATAAGCGGAATTTGTCTTCATACTCCTTCTTTACCGTTCCGGTTTTAGACAGGATAAGATCTTTGAAAGAACCATCTATGCCATTTACAAAATCCAGTTTATGCTGCAAGAATAGCAGGAACTCGGTGGCCTTGCTGTCTATGAATGATACCTGCACAGCATCAAGGTAGGGTAGTGGCCGGCCCGAACCGTCGCGCTCCCAGTAGTGCGGGTTCTTCACCAGGCTCAGTACATTGCCTTCGTCCCAGTGGCGGAACATGAAGGGCCCGGTGCCGCAGGGATGGCTACGATAATCTTTGCCCCATTTTTTCACCACTTCCTGCGGAACGATGTTGCAATACTGCATGCTGAGCATACCAAGCAATGGCCGGAACGGCGATGCCAGGTTTAACTGAAATGTGGAATCGTTCAGTGCTTTGAACGGGTCTTTCTCCGCCACGCGGCCATTAAATATCCATGCGCCCGTTGCAGCAGTGGCAGGGTTTACGAGGCGGGAGAATGTGTACACCACATCGTCCGCCACCAGCCTGCGGCCCTTGCCTCCCGGGAATGCATCGTTATCGTGAAAATATACATCGGTACGCAGATGAAACGTGACGGAAAGCCCATCGGTGCTTATTTCCCAGCTTTTGGCAAGGGAGGGAATGACATGCAGATGCTTGTCAGTTTCCACCAGTGTATTGTATACCATGTGGTTGATCCATATCTGGTAGAGGTCTTTGGCAAAGGCAGGATCGATGGCTTCCAGGTTGCCGCTGGAGAGGTTGAGATGAAATACCTTTTTATCTGTGGCTGAAGGTGTTGTAGTACATGCCTGCATAAAAAGCCCTGCCCCGGTAAGGAGCAGGACCATCAATTTTGTAAGCTGGCGACACATAGCGCCAAATTACAGCATTATTTTAAACCTCGGCCCAGTCCTCGCCAATGGAGTAAGCTTCGTTATCTTCTTTTGCCTGTCGCTGTTGTCCGCGCAGGCGGCCAGTAATGCCGTCGAGTGAAGATTTTATCTTGTCTACCGCACCTTTGATTGCGTTATCCGTTGTTGCCCCGTGGTTTACTGCCGCTATCGGCTGCAACCCTTTATAATGGGCCTCAATGGCACAGCGCAAGTCGGCCTGACCTTTATGCGCATTTTCATCGGTAACGTGTACAATTACATTGGTTATCTGCTCATTAAAGCGCTGCAAAGAGGTGTTTACCAGTTGTTGTACATGCTCTTTCAGTCGTTCGCTACCCGTTATATGGTTGTCTGTCGTCACTTGAATAGTCATAGTTCATCACATTTTTGTTGCTGAACGCGCTTATAGTATTATGCCACGAACAGTTAACAAGATGTGATTGATGAGCACAGTAAACATATGATGCTGTTTACCATTCCTTTTACAGATAAGAAAATCCCCTGCAAACCGATCGATGGTGCAGGGGATCAAGCTATTATACTGAGATGATTTATCGCGTTAATGTAGCGGTAACACTATGTGCAAGGCCTGGTGACGGAGAAAATACTGATTCGGTGAGGGTATAGTTCAGTATTATTTTGTGATCTGTATATGTTCCCGTACCTGCGCTAATATCGAAATCGCCGGTATGATAACCATCGAAAGTGAGTGTGCCTGCGCTACAATTAAGGTGGGCTGTAATGCCGGCATATATAGTAGGTATGATTACTACATTGTCTGTAGAGGTAGTTGTAACGTCTGCATTCATAGGGCTGGCCTCTGCGCTTGCGCTGAACACCGGACTAGACACTGTTTGCACAGAATAGCTGCCAGCCACACTAGCGCCGCAATTGTTGTTTGGCACAGCTATAACATTAAAGGAGAAATCTTTTGTTGTGCCGGATGCAGTGGTAGCAACAATCTTTACAGGAAACGATCCTGTTGTAGCCATATGCGCATGAAAAGTGAACAGACCGCCAAAAGACGGGGTGCCGCTGATAGATGAGGGCGTTACCGTAACACCTGCAGGCAGAGCGGTAGGCGTAAGTGTGATGCTTTCCTGCTCGCCTGATATAAAGCCAACAGCCGGAGCCACGTAAAATGTAGTATCTACGTACTGCTTCACATTCACATCGACCAGGTTATTAATGCTGAAGTACATTTTTTGTGTAGCCGTAGGGGCTGTTGGAGTGACGGTCCCTTTTGAACAACTGTTCATAGCAAATGCAGCGCCTAACAAAAGGGCTATAGATAATAATCTCATAATGAATAAATTTTGTGCAAATGTAGCGTTTTTACTAGTTTGAAGGTTTGGCCACTTGATGATGAGGAGGAGTACTATTTTGTTGTTTTGTTGAGCGCAATGCGGGCACAAAAATATCATAATCACTCATCAAAGGCCTTCTTCATCTACATTGCTGTTTTGTGAATAGAGGTGCCAGATAAGTAATATTGTTACAGTAAGCCCAATCTCCCGGCTCTTTCCGTAATTATTTGCCAGTATTCTTCTTTCATTTCTTCAGGGATAAAACTGTTGCCTATAAACGGCTGCCACTTGGGTATAGCTGTAGCAAATTTTTTGTATAACTGTTCGATACTCCGGCTATCAATGATAGCATCTGCATGTATTACCTTGTCAAAATCTTTACGCGTCAATTTGCGCTTTTTACCGTTTAACGTAAGTGCCAGATCCTCATTGTCTTCTTTTATTAACAATGCAGACGCTACCAT
>CAZPOT010000001.1:352612-527895 GCA_964588295.1 uncultured Flavipsychrobacter sp. | reverse complement strand
TAACTTTGCAGCCAAATTCAGCAATAGATATTTAAAATAATATGTCAGGACAGCTTAAAGAGGTTCGTACCCGTATAAAATCAGTACAGTCTACGCAGCAGATAACCAAGGCAATGAAGATGGTGAGCGCTGCAAAACTGCGTCGTGCACAGGATGCTATCCTCCAGATGCGTCCTTACTCTCAGAAATTGCAGGAGATGCTGAGCAACATAGTTAGCTCTGTATCAGGCGATATGAGCATGCCACTGGCTGAAGAGCGCGCTGTAGAAAGGGTTCTACTGATACCTATTACCAGCGACAGGGGACTTTGTGGTGCATATAATGCCAACATCATCAAGCTGACCAGGCAGACAATTAATGAGAAATATGCAGCCCAGGCTAAAAAGGGCCACGTAACCATATTGCCTATCGGTAAAAAAGGATATGAAGCATTTCAGAAGCAGGCAGGCATTAGCATTGTTGCTGATTTCTGGAATATATTCTCTGACCTGACCTTTGAAAACGTACGTAATGCGGCTATTTACGCACAGGAAAAGTTCCTGAAAAAGGAATATGACCGTGTAGAAATAGTTTACAGCCAGTTTAAGAATGCTGCTACACAGATATTTACCGTAGAGCCATACCTGCCGATACCGAAGGTTGAGCAGAAGGCCAATTCAAAGAACGTAGACTTCATCTTTGAACCATCTATGGGCGAATTGCTGACCGAACTGATGCCCAAGATCCTGAATACACAGGTATACAAGGCTGTGCTTGATGCTAATGCTTCTGAGCATGGTGCGCGTATGACTGCAATGGATAAGGCGAGCGAAAACGCCAACGAAATGCTGAAGTCGCTGAAGATAAGCTACAACCGCGCACGCCAGGCGGCCATCACTACCGAACTGACGGAAATTGTGAGCGGTGCAGCTGCATTACAAGGATAATTATTGATAAGATATATGACCAAACCTCCGCAAACTTGCGGAGGTTTTTTATTTTGCATGCTAATGAGAAACCTGGTATTAACGATAGCTGCCTGCCTGCTGATAACAAGCCAGGTAGTAGCTCAACGCGTGATAGAGCGTACAAAACAATTTACTGTGACCGGGGTGATAGAGCAGCCTGTAACAATAACCATTGCCGATATAAAGAAGCATAACGCCATATCGCTGGGCGAGGTGGTGGTGAAAAATCATAAGGGCGAGGAAAAGAAGGTAGCGAAGGATGTAAAGGGAGTGTTGCTTACCGATGTGCTGGAAAACGTGAAAATAAAAGTAGATAAGCCAAAACAGTACAGCGAACTTGTAGTATTACTAACGGCCAGCGACGGCTACAAAAGTGTATATTCATGGAATGAGTTGTTCAACACCGAGGTGGGTAAACAAGTATATATTATTACTGAAATGGACGGTAAAGAAATAGACGAAATGCCCAATGCTATTATTGCGGTAAGTACTGCCGATATAAATGCAGGTGCCAGATATTTTAAAGGGCTGCAAAAAATAGAAATAAAACGGGTAGAGTAGAGGCACCACCCCGGCTCTCTGCAAAGTAGAGGAGATTTAGTTTAAGACAAGTAATTTTTTATCTTTATACGGTTTAGATTTTCAACCCGGAAGGGCTAACATAACATATTTATGAAGGAAAGAATATCCCCTTATTTACCTGGTATAGGTTTGTTCCTTGTTACACTTATACTCGGTATCATAGTTTACAAAGATTATGGCATGGGGTGGGATGAACCCTTGCAGCGGGGGCCGGCACTGCTGAGCTGGGACTACGTATTTCATGGTAAGATGGACTTGTTCACTACCGAGACCGACAACCACGGTGCTGGTTTTGAGATGGTGCTGCTGGCTTTTGAAAAAGGGATGAACATCACCGATACACGGGAACTGTATGTGATGCGCCATATAGTAACGCACATCTTGTTCCTGCTCAGTTCATTTGCCGGCTATGTGCTTGTCTACAGGCTGTTTCGCGATAAATGGATCGCGTCGCTTGGGTTCCTAATGTTTACGTTTGCACCACGTATCTATGCGCACTCTTACTTCAACAGTAAAGATCTTCCGTTTTTGTGTATGGTGCTTATAGGTCTTGCGTTTACGCAACTGGCTATGGATAAGCGTAAATGGTGGTGGTTTGTATTGGCTGGTCTTGCTTTTGGTTATGGTACAGGTATCCGTATCATGGGTATACTTTATGGTTTGCTCGTGGGTTTATTGCTGCTTATAGATCTGATCATGAAGATGAAAGAAAAGCAGAAGCCAACAGATATCCTGGTACAAATGGGTGTATTTACTGCTGCTTTCTGTGCTATGCTGTATACATCGTGGCCATACCTGTGGCGGAATCCCATAGCCAAGTTTGCCGAGAGCTTTGGGGCGCTGGCTCACTTTAAATTCCAGGGTAGTGTTTTCTTCCAGGGTAAGTTTATTCCGGCGCCGGAATTGCCATGGACATATATTCCTACCTGGTTCATTATCTCTACACCTGTTTTATGGTTGATAGCAGGTGCTATAGGTTTGGTATGGATCGTTATCAATTTTGTGCGTGAGCCTAAGAAATTTATGTCCAATGGTGCCGATCGCAACTTTATGTTTTACGTGCTGTGCTTCATGGGGCCGTTGATAGCTGTTATTGGTATGCATTCCGTAGTATACGATGACTGGCGCCATTTATATTTTGTTTTCCCGCCGTTTGTATTGTTAGCACTGTACGCTATTAACCGGCTGTATGTGATACAGAAGATGAAGTGGGTGGCACTGGGCGTATGCGCCGCGCAGTTTTTGATCATAGCCAATTTTATGGTAATGAACCATCCTAATGAGCAGGTATACTTCAACTCGCTGGTGAAGCAGGACGATGAATACCTGCGCGGGCAATATGAGCTCGATTACTGGGGCTGCAGCTTTAAGCAGGCGCTGGATAATATTGCCGAGACAGATACCTCATCGCAAATAAAAGTGGCCGGCAACTGGGCTTTTCCGCTGAATAACAATGTAATGATATTACCGAAGGACGTACGGAAGCGATTTATAGTGATCAATGAGCCAGATAAGGCCGACTATTTCCTGACCAATTTCAGGTTGCACCCGGGAGATTATCCTTCTAACAACATATTCTACGAGTTGCAGATATGCCACAGCACGGTAATGCGTGCGTATAAGATAAAGGCGGGAGGACCTGGTGTGCCGGGCAGGTAGGCTAGTAGATAGTATTTGCTGAATAGTTTAAGGGAACGAACGTAATGGCTAAGAAACAAAACCAACCAAGTATATCGAAACCTGCTGCGGCAGCTGCAAAGCCTGTGCAACCCGTGGCTAATGATACCCCGGGCATGTCGCTGGTAACAAAGCTGTGCATTTTACTGGGTATAATAGCCTTTCTATTATATGCTAACACGCTGGGTAATGGCTATGTACTTGATGATTTTACCGTGATCAAAAACAACGCTATCATAACCAAGGGTATGAGCGCGATACCGGAAATATTCGGTACACCGTATCGCCGTGGTTGGTTCGAATCTCATAACGACCTGTACAGGCCGCTTTCGCTGGCCATGTTCGCCACGGAATGGCAATTGGGTGGCGGATCTCCATGGCCGGGGCATTTTATGAATGTGCTGGTATTTGCTGGTGGCGTTATTTTCCTTTTCCTGTTTCTCGACAAGTTATTCGACCATAAGCGAACTGGCGTAGCCTTTATTGCTGCGCTGCTTTTCGCCTTGCATCCTATACACACGGAGGTAGTGGCCAACATAAAAAGCCGCGATGAATTGCTCTGCTTTTTCTTTGCTTTTCTAAGCCTTAACACGTTCATGAACTACCTTAAAAGTGGTAAGATGAAAGACTTGGTGATAGGTGCTTTGTGCTTCTTTCTTTCATTCCTGTCTAAGGAAACGGTGATCAGCTTTATAGGGGTAATACCGTTTATTTTCTTCTTGTATAAAAATGACGATAAAAAGAAGAGCCTGTACATTACAATAGCTACTATACTGGTTACGGTAATTTTCCTGTCTATAAGATTTGCTGTGTTGCGCAAGTATGATGCCAACACCTCGTCGGATGTAGTGTTTATGGATAACATACTGGCTAAACCGCCATCGGCCATAGCCGCGTTTGCTACTGAGCTGCTGATACTGGGCAAGTATATGAAAATGCTGTTTGTACCTTACCCGCTCATTTGCGATTATTCTTACAATAGCATTCCATTTACTACGTTTGCAGACCCGTTTGTTATAGTATCGCTGCTGGTATATGTGGCGTTGGGAGTATACGGCATATATCGTTTGGTAAAGTTGCCTAAAGACCCTTATGCTTTTGCCATACTGTTTTTTATGGCTACAATAGCTCTTTTCTCCAATATCCCTTTTCTTATAGGCGCTGCTATGGCAGAGCGTTTCCTCTTTTTTGCTTCGGCAGGCTTTTGCCTGGCCATTGCATTGCTGGTTGCGCAATTCCTCTCGGGTGGGGTAAGCGATCTTTCTGCGCTGAAAAAAGGCAAGGTACTGGTTGTTATAGTGCCGGTATGCCTGGTATTTGCTGCAATTGTGTTTAACAGGAACAAAGAATGGCTGGACAACCCTACATTGTTCAGGGCTGATGTGGTTAACTCGCCCAATGACGCCCGCCTGAATTATTACCTGGGAACAGAACTGGTAACCGAAAATGCTGCCCATGAAGGCAACCCTGCAGTACGTGGCCAGATAATAGCTGATGGTATGACCTACCTGCGTAAGGCTATAGAGGTGTTCCCTGAATATGATGATGCCCATGCTGCACTAGGCGATGCCTACTTTAAGCTCAACCAGTTCGACTCGGCAGAAGTACACAATGTACGGGCCTTGCAACTGAATCCGAAATTCCTGGTGGCTATGAATAACCTGGCAGGTGTATACTTTATGAAGAAGCGAATAGATTTGTCTATTTCCTACTGTAATAAGGCATTGGCCATCAGTCCTAAATTTGTAAATGCCTATTCTAATCTTGGCCTTTGTTACAACACTATAGGGAAATATGATTCTGCAAAATACTTCCTGTACAAAGCAATAGATGCTAACCCTAAATTCAGGTCTACCTACGAGAATATGATGTATACCTATCGCGGGCTACATAATGAAGATTCTGTGCGTAAATATGCCCAGATATTCAGGGAGATGGGGCAGCAGTAATTGATTGCGTGGACGAAATATTTTTTTCAAAGATATTCTGACGTGCAGTTAATAATGCACAATGGGAATGTAATCCCAGGTTGTAAGCCCGTGAAGCCGTGACCCGACAAGGGTTTGACGTATGTTTTTTGTATAGCAGTATCTGTAAATTTGGGATATCATCTTTTAAAATAGCCCAAATGAAAAAGACAGTTACCAGGACAATTAAAGCGCTTTTCGCGCTAATGGTATGCGGAACTGCATGCCATGCCCAAACAATTTTTACCACTGCGGGGAACGGAACAGCTACGTTTGGCGGCGACGGTTTTTCCGCAGCGCTCGCTCAGATAAATGACCCCAGGGGTGTAACGTTTGATGCGACCGGGAATATGTATATATCGGACGCTGGTAATCACCGCATAAGGAAAGTAACTCCCGGAGGTGTGATCTCTACCTTTGCGGGAACTGGAGTGCCCGGAATGAGTGGAGATGGTGGACCTGCCACAGCGGCCGAGTTAAACGCGCCCTGGGGTATAGCTGCTGACAATGCCGGTAATATTTACTACGCGGATATTTATGCCGCCAGAGTGCGCAAAATATCTCCGTCGGGTATCATAACTACATTTGCAGGTACCGGAATTATTGGCTATTCTGGCGACGGAGGCCCTGCTACGGCAGCAACAATCGGAGATGTATCGGGCGTGACGGCAGACCTCGCCGGTAATGTCTACATCACGTCGCCCGGCAATAATTGTGTACGTAAGGTTAACCCGGCTGGTATAATTACAACTATAGCAGGTACCGGCACTTTAGGTTACTCCAGCGATGGTGGGCCTGCAACAGCAGCACAGCTCAATACACCTCATGCCGTAACTATCGATGCCCTGGGTAATATATACATAGCAGACCAGTATAACCAACGTGTTCGCAAAATAAATACTTCGGGTATCATCAGCACTATTGCAGGCACGGGTACAGGTGGCTTTAGCGGCGATGGAGGCCCTGCTACAGCGGCTGAGGTACTCAACCCTACATCGGTAGCCGTAGATGGTACCGGAAATATTTATATCGCCAGCTATAATGCCCATGTTATAAGGAAAATTGACGGGGCTGGTGTTATCAGTACCTTAGGTGGTGTGGCATTTAGCGCAGGCTACAACGGAGATGGCGGATCAGCAGATACGTCTCAATTGAATCATCCATATGCTATCACGTTAGGTCCGGACGGAGGGTTGTATATTGCAGATCAGCTTAATAACAGGATTCGGGAGATCACTACTGTTGCCTGTACCAATGCCGATGCAGGTGTTATTATCAGCTCTAACGGAAGTGCATTTTGCAGCAATGATAGCTCCATATTAGCGTTAACTGCTGTTAATTCGGGTACAGGTTATTCTTACCAATGGCAGTCCTCAACAGATGGCGCTACCTGGACAAACGTAGGATATAATCATCCTGGTTATCAAACCGGAAGTGTCGGCAGTGAGGTCATCAACTATCGTGCTATTGTTACCTGCGGCCCTGCATCAATAAGCGATACGTCTGCAACATATGTTATAACACCGGTGAATACAGTTAGCCCGTCAATTACAGTTACTCTAAATCCCGGTACTACGATCAGCCCGGGAACAACAGTAACTTTCACAGCAGCAGTAATAAATGGCGGCACAACACCAACCCTGCAATGGTATAAAAACGGTTTGCCGATTGTTGGCGCAACAACCAATCCTTTTATTACTAATGCGCTGGCAGATAACGATACAATTACCTGCTTAGTGCATAGCAATGCAGTATGTGCAGCGCCCGATTCTGTAGAAAGCGCAAAAATTGTAATGTCTGTAAATACAAGTGTTGCAGATGCACATACCGACCTATCTGCCAGGTTGTATCCTAACCCGACGGGGGGATCAATACATCTTTCCGGTAAAGTGCCGGTAACAGGCCAATTGTCTGTGCAAGTCGAGAATATATTGGGTCAGAAAGTCTATTCTGCCGATCTGAACGGAGGCAACGGGATTTTAAATCTGGAGCTTATGCTGCCTGGCAACTGCACCAATGGGGTATATATTGTGAAGCTAAGTTGTGGCTCCAGCACATGGCTGAGCAGGTTTCTGCTGGAACGCTAAGGATACATAAAGTAATAACCAGGAAACGGGAGGAGGAAGCATACAGAAAGGCTTCCTCTTTTCTTTATATTGATCAGTTGATGAGCACCCAGCTAAAGCCGAACCTCAGCATGAAATTCTGCGCGGCATACATAGGGGTATTGGTGGTGCCATTGCCAAAGAAGTTATATACCGGCACACCGGTATACAGGAGCGTGTTACGTGCAAATATCTGGTTGATCTGGTCGGCCATTATAAAGGCGCGGAAATGCTTTACCCTGAAGTTGAGAAAAGCAGACAATTCTGGTGTATTATTAACGTATATCTTATCCTGGTAAAAGAAACGGTTCAGTTGTGCATCGTAGCCGGCAGGGTGGTAGGCGGTATTATATCTTACTTCAACACCCGTAGCTATTTTCAGCGCCTGTTTAAACATGGCCCGCTCGTAAGAGAACTGGTGCCTGCCCATCAGCTGGGGAATGTTCACCGGCGCATTATCTGTGGTTTGCTGGTAGGTCAGTTCATTGTCTATGTAGAAATTGCCTAAACGGAACATTTTGCGCAGCCATGCCTGCCCTACGTTGAAGGCTATGGCATATTGTGCCGGCATGCGGTCGGCGTTAAGGTAAATGTAGTTGCCGAGGATATAGTTGCGTACGCCGGCCTGCAGGTTTATCTTCCTGATGTCGAGCGTGGCATAGGCCATAGTTATGCTTTCGCTCTTAAAAGACCAGCTCAGTTGCGCGTACCGGTTCTCGTAATTGGAGAAGCTGTATGGCGACGAACCCAGCATCTGCCGGAATCCTGCGATAAATCCACCCTTATTGTTATTCAGATCTTTACCTATTGATGCATCCAGGTCGAAGTTGCCGGCATAGTCGCCCGTAAGGTAAAAAAGTAAGTGTGCAGCGTAGCCCCATTGGCCGGATCGCAGCGCCTCTTTTTTTATTTCGCCCGCCAGGTAGTTGCTTACAACTTTAGAACGATCGAGGTTTACATTATAGGCCGGGGTAACAATAAACTGATCGAAACGGTTGCCAACGCCTGCGCTGAAGGTAAGTGGCGAGCCGGGGTTGCCTATAAATCCGTTCAGAAGCAATTTATTATCTATCCAGAACCACTTTTGCTGGGTAACTACAGAATCGCCATTAAGTATATAATAGGCCGACCCTGTATGGGCAAAGGCTGTATTGAAGAATGGTACATAACGTACGGAATCGGGAGCCAGATCTTTATACAGGTGCTTTTCGGTGCTCAGCTCCATTTTATGCATAATGCTGAAACGTGGTTTCAGCGTGTAGGTATATTGGGTGGAGTCTGCATTATACACTGTATCGATCGGACCCCAGGTATAACTGTGCTGTAACACCACGCCAAAGTCGCGTTGCGTGTTGTTGATAGTAGATCGTGTAATGCTGTAGGCAGTATTCTGGTATACTACATCCAGCGTTTTCCGGTCGGTATACCTGTCATTGCTTAGTTCGCTGTCGTTCACTATGCCGCCATTCTCATCGTGTTGTTCTTTATTATAGACAAGGCCCGCATACATTACATAGCGCTTATTCAGGCTTTTATAGTTAGTGGTCAGGCGGGCATTATCATTATTATTGCGCTGTATTTTGTAGAAGCCCGGCATGTTTATCTTCCGGTACTCTACCATAAAATTCCAGTTGGGCCTTATGTTCTGAGAGTGGGTAATGCTAGCCACTTGCTCCAGGCGGCTTCCCAGTGTGTAGTTGAACACAGAGTATGGCCGGGTGGTATTATAAAATGGCAGCGAATCTAAACTGAACCTATAGGCATCGAAGATATGGTAACCTAGTGACGGCCCCACCCGGTAATCGGGCGTAAACTGCAGGTTGTATACCGGGCTGCCGGGGTTACCCAGGTCTCGTGCCCAGGTGCCTACAAAGGGCCTGCGCTGAAAGAAATGCAGGCTGGTGTCGGGTTTTCTTTGCAGGGCCGATCCCAATGTTTCATAGTATACCTCTGCCTCTTCGTTCTTCCAGGTACTGGTGTTGGTTTTATCCGCAGCAGTATCCCTTTTTTGCCCTTGTGGCAGAGTGGTGGGTTGGGCAATAGCCAGGCTGCCACATAGTAAACATACTATGAGGCCGAGCAGGCTGGTGTATCGATTTGTCTTGCCCAATGGATGAATTGCTGTTTTTATGTGTGCTTACATGCGTTCTATGATGGTAGCTACCAGCGAAGCCATTTTAGGCGCCGCAGCATTGGCCGCTTCCAGTACTTCCTGGTGAGTTATAATAACCGGCACTTCGGTTACACCAAGGTCGGTGATCACGCTGATGGCAAAAACCTTCATGCCACCATGGCGTGCTACTATAACTTCCGGCACAGTGCTCATGCCTACCGCATCGCCGCCGTTGCGGTACAGCCAGCGATATTCTGATGGTGTTTCAAATGTTGGTCCCTGCAGGCCTGTGTATACGCCTTCGCGTACTTCCAGGTTGCGCTCTGCGGCTATTTCTTTAGCCAATGCGATCAACTCTTTGTCGTAAGCTGCACTCATATCAGGGAAGCGGGTGCCCAGGCGATTGTCGTTGTGGCCGCGCAGCGGATGCTCGGGGAACAAGTTAATATGGTCGTTGATAATCATCAGGTCGCCTATCTTGAAGGTCGGGTTAGTGCCACCTGATGCGTTTGATACAAAAAGAGTTTCCACACCCAGCGCCTTCATTACGCGCACAGGGAAGGTAACCTCCTGCATGCTGTAACCTTCGTAGTAGTGGAAACGGCCCGCCATCAGGATGACATTCTTGCTGCCTATTTTGCCAAATACCAGCTTGCCATCATGTCCCTCTACTGTTGAAACCGGGAAGTTGGGTATCTCGGAGTAGGGGATCTCTGTTTCCTTTTCTATCATATCGATAAGGCCACCAAGACCACTGCCCAGTATAATGCCGGTGTCCGGCTGATTTTTGATCTTTCCTTTTATGAACGAGGCGGTAGCTTGTATCTTATCGAATAATGACATAAATAATTGTTTAATATTAATTGGAAAATTGTGGGCAAATATCCCACATTTTAAGGTTAAAAACTAATTGCTGCAGGGCTTATTAGCTATTGTTGCGTTAATATGATCGCGTTTTGCTTCAGCCATGCCAAGGTGTGTGGCCCTTCAGCAAACAAAAGGTCCAGGATGCTCAGGTCAGGCAAGAAGCCTGTACGTTCTTCAAACAGCTGGTAATACCGGGGGAAGTTGCCTGTAGCAGCAGATGATTTCTTGATGTTTCTCAGGTCTGTATCCTCCGGCGGATAGGTTCTGTAATACTTGTCAGTATTACTTAGCGTAATATCCAGTTTCAGTTGTTTTATGCACCACTGCAGCGTTGCCTTGTTGAACGCAACCAGTTTGCTATACTCTTCGGTGAAAAGCGCTTCAAGGCTGCGCTCGTAGTATTCCCAGAAGGGCGTTTGGCGGTATACCGACGTAAGGGTACGCCAATGCTGTATCTGCCATTTTTCATCGTTATGGATGGTGATGTCCTCCATCGGTTTACGCTGGTCCCGTCCCCCCGTCAAAGGAATGCTGAGCTGGATAGGATTATTGGCTCCTGCAATGCGGTATTTATTGCGAAGCGTCATTTTTTCATAATGCTCGTAGCCGTCCAGCAGTAGTTCCTGCGTTTGCACAACATGAGCCCACCACGATATGGCCGGGAACGGTATGTATGAGCTTATCACTTTCATTATGCGGTGCAAAGATGAATGAAAAGGTTAAAATACGTACATGCCAGAGAGGATAATGTGCGGATTAAAGTATTTTGCGGAAAATTATAAGGATGCGCAGGTTTCTACTTCTTTTGCTCTTACTGGGGCCTCTTTCACAATTATTGGCTATCGAGGCGTCATTTCAGCATGCGCAGTATTACCTGCCCGATCCCATCTTCCAGGGAAAGATAAACCCTTACCTGGAGATATACTGGCAGATAAACCCCAGAAAGGTACACTACAACACCAATAAGGATAAGAAGATAGTAGCCAGGATAAAAACACATGTAATGATAGTTAACGATAACGGGCACGTATTGAAGGACGACCTGTACATCTATGAAACGTTACCTGCTTCTACAGTAGATGAACTGGCGTACCTGAACATCCTTGAGTTGAAACGCTATTTCCTGAGCCCTGGTAAATACACGGTAACCGTAAAGCTTACAGACCTTAACGATACCACTAACGTAGCCGGTTATACTGATACGTTTACTACATCATCACTCGGCAGCGGGGCATTTTACGGTGGTGTAGAGATGATGGATACATTTTATGCATCGCAGATAAAAACACCGTTCTTGAAGCACGGGCAGCAATTCATACCACTGTGCGAAAATTTTTTCGATACCTATCGGAATAAGTTGAATTACTACACAGAAATATACCAGCTGGATAAGGTAGCGCAGCAGGATTTTCCATTGATCCAGTCGGTGCATTTATCCAGGAAGCCGGGCGGGGAGCCTATGGCGAAATACCAGAAGCTGGATACGATCCAAACAAAAGACGTACCGTATGTTGCCGGTACTTTTGATATCACAGACCTGCCATCTGGTAATTATTACCTTACTTTTTCCCTAGGCACAAAACTGCACAGCACGCTGGCCGCCCGCCAGTTGTTCATACAGCGCACTAATAAGCGCCCCGCAAAAGCCGATGTGGAACAGAAAAGGGCAGCGATAATGGACACTGGCATTGAAAATATCAACGTGGTTGATCTGAATAAGACCTTCCTGAAGAAATATGATGCAGCGCAGGTGAAAGCCATACTGAAGATGATGCTGCCGGTAAGCACCCCATCGGAAGCTATCTCTATCAACGGTTTTCTGAAAAAGCCCGAAGAGCTATACATGCGTTATTTCATTTACAACCATTTCAGTGCTGTAGACAAAGACAACCCGGAAAGGGCATGGAAAGCATTCTCTGACAAGGTGCGTGAAGCCAATAAATTATACACTAATCACGGAAAAGTGGGCTATGAAACAGAACGTGGATTTATGTACCTGCGCTATGGCCAGCCGTCGGAAGTAATTACAGTAAAAAACGAGAAGGGCGCTTTGCCCTACGAGATATGGCAATACAACACCCTGCAGGATATGGCCGGTCATAGCGAGGCAAATGCCTTGATACTGTTCTACAAAACATCGGAAACAGACTTTGATTATAAGATGTTGCATACCACTATTGCGGGCGAACCGCACAATGCAGGATGGCGTAGCTTCCTGTATAATACAACAGATGGTGGTAACCAGATGACATCGCGCGCAGAGCAATACCTGGGCAACAGGTAGTGCTTATTTGCCGCCGTACTTTTCGTCGTAGAATGTGCCGTAATTGATGAAGATCTCTTCTCCCTTAGGGATTGGCTTTATAGCTGTAATGCTCAGTTCATTATGTATCTCATCCATACCGTCATACTCCAGTAATTCATATTTGGCATTGGGCGTAATGTGATGGTTGTACAGCGAGCCAAAACCCAGTGCCAGCATAGATGCACGGCCTGTGTAATCGAAGATATAGTGCGCCAGCAGCGTTTTGGTGATGTGGGCGTCATCGGCCTTATCAAAGATGAGAATAGGGCAATTCTCTATCACTTCTCCTTCTTTTATATCGGCAGTGCAGAAAACACCGCGGCCGGCGCCGGGCAGTGTAGAGGGGGCTATATATAATTTCTTCGCCATTATGCTGTGCAATTCAATGTTACGGTTGCGTAATTGGGCGGTTTTGCCCCAAACGACCCGCAAGATAAAATATATTAATTTAGAGTAGTGAAAATTTCGCGGCAAATGCCGGAAAAAGGAACATGGAGCAGGACCCCGGCACAAGGCTACGTAAGATAATACACATTGATATGGATGCATTCTATGCATCTGTAGAGCAGCGTGATAACCCGGAATACCGCGGCAAGCCAATAGTTGTAGGCGGATCGCCCGAGGGCAGGGGAGGAGTGGTAGCTACTGCCAGTTACGAGGCCCGTAAGTACGGTGTGCGTTCGGCCATGCCTTCAAAGCGCGCACTGCAGCTATGTCCGCAGGCCATCTTTGTTTATCCCAGGTTTGCAGCATACAAAGAAGCATCTAACCACATCAGGGCCATTTTTGCCCGCCATACCGACCTTATAGAGCCGCTCTCGCTGGATGAGGCCTACCTGGATGTAACAGAGGACAGGCAAGGAATAGGCAGTGCTATAGAAATAGCCCGGCAGATAAAGCAGGCTATAAAGGAAGAGCTGCAATTGACGGCATCTGCAGGCGTTTCTATCAACAAATTCGTGGCCAAAATAGCGTCTGATCTCAATAAGCCCGATGGGCTTACGTTCATAGCTCCGGATAAGATAGAGGCGTTTATGGAGCAGTTGCCGGTGGAAAAGTTTTTTGGTGTAGGCCAGGTAACAGCGCAGAAAATGAAACGCATGGGCCTGCATACCGGTGCCGATCTGAAAAGGCTTTCAGAACAGGAACTGAGGCATCATTTCGGTAAATCGGGCGGCTTTTATTACCGTATAGTACGCGGCATAGATAACAGGGAGGTGCAGCCACACAGAGAAACAAAATCGATGGGGGCAGAAGATACTTTCCCGTACGACCTGACCACTGTAGACGAAATGAATACAGAACTGCAGAAAATAGCGCAAAATGTGCATCGTAGCCTGGAAAAATATGGCCTTAAAGGCCGCACTATTACGTTAAAGATCAAGTATCACGACTTTAAGCTCATTACCCGTAGTCAATCGTTTGCCATCCCGGTAAACGACGCCGAAACGCTGTTGGATACGGCTATGGCGCTGTTGCTGAAGACCGATTTGGAGGGGAAGAAAATAAGACTCCTCGGTATATCATTATCCAATTTTCATGAGCCTCGCCAGCAGGGCCGGCAAAACAGTCTTCAACTGGAGCTTTTCTAGGCTATTGTAACGGCATTTTAGCCGGAGCAAACCCTGCCCGGAGCCGCTACTGGCAACAATTTCAGCGTATTTCAAAAATATTTTATCAAAATTTAATAAAACTACCTACTTTTGCAGTCCGAATTTTTAGTAGCGGTGGGGTTAAAACGTGCGAAGAATAAGGAAATTTTAAAAAAATAAAACTTTTCTATAAAAAAGTTTGTTGGTTTAAAACACTTCATTACCTTTGCAGTCCCAAATTTTTAGGGTAGAATATAACGAACAGTATGTCACAGCGTATCAGAATAAAGCTAAAATCTTACGATCACAACCTGGTTGATAAGTCAGCAGACAAGATCGTAAAGACTGTGCGCAATACAGGAGCGGTGGTAACAGGCCCCATTCCATTGCCTACAGAGAAGAAGATCTTTACCGTATTGCGTTCACCGCACGTTAACAAGAAGTCGCGCGAGCAGTTCCAGCTGTGCACACACAAGCGCCTGTTGGATATCTACACTTCTTCTTCACGTACTGTAGATGCTCTGTCAAAGCTCGACCTGCCTAGCGGTGTTGAAGTTGAGATCAAGGCTTGATAAAAAAATAGTGTTTCCCGCATTATTGAAGCACAGTAAATAAAGCAGGAAAATTTGTTCTTTAATTAGTTTGAAACAAAGTTAATCCCGGCCCACACAATATAGGCTCCGGGCGCTTAACTAAAATTATATAATAATGAAAGGTATAATTGGCAAAAAAATTGGCATGACCAGTGTTTTCGAGCCAAATGGTAAGCAGACTGCCTGCACCATTATCGAAGCTGGGCCTTGTGTGGTCACTCAAAAGAAAACCGTTGATGCCGACGGTTACAATGCACTCCAAATCGCATTTGGCGAAGCGAAAGAGAAGAATACATCTTCTGCGCTCGTCAATCACTTCGCGAAAGCAAACACGACTCCTAAGCGTGTAGTAAAAGAACTCCGTAATTGCTCTATAGAAAAACAACTGGGCGAAAGCATTACCTGCGAAATCTTCACTGAAGGTGAAAAAGTAAGTGTTGTAGGCACTACAAAAGGCAAGGGCTTCCAGGGTGTTGTAAAACGTCACGGCTTTAGCGGTGTGGGTGAAGCTACCCATGGCCAGCATGACCGTTCACGTGCTCCGGGTTCTGTAGGTGGTTCATCTTATCCAAGCCGTGTATTTAAAGGCATGCGTATGGCTGGCCGTATGGGTACAGATCGCGTTAAGATCAAAGCTCTGCGTGTTGTAAAAGTATTCCCTGAGCAGAACTATATACTTATCAGCGGTTCGGTACCAGGTCATAACGGATCTATTGTTTTAATTCAGAATTAATTTTAGTCATGCAAGTTGACGTTTTAAATAGCAAAGGTGCAAAGACAGGCCGTTCAGTTGAACTTCCTGATGATATCTTCAACATTGAGCCGAATGATCATGTTATTTACCTGTCGGTAAAGCAGTATCTCGCAGCTCAGCGCCAGGGTACGCACAAATCAAAGACACGTGCAGAAGTGAAGGGTTCTTCTAAGAAACTGCACAAACAGAAAGGTACCGGCGGTGCCCGTAAAGGTAACATCCGCAACCCATTATATAAGGGTGGTGGTGCTGTTAACGGTCCTATTCCTCACCTGTATGGCTTTAAGCTGAACCGCAAGGTGAAAGACCTGGCGAAAGTGAGCGCTCTTACTTACAAAGCCCGCGAAAGCAAGATCGTAGTTATAGAAGACCTGAAAATGGATGCTCCTAAAACTAAGGATTATGTAGCCATGCTGGATGCAGTACGCGGCGAAAACCGTAAGTCTATGGTTGTTTTGCCTGACTACGATCCGAATGTATACCTGAGCAGCCGCAACGTGCCTAACACTAAGACTGTTATGCTGAGCGATCTGAACACTTACGACATCACTAACGCAAATGTGATCGTATTTACAGAATCAGTTGCAAAGATGTTCACTGAAGAGATAACTGTAGCAGAAGCTTAATAGGCACCTGTAATAATAGTAATAATAAACAGCCGCTTAACAGAGGCTAATAAAAATAAAAAAGATGAAACTTTCAGAAGTGTTGGTAAGGCCGGTAATTACCGAAAAGGTAAATCGCCAGATGGAAAAAAGCGGCCGCTACACGTTTGTAGTAGGTAAGGCAGCTAACAAACTTGAGATCAAGAAAGCTGTTGAAGAGTTTTACGGTGTAAAAGTTACAAACGTAAACACAATAGTAGTACCTGCTAAAAACAAAACCCGCTATACTAAAGCTGGTTTCCTTTCAGGCAGAAAGCCTTCTTACAAGAAAGCTGTAGTATCTCTTGCAGAAGGTGATTCTATCGATTTGTTTGCACAAGGATAATAGCTTAAAGCTATCGGAATAAATAAACTAACAAATAAGTAATAGGTGCGGACAAGCTAGTTAGTTAGTAAAATATCGCATCGGCTAATTAAAATTTAAAATGGCATTACGTAAATACAAACCGGTAACAGCCGGTACACGTTGGAGAATAGGTAACGCTTACGCAGAAGTTACTACTAACGTGCCAGAAAAGAGCCTTTTGGAGCACCAGCATGGTACTGGTGGCCGTAACGTTCAGGGTCGTCGTTCAATGCGTTACATTGGTGGTGGTAACAAAACCATGTATCGTATAGTAGACTTTAAGCGTAACAAGAACAATGTTCCTGCTACTGTTAAAACAATAGAGTACGATCCTAACCGTACAGCATTCATCGCACTGCTGGCTTATGCAGATGGTGAAAAGCGTTACATCATCGCTCCTCAGGGCCTTGAAGTAGGTGCTACTGTTATCAGCGGCGACAGTGTTGCTCCTGAAGTTGGTAATGCGCTTCAGTTGAAGAACATGCCTCTGGGTACTGTAATACATAATATAGAACTGCAGCCTGGTAAGGGTGGCGCACTGGCTCGTTCAGCTGGTACTTATGCTCAGCTCAGCGCTAAAGAAGAAAAGTATTGCGTACTGAAAATGCCTAGCGGTGAACTCCGTAAAGTGCTGAGCACTTGTATGGCAACTGTAGGTATCGTTTCTAACAGCGACCACGCCCTCCAGTCTATGGGTAAAGCAGGCCGCAACCGTTGGAAGGGTATCAAGCCACGTAACCGTGGTGTTGCAATGAACCCTGTAGATCACCCGATGGGTGGTGGTGAAGGTAGGTCTTCTGGTGGTCATCCACGTAGCCGCACAGGCAAGTACGCTAAGGGTGAATCAACAAGGAGCACTACTAAGGGTTCTAACAAGCTGATCATCCAGCGCAAGAATGGCAAGAAATTGTCTTCTAAGTATAAATAATCAATAGCCTTAGGGCAAATTGGTTCACGACAGATAGTTTTAGAAAATTAATATAAAAACGCTCCGCAAGACTCTTTGGGTCTGGAGATAAAAAGTCAAAAAATGGCTCGTTCAATAAGAAAAGGTCCTTATGTAGATGCGAAACTGGGACGTAAGGTAGATGCAATAAACGAAGGCAAAGCAAAGAAGGGTGTAGTTAAAACCTGGAGCCGTCGCAGCACTATCACTCCTGAGTTCGTAGGACAGACTTTTGCAGTGCACAATGGCAACAAATTCATACCGGTATATGTTACTGAGTATATGGTTGGCCACAAACTCGGTGAATTTGCTCCTACCCGTAACTTTAAGGGTCATAGCGGTACCAAGCAGTAATTACTGATCAGATGATCAGCTAATTGCAAAAGACAAAACAATAAAATTAACAAACGATGTGAATCAGCTAGTCAGTTGGTCATCACATCAGCTAATAAAAATAAAATGGAAGCTGTAGCTCGCTTACGAAATTATCCTACTTCTCCGCGTAAAATGCGCCTGTTGGCCGACCTGGTACGTGGAACAGACGTAGAACAGGCGCTGAATACTTTGAAATTCAGCACAAAGCATCCTTCTGTAGCAATGGAAAAACTGTTGCTCAGCGCGATAGCTAACTGGAGAGTGAAAAACGAAGGTGTGGATATTGTTGAAGCAAACTTGTATGTAAAGACAATATTCGTTGATGGTGGCCGTGTTCTTAAGCGGATGCGCCCTGCGCCACAAGGCCGTGCATACCGTGTACGCAAGCGCAGCAATCACATCACTATCATCGTTGATAGCCGTAATCCTCAGCCTGCAATTCAAACTGAAGCATAATAAATAACAACACAACTCAATAATAGTACAATGGGTCAAAAATGTAATCCTATAGGTAACAGGTTGGGCATCATCCGCGGATGGGACTCAATGTGGTATGGAGAAAAGAAGGACTTCGGCCAGAAACTGGTAGAAGACCACAAAATACGCACTTATCTTGCTGCTCGTATCAACAAGGGTGGTATCTCCCGCATCGTTATAGAGCGTACACTGGGCAAGCTGATCGTAACTATTCATACTTCAAAGCCTGGTATCATCATAGGTAAAGGTGGTACTGAAGTTGACCGTATCAAGGAAGAACTGAAGAACCTGACCAAGAAGGAAGACGTTCAGATCAACATCATGGAGATCCGTCGTCCGGAACTGGATGCAATGATAGTAGGTGATACTATCGCCCGCCAGATCGAAGGCCGCGTTAGCTACAAGCGTGCTATCAAGATGGCTATATCCACTGCAATGAGGATGGGTGCTGAAGGTATAAAGATCAAGGCAAGCGGCCGTCTTAACGGTTCTGAAATTGCCCGTTCTGAAGAATTCAAGCAGGGTCGTACACCATTACATACTTATCGTATGGATATTGATTACGCTTCTGTATACGCTATGACTGTATATGGTAAGATCGGTCTGAAGATATGGGTTTGTAAAGGTGAAGTATTAGGCCAGGCTGAACTGAATCCTAACTTCTCTGCAAATTCTGACAGCCGCGGTAACAATCGCCCGGGTACATTCCAGGGAGCTGAAGGTGGCCGTGAGCGCGGAGATCGTCGCGGAGGCGAACGTGGTGACCGTCGTGGTGGAGACCGCGGAGGCGAGCGTCGCGGAGGTGGTGGTGACCGCCGTGGTGGTGCCAATGCAGGTGGTGGCCGCCGCTAATTACCGGTAAACAACCGGACAAGAGACATTAATAATATTTAGTATACTTATATAATTTTGTAACAATGTTACAGCCGAAAAAAGTAAAACACCGTAAGGCCCATAAAGGGAGGATAAAAGGTAACGCAACACGTGGTGCTATAGTATCCTTCGGTTCTTTTGGTCTTAAAGCGTTAGAGCCAAAGTGGATCAATAACCGCCAGATAGAGGCCGCACGCCAGGCAATGACCCGCCACATGAAGCGTGAAGGTACTGTGTGGATCCGTATCTTCCCTGACAAACCAATTACTCGTAAGCCTGCCGAAGTGCGTATGGGTAAAGGTAAAGGTAGCCTGGAGTTTTGGGCTGCAGTTGTTAAACCAGGTATGATCCTGTTCGAGATCGAAGGTATACCACAGCAACTGGCTAAGGAAGCTATGGAGCTTGCTGCCCAGAAGCTGCCGATCATGACCAAATTCGTAGTGCGTCACGATTACGCTGGTGAATAATCAACAATTTAAATAAGGAAGTAAATGGGCGCTGCCCGCGTACTAACTACTAATAATTAATACAATGGCAAAAGGAAACAAGGCGAAAGTTGATGAATATCGTTCGCTGGACAATGAAGGGCTGACCGCTAAGATCAGCGAAGAAGAGCTTCGCCTGAAGAAGATGAAGTTCAGCCACGCGGTTAATCCTATTGAAAATCCGCTGAGCATCAAACAACTGCGTCGCCAGATCGCTCGTTTGAAAACTGAAAATCGTAAAAGAGAGTTAGGTTTCTAATAAATATTGAAGTCCGTTATGGCAATTGAAAGAAAAAGCAGGAAAACCCGTATCGGGGTAGTAAGCAGTAACAAGATGATGAAGACCATCACTATTACTGTTGAACGTAAAGTGAAACACCCTTTATACGGTAAGTTCCTTAAGAAATCATCGAGCTTTCATGCTCACGACGAGAACAATGCTGCCGGCATCGGTGACGTTGTCCGTATTATGGAAACGCGTCCGCTTAGCAAAACTAAACGCTGGCGCCTGGTAGAAATTATTGAAAAAGCTAAGTAATTTTTTAGGATGATACAACAAGAATCCAGGCTCAATGTAGCCGACAACAGCGGTGCCAAAGAAGTTCTTTGCATTCGTGTGTTGGGTAATTCTGGTCAGGATTACGCTGGTATAGGCGATAAGATCGTTGTTACTGTAAAAGACGCTATTCCCGGTGGTGGTATGAAGAAAGGTACTGTTTCTAAAGCAGTTATCGTTCGTACCAAGAAAAAACTTCGTCGCAGGGACGGTTCTTACATCAGCTTCGATGACAACGCAGTAGTGCTGCTCAACAACTCTGATGAGCCACGCGGTACCCGTATATTCGGCCCTGTTGCCCGCGAACTGCGCGATAAAGGCTATATGAAAATAGTTTCTCTCGCACCAGAAGTATTGTAAAAAATTTGTTGTACATTTGCAGCCCGTTATGAAAAACGGGACAAAGACAACGTTTAATCATAGTAACAGTGAAACAGAGATTCAAACCAAAGTTTAATATCAAGAAGGGCGATAACGTGATAGTTATTGCTGGTGACGATAAGGATCGCACCACGCCGCGCAAGGTGCTTAGTGTTATACCTTCAGAAGGCCGTATACTGGTTGAAGGTGTGAACATGGTAACAAAGCATCTGAAGCCTAATGCGCAGAATCCCCAGGGAGGTATCGTGAAGCAGGAAGCTCCGATCAATATCTCCAATGTATTACTGTGGGATGCGAAATCAAAAGGTGGAACGCGTGTATCACGTACCCGTACTGAAACCGGTTTTTCTCGTATCGCTAAAAAATCAGGGGAGGTAATCAAGTAATGGCAACGACAACAACATATTCTCCTAGGTTACTTGGTAAGTACAGGGATGAAGTAGTACCTGCAATGATGAAGAAATTCGGGTACAAAACAGTAATGCAATGCCCGCGCCTGGTAAAGATATGCCTGAACCAGGGTGTTAAGGGTTCTGTATCTGATAAGAAGATGATAGACGACGCAGTGAACGAAATGACCATGATCACAGGTCAGAAAGCAGTTCCTACAATGTCTAAGAAAGATATCTCTAACTTTAAGCTGCGTAAGAACATGCCTATCGGCTGCCGCGTAACGCTGCGTAATGTTAACATGTTCGAATTCCTCGATCGTTTTATCTCTGTGTCTCTGCCTCGCGTACGTGACTTCAAAGGTATCAACGAGAAGTCTTTCGATGGCCGTGGTAACTACACAATGGGTATCACTGAGCAGATCATCTATCCTGAAATCAACATTGACAAGCTGCCACGTATCAGCGGTATGGACATCACTTTCGTGACCACTGCCAATACCAACGAAGAAGCTTATGAGCTGCTGAAGCTGATGGGCATGCCTTTCAAAAACATGGAAAAAACTGGTGGCGTTCAGTAAATAATTACCGGGACATTAGTTCCCGTTTTTTCACTGGGGTAACCTAATAATATATTTAACAACATTACTTTAGAAAAATACTAAAGGATCAGATAACAAAATATGGCTAAAGAATCAGTAAAAGCCCGTCAGCGTAAGCGTGAGAAAATGGTAGCTAAGTTTGCCGCTAAGCGTGCCACTCTTAAAGCAGAAGGTAACTGGGAAGCTTTGGATGCACTTCCAAAGAATTCATCAGCAGTTCGCTTGAAGAACAGGTGCCAGATCACAGGTCGTCCTCGTGGTTATATGAGGCACTTCGGCATCTGCCGTAACATTTTCCGCGATATGGCTCTTGACGGTAAGATACCAGGCGTAAGAAAAGCAAGCTGGTAAACCCCTGTTCCACCCGGTAGGGTGGAAGAAGGAAACAAGTTTCAAGGTCAGCAAAATTGCTGAAACCCGTAACAATTATTTTACAAAATCTAACAATTAAAAATGGTAACAGATCCAATAGCAGATTTACTGACCCGTATCCGTAACGCTCAGATGGCCCGTCATCGCATAGTTGAAATTCCGGCATCTAACGTTAAGAAGCGCATCACCGAAATACTTTACGAAAAAGGTTACATCCTCAAGTACAAGTTCGAAGAAGATAACAAGCAGGGCCTTATCAAAATAGCTCTGAAGTATGATCCGCAAACAAAAGAGCCTGCTATTAAGTCTCTGGAGCGTATCAGCCGTCCTGGTCTTCGCCAGTATGCTAAGCCAGCAGATATCCGTCGCGTACAGAATGGCCTCGGTATCTCTATCATCTCTACTTCTAAAGGTCTGATGACCGATAAGGAAGCACGCACCCAGAATGTAGGTGGTGAAGTAATGTGCAACATATACTAAGCAACATTTCCGGTTGGGCAACCAACCGGAAATAATATATAAAAGAAAGCTGACAATATAAGTTCTCTATACGGCAACTGAAAACAGCAATTAGTTCAATTTTTTATTTTTTATTTTATGTCTCGTATAGGTAAAAAGCCTGTAGTTCTTGCAAACGGTGTTACTGCTACTGTAAATGCAGCTAACGAACTGACCGTAAAAGGCCCTAAGGGCGAATTAAAGCAAGCCATCGACCGCGATATCATGATCAAGGTTGAGAATGGCGAGCTGGTTGTTGAGCGTCCTACTGACCAGATCCGCCACCGCGCGCTGCATGGTCTGTACCGTTCCCTGATAGCTAACATGGTAACTGGTGTTACTACTGGCTTCAAGAAGGAACTGGAACTGGTAGGTGTGGGTTATCGTGCTGCCGTTAATGGCCAGCAGATCGATCTTGCCCTGGGTTTCTCTCACAACATTATCATGGATCTGCCTAAGGAAATCAAGGCTAACGCTATAGCTGAAAAAGGCCAGAACCCAAGGATCATCCTCGAATCAATAGACAAGCAATTGCTCGGCCAGGTAGCTGCAAAGCTCCGCAGCCTGCGTAAGCCAGAACCATATAAAGGTAAGGGTGTTCGTTACTCTGATGAGATCGTTCGTCGCAAGGCAGGTAAATCAGCCGGTAAATAATAAAGGCTTTTCCGGTAAGATAAACAAGTTGTGCAAGCAACTTGTTTATCTGCTGAAAGCTTATTTTCATAAACAATACTTAGTAAAAACTCCGGCAGCCGTCCTTACAGGATGAGCCCGTAAAAACAAGATAATATGTCTTTAGATGCAAAAGTAGTTCGCCGTCAGAAACTCCGCTGGCGTATTCGTGCCAAAGTATCTGGCACAGCACAGATGCCAAGGCTTTCTGTATTCCGTAGCAATAGTGATATCTATGCTCAGCTGATCGATGACCGTACCGGTACTACACTGGCGTCAGCTAACAGCCGTCAGAAGGATATCGCTGCTGTAAAAGGAACTAAATCAGAAAAGTCTGTATTGGTAGGTAAGGCTATCGCTCAGAAAGCTGTAGCTCTGGGTCTTACAGCATGCGTTTTCGATCGCGGTGGTTATTTATATCATGGCCGTGTTAAGTCTGTAGCAGACGGCGCACGCGAAGGTGGCCTTAAATTCTAATTATTAATCAGCAAATTACGGATCGGCGCATGGCTGGTTCACATATAATATGAAAGCAAACATAAATCGCATTAAAGGGGGAGACCTCGAATTGACTGAAAAGGTAGTAGCCATCAACCGTGTGGTTAAAACTACAAAGGGCGGCCGCGCTTTCAGCTTTTCAGCTCTTGTGGTTGTAGGTAATGGCAACGGTGTTGTTGGTCATGGCCTGGGTAAAGCAAAAGAAGTTCAGGAAGCTATCACTAAAGGTATAGATGATGCTAAGAAGAACCTGATCAAGGTTCCTGTTATGCACGGTACTATTCCTCACGAGCAGTTTGCTAAGGAAGGTGCAGCTAAGGTGTTGATAAAGCCAGCTGCCCATGGTACTGGTGTTATCGCTGGTGGTAGCATGCGTGCCGTTCTTGAGGCTGCAGGTGTTACAGACATTCTGTCTAAGTCTTTAGGTTCAGCTAACCCGCACAACGTCGTTAAGGCTACTTTCTCTGCATTGGCACAGCTCCGCGAGCCTATCCAGGTGGCTAAAGATCGTAACATTAACCTGAAGAAAGTATTCAACGGTTAATCCCGTGTACTTTTGAATTTTTACTTTTAATTTTTTAGTTGTTTAGATATGTCTAAGATAAAGATCACACAGGTAAAAAGCGGCATCGATCGCATGGAGCGCCAGAAGCGCACGCTTAAGGCTCTTGGCCTGCGTAAGATGCAGCATTCTGTAGAAGTAGAAGCTACTCCTCAGATCATGGGTATGGTAAAGGCTGTACACCACCTGGTTAAGGTAGAACAAGCATAATAATTTTATTTAACTGATTTGCGAGCGGTTTTACATTCCGCGCAAGTTTAAAAATCGTAAGAAAATGCAACTGCATAATTTAAAGCCTGCAGAAGGCTCTGTAAAGAAAGTAAAGCGTATTGGTCGTGGTGAAGGTAGCGGACATGGTGGTACCTCTACAAAAGGTAACAAGGGTCAGCAGGCTCGTACCGGCTATCAGGCAAAAACAGGTCACGAAGGTGGCCAGATGCCTATCCAGCGTCGTATGCCAAAGCGCGGTTTCAAGAATCCGTTCCGTGTTGACTACAAAGTGTTCAACCTGGGTCAGCTGGATTTCTTCATCGAAAAGTACAACATCACTGAATTCACTCCGGAAGTTCTGTACATCAACGGTCTTATCAATCGCACAGATATGATCAAGATCCTGGGTAATGGCGAAGTAAAAGCCAACATTACTTTCAAAGTGAGCAAGATCAGTGCTAAGGCTAAAGAAGCACTGCTTGCAGCAGGCGCTACTGTAGAGTTGATATAAATAACATTTTTACTAAGGCGCATTTTTGGATAAGTGCGCCTTTTTTCGTTTATTCGCATTTCATTTTTGACTAACAATAGTTGCTGTGAAGAAATTAGTAGATAAGCTTAAAAATATCTGGAGTATCGATGAACTTCGTAAGCGTATAGTATACACCATTTTACTGGTGTTGGTATACCGTATAGGTTGTTTGATCACGCTGCCAGGTATAAACCCTAACATGATCGATGAGTCTGGCAGTGCTGGTGGTGGTCTTTTAGGTATCCTCAATATGTTTGCAGGTGGTGCCTTCAACAGGGCGTCCATTTTTGCATTGGGTGTAATGCCTTACATCTCCGCATCCATCTTCATGCAGCTCGCAGGTATAGTTATCCCTCAGGTAGCTAAAATGCAGCGCGAAGACAGCGGTCGTCGTAAGATCAATCAGTGGACACGCTACCTTACAGTAGGTGTTACAGCGCTGCAGGCTAGTGCTTATGTTACTTACCTGCTCAATACGCAGCCTTATGCCGGTGCCATTGCTGTTAATTACAGCGGTTTTGTATTCTGGTTGTCTACTGTTGTTATTCTTACAGCTGGTACGCTCTTCGTTATGTGGATGGGTGAAAAGATCACCGATCGCGGTATAGGTAACGGTACTTCACTTATCATCATGGTAGGTATCCTAGCCCGTTTCCCTAACGCAATTGCCCAGGAGTTTACAGATAAGACTGCAAGTGGTGCAGGTGCTGGCGGTTTGCTGGTGCTGTTGATAGAAGTAGCTGTGTTCATCGCTGTTATCGTAGGTCTTATCCTGCATACACAAGGTGATCGTAAGATACCGCTCAACTATGCACGTCGTATCATTGGTAGCTCTAATGCAGCTAACGAAGTAAGCGGCAGTCGCGATTTCATTCCATTGAAGGTTAACTCTGCAGGTGTAATGCCTATTATCTTTGCCCAGGCAATGATGTTCATCCCTACAGTGTTCCGTGGCTACGCTACAAGCGAAACTGCTTCAGGCTTCATCAACGCATTGTCTGATAACCATTCGTTGTGGTACAACCTGATCTATTCTGTAATGGTTATTGCGTTCACTTATTTCTACACGGCGTTGATATTCAACCCAACAGAAATGGCCGATAACCTGAAGCGTAATAACAGCTTTATACCAGGTGTTAAACCAGGTGAAGATACTGCTAACTACATTGCTACTATCATGGATCGTATCACCCTTCCGGGTGCTGTATTCCTGGCAGTTGCCGGTATCTTGCCGGGTATTGCATCAGCAGTAGGTGTTACTAGCGGTTTCTCTTACTTCTTCGGCGGCACTTCAATGCTGATTGGTGTAGGTGTTATCCTTGATACACTGCAGCAGGTAGAAAGTTATTTGCTCATGAACCACTACGATGGTCTGATGAAGACAGGTCGTATCACAGGTCGTAATACTATCGGTAATACCTCTGCACCATCTTCTGCAAAAGGTATTTCTGCTTAATAAAACATTTCATCTGCTATGATACACTAGTATCATAGCAGATTTTTTTTACTATTTTATATTTTAAATTAATGGTATATATAAGGAGTCACGAGGAGATAGAGATCATCCGCAAAAGTGCTCTAATGGTTTCTGCCACCTTAACAGAGGTGGCTAAATTTTTAAAGCCGGGCATCAATACTTTATCTATCGACAAGATGGCGGAAACCTTTATCCGCGATAATGGTGGTGTGCCATCGTTCAAAGGTTATGGTGGGTTCCCGTACTCTTTGTGTATTTCCGTAAATGAGGTTGTGGTACATGGCATGCCGGGTGCACATATACTGAAGGACGGCGATATCATCTCTGTCGATTGCGGTGTATTCATGAATAACTATCATGGGGATTCTGCATACACATTCGCTATTGGTGATGTAAAGCCGGAAACACTTAAGCTGTTGCGTGATACTAAAGAGTCTTTGTACCGTGGTATTGCACAAGCAAAGGATGGTAACCGTATTGGCGATATATCATTTGCGGTAGAGGATTTTACTGCTCGCCAGAATGGCTATGGCGTGGTGCGGGAACTGGTAGGTCATGGCGTTGGCCGCAAGCTGCACGAAGATCCGCAGGTTCCTAATTTTGGCCGCAAAGGTGATGGTAAGAAAATACGTGCAGGGCAGGTATTGGCTATCGAGCCGATGATCAATTTAGGTGTAAGAGATGTTTATACGCTGAGCGATAAATGGACAGTTGTTACAAAAGATGGGAAACCATCTGCCCATTTTGAGCACACTACAGCTGTGCGTAAAGACAACGGAGAGCCTTTGTCTAGCTTCGCGCCTATTGAAGCTGCAGAAAAGGCTAATGCAGAATTGAACTCTGCACATTATGAGAGGCACCCGCTGTTGTGATCTGATGATGATAAATTTGTTGTACGGCTATCTCTCTATAAGAGGTAGCCATTTCTTATGCCAGACGCTGGCGGTCTTTACGTAATGCGTTATAAAGCAAACCTGTAGCAGATAAACCGGTGGCAATAGCAGCAAATATGTAAGGTTTTTCACCTGCGCCGGTATTAATGCCCATCAATAATGTGGCAACTGTCGCTATTAATAATACCACTCCTGTGAGTGTAGATAAAAAAACGCTGTTGTCTATTTGCTTCATTGGTTCCATGGCACTTATCATTTTTCCGAATTATGACGTAAAAATACCATGCCCGTTTAACCCGGGTAAATGAAAATCGGTAAATAGCTTTGTTAAAAAGGTAAGTGGCCTATTTTACCCCTAAAACAGGTTTTTATCCGCACCGGAACCTACATACATGTATAGGTAAGTCATGCGAGACATACGCATCAGCCAGGGTTGTAACAATATAACCACTGCTATGCTGGATACCAGGTACCATTCTACACTATTATTCTCGTACCAGCTTTCGTTGGGGTTCTTTTTCAGATACAGGTATAGCGGGCAATACCAAACAATGTTCAGTATAAAGACGACCATCGTAAGGGCGTAGTTCATTCCGGCACCATTGTTTTTCTCAGAGGTTAGCTTTTGGCCGCATTCGGGGCAGTGTTCCTTAAGATCAGTGATCTGCCCGAGTGGGAAAATGCTTTTATTTTTAAATACAAAACCTTTTCTGCAGTTTGGGCATTTCATACCCAGTAATCCTGCCATGTAAGACGGCTTTTTGCCTGTATGCTCCATGGCTGTAAAATTACCAATATTATTCGTGCTGCGGTGGCATCATTTTCCTGTAACTGGTTTATAACTAAATGAATAAGCCATGTTCGACGAAAAGGATCCAGAAGAAATACTAAATGACAGCTACCGCAACACAATAGACGGTGCTGCCGACGATAAAAAAGAACAAGAAGAGGAAGAAAAGCAAGAAGAAGAAAAAACTGATGACGCCAGCCTTAAAGACGAGCTGGATACTAACTTCCCATTGTCGGGCGGCGGTACTGAACCGTTTTTTACCAACGAAGAAGCATAAGAAAAGCGGGCTATCAACCCGCCTTTCGTTTAGATAACGTTGAACAATAAGTGTTCCACTCTCAACAGAAGGCCGTTAGGCGCGGTGCGTTGCATAGAGCTGTATAACTCTTGCCTGTAGCCGACGTCTATCCTGGTCTGGCTGTTGAATATGAACTGCACTGACGGTGCAATGTCGAGAAAAGCTTTGCCGTTCTGCGGCAGCACCTGGCTCATAGCCTCAACCATTACATTAATGTTCGTCTGTTTATATCCCTTATAATGTTTTGGGTAAAACAAATGCCCAGATGATAGGTTGAAGTTCATCGCCTTATCCGCCAGTGTCGCAGGCAATTCATTACCCCCGTAGTTGTTATAGTCCTGCTCGTAGTACGCCGTAAGCGATAATGCTGTTTTATGCAGCAGTTGAGTACCTATAAAGCCTAGTTGGTAGCCAGTATTATGCGCGTTGGTCTGTATTTCTTCCTGATGTATGTCGCTGTTGTTCATACTGCCACGGGCAAACACAGCCATGCGGAAATGATGATACATTTTATCGTGCGTATAGATACGATACTTGGCATATAATCCGCCTCCTTCCGCCTTTAAAGACTGTGTGCGATTGCTGATAAATGCTTCGGCATGCAGCATCAGTTTATTATTTACTCCCACCATTATTTCGGGTAGTAAATGATAATTGATGTTGTTGGTGCCTGTCTCGCCCATTATCCAGTTAGTAACTCTTATACCGGCAGATCGTGCCGGCATATTACTGGCAGGTTCATTATATACAAACAGTTCTTGCGCAGTACCCCTAAAGGCCAGCAATGTGAGCAGTGATGTATATACTAGCTTAGATCGTAACATGGTACACGCGTTTTGTGGTGCCCTTGCCGCCTGGGCAGCAACTGCCCATAACACCGGTTTCAAAACAAGCCATACTCGTAAACTTTTTGTACTTCTTATGTTCGGCAGCTGTAACATAGTTTTTGTCTACTATGCGTATGGTTTTATCGCCCTGCAGTGTCTGTTTGTTCACATTCAGAAAGTGGAATGTGCTGCCATCCACCGTTACATGAGCATCATTGTACACCTCTGCATTGTTGAACGACATGGTTACCTGCAGATCTGCCACGGCGAAGCCTGCATTTTGTACAGCTTTTTTTACTTCATCCAGCTCTACTTTTTCACCCTCTTTGAACTGTATGCTGTATGTCGACTTTTCTACATCGGCATCTATTGTTTTAATAAAAGGCACTTTGGAAAGCGATTTAAAGATCGCTTTGCTGCACATGCTGCAGGTAAGGCCACTGGCTGTAAGTGTGGCCGATTTTATTTGAGCCATGGCTGTTGCGCTAAGCAATAGCAAGGCTACTACCATTATCTTTTTCATTGGTATCAATATTATTTTTAGTGGGGCAAGGGATACCTTGCCCCTAAGTGTGAGTAAACTATTTGGTGCGCTTATTATCGTACTGGCAGCAGCTGTGCAGGCCGTTATATGCCTTCATGTCGCCAACATACTTTTCTGTGTCGTAACCGCTTGCCGCAACACCTTTTTGTATAGCGTCGTTGCTTGTTTTAGCGTCATCGTAGGTTACCACCAGCACTTTGGTTTCTTCGCTCCACTTGGCTTCTGTAGCGCCGGCCTTCTTAGCCGCCTTTTCTATTGTTTTTTCGCAGCTGCCGCAATTACCGGAAACCTTTATCTTGTCTGTTTTAGATGTTGCGAATGCACTGATACCTGCGAAAATGAATATAGCTGTAGCTATTGATTTAATAGTTGTCATTTTGGTTGATTGTTATTTGTTGATTGAAATATGATACTTAGCGGTGTGTTCCGCTGGTTGTGGCGCTACGCGCCGGCAGTAATAGAAGGCTTCAGCCTTATTGGTATCATATACGCAGATTGCGGAAGAGGATGTAAATGGCACACTTTAATAACTCATCTGGCGGAGCGTGTGCTGAAAAGGTTGAGTGTAACGGTTCGGTGTAAACTAAAGTTGGCTGATCGTAATATTCGGGCTGCGGAGGGGCTATAGCAACAAATTGCGTAAAATTCGTGTTGCCCTTGTTAGCATGGTGCTCGGCCGTTTTTATGATCTTATGTTCATCGTGGCAGCAGCCTTTGCTCTTGCTTTTATGCATGCCGCATTTGCGGCAAAGATCATCTGCATTGTGCGCAAATGTAGCACCCATATTATGCCCCATACAGTAGTGAAACTCTACTGTGGCCCCCATGGCACTGGCCATGTACAGGATGGTTAATATGGTTACTAAAATGCGTTTCACTTATGCAAAGGTAAAAAGTGTAATTGTAAAAATATCCTAATCATTATCAGTCCAGGTGTTTCCATTTCAGTCGCAGGCTGTTGGTCACCACACTTACCGAACTAAGTGCCATAGCAGCGCCTGCTATCATGGGGTTCAGCATAAAGCCGTTTACCGGGTACAGCGCACCCGCTGCCACAGGGATAGCTATTACATTATAGAAAAATGCCCAGAACAGGTTCTGCCTGATGGTTTTTACCGTAGCTGCCGATAGTTCTATAGCTTTCGGTATCTGTTTCAGGTCCGATGACATGAGCGTTATCTTGGCTACATCCATGGCTATATCTGTGCCCTTGCCCATGGCTATGCTGGCATCGGCCTGTGCCAAGGCCTGGCTATCGTTAATGCCATCGCCAACCATTGCTACTACATGCCCGTTTGCCTGCAGCGTTTTAATGAATTCCGACTTATCGTTGGGCGACATCTCAGCCTTGTAACTGGTTATACCAGCCTCCGCCGCTATTGTGTAGGCTGTACGTTCGCTATCCCCGGTAAGCATATGCGTTTTTATTCCGTGCATTTGCAGCAGTTGCACTGTAGTGTAAGACGATAGCTTAATCTTGTCTGATATGGCAATGGCAGCCAGCGTAGTAAACGGATTGGCTATCCAGATAACAATGTTGGCATTTTCAGTCCACACTGCTGCCTGCTCTGTAAGATTGGCGGAAACTGGGATGTTCATAGACTCCATCAGCTTACGGCTACCTATAAAGTAGATGTTGCCGTTATGTACCGCAGTTATACCACTACCGGTAATGCTGCTGAAAGAGGTAACCTCGGCCCGTTCTATACCCAGTTCTTTAAAAAAAGAAGTGACAGCTCCCGCCAGCGGATGCTCAGATAACAATTCCATCCCGTAAATGATGGACGAAAGCTTGTCTTTGTCAGTATCTGCTGCCCAGGCTATATCTACTACCTGGGGCGTACCCTCAGTTAGTGTGCCCGTTTTATCGAATATAATATCTGTGATCTTATGCAATGTTTCCAGGCTTTCTGCATCCTTCACCAGTATGCCATTTTCTGCTCCTTTACCTACGCCGGTTATAATGGCCGTAGGGGTGGCCAGGCCCAGTGCGCAGGGGCATGCTATAATGAGCACAGTAATCACAGACAGCAGGCCATGCGCTACACCATCCTCGCCGCCATACACCACCCATAGGGTATACGTAATAGCTGATATCAGGATGATGACCGGTACAAATATCCCGGCTATCTTATCTGCCAGTTTCTGTATTGGTGCCTTGCTGCCCTGTGCTTCCTGTACCTTCTTTATGATCTGGGCCAACAGAGTATCTGCGCCCACCTTCTCTGCCCTGAACTGGAAACTGCCCTTTTGGTTAATAGTACCTGCAAATACCTTCGCACCTGCACTTTTTTCTACTGACAGTGGTTCTCCGCTTATCATGCTCTCGTCTACGTACGATCTTCCGGTAACCACCATGCCATCAACAGCTACCCGGTCACCCGGCTTCACAACTATTGTATCACCTACCTGTACTTCTTGCAGCATTACAATTTCTTCTTCTCCAGCAGCATTTATCCGAAACATAGATTTTGGCTGCAACCCCATCAGCTTTTTTATAGCCGATGATGTATTTGTCCTGGCTTTATCTTCCAGTAGCTTACCCAGCAGTATAAAGGAAATAACTACCGCCGATGCTTCGAAATATACAGGCGCTTCCAGCCCGCGGCTGGTAAAGTATTGCGGATATATAGTGTTGTATACGCTGAAGATATATGCGATACCTGTGCTCAACGCCACCAGTGTATCCATGTTGGCGGAGAAGTGCGCCAATTGTTTCCAGGCTCCAACAAAAAAGCGGCCGCCAAATAATACAATAACAGGTGTAGCCAGCGCCCACATAATATAGTTGGCATAGGGCAGGTGCATGCCCAGCATGGCAATAGCTACCAGCGGCGCACTGAATATCAGCGAAAGGGTAGTGCTGATCGCCAGCCTGCGGTAAGCTTTCTTGTTGATCTTTTCTATAGCCTCGGCAGTTACCTGTTCGTCAGCTATTATGCCATAACCTATACCTTTTACTACCTGTTGTATATGTGGCAGATTCGCTTCTACCGGATCATAATCCAGCAGGGCCTGGGCATTGGCATAGTTTACTGATGCACTTTTAATGCCCTTCTGGCCCTTTAGCGCATTTTCAACAGTCCTTGCACACGAGGCGCATGTCATACCTGTTACCGGAAATGTCTTCTTTATCGTTTTCATTCTTTGCTGTCACAAAGGTCAGCAAGGTTGTGCAATAAAGTGTTATACAATTTTGGAAAGGTTTTACAGGATTTTGTGGATAGGTAATAGTCTATAAATAATGACCGAAGCATGAAACTATTTCAATTTCTGTATCATTTACCTTGTATATCAGCCGATGTTCATCATCAATTCGCCTTGACCAGTATCCGCTATAATTGCCTTTCAACGGTTCTGGTTTGCCTAGGCCTTTAAATGGATCGGATTGAATGTCTGTGATAAGTTCCAATACTTTAAAGACTAACTTTTGGTTGCCTGATCTGAAACTTTTAAGGTCTTCGAGGGCTGTAGGTGAGAATGTAATTTTTCTCATTCTGCACTAAGATTGTGTATATAGTGTTCCAATTCGTCCATGGTAAATGTTGTTCCCATGCCATTGTTGAGTTCAGCGATGGATTTATCAATCTTATGCCAATATTCTAGGTCAGTCACGTTACTAACAGCGATGGTAACTTCTGAGTTGCCAAAGCTTTTGATCATGGCGCTGATCTTATTGAAGACATCCTGATTAAACTCAGAAGCGGGTACTTTTATCACTGCGTTCATTGTTCACTTTTTTCTGCACTGTTCGATATAAAGGTATGAAGAATAATTAAAAAATATTTGTAAGGAGGTTGCGTCTGCCGCGGCACGAATTATTTACACTCCTGCAAAAAACTGAAGCATGAGCCAATACGTAATCCGCAAAAGCATTACCATCAATGCCACGCCCGATGTGGTATGGGATGCACTCACTAATCCTGAAAAAACCAAGCATTATTTCTTTCATTGCGAGGTACATTCCGACTGGCGGAAGGGGAGTCCTATTACCTTCAAAGGCAAGATGTTCTGGATCGTTGATATAGAAATGAATGGCGAGATACTGGACATAGAGCCGGGCAAAATGCTTAAATATTCGCTGAAGAATGGCAAAGCCGATGATAAAGAGGCGGGTACATCTGTAGTTACAGATACGCTCACGAAGCTGGGCGATCAAACAGTCCTTTCCATCTCAGATGACGTAGGCGATGGCGAAGGTGCCGAAAAGAGATATGAAAAGTCGGATGAAGGCTGGGATAAAATACTGAATGGGCTGAAGAAATTTGTAGAGGACAATTAATACTACATTTACAACCTTATTCATTTGCCATGGAACAGAAAAACTATTCGTCTATCAGCCCAACGGCTAAGTTGCTGCTGCTATCTAAAGGATATACAGATATCCCATTTGCTAAGGAAACAGCAGAGCTGATATCCCGCCCCGATGTTTACACCCTGCGCCCGGAAAGTATAGACATTACTGCCGCTATGCGGATGGTACATTTCGAGTTGCGATACAAGAGCATAGACCAGCTATTGGCCGGGTTGGATATTCATAATATACTGGAACTATCTTCAGGCTTCTCGTTCCGGGGCCTCGCTGCGGTGCAGGACAAGCCGGTAACCTACATAGATACCGACCTTCCTGAACTGATAGCTACCAAGCAGCAAATGGCTGCGGAACTGCAAACAGACTTGCATCCCAAAGGCAAGCTAGAAATATTGCCGCTGAACGCTTTGGATGAAACAGCTTTCAGGGAAATTGTTGGCAAATTCCCTGCCGGTGAGTTGGCAATAGTGAACGAAGGGTTGCTGATGTACCTGGAGTGGGAAGAAAAGAAAAACCTCTGCAGCATCATCCGCAGCGTGCTGCAGGAACGCGGCGGATATTGGATAACCGCCGACGTGTACGTAAAGATGAGGGACAGCTATCCTCAGATGAACACAAATGACGAGCTGGAAAAATACCTGGAACAGCACAAAGTGGAAGAAAAGAAGTTTGACAGCTTTGAGCATGCAGCAGCATTTTTCAACGAGCAGGGTTTTGTGGTAAACAAGGAAGCTGAAGAGGACTACATGGCTATGGGCTCTATAAAGTATGTTATTGCCAACCTCACCCCCGAGCAACTGGCCAACCCCGGCAAACCACCAAGAATACAGGCTACGTGGAGGTTGAGGTTGAAGTGATTTTGCTACGTTTTAGCATCAGTGTAATAAATATTCGGTAGTCACCGTTATTTAGAGCTATGCCTATTTTGCTAAAGAAACGAGTCTCAGTTTTATTAAACTTTTTATCGCTTGCGCTTGCGGCAACTGCGCAGGACAGTATATTGGCTGAGCTACTTGTTCTCGGTCTTCTTATTGGTGGGTCGTTTTTGTTAAGCGGCCTTTTGTCTATTGGCTTCTACAAAAAAGGTAATTATTCCGGCTTGCTGAATCAGGCCTTTGCGGCCAATGGAGCAATGTTCCTGGCGGGTTACTTATTTATCACTATAAAAGCAGCGCTGTTTTGCAGATGAGGAACGGTCTTAAGATGCTGTCTGTGATATTTAGCATACCTGTACTAGCAATTGCATTTGGAGCGGGAATATTGATATTAGGCGAAGGATATAGCATCTTATTCCCTGGCATAGATACCCGATATGCAAAAGAGTTCAGCCAGGATAAGTTTGATAAGGTAGATGTAGGGATAGACACCAATCAGGTCTATCAACTTATAGGCAAGCCTTTCGGCGATCCATACCACTGGTTTGATCCGTACGTTAAAGGATATGTATGGAACTACACGGATGATGGAGGCTGCAGCTGTTACGATTTTGCGTGGCTGAATAAATACGTAGTCATCGGCAAGAATGGGAAGGTAGTTATGAAAGGTGAGGTAGTAAGTTACGATTAGAGTTGCTACCCAACCTCATCCAATCCTTTCCTCGCCTTATTACCCACACCTTTAAACTGGCTGGGCGACATCCCCGTTACCTTCTTGAACTGCGCTGATAGATGTGCCACGCTGCTGTAGCCCATTTTATCAGCTATCTCGCCCAGGCTCAGCTCATCATAAACAATATACTCTTTTATCTTCTCTATCTTCTGGCGTATGATATATTGTTCGATGGTAACACCTTCTACCGACGAGAACAGGTTGCTCAGGTAAGCATAATCGTAGTGCAGTTCCTTCGCTATCACCTCGCTCGTCTTTAGTTTGGTCGGTTCAGGGCTATAGTGTATCAGTGCTACCGCTACATTTTTAATTTTCTCTATCAGCCTGCTTTTCTTATCATCTATCAGTTCAAACCCCGCTGCGCTCAGTGCGGCGGCCAGTGTTTCTTGCTGGGCTGCAGATAACTCGCCCTCCACTTCAGCCTCGCCCAGCAATATATTGCTCACCGGTATCCGGTTAGTTTCCAGCACGCTTTTAACCGCCTGTTTGCAGCGGTCGCATACCATGTTTTTTATATAAATAGTCATTCTGATAATGGATGTGCGTAAAGGTACTTAAACCCTTTTTCAAAACTTTTTACAACTCACCCAAGATATTCGTAAAATGTTTCGTCTTATTTAGTGTAGGAAATTTCCCAAAGCCCTTGCCGCACAAGCATTTGGGCGTAATTAACAGGGTTATTAACAAGTCGCTTTTTAACGTATTCTATAGGCTTATTTAAAGCGTAAATACGCCTTTAAAACGTTATATTTGCGCATCTTTTCTACAAGATTTATTTATGGATGAAATAAACGATAGTTTAACTCCGCAGGAGACTCCTGACGAGCACGATAAGATCGTAGCCGTCAATATAGAGGAGCAGATGAAGACCGCCTATATAGACTATTCAATGTCTGTGATTGTGGGTCGTGCGCTGCCTGATGTGAGAGATGGTTTCAAGCCGGTACACCGCAGGGTATTGTTTGCCATGCACGAGCTGGGCAATACTTTCAATAAGCCGCATAAAAAGTCTGCCCGTATCGTGGGCGAGGTGCTGGGTAAGTATCACCCGCACGGCGACTCGTCTGTTTACGACGCCATAGTACGTATGGCCCAGCCATGGAGCATGCGCTACATGCTGGTAGATGGCCAGGGTAACTTCGGCTCTGCCGATGGTGATGGCCCGGCGGCTATGCGTTATACCGAGGTGCGTATGCACAAACTGGGCGAGGCCATGATGGAAGATATCGACAAGGAAACGGTTGATTTCAGCCTCAACTTCGATGATAGCCTTGAAGAGCCTACGGTGTTGCCTACGCGCATCCCGCAGTTGCTGGTTAACGGTTCATCTGGTATTGCCGTAGGTATGGCTACCAACATGATGCCGCATAACCTGAGTGAAGTAGTAGATGGCTGCCTGGCCTACATCGACAATCGCGATATTACCATCGACGAGTTGATAAAGTTTGTAAAGGCTCCGGATTTTCCTACCGGTGGTATTATATACGGTGTAGAAGGCATTAAACAAGGTTTTCATACAGGCCGCGGCAGGGTAGTACTGCGTGGTAAAACCACTGTAGAAACTGCTAAATCTGGCAAAGAGACCATCGTAATTACCGATGTGCCTTACCAGGTTAACCGCGATGCGCTGACCGAAAAGATAGGCTTCCTGGTAAACAGTAAGGTTATCGAGGGCATCACGCACGTAGCCAACGAATCTAACAAAGAAGGTACACGTATAGTTGTAGAGCTGCGCCGCGATGCAGTGGCTCAGGTCATCATCAACCAACTGTACAAATACAGCGAACTGCAGAAGTCTTATGGTATCAATAACGTGGCGCTGGTTAATGGCCGTCCGCGTACGCTGAACCTTAAGGATCTTATATCAGAGTTCATCTCTTTCCGTCACGAGGTGGTGGTAAGGAGAACAGAATATGAGCTGCGCGAAGCACAGAAGCGCGCCCATATACTAGAAGGTTACCTGATAGCCCTGGATCACCTGGATGCGGTTATCGCACTCATCAGGAATTCCGTAACGCCCGATGTGGCGAAGGACGGACTGATGACACAGTTCGGCATGACCGAGATACAGGCCAAAGCTGTGCTGGAACTGCGTTTGCAGCGCCTCACCGGTATGGAGATCAACAAGATCAAAGAGGAACATGCTGAATTGATGAAACTGATCGCTCACTTGCAGAACATCCTTAGCGATGAGGGTATGCGTTACCAGATCATCAAAGATGAACTGGACGAAGTGAAGAAGAAATTTGGCGATGAGCGTAAGAGCGAGATCCACTACATGGCCGATGAAATGCGCATAGAAGACCTGATTGAGAAAGAAGACGTGGTGATCACAGTTTCTCACCTGGGTTACATCAAGCGTACATCGTCTGCCGAATACCGTGCGCAGCGCCGCGGTGGCCGTGGCTCTATGGGTGGCAAAACACGCGAAGAAGATTATATCGAACATCTGTTCGTAGCGTCTACACACCATACGCTTATGTTCTTTACAGAGAAAGGCCGCTGCTACTGGCTTAAGGTATACGAGATACCGGAGGGCGACCGCAATGGCAAGGGCCGCGCGATACAGAACATGATGCAGATACCTGCAGATGATAAGATACGCACGGTAATAGACATACCGAACCTGGAGGATAAAGACTTTATTGAGAACACATACATAGCGCTGTGTACCAGGAAGGGTATCATCAAGAAAACAAGGATGGAAGATTTCAGCCGTCCGCGTTCTACTGGTGTCAACGCCATTACTATCGAAGAAGGTGACGAACTGCTCGATGTATCGCTGGTTTGCGATGACGATTACATTATGATGGCCGTTCGTTCGGGTCGCGCAGTATGTTTCCCGCACGATAAGGTGCGCCCTACGGGCCGCGGTGCAATAGGGGTATTTGGCATAGAGCTTGATGAGAACAACGATGAGGTGATAGGTATGGTTTGTGTGTCTAAGAAACAACTGTCCGATAACATCCTCGTGGTATCAGAGAACGGTCTTGGTAAGCGTACGCCATTTGCACGCAAGGTGGAAGAGCAGGAGAGCGAAGCAGGCGGCGAAGAGGCTGGTAATATCATCACTATTAACGATGAGAATGGTGTACCTCAGAAATATGAATTGGCTTACCGTATCACCAACCGTGGTGGTAAGGGAGTAAAAACAATGAATATTACCGAGAAAACCGGTGGTCTTGTAGGGCTTAAGATAGTTGATGAAAAGGACGACCTGATCATTACGTGCGAATCTGGCATTACCATTCGTATGAAGGTAGAGCACATCCGCGAGGCGGGTCGTGCAACACAGGGTGTAAAGCTCATTAACATTGATGAAGGCGATAAGATAGCCGCTGTGGCCAGGATCAGGGAGCAGGAGGTTGAAGAAGCAGCCGGTGAAGATGCAGAAGGTACAGAAGGTACAGAAGGTACAGAAGGCGGCGAAGAGGCGGCACCATCAGCTGAAACACCTGCCGAGCCAACTGAAGAATAAACAATTTTTAGAATAAACAATTAATAAAGGATAAATGAAAAAAACACTGTTGGTCGTAGCTGCTCTGGGCATTACTTATGCCGGCATAGCTCAAGACAAATACGTAACGTCTGCACTTACTGCTTTAAGCACTAACAATATCGACGAGGCTAAAACAGATATAGACAGGGCCATTGCTAACCCCGAAACTAAAGAGAAGCCAAAAGCTTTGTTTGCCAAGGGTAAAATATACCTGAAGCTGGCAGAGGCCAATAAGAATGATAAAGCTAAAGCTATTGGCTATTTCAACGAGGCAACACAGGCGCTCATCAGGCTGGCAGAAGTAAAGCCTGAGTATGAGAAGGACGAAGTGAATGGCTACTTCTACTTCAGCACCATACTCTATTACAATGGCGGCATTAATGCGTATAACGAGAAGAAGTACGAGGAAAGCACTAACATGCTGAAGACAGTTGTGAAGATCCACGACCTGAACGGTGGCAAGCGCTTTGAAAAATTCCCTATGGGTAAGAACATGGACACTATAGCTGCCAATGCGCAGATACAGATGGCCCGCGCTGCCTATGCTCAGAACAAGTACGAAGATGTAATTGCTCAGCTGTCTTCGCTCATTAAGAGCAACCCGGCAGGTATGGGCAAGTCAAAAGATAATTACATTATCCTGTTGGAATCTTACGACAAGTACAATGCCGCTAATGCCAACAAGATGCAGAACGAGCAGTTAGCAGCTATTACCGAGGCCCGTGCTGCATTCCCTGCCGATCCTAACATCAGGAACATGGAAATGAATACCCTGATGGCCAGCGGTAAAACCGGCGATCTGTTGAAGAAAATGGAGGATGATGTAGCTAAGGATGCTAACAATGCAGACCTGAACTTCAACCTTGGTATCCTGTACCAGACACTGGCCAATCCTAAGGACGGCAAGAAGCCTGCAAATGCAGCTGAAATGTGGTCTAAGGCTGAAGATAAGCTGAGCCGTGCTGCAAAGCTGGCGTCAGAAAATGCTGCTTACAGCAGCGCCCTGGGTACGCTTTATTACCAGCAGGGTTACGAGCTTAACGATCAGATGAATGCCGTTACCGGTACTTCTGCTGCTGATACGAAGAAGTATAATGATCTGAAAGCTAAGCGCGATGCGGTGTTTACAAAATCATTGGAGCCATACGAAAAGGCTATCAGTATTTATGCCGGTCGTCCTAAGGTAGAGGGTAACGATTACGATATCTACCATTCTACACTCAGCGGTTATAAGCAGGTATGCACTGTGCTGGGTAAAATGGATAAGGCAGAAGATGCAGGTACCAAGCTGAAGAAGCTGGACGGTAACTAATGCCATTTTAAAGCTAGTAATCAGCCGCTTATACCGATGGGGTATAAGCGGCTTTTTTTGTGACCACTATCACGTTTTCTATAACCTTAAATGACTATCTTTACACACGTTTTTTTAATAAAGTATAATTTGAGTAAGATAGATATCGTGCGTTTTGCACCCAAAGGATCTGAGGCTTTCTACGACACGCTGAAGAAAAATATTGATGAGTTCTTTGCTCAGAACAACGTTCCGGTGCACGGCAGTTCCCGCATCATGTGGAAGACAGTAACAATGCTGGCTATGTTCTTTGTGCCGAGCGTACTTATTATTACTGGTGTTGGCGCCGCACATCCTGCATTGTTCTATGCATTATGGTTTCTGCAGGGCCTGGGTATGATAGGTATTGGCTGCTCTGTGCACCACGATTCCAACCACGGTTCTTATTCTGATAATAAGACGGTGAACAAAATAGTGGGCGACCTGGTGAATGTAGTAGGTGGCTACGATGTTACCTGGCGTATACAGCACAATATCCTGCACCATACTTATACCAATATCGAAGGGTTGGACGAAGACATAGATGCAGGCGGACTCATGCGCTTCTCTCCACATAGCAAAAAGGTATACATGCATCGCTACCAGCACGTATATGGTTGGTTCCTGTATTGCCTGCTTACCCTGCAGTGGGTTACCTACAAAGATTTCCGTTTGTTGGTTATATACAACAAAAAGGGTCTGTTGAAAAAGGAAAAAGTTACGCTTACAAAAGCGATACTGGAACTGGCCGCTTACAAAGTACTGTACATCGGTTACATCTTTGTGCTGCCTATCATGTTCTCGGGTATGTCGTGGCAGGCAGTGTTGCTCGGCTTCCTTATCCTGCATTTCACCGCTGGTTTCGGCTTGTCTGTAATATTCCAGCTGGCACACGTTATGGAAGAAGCTGAGTTCCCGGCACCATCAGACGACAGAAAAATGGCTAATAGCTGGGCGGTACACCAGTTGCTAAATACGGTTAACTTCTCCCGCAAAAGCCGCATCATGAATTACTTCATCGGTGGTCTTAATTACCAGATAGAGCATCACTTGTTCCCGCATATCTCTCACGTGCACTACGCTAAGCTGTCTGAGATAGTGAAGAAAACTGCTAATTCGTTTGGCCTGCCATATTACGAATACCCCAATTTTGTGGTAGCCTTACGCGCCCATGGCCGTATGCTCAAGAAAATGGGTAGGGCTTAATGCAAACAAAAGATTCAATGATACAGAGCCTGCAGCAATGCAGGCTTTTTTTTGTGCAAGCAGGTAGCACAAAATTGTGCTTGCCAAACAGATGGCAAAAAGGCAGGCTGCAAATAAAACAGCGCATATTCCGGATTTTATAAAAGAGGAAGAGACAGCAAATTTGCAGTATAAAATTGAATGATATGGTAACGCAAGCAAGTTTAGACTACCAAAGGATAGCAGACGCGATCGATTACATCAGGGACAACTTCCAATTGCAGCCTGATTTGGAACAGGTTGCTGAGAGGGTCCATTTAAGTCCTGCGCATTTTCAACGCTTGTTTACCGATTGGGCGGGGACAAGCCCCAAAAAGTTTCTGCAATACATCAGCATCGAACATGCAAAAAGAATGCTCCAGGCCGAACACGCAACTATTTTCGACACGGCTTTTGAAACAGGTCTTTCCAGCACTAGTCGCTTGCACGATCTGTTCATTAATATAGAAGGAATGACACCGGGAGAATACAACAACGGCGGTAAAAACCTGGATATTAATTACAGTTTTGCGGAATCTCCTTTTGGAAATTTAATTGTTGCTTCTACTCATAAAGGTGTTTGCTACATGTCTTTTGAAAATGAAGAAGAGAAAGGCTTGAGCGATCTTAAAGAGAGATTTCCCAATGCTGCTTTCCACCAGAAACTGGATATCTTCCAGCAAAACGCCCTGTTTATATTTCAGCACGACTGGAGTAAACTACACCAGATCAAGTTGCATCTTAGGGGCACAGACTTTCAATTAAAAGTTTGGGAGAGTCTTCTGAAAATTCCGATGGGTAAGCTTTCAACATACGGCAATATTGCCGGGTATATTGGCAATACTAAGGCTTCAAGGGCAGTCGGTACGGCCATTGGCAGTAATCCTGTGGCTTTTCTAATACCTTGTCACAGGGTTATTCAATCTTCCGGCACTTTAGGTGGCTATATGTGGGGGGCCACAAGGAAGGCTGCCATTATTGGCTGGGAACAAGCAAAAACTATTGGTTAATGCTCAAATAGCAATGTTGTGAACGATATCCTTGAGAGAATAGAGCAATCAGATTGGCAGTACATCACCGAAAATATGAACCTGAACGGGTATGCCGTCATTTCCGGTCTGTTGTCAGAAAAGCAATGCGAACTGATAAAGGCAGGCTACAACAACCCGCTTGCGTACCGGAAAACAGTAGTTATGGAACGCTATCGTTTTGGACTAGGTGAATACAAATATTTCGGCTATCCACTGCCAGATATTATCCGGACAATAAGAACAAATTTGTATGTAAGGCTTGCTCCAATTGCTAATGATTGGTTCCGGATGCTGAATATTGATATGCGATTTCCCCTGCAGCACGCAGAATTCCTTGATCAATGCCACCAGAACGGGCAACAAAAGGCTACAGCTTTAATTTTAAAATATGGTGAGGGAGGTTTTAATACACTGCACCAGGATCTGTATGGAGATGTTTACTTCCCCATACAGGTGGTATTTATGCTTAGTGATCCCGATAAGGATTTTACCGGTGGAGAACTGGTCTTTACCCAGCAGATCCCCAGGGCACAATCTAAGGCTATTGTATTAAAGCCAGGAAAGGGGGATGCGCTCATCTTTGCTACTAACTTCAAACCTGTAAAAGGTACGAAAGGCTACTACCGTGTAAATATGAAACACGGGGTAAGCGAAGTAAAGCATGGCGAGCGATATACACTTGGCGTCATCTTTCATGATGCGACAACTTAAGTGTATGATCCGGCACATCGAGATATCTGGTAGAGCATTACGCAGCAAGATCCGTAACAGGGAAATTGGCTTTGGTGGCAACCGAAAACTGAAAATTTATGGGTTGCTCGGCTGTACTTCCGGTAAGCGGATGAAACAAATGAATAGGGTGTTCTTTATATCGGCAGAGGAGGCTCGCTTAAATGGTTATCGCCCGTGCGGGCGTTGTATGCGGACTGAATATCTAAAATGGAAAAATGGACTTGTTTGCTAGTGAAACAGATAAGCTGAAAAACTGGCTTCCCTATGATGGAACTGTTAACTATTATGGAAGGTTATTTGCCAAAGAACAAGCAGACCTTTACTTCAATTGTCTTTTGAATACCATTCAATGGCGAAATGACGAAGCGGTTATTCTCGGGAAGAGAATTATTACAAAGCGTAAAGTAGCCTGGTACGGTGAAAAGCCTTATGAATACACTTATTCTAACACTACGAAACATGCATTACCCTGGACAACAGAACTGGTGGAATTAAAGAGAGTGGTAGAGCGGCAAACAGGTGAACACTTCAATTCGTGCTTACTGAATTTGTATCATAACGGAAATGAAGGAATGGCCTGGCATAGCGATGCCGAACGAGACTTGAAAAAAGATGGTGCTATTGCTTCTTTGAGCTTTGGGGCTGAGCGGAAATTTGCATTCAAACACAAGCGTGCTGGTATTAAGGTAGAGTTATACCTGGTGCATGGCTGCTTACTTGTAATGAAAGATTCAACTCAAACACATTGGTTGCACAGTCTGCCGTTAAGCAAAAAGATAGATGCTCCCAGGATAAACCTTACCTTCAGAACAATTTTAGAGCATACAGTCTGATACAGTATGTCCTAAAAACTAAAATGCCCCACAGCCACTGTCCGACAGCACGTTGGGGAATTTTGAGTCGCAGATCGCTCTGCTAATAAGTATATAGCAAATACTATGCCGGGTTTTCAGTGTCAGGTGTCTGTTCCGCTGTCCCGGCGCTTTCAGCGTCTATGGCATCACCTTCCACTGCGTCATTACCAGCATTTTCCTCCCCGGTGTTCCATTCCAGTATAAAGTTGTTACGGCCCATACCCACCAGTATGGTCAGGTACTTTTGCTGTATCAGTTCCAGCATGGCCAGGAAGGTAAAAATGGCATGTATCCGGCTTTCGCACTGGTCAAAGAGCATTTCAAAAGGTATGCGTTTTTGCTCTTTCATGTGGTCTACCAGGAACACGCGCTGTCCTTCAAGGCTGTAGTTATATTTTACTACCACGTGCTGGGGTTTAAACATGCGCTCGTTAAACCGCTTTATTGCCTTTTCATAGGCTTGGAGTAGCTTATACATGGTCACTGCCTGTATCTCCGTGCCTTCCGACTGAGTTTCACTTATTTCGTGCATCTCAGTAACAATGTTACCGCGCTTCTGCTGCATCAGTCGGTCGGCCTCCATAGTGGCCATTACTTCCGATGCCTGCTTAAAGCGCTTATACTCCAGTATCTTATCTACCAACTCTTGCCTTGGGTCAATATCATTGCCCTGTGCATCTTTTTCCCTGCGTGGTAGCAACATGCGCGCCTTGATGCGCATAAGCGTAGATACGAACAAAATGAACTCACTGGCCAGCTCTATATTCAAAGCCTCAAGGTTTTTTATATAGGCCAGGAACTCGTTGGTAATATTGGCAATAGGTATGTTATAAATGTCCAGCTCGTCGCGTTCTATAAAGAACAGCAACAAGTCAAAAGGCCCTTCGAACTGGGGCAATTTTATCTGGTACGAGTTGGACATGTATAAGTATTAAAAACCTGCAATCATCAGCGATAATTGCAGGTTCTGTATTCAAAAGTACTCTATTTATCCCAAAGGATGCATAATGCTTTCTTATTTTCTATTCAGCTTCCACTTGCTGATGTGGCCACCGGTAGTTGCCGCCGCCAGTTCAGGTTTAGCCTCTTTTTGCCAGGTATAGGCGCTCAGCAGCGCAGCTACTTCTGTTGCGCCTTCATCGTTGCTCAGCAGGTATTCCGGCTTGTAGTGTTTCTCTATGAATTTGGTATCAAAATTACCGCTGCGGAATGGTTCCGTACGCACAGCCCACTTGCCAAATTCCAGCGTAGTTTTAATGCCTTTAATGTAGTATTCATCTATAGCGCGGCACAGGCGTTCAATAGCTTCATCGCGGTCTGCGCCATAAGCTATCAGCTTGGCTATCATCGGGTCGTAGAAGATAGGTATAGGCATACCTTCTTCAAAGCCATCATCTACACGCACGCCAGGCCCTTTAGGTGGCTGGTACATTTCCAGTGTGCCGGTATCGGGCAGGAAGTTGTTCAGCGGATCTTCTGCACACACGCGCAGTTCTATTGCGTGGCCGGTTATCTTCAGGTCATCCTGGGTGAAAGACAGCTTGTTGCCACGTGCTACATTTATCTGCTCTTTTACCAGGTCTACGCCGGTTATCATTTCGGTTACGCAATGCTCCACCTGCAGGCGGGTATTCATTTCCAGGAAGTAGAAATTCAGGTTTTCATCTACCAGGAACTCCACTGTACCCGCACCGTAGTAGTTGCAGGCACGGGCCACAGCCACAGCGCATTCACCCATTTCCTTGCGGATGTCTTTGGTCAGGCAGCTGCTTGGTGCTTCTTCTACCAGCTTCTGGTGGCGGCGCTGTATCGAGCATTCGCGCTCAAACAGGTACACGTAGTTACCGTGCTGGTCGCCCATCAGCTGTATCTCTATATGGCGCGGAGCGCCCACATACTTTTCTATAAATACCGCATCGTTGCCAAATGCGCTCAACGCTTCGCTCTTAGCGGTCTGCATCTGCTGCTCCAGCTCTGCATCATTCTCTACCACGCGCATACCCTTACCACCACCGCCGGCCGATGCCTTTATGAGGATAGGGAAGCCAATACGGTTGGCTATTTCCCGTGCCTCGGCAACGCTCTGTATCGGGTCTTCGGTACCTGGTACCATTGGTACGTTAAACTTCTTGGCAGCTTGTTTGGCCGATATCTTGTCACCCATCATTTCGATAGAGTGGGCGGATGGTCCTATGAAGGTCAGGCCGGCATCTGTAACCGCCTGCGAGAAACCAGCATTTTCACTTAAGAAGCCATAACCTGGGTGTATCGCATCAGCACCGGTTTGCTTAGCGGCAGCTATTATCTTTTCGCCGCGCAGGTAGCTTTGTGCCGAAAGCGCAGGGCCTATACAAACAGCCTCATCTGCATAGCGTACAAAAGGCATATTACGGTCGGCCTCAGAAAAAACGGCAACAGTTTTAATACCCATTTCTTTGGCCGTGCGCATCACGCGCATAGCAATCTCACCACGATTAGCTACAAGTATTTTTTGCATAGGGCGAAAATAGTGAAAATGGCTGAATTGCTTAATGGCTCGATGGCTCAATGAAAAATAGTGGAGAATTGTTTTTGATACGGTCAGGTTCTCGGGGAGTCTCTCCGCGTTGGCCTGTGTAGTTTTCTTGCCTCTCCGTACATAGTCATCCTATTACTACAAAAATACATTCTTATATTGGTAGAAAATGTTACATAAATTTCTGCTGTCGTCTTATCTTTCCCTCATGAAAACTTTCCTGTCTTCCATACTATTATCAGCGGCCATTGCAGGTCAGGCAATAGCCCAACCGCTAACCAGCAGGCAGATCGATTCTCTTGCAGAGCGCACGCTTAAAGCGTTCGATGTGCCGGGTATTGCTGTGTGTGTTATTAAAGATGGTAAGGTCATCCATGCTAAGGGGTATGGTGTCCGCTCGCTGAAGACTAAGCAGCCGGTAGATGAGCATACCTTGTTCGGTATAGCCAGCAACAGCAAGGCGTTTACTGCTGCGGCGCTGGGTATATTGGTAGATGAGGGTAAGCTGAAGTGGGACGATAAGGTGCGTGATCATATCCCCGAGTTCATGCTCTATGATCCTTACGTAACTGAGCAATTCACCGTCCGCGATCTGCTTACGCATCGTAGTGGTCTTGGCCTTGGCGCGGGAGACCTTATGCTGTTCCCTAGCCCCAACGACTTTACGCTGAAGGATGTGATCTACAACCTGCGCTACCTGAAGCCGGTGTCCTCGTTCCGCACGCAGTATGATTACGACAACAACATGTACGTACTGGCCGGAGAGGTGGTAGCCCGTGTGAGCGGCATGAGCTGGGACGCCTTTGTAGAGAAGAAGATTATGAAGAAGCTAGGCATGAGCAGCAGTGCCGGTTCCTATGCCCGTCTTAAAGATCACAGCAACGAGATAGATGGACATGCGCCCGTAGACGGTAAAGTGCAGGTGGTGGACAGGGATACTATGAGCCTCGGGCACTCAGCAGGTGGCATCTACTCCAGCATCGCCGATCTCAGCAAATGGGTGAAATACCTCCTCAGCGATGATACTGCTAAGAAGGTGATGAGCGAAGAAGTGAAAGAGGAAATGTTCACCCCGCAAACGATAATACCCGCGCACGGCAAGTCGCCATATAACACCCACTTTGCAGCATACGGACTGGGCTTCTTCATCAGCGATGTAAAAGGCTACAAACAACTAAGCCACACCGGCGGATTAGAAGGCATGGTAACACAAATAACCATGATACCCGAACTGGGCCTGGGTATTATTGTGCTCACCAATCAACAGGAGGGTGGGGCCTTCTCTGCTATTACCAACCAACTGAAGGATAGCTATCTCGGCGTCACTGGCACCGACAGGGTGAAAGAATACGCCGCCCGCCGTGGCAATGCGGTAGATGAAGCCAAGGGTATAACAGACAAAGTTTGGAAGACAGTTGCAGAGAACAAGGGTAGCAATGATCTGAAAGCCTTTACAGGCACGTATATGGATAAATGGTTCGGTGATGTAACCATAGCTGGCAAAGGCGGTAAAGTCCGCTTCGAGTCGAAGCACAGCCAGAAACTGCGTGGAGAACTGCACTATTACAAAGCAAATACATGCGTGGTAAAATGGGATGACCGCAGCATGGATGCTGACGCCTTCGCTACTTTTGAACTGGATGAACAAGGCAAGGTGGTCGGTATGAAAATGAAAGTCATCTCGCCATTAACCGATTTTAGCTTCGATTTTCAGGACCTGGAGTTTGTCAGGAAATAGTAGTTGTCGATAGTTTTGTAATATGGAACAAATAACCCGCTTCATTTTCGAAGCGGGTTATTTGTTGTATAGTTGAGCTATTATTATCGTATCACCATCTTATCCCTGTAAACTTTGTCAGTGGTTTCTGCTTTTAGCAGGTATGTGCCGCCCGGCAAGTAATGCAGATCGACCGGGATAGCTGACTTGCCGGTGGTGTGGAAGGTAGCTACTACTTTGCCCGTTATGTCGCTGACGGTAATATCCGCGTCTGCGCCCTGCATTTCAATAGTGAATATCCCATCAGATGGGTTGGGGTATAATACTATCGGGCTATGATTTTGCTGACTGGCAACCCCCTCTGTACATATAGAAGCGGACACAACGTTTATGGGATAGGTAACGGTTGTGCTACCGCAGCTGTTTGTTACTGTATAGGCTACTTCAGCAGGTCCGGTAGCAACTCCCGTAACAGACCCCTCAGCCGAAACGCTGATGGTTGCGGAGGTACTGCTCCAGGTACCGCCGGTAGTGGCGTTATACAGAGTAGTTGCATATCCGGCACATACGCTTGACGCTCCGGTTATTGGTGCTACAATCGGTGCAGCGTTATTTATGGTTACATGTACCCGTAAAATAGTATCTGTCAGGCTTATGTTTTCCCATGTCTGCATGTAATATATTCCCGTGTCAGCCATAGTGAGGTTAGGCATTATCAACGCAGAGTCTAATGAAAGCCCGAAATATGAGCCGTCGTGGCTCCAGGAATACAATCGGTTTGGACCAAATGTCATCGGATATGTGCCACCTGCTTCGGGTACAATATCGTAGTGGTGCACCCCTACGGTATCTGTTCTGTGGTAGGCATTACGAAATTGAGCTATCGTGTCTACAATATTAAGTCGAAGTGTATCTCCCACGCAATAAGACAAGCTTCCTCCTATCTTTGGCGCTCCGGCTCCTGCACGACCTGCCACCCATATACATTCCGGTCCAAGATCAACAACGGGGCAAGTGAGTGCACCGTAGGAATAGCTGTATTGCGTATGAATTTTATACTGCCCGGGGTATGCGTAGTGTGATGCATGTGCAGGGTCGGTTGCTCCGCCGATAAGCGCCAATGTATCATATGCCTGCACAGTTGATATTACATTGCCGTTGCCCCAATCCAGATCGAAGTGGACGGCGAGATTCATATCGCCAAGGGGCGAATAAGTGGCATCATTAAAGCGTATTGCTACAGTATTTGGATCAGTGAGCGTTGTTTGTACCAAGCCATAATCTGCAACGTCTTTATAATGAATTGCCGGTAGTGTAGCGCAGTTGAAGACAAGTGTAGTCCCCACAGCATCGCTATAGCTACAGCCCATGCCGGGGCCATTAACTGTGACGGTATAAGAATGCATAAGAGAGGCATCAGTTATAGGCAGCGCAGCTACAGGACCGCCGGAGGTAGTGCCATCATCCCAATGCCATGTATAAGTAAGGCCGCTGATCCCTGTTACAGACGTATCCACAACCATTATCTTGTAGGTTGTGTCGTGTACATGCTGTTCGCCGATACTGTGCGCACTAATATAACACTGGGCTGAGGCTGAGGAGAACAGGAATAAGTTAATGATAGATAACAGCAGAATTACTTTTTTCATAATATACATGTTTATATGTGATGTAAAGATAGTGCAACTGGATGAGCAGGGCTGATATAATTGATGAACGGTCGTTTTTGTTCACGAACGGTATGTAACAAACACCCCGCTTCGGTTTTTCGAAGCGGGGTGTTGTTTATTATGTAAACCAATTGAGCAATTAAGCTGTTACACCATACAGCTCAGCTTTCAGTTCTTTTACGCGGGCATTCTCCATGTATTCGTCGAATGTGGTTTCGCGGTCTATGAGGCCGTTTGGTGTTATTTCCAGTACACGGTCGGCAACGGTGTTGGCCAACTCATGATCTCGGGTGGTGAAGAGGATGGTACCTTTAAAGTCTTTCATGCCATTGTTGAGGGCGGTGATACTTTCCAGGTCTAAGTGGTTGGTAGGTTCATCCAGCATTAACAAGTTGCCCTTCAGCATCATCATACGGCTGAGCATACAGCGCATTTTCTCGCCACCGCTCAGCACAGATGACTTCTTCAGTGTTTCTTCGCCGCTAAAGAGCATACGGCCCAGGAAGCCACGGATGAATGTTTCATCCTTTTCTTCCGAATACTGACGTAGCCAGTCGATCAGGTTGTCGTTATTACCCTCAAAGTATTTAGAGTTATCGTTGGGCAGGTAAGTAGGGGTAATAGTAACGCCCCATTTAAAGCTGCCTTCAAAATCGGTGTCTTCGCCTGATAGTATCTGGTAAAATGCTGTTGTAGCAAGGGAGTTGTTTGATAAAACGGCCACCTTTTGTCCGCGCTTCAGATCGAAGCTGATGTCTTTGAACAGCACCTCTCCATTTACGGTTTTGCCAAGGCCCTTTACTTCTATTATCTGGTCTCCGGCATCGCGCACCTGGTTGTTGAACAGGATAGCGGGATATTTACGGTTAGACACGGTCATGTCGTCCAGCTTGATCTTATCCAATGCCTTTTTACGGCTGGTAGCCTGTTTAGACTTAGAAGCGTTGGCCGAGAAGCGCGCGATGAACTCTTTCAATTCTGCGATCTTTTCTTCCGCCTTCTTGTTCTGGTCGCTACGCTGTTTCAACAACAGCTGGCTCGATTCGTACCAGAAACTATAGTTGCCTGTAAATACGGTCAGTTTACCGAAGTCGATATCCGCAACGTGCGTACACACAGTATCCAGGAAGTGACGGTCATGCGATACAACCAGTACGATCTTCTCATAATCGGCCAGGAAGTTTTCCAGCCAGCCTATGGTTTCCAGGTCAAGGTCGTTGGTAGGTTCATCAAGCAACAGGATATCTGGGTTGCCGAACAGCGCCTGTGCCAGCAGCACACGTACCTTCTGGTTACCATCCAGCTCCTTCAGCAGCTTTGTGTGTAATACTTCTTTTATACCAAGGTTGCTGAGCAGGGTGGCGGCATCACTTTCGGCGTTCCAGCCGTCCATTTCTGCAAACAGACCTTCCAGTTCACCTGCCTTTATGCCGTCTTCTTCAGTGAAATCTTCTTTTGCATAGATGGCGTCTTTTGCCTGCATTACTTCAAATAATACAGTATTGCCGCGCATAACAGTTTCCAGTACAGGTATTTCGTCAAATTCGTAGTGGTTCTGCTTCAGAACGCTCATACGCTGGCCCTTAGTGATCTCTACCTTACCGGTGGTAGGGTCTATCTCGCCAGAGATGATCTTCATGAACGTAGACTTACCGGCACCATTAGCGCCGATAATACCGTAGCAGTTACCTTCCGTAAAACGGACATTCACATCTTCAAACAGCACGCGCTTGCCGTAGCGAAGCGATAGATTGCTAACATTTATCATAATAAATAATGCTAACCGGCCAGTAACCGGTTTTTGCGGGTGCAAAGGTACGAAAAATAAATGGCTTAATAGCTCAATGGCTCAATGGCTCAATGTTGCCTGCCTTGATGTGAAATTGCTGTTTCTACCAGTTTTATTTTTTGATAGTTATCGGCAGTTCTTGGTTGAGGTGAAGGGTGTAACGGATTGAAATGTAAGGCAGGTATGAAAAAACGTAATATTGCTGTTTCTGCCGATTTGGCAATTATTGCCGGCAGTTTTTCTGCCGGTTTTTTTGCGAGTGGTTAAAGTATTGTAAAGATCTTTTGTGTCCCAAAAACTGCTTTTAGACGCTGTAAAGATACGACGGCCGAGCAGGCGTTTCCAAATAAAAGATATGCACAAAAGTGATGACCCTCCCGTTGAAGATGGTTATAAGTTTGGTTGTGTTGCGCTTATTGTGGCAAGGCAGGGCGAACGATGGACGGTATATTCGGTATGGTTGCTGAAACGCCGTCTCCCTGTTCATAATTTTCCAGGGCGTTGTTGGCAATGGCTATTACTTCTAATATTCTTTTGTCGAGGTCTCTTACGGCTTTACCCATGGGGGGCCATATCTCATCAAAAAACTCTTCCCGCTCCATATATTCTGCTATCATCATGGCACCCATGAGCCGGGTGAGCGGTTCGCGCAGGCTATGTGCGTTGTACTGTACCAGTTCTACCAGTTTTTTATTCGCTTCGGCCAGCTCTTGTGTGCGTCGTAAGATGATCTGTTCCTGTTCCGATACCAGCAATTCTATCTGTTCCTTTTGTAATAATATCTCCTGGTTGCTATTTCTGAGCTCTACGTTGCGCAACTGGAATATCTCTTTATCGCGTGCAGTAATGTTGAGTGCTCCAAGTATCTCTGCCTGTTCCGCTTGTTTTTGCACTTCGAACAACTCCTGTTCTTTTTTAAGCAGGTCTGCAACTGTACGATTGTAGGAAACAGATAATACTATACCCCATAATGTAACCAGAATAAAACAGGCTACAGCATTAGTGATGGTGAGAAATGATATTTGCCAGTCCGTAATAGGTAAGGCAGGTGGTAGTTGTTTTATTGCGATATCGATATACAGGTATACGCCCATTGAGAATAGCGCAAGCGCAATCTTGATCGACCACTTCTCGTTATATTTAAGGAAGGGCATGAGTCCTATAAGCGGGATGAAATTCTGGAAACCAGTTCCCCAGCCTGTTTGAGAGGCAGCTACCACCTGATGTGCACTAACTTCTGCTATGGCTATAAGCATAGCTATAAGATGATAGCCCCGCCTATTGAGAGAAAAAGCAAATATGTAGGACAGAATACTGACCAGCTGCAAGCCTGCCATATTGCCGAAATGGAAGGCCGAAAAAATGAATATCCATGAAAGGTGGAGCAGTGAAATGAGGAAATAAGCGAGATTGGTAATATTATAAAACCAGTAGTTTTCGTCTTTTATCACTGATGGTACACTGCTGAGATAGGAATAGCAGCGCCAGACCAATTTCCCTAAATAGGTGGATGGGGTGTTGGTGATCCTGTCTTCGGCAAGTTTCCATAAATTTCCTTTTCCGGGCATTGTTTGATAAAAGTAGGAAAAGCGATGTTGTTTCGTCAATAATATATTATTTCTTTAATTAATTAAATGTTTATGAAACAAACACTTATTGCAGGAATATAAGTTGAACAAAAGTGCGATATTTACAAAGAAACAACGACTATGCTTACCCTGTGCCAGGAAGTGACAAAGACCGTTACCGTAAACGGGAAAGAATATATCATAAGGATACTGGATGATGATGCCGGGTTTGGCGCTGTATGCGATGATCTGAAATTGACAGTATGGCCAACTAATAATGGGCAGAGGAGAGGAATGGCTGACGCCGAAGAGGAGTTGATCAAGCTGATAGTTGCCAATGTTTAGTTTTAGAATCTTTTTTGCTGCAACTGTGGTACTATTGATGCTTGCAACCATTAGTTTCATTATTGTGTTTGCCAGTGAAGAAGGGGCTGCCGTAAGTGATGCAGCAACATGCCTTGGCTCTGCAGTTTTTACTGTTTTACGTTTTCCAACACATGTGCTTCTTGAGCATTTTGTCTATAAAAGTGGTTGGTTGTACTTTGGCGGAATAGTGATCAACTGTTTAATGTATTCTGTGTTTATAGAAAGGCTAGTAAGCGTAGCCAGAAGGAAGTGACATAAAAATATTGCAAGTGCACAATTTTTAAATCCAGACACTCCGTTTAACTCTAAATTGCCGTTTTATGAATCGAAAAAGAGACGCCGTAAATATAGGATTTCGTGCTGAACTGAAACGTAGATACCAGTCTTTCAAAGACGGTAGTGCCAGAATGTATAGCTGGGAAGAAACTAAACAGGCAGCAAGTGACCGCGTAGCCGGATATTACAGCGATGAGTTTAAAGCTGAACTGGACCGTCGTTATCAGAATTATCTAAACGGAGAGCAATTGTTTTCAGAATCGGAGGTTGATGAGAGGATAAAAAATACTATTGCAAGAATCGCCAGTAAACGGAAAGGTAATAAGACGAAAAAGGAATAGTATTGTTCTGGTCGCACATTATGTTCTTTCATTATTGATTACACCTATAGCTTTATTCCGGTTTCTGTAAACCAGTTACTTAGGTCTTAGCGACAATAAGTGTACCTTTGCACCCAATTTAGAGTAGTTTTTTATGCTGGATACTATAGAAGCGGCGCTTGAAGACCTGAAAAAAGGCAAATTGCTGATAGTGGTGGATGATGAAGATCGTGAAAATGAAGGTGATTTTGTTACTGCAGCCCGTAATGTTACCCCCGAGATCATCAACTTTATGTCTAAGCACGGGCGCGGCCTTATTTGCGCACCGATAACGGAAGCCCGCTGCGAGGAGCTGAAGCTGAACCTGATGGTGGAAAACAATACTGTGTTGCACCAAACACCATTCACCGTTTCTGTAGACCTGATAGGTAATGGCTGCACAACAGGCATCTCTGCCCACGACAGGTCCAAAACTGTGCAGGCATTAATAGATCCGGCAACACGACCGGACGACCTGGGCCGCCCAGGACACATCTTTCCACTTAGGGCGAGGGATGGTGGTGTGCTGCGTCGCACGGGCCATACCGAAGCTACAGTGGACCTGGCCCGCCTGGCGGGTATGGAGCCCGCTGGTGTGCTGGTAGAAATAATGAACGATGACGGCACTATGGCACGTATGCCACAGCTGCAGGAAATAGCTAAGAAATTTGACCTTAAGATCATATCCATTAAAGACCTGATAGAATACAGGCTGAAGCATGAATCGCTGGTGGAAGAGGTGGTGAATGTGCAAATGCCTACCAAGCATGGCGATTTTCAGCTGTACGCCTTCAGGCAGATAGCTACCGGAGAAAATCACCTGGCGCTGGTGAAGGGAACATGGGAAAAAGATGAACCTGTGCTTACGCGCGTACACAGCTCGTGCTTCACGGGCGACATCCTGCACTCGCTGCGTTGTGATTGTGGCGACCAGCTGGCGGCTGCCATGGAAATCGTAGAAAAGGAAGGCAAGGGCGTGATCTTGTACATGAACCAGGAGGGCAGGGGGATTGGCCTCTTCAACAAACTGAAAGCCTACAAACTACAGGAAGAAGGTAAGGATACCGTAGAAGCCAACCTGGCACTAGGCTTTAAAAATGACCAGCGCGACTATGGCGTTGGTGCACAGATATTGCGCCACCTGGGAGTGACCAAGCTGAAGCTGATGACCAACAACCCGCGCAAACGTGCAGGGCTGAGCGGCTATGGCCTGGAAATAGTGGAGAATGTGGCCATAGAGATAAAGCCCAATAAGCACAACGAATTTTACCTGCAGACCAAGCGCGACAAGCTGGGCCATGAGATACTGAAATAAATAGCTTTTTTGCTTGCTGTAGCCCGCATGTGTAACCCCGGCCCTAAAGGGAGGTGATATTAGCGCCGCGTGATAAACTGCAATTGCGATTCAAAAACTATAGCTATTTCTTTGCGGCACTTTGCGCATCTTTGCGTGAAACTCTGCTTGATACTAAATGAAGATACTTTTTCTTGCTAACCGTGTGCCGTACCCGCCCTACCGCGGTGATAAGCTCAAAATCTTTAACCTGGCCAAAAGGCTGAAGGGGAGACATGAACTGCACCTGCTGACTTTTGCACAAACGGAAGAGGATCTTACCTACAAAGCTGAGCTGGAAAAAATATTTACAACAGTAGAGTTTATATACCTGCCTAAGTGGAAAAGCGCTATGCAATGCGTGAAAGGGGCCTGGGATAGCAAACCACTACAGGTGCTGTACTTCCAGAGCGGGGAGATGCAGCTGGCAATTGACCGGCTACTTAATAAAATACAATTTGACGCGATACATGTGCAGCATCTGCGCATGTCGCCCTACCTGGCCAACAGGAAAGACCTTGGCCGTATACTTGACCTGCCCGACGCATTTTCGCTATATTGGGAGCGCCGCAAGACAGTGAAGCGGGGCTTGCTTACGGCTATGTTCGAGAATATGGAGCAGAAGCGCGTGCTTAAATACGAAGCCATAGTAAAGGAGTACGACATGAGCCTGGTATGCAGCCAGGAAGACCTGGAGTATATGCGCAGAAACCACCAGGCCACGAACATGGACCTGCTGCCCAACGGCGTGGACATGAGCACTTTTAAAGCGGCCGATCACGACTACAGCCACAACAATACTTTACTATTTACCGGCAATATGGACTATGCACCCAATGTGGATGCGGTGGTCTATTTTGTACAATCCATACTACCTGCCATCCGTGAAAAGATGCCGAAAGTAAAATTTGTAATAGCGGGTCAGCGCCCGGTGCCTAAGGTGCAGGAGCTGGCCAGCGACCATGTGGAGGTGACCGGCTTTGTAAAAGACCTGGCAGCCATGTATAACACTGCCAGTGTGGTGGTAGCACCGCTGCGCTTTGGTGCGGGCACACAGAACAAGGTGCTGGAAGCTATGGCTATGGGTATACCTGTGGTATGCTCTAATATAGGTTTTGCCGGCCTGGGCATACAAAGCGGAGAGGGTGCTATTATGCAGACCGACCCGCAGCAGTTTGCAGCAAGTGTTGTTCAGTTATTATCATCGGCAGAGGAGCGCAAGCGTGTTGGTAATGCGGGGATGAACGTGATCCGTACGAAGTTTGACTGGGATGTAGTAGCCTTGCAGCTGGAGCGTTATCTGCAGCAGGTGGCTAAGTAATTACTGGTCTTTCTTCAATACTTCCGTCTTTGTTGCGCTATCGTCGGCGTATTGTTTCTTCAGTTCTGCTTCGCGTATTTTCTCCAACTTTTTGTTGCTGGTAAACAGGTCAGAGAAACCGTCAAAAGACTTTCTCCAGCTCATACCTACACCACCGCGGGTAATGTCTTTGTCCTGCACTACATCGTAATCGCTGGTACGGAATGCATTAAGGCGCAGGCCGCTCATAGGATCGAGCAAATACTGTATGCGGAAGTCGCCGGTGATGTTGAAGTTACTAGCGCTTGTTGCACTACTGGCGGGCCGGCCCCAATCGGAAGTGCTACCCACCTGCACTTCCAGCTTGTCGTTAAGAAATGGATGGCTAACACCCACTTTAACTGAGTTGCGGGTGATGCCGATATTAGACTGATCGTTGAGGTTGTAGTTGTTATACTTTACATCAACATTCAGCTTACTATCATTAAACAGTTTATTTACCAATGCAGTAAGGCCTACAGAAGCGGTGCTGGATATAAGCTGCCCCATATTTGTAAGGGCGGTAGATGTAGCCGCATTGGTGGTTGCCAGTCCATCAGACGGAATGAAAGAACCGATCAACAAAAGCGAGCCTACCTGTTCCAGTTTTTGCCTGTCATCCCTGTTCAGGTTGGTGAACTTTGCATAGGCATATGTGCCAATAGATTTCTTCTCTGCCAGGTCCATATCAAAAGTTAGCAGCGGGTTGTTGAGTGTTCCGCGCATATGCAGCAGTACATTCACTATTTCCGGGGTTTTTACAACGGCCTTCTCGGCATCGGTAAGACCGGCGTTGTTTATTTCGGCATCAGTCAGCAGATCATAGAGCCTTGCCCGCTTAGAATAAGTGGCATCAACATTCATTTCTGTCTCGAAGAAAGGTCCGGTGAAGTTAATGGTGCTGCCCTGATTAAGCACGAATTGCCTACGATACTCCAGGTTTTTGAACGTAAAGTCGTAAGTACCATCGTTAATAATATAGGTGCCGGTTATGCGCATATCGTTGCTTGATGGCATGGATAGCTGTATGTTGCCGGTGCCATGGGCTGAGATGGCATCTCCGGCAGAAGGATCAAGCACTATGGTCATTTCGGCCAGGTTGTTCAGGTTGGCATCAATGTCCAGGTCCAGTTTAAAACGCTTAGGCCTTTTGGCAGGTGCCTGGTTCTTGCCATAGCTTTTGAAGGTAACAAAGCTGTATGTGTTTATGCTACCCGCAGTGCTTACGGGGATGAACAGATGCGACCTGTCGGCAGGGTATACGTTGTAGGCGTGGAGTTTTACATAGTTGAAATTGCCGCGTACAGTAAAAGAGTCCATGCCGGCTATTACGTTGCCGTAGAACATATTATTGTCATTGGCCGTCAACTTCATTACCTCAAACTTCTGCGAGCGCAGGGTAATGTGCATCTTCATATCGCGGAAGAGATCGTGTGAGAAATAGCCGGTAATCAGCGCCTGGTTATTATTTACATCATACGCCTGTATCCTGCCAAAGTCTATCTTGTTATTGTTGATGCGAACGGTAGCTGTGGGTATGGTGTAGTAGGTGCCCATGTAGTCTACCTTCATGGCCCCGTTGGTAAGGTTCAGCGTACCATCTATTACGGGATCAAAGGAAGTGCCCTTGAATGCCAGGTTGCCATTCACAGTGCCGCCCAGGCGGCTGAATATATCTATGAGGAAAGGACTGGCCCACGATGCCTGTGCGTTGTTGAAGATGACGTTGCCATCGAGCTTCTGGTTGGTAACGCTATCGAAAGAGATATTGCCCGATGCTACTATGGATGAGTTGCCGCGGTAGATGCCTGTTTGCGGATCGAGATTGACCAGCTTACGGGCACCATCGTAGTAGCCGATAAGTGTTATCGTGCCAACAGTATCGGCACCGAACTTTACATCAGTGGCCATCATATTGGCACCGATAAATACGTTTTTGAAGATCTTTTCTATAGATATAGTACCGTTAATACGCCCATCGGGCTGATAGGGCGATAAGCCCACCCAGTAACCTAACTGGCCCACGTCAAGGTTCTCTGTTGTGATGGTGAGGCGCTGATCATCTGTTAGTAGTGTGGTATTGGCCGTGATCCTTTGCAAGCCGGAAGAGAGCAATATGTTTTCTACCTGCAGGAAGTCTTTGGTATAGGTAACCTTGCTGCCTCCGGCTATATCCCACCTGGCCCTGTTGAGGAAAAATTCTGATGGTAATACTGATAAGAACAGGGAGTCTTTACGGGCAAGGATGCGGCCGTTAAGCGTTATGGCGCTGCTGGTGTCGGGGGCGGTGGTAGCTATGGTAAAGTTGAGCGAATCGTTGGCGAGGGTAGTGGTAAGGCTAAGTGAACTGTTGATGAAGCTATCGCCAATAGCCACGTTTTCTACGTTGGTATTTAAGGCAATATGGTCGAGGTTGCCATCTCCGTTTATGGCAATATTGCTCATATGGAATCGACCTATGCTGCCATAAGGTATGCTGGCATTGAGCGTAAGCTTTTGCGCCGTAGTATTGAAGGAGCCTGATATGACAGATGTGTCGAAACCTTTTACATTATCGGCTGTTACAGCCAGCAGGCTATCTATATTGCGGGTGCGGATCGTGAACTCCAGGTTCTGATCGGGCGGGAACCTGACAGGCGCATTAATGTAGTTGGGTATATACTTGGAAAGGTAGTACTGTGCCGACTGCGGCAGGCCCGACAGCAGGTAGGTACCTTTGATATTTGCCGAGATATCGTTACTTTCAATAGTTAGTTCTTTATATCCATCGTCGCCGAGGGTAGAGTGAAGGTATATGGAATCTACTGCTACTTTGTGTGCATTGCGCCGAAGGTCTATGTTATACAGGCGGGCGTAACCAAAGAAGTTGTCTATATTGCTGCCTGTGCAGTCGAGGTCGAAGTCGGCGGCGGTTGTTACAGTGTCTTTGGTAATATTCAGCGCTTTCAGGTTGCTGTACAGCAGGTGAGCAGTGGCGTTTATCTTTATCTTCTTGAGGTCGTTATAATCAAAACCTCCGTTAAAGTCGAGGGCCAGGTTAGGATCATCTACCAGCAACTTGCCATCGAATTGCTTTTTGCCCAGTGTGCCTTGTGTTGTGATGTTGTGATAGGCATAGTTGTTCAGGTTGAGCTCAGCTATGTTCCCGTTGAGATCGATAGCAAGATCTTCCGGATCAAATGAGCGGCCCTTGATGCTTTCTTTGCAGGTAACACTACCCAATGCGGGTATATTCAGCAGCATGCCCAGCTGCAGCTTATCTGTAGCAACGGTGCCAGAGTATGTGGCCAGCTTGCTGTTAAAGTCTTTTATGTTCAGCGTAACGTTCTGCGCCTGAATGTTGCCGAGGTTGGATGCAAGTATGCCATTGACGGTGAAGTTATCTATATACCCATCGTAGATGCCCTTAAAGTAAGCATGGCTTAGCAGAGATAAGGCCAGGCCGGGATTGTTCTTAAGACCCGGTGCATATTTAAGTATGCCATTGCCACTGGTAAGCACTTCTGCATTGCTGTAGATGATGTGGGTATTGTAAATATCGGGCAGGCCCTTCATCATTACATTGCCTTTTACTACGTTCACGCCATCGGTCACTACCAGGTGGTCTGCGCTCAGTCGGGCTACGGTGCCCCGGCCGTTGCCGCTGGCTTGCACAATAGCGGGTATGTTGTGCATCTCCGGGGCAAAGTAGGCAATATCGCGGCTGTCAATTGTTGCATTGCGCAGGTGGCCCACCATGGTTACACTGTCTATATACTGCAGGAAGTCGGGGAAGCGGCGGTAATGCATGGCATAGTAGTCGCGTATCTTGCTGTAGTTGGTCTCCAGGTATAGTTCATCGCATATGCTGGCCACCGGCGAAACGGTGATCTTGCTGCGGAGATCTTTTATGGTAATGCCGCAACGTTCGTGCGCATACAGGTGCTCGGCCCTGCCGCGTACGGTATCGCCTACTATATCGGCATCGGTAACCAGGCATTTGATGTGGCTGATGTCCAGGTGGTCTTCATCGAACAAGCCCGGCACCGGTGTTTTGTCATTGGCCGTCAACCTTACCCTGCACTCATCCAGCGCTATTGTTTTGGCCGAGATATGCCATTTATCCCCGTTGAACGGAGTGGTATCTACAGGACGTACATACCCGGCGGGCCGGATAGTTTTTGGCTTGCCTGCTTCGTATTCTTCAATGGCGATCACAACATTATTGCCTTCTACCCGGTTTATTGCCAGCTCTTTTTTAGCTATATCCAGGCTTTTGGCATTTATAGCAAAGGAGCCTATGTCGAAATCCAGGTCTTCACCGCCCCATGCATCATCCATATGGAAACGCACATTGTTCAGGGCGATCTTCTCCAGGTCGAAGCTGATCTTTTTAGAAGTGTCGGCTTTTGACGTTTTTTCGTTGGTGCCGAATGCTTTTACAATAAAGTCATAATTCCAGTTGGGCGATGTCGCGCTACGGTACAGGTGTGCATACGCATTGCTCAGCTTCAGGTAATGCAGTACAGGTTTGTCTTCAAACACAAACCAGTCGGTTATCTGCACGGTGGCCTCGCCGGCATACAGCAGGGTGTCGTGGGCCTGGTCTTCAATGTATACGCCATTCAGGGAAAGATGGTTGAGGAGATCGACCCGGATATGGTCTACGGTTACCTTTGTCTTCATTTTTTCAGACAAGTACTTAGCCGACCTGTGGGCAATATAATTCTGCACGGGCGTGGTGTTGATGAGCACTACCGCAAGAACAAGGATAAGCACCAGTGTGAGCAGTGTATATCCTGATATTTTAAGAAACTTCCTCAGACCCTATAAATATTAAAGGCTTTGTTTAAATAAGCCATTGTGCAAATATAACCTGCGAGCGCCAACTTATTTAGTCTCAAATCGTTAAAAACAACTATGACTATAGCAACAATCGGGCCATTTGTTTCCCGCGTTTATTAAAAACCTGCTAACTTACGGCGTCGCGGAGCATAAGCCGCCGCTTTAAAAACTATATAAAATGAGAACACCCCTACTTTGTGGCTCGTTATTGATAACGTTTATGACAACCAATGCACAGCAGATGAAGTACCCCGAGACCAGGAGGGTAGAGCAGACGGATAATTATTTTGGCACTACGGTAAGCGATCCGTATCGCTGGCTGGAGGACGATAGGGCCGAGGATACCAAGGCGTGGGTAATAGCACAGAACAATACCACCAATGCCTACCTGGATAAAATACCTTTCCGCGATGCGATAAAGGCAAGGCTTAAGGAACTGTGGAATTACGAGAAGTACACGGCTCCGTTCAAGGAAGGGGAGTACACCTATTTTTATAAGAATGACGGCCTGCAGAACCAGTATATACTCTACAGGCAAAAGGATAAGGGCGTGCCGGAAGTGTTCCTGGATCCGAATAAATTCTCCAGCGATGGTACCTCATCCCTGCAGGGAATAGAGTTTACGAAAGATGGCACTATGGCCGCCTGCCAGGTGTCGGATGGCGGATCGGACTGGAGGAAGGTATTTGTGCTGGATACAAAGACGAAAAATATTGTGGGCGATACCTTGCACGATGTAAAGTTCAGCGGGCTGAGTTGGAAGGGTAATGATGGCTTTTACTACAGCAGTTATGATAAGCCCAAGGGCAGCGAGTTATCGGCGAAAACCGAAATGCACAAGTTGTATTATCATAAGATAGGCACACCACAAAGCAGCGACAAACTGATATTTGGTGGTGAGCAGCTGGTACGCAGGTATATTGGTGGAGGCGTTACTGAAGATCAGAAATACCTGGTTATCTCTGCGGCCAACGCTACCTACGGTAACGAACTGTATGTGCAGAGCCTGGCAGAACCTAATGCGCCTATAAAGCCCATAGTAACGGGTTTTGATAATGAGCATAGTGTAGCTTATTCGGAAGGTAATACGCTGTATATAGAGACCAATCTGAATGCGCCGAATCACAGGCTGGTAAAGGTTGACATCAACAATCTGAACCCGTCGGCATGGAAGGATGTGATCAAAGAAGATAAGTTCCCGCTGAGTATAAGCACATGCGGCGGCAAGTTGTTTGCCCATTACCTTAAGGATGCGGTATCGGAAGTGGTTCAGTACGACCTGGTAGGCAAAAAAGAAAAGGTGATAAAACTGCCGGGCCTGGGCACTGCCAGTGGTTTTAGTGGCAAGAAAGAAGAGATGGAAACCTACTATACATTCACCTCGTATGTGTATCCGCCAACCATCTTTAAGTACGATATTAAGACCGGTGCTTCAAGTGTTTACAAGCAGTCGAACGTAAAGTTTGATCCTACACAGTACGAAAGCAAGCAAGTGTTCTACACATCTAAGGACGGCACAAAGATACCTATGATATTGACGTGGAAGAAAGGCATGAAGCAGAATGGCAAGAACCCTACTATGCTGTATGGCTATGGAGGATTCAACATCAGCATGACGCCGGCATTCAGTGTCAGCAATCTTGTGTTCCTGGAGAATGGCGGTATCTATTGCGTAGCCAATCTGCGTGGCGGTGGCGAATACGGCGATACCTGGCACAATGCAGGTACAAAGATGCAGAAGCAGAACGTATTTGACGACTTTATAGCTGCAGGCGAATACCTGGTAAAGGAAAAGTACACCTCTAAGGATTACCTGGCTATTTCAGGAGGATCTAATGGTGGCTTGCTGGTAGGTGCTTGTCTTACCCAGCGTCCGGATCTATTTAAGGTGTGCTTCCCGGCTGTGGGCGTACTGGATATGCTGCGTTATAATAAGTTTACCGCAGGTGCGGGTTGGGCTTACGACTACGGCACGGCTGAGGACAGCAAAGAGATGTTTCAATACCTGTACAAATATTCGCCGGTGCACAATGCTAAGAAGGGTACCTGCTATCCTGCTACCATGGTGCTGACAGGGGATCATGATGACAGGGTAGTACCGGCGCACTCATTCAAATTCGGAGCTGCGTTGCAGGCTGCGCAGTCTTGCGATAAGCCGGTGCTAGTGCGTATAGAGACCAATGCCGGCCATGGTGCAGGCAAGCCTACAGATAAGCTGATAGCAGAGCAGGCCGATAAATGGGCGTTTATGCTGTGGAATATGGGGTTGACGTACGGTAAGTAGTTAATTATATTTTAAGTCAAACAGCGGCGCAAATTGCGCCGCTGTTTCTGTTTACCGCTTTTTACCAAATATCTTCTTTAGGATTCCTTTCTTCTCCGGGTTGCGTTTTTCCTGTATGTTGGCTACAAGATCCGGTGCACGAAGGGCTGTGTTCTTGGCTCCCTGGAAAATGTTTTTCCAGATGAGGTTGAAGAAGCCTTTATAGGCATCTCGTTTTATATAGGTGGTCATGTGGCGCACTTCTTTTCCGGGCATTGGGTTTGCCGGGAATAGTGCCAGCTTATTGGCAAGGAAGGATAGCATACCCAACCCGCGCGTGTCGGGTTTATTATCCTCATCGCTCAGTTTTAGAAATGCAAGTTCCAGCTGATCATACAGCATGGTAATGGTTCCTTTGCCATAGGTCTCATTGCCTTCTATGTGCATATCCAGCTGAGACATATTGAAGGCACGAACCTCTGTAAGGGCCAATGTTTTTGTAGTTTGGTTAATGTCTTCGGCATGTATGTTTTTCACAGTGCCATCCAGGGTAAAAAAGCCTTTGGGGTCAGAAAGGGAAAATGTAAAGTTGGCGGTAAGTCGGGCGTTTTGCTGGTACTTGCCATCGAGCATTACATTGCATTTGTCGTTCTTACTGATGATGGTATCTATGTTCGTCACATTCTTCATGCTACCCTTTATGTTTACAAAAGTTATGGTAGCTTCTTTACTGGTGATGGCATTTTGTTCCGTATAGCTGAATTTGCCATTGTTGACGAGCAGGTGGCGTACGTTGGTCTTAAGCCCCAGTGACCTGAGTAACTGATGGGGGTAGTTGCCCACCTTGCTTGTGCGCGATGCAGGATATTTACGGCTAAAGTATAATGACAGGTCGGGGTTGTACATGGTCATCGTATCTGTCTCTAGTTGCCTGCCATTGATCAGGTCTTTCCAGTTGAGCCCGGAAAATTTGATGCGCGGGAAATGAAAGTCGTATATCTCCTTCTGTTCGCCGAAGCGCTTATAAAAATCTTCTTTTTTACCTATCAGCTTCAGCTGCATATGCTCCAGCACCAGGTCGCGCTGGCCGGTGGAAAAACCAATGCCTGCCGATGACATACTGTAAGATCCATTCTCTTTTTTATAGAAGAAGCTATCAAAATTCACCACACTATTATGGGCAAACAGGAATGCGCTGGTATCCAGGCCCTTTTTAGTGTCCAGCAGCCAGTCGTTCAGCTCAATCTTGCCTCCCTTTACTTTTAGTGAGAACTTATTGGAATCATCAGCATAACTATACACTATGCTGGGATTGTTGATAATGATCTTGTCTGATCTTATAATGAGCGGTTTTTTGTCGCCTTTTTTCATGCGGCTGGTATCGCCGCGCGGTCGGCCTTCAAAAAGCGTAGAAGGATTGTTGATGATAACATATTTACAACGGAATGTGTTGTCGGCGGCCAGTGCCTTCCAGTTTACGCCGCCTGCCACCGCCTCCGGCACTGTAAAATTGTAGGTAGTGCGCGGGCATATATTGTCGCGCTTCAGCTCTGCTACTTTTTTAGGGTCTGCATAAAAGTGCACATTTTTCAGGGTAACCTTCCTGGTTATGATATTGATGCTGATATCGCCCAGTTCCACCCGGTAGAGGCCGTCTGTATTGTCTGTTACCATCTGGGGCAAACGGGCCATAATAATACCCTTATAATTATGAGATATCCAGATGGAGGCGCCGGCAGCAAGCGCAATGATGAAGCCAAAGATGCCCAGAATTATGTATAAAACTTTTCGTCTATTTTTAACCATCTCAGAATTATATGACAGAGGGAAGATTAAATTCCGTGCCACGGTTGTTACAACTGGTGTTTCATTCATCTGAAGCCGGGTTTTCATTCTTCTCGTTCTTTTAACTATCACTATTATCTAAGGCGTTCGTTTTTTTTTACCTTTGCCGTCAAACGATCATTTACATGAAATTTTTTATAGATACGGCAAACCTGGACCAGATAAGGGAAGCTAACGAACTGGGCATCCTTGATGGTGTAACTACCAACCCTTCGCTGATGGCTAAAGAAGGCATAAAGGGCAAGGAAGCTATTATGCAGCACTACAAGACCATCTGTGAAATGGTAGACGGCCCTGTAAGTGCAGAAGTATTAGGTACAAGCTTCGATGAGATAATAGCCGAGGGTAAGGAACTGGTTAAGATCCACAAGAATATTGTGGTAAAGGTGCCAATGATAAAAGATGGCATCAAGGCTATTAAGTGGTTTACAGACAACGATATCCAGACCAACTGTACGCTGGTATTCTCTGCCGGCCAGGCCTTGCTGGCTGCTAAGGCCGGTGCTACGTATGTGTCTCCTTTCATAGGTCGCATAGACGACAGCAGCTGGGATGGTGTGCAGCTGATAGAGCAGATAGTTGGCCTGTACAATGCACAAGGCTTTATGACCGAAGTGCTTGCAGCATCTATCCGCAACCCGCTGCATATAGTACGTTGTGCAGAGGCCGGTGCTGATGTATGCACTTGCCCGCTGCCATCTATTATGGGCCTGTTGAAGCACCCGCTTACGGACATAGGCCTTGCGCAGTTCCTGAACGACGCCAAATCAATGCAATAATTACACTTATTTTATTGTACATATTCCCGGCCCTAAACCGGGAATATGTTTTTAATAAGCGCTACATATGAAACGGACCATACTTTTTTTGCTGCTGCTGGCCGGGCTCTCTGCCGTGTCGGGTTTCCTGATGTCCAACATGTCGTGGATAGGCAGGGTTGGTATCAACCTCATGCACAAAGAGTACAAATTCCTTAAAGTATGGTGGCAAGGCGGCGCGGTGGTATATGGTGCGTTGCTGGTGCTTTTCTTTATTCAGTGGATGTTACAAAAAAGCCTGCCTTTTGTAGTGGCTAAGATCGTTCACGTGCTGCTGTTTGCAGCAGCTGTATATGGTCTTTATTTTACCTACAGCGATTTTTCTGATGACTTTACTCATCGCCTGTTGCGCGATGTATTTCATGTGGGGGCTTACCTGTTTTGGGCGGGTTGGATGCTCATCTCTATCTTCTTCATTTCGGAACGGCGCAAAAAGGTCATAATTTCAGATAGTACGGGCGCAACAACTGTTTAAATGGTTCTGTATAGCTGCCATCGCTTTGCTTAATGACCAGTTGTTGTGTCTGTCGCTTGTCCGGGCTATGCCTGCCGAGGAGGAACACTATCCTTTTTACAATGGCATTATCGTTGTCTTTTACATGCAGGCTGTTATGTATATGCCAGCCATTTTTTTCTACCAGCTTTTCCCATAAGTCAGACTCCGGACGAGGCAGCAGCACAGAGGCCAGTCCGCCGGTATTCAGATTAGCATCTATAGATTTAAAGAGGTCCTCGTAAGTGAGTGTTGTTGTATGCCGGGCATTATTGCGCGCCTCTTCTGGCCCTTTAAGGCTGTGGTTAAAAAATGGCGGGTTACTGATGATAAGGTCATATTTGTGTTCAGCCGTATAGCCCTGTATATCGCTACAAATCACATTAAGGTGATCGGCCCAGGGTGAATCAACAAAATTCTTACGTGCCTGCATTGCGGCTTTTTCATCCAGCTCTACTGCATCAATAATAGCACTTGGCGTTTTTTGAGCAAGCATCAGTGAAAGCAAGCCCGTTCCGGCACCAATATCCAGTATTTGCTTCGCTTCTTTCGGCACGGGTGTCCAGGCACCTTGTATGCAGGCATCAGTAGTTACCTTCATGGCGCAATCGCCCTGGTGTACAGTGAATTGTTTAAAGCTGAAATATGAATTGCTTAATCCCATTTGGCCCTGGCTGTAGGGCTTACAGACAGATCTGTAAACTGACCTTTTAAGAATTTATGATACCCCGTAATGCCTATCATAGCTGCATTGTCTGTACAATATTCAAATTTAGGTATATAAGTTGTCCAGCCGTATTTCTCGCCGGCGTCCTTCAGTGCAGTTCTTAGCCCACTGTTTGCAGATACACCGCCTGCAATACCTATATGCTTAATATTGTGCGGTTTAGCAGCTTTTTTTAGCTTGGCCATCAGCATGCTGATAATCGTATACTGTGCTGAAGCGCAGATATCTGCCAGGTTCTTCTCTACAAAATCGGGATCATTCTTTTTCTCTCGCTGCAGGAAGTACAGTATAGATGTTTTTACACCGCTGAAGCTAAAGTCGAGCTCTTTCATTTCGCTCATAGAGAATTTAAACTTCAGCGGATCGCCCTGTTGTGCATATTTATCAACCAACGGGCCGCCGGGGTAGGGCAGTCCCAGCATTTTGGCTACTTTGTCGAATGCTTCGCCGGCCGCGTCATCAATAGTTTCTCCCAGTATCTCCATATCCAGGTAGTCTTTGCATAATACTATCTGTGTATGCCCACCGGAAACGGTAAGGCACAGGAATGGGAAGGGAGGCTGAGCATCAATAAAATGGGCCAGCACATGTGCCTGCATATGGTGCACGGCAATAAGCGGCAGATTGCGCGCCTGTGCAAATGATTTGGCAAAACAACTGCCTACCAGCAACGATCCGATAAGGCCGGGCGCCTGTGTAAAGGCTACGGCGGTAATGTCATCTAACGAGATATTCGCGTCTTTTATTGCAACATCGACCACAGGAATAATATTCTGCATATGAGCCCTTGATGCCATTTCAGGCACCACGCCACCAAACCGCTCGTGCACCTTTTGCGTGGCTATATGATTGCTCAGTACCTTGCCGTCTTGTATAATAGCGGCGCTGGTTTCATCGCAGGATGACTCTATGGCCAGTATATTTGTTTTGTTCATGTATTAGTCGGTTCTGGAGACGCGATTTCTGCAAAGTTAATTGCGTACAAGTAAAAAAATGTGTGTTATTTTTTCGGGAACAGAGATATTTCAAACAGTGTTTATTTGTTTATAAGATTTATTAATTATCTTTGTGGTTCTACAACAACGGGTTGTCGCTTAGCAATTTATTGCGGGAGGAAAGTCCGGACAGCATAGAGTAGCGCACTACCTAACGGGTAGGCATTCTGTAAAAGGAATGACAGAAAGTGCCACAGAGAATGACCGCCTGTTAACAGGTAAGGGTGAAAACGTAGTGTAAGAGACTACGATGCGTTGCAGTGATGCAGTGTATGGGCAAACCTTGCGTGCTGAAATGCCAAATAAGCAGACGCTAGAGGGCTACTCGCCCGATGTTTGTGGGTTGGCAGATAAAGATGGAGCGTGAGTTTCATCGCAGATAAATGACAACCGTCCTGCCTCGGTAGGATACAGGATCCGGCTTATAGTTGTTGTAGTTTTGAATTATAGAAAAAATAGATATACCCAGTGTGCGGATCGGATATTGTGATTTAATTGTTAACATGTTGTTTTTACGGAAACAATTGCTAAATTTGTTGTACCAAATGAAAAAAATGAAGCAAAACCTTATGAAATCAAAGCTGCTTTTACCCATTTTATTTGCTGTAGTGCTTGCTGTGTTGCCGGTAGTTACCTTTGCACAGTTAGGTTTTGACAATACAGACACCGGAGGTGGGCCAGACGTGATTGACGTACCATTGGATGGTGGTACTGTGTTTTTGATTGCCGCAGGTGTGCTATTCGGAGTGTACAGGTTGTACAAAATAGCCAGAAAAAATTTAGCTCTGGGCTAATTAATTGAAAACTAACATACTGAAAGTAAGCCGACTTGCTATTTTAGCTTGTCGGCTTTAATATTTTCCGTTATGCCTTACTGATTACTTACCACTCTTATTTCCACGCGCCTGTTCTTTTCTGCATCTTCTTCAGTGCGCTCAAACTGCACAATAGGGTGCTGTTTCCCATAGCCTACAAACTGCAGCCTGTCTTCGGCTATCCCGCGCTTCACCAGGTATATAACTATAGCCTTTGCCCTGTTTACAGATAGTATAGGTTCATTAGTGTCAATATCCAGTGCATCCGGTACATCTCCATGGATGCAGCAGACATGCCCTTCGATACTGATCTTAAGATTGGAGTTATTTTTTAATGTTTCGTATAGCTTTTCCAGTGTCTCATAAGACTCTGGCTTAATAACATGGCTGCCCGGCGGAAAATATACATTCTTCAGCAACAATGTTTGCCCTTCTTTAAGCGTAGCTATCTCTTTAACATCAGCATTTTTGGGGCCGTTAGTTGATGGATTATTAATAACTACAGGGGGTGAAGTATTGCCCGTTGTGTGTTTACTTGTTCCGTTACTGCTGGCTGATGATGAACTGAAATGCCTGGCCTGCTCCGATCTTATCGGCTTGTTGTTAACAACAATATCTACCTTCCGGTCTATAGGATTGCCTTCTTTGTCGGTAGTGTCTTTTCTTTTGATTTCGCCACGGCCCAGGCAAACTTTTATTTCAGATGGGTCTATACCGGCCTTTATCAGGTAATCCTTCACGCTTTTGGCGCGCTGTATCGACAGGTTTTTATTGTATTGCTCTGACCCCAAAAAGTCGGCATAGCCAACCACCATCACTGTGCTGCCCGATATGATCTTATCATTATAGATGAGTAGGTCAATTTTCTTCTCGGCGTTTTTGTTGAGCGTGGGCACGTTCAGATCAAAGAACAGCCTGAAAGTATCAAGGTACTGCTGGGCAGATGCCGGCAGTGTAAGTGATACAATAAGGAGGGAAAGCAAAAATCTGTACATAGCCACAAATCAAAGCATAAAGTAACTATATTTTCTCCAAACGACTGTAACACACATCTATAGAAACGGTTCTCAAATGCGTAATATTTGTCATTTTTATGAATTCCTTAAGATGTAATTTATATCCTGTAGCAGGGGCTCCGGCTATAAGGTAATTTTAATAACGCTGCATGGATGTAAAATATTACATGGACTACTATCTATCGCATGAAATAAGGCAATGTTGGTCGCGCTCAACATCACGCCGCAGACTGTAGTAAGATAGGGAGCCGTTGTTCAGATCTTTTAGAGTAGCGCCGGTACAATGTCATATCGTCCAATCTCTTGTAGCAACAGTTGTAAACGACTATAAAATGCTGCAGCGATTGATAGAGATATTTTTTATGCTCATTACCAATTAGAAATACTGTAAATGCAAGGGTTGAAAAAGTTTTACAGAAATAAAAGGCCCGAAAGTACCGTGTTTGTACCTTTATACACTTTTTGGCACCGCAAATATGATACACAAAATACTGGCAGACAAGCCGACAAAACTCTTTATAACCTTGTGCTCATTTTTTGTAGCCAACGCGCTTATTGCTGAATGTATCGGGGGGAAGCTGTTTTCACTGGAGCGTGTGTTCGGTATGGAGCCCAGGTCCTTCAGCCTCCTTGGGGAACAAGGGCTGACGTTTACACTGACAGCCGGCGTTTTGTTGTGGCCGCTGGAGTTTATAATGACCGACATTGTTAACGAGTACTTTGGCCCCCGGGCAGTACGCCGCATCTCTTATACAGCAGTAGCGCTTATCTGCTATGCATTTCTTATGTTTTACCTGGCCATACACGTGCCGGCCGATACCGGATTTTGGCAGGGAAGCCAGAAAGCCGAGGGTATCCCCGATATGCAGGCAGCCTTTACCGGCGTCTTTGGTCAGGGTATGTGGATAATAGCCGGTAGTCTTATGGCCTTCCTGGTAAGCCAGTTGGTAGACGTGTACATATTTCATAAGATAAAACAGGTGACCGGGGAAAAGAAGGTGTGGCTAAGGGCAACAGGGTCTACCGTGGTCTCTCAGCTTGTAGATAGTTTTGTAGTGCTATTCATAGCATTCAAAATAGGGAAGGGGTGGAGTTATCAGCGCGTTATATCTATTTGCCTGGTCAATTACTCCTACAAATTTGTGATGGCCATAGTGCTGACGCCTCTCATATACCTCATAGAACGTGGAATAGAAAACTACCTGGGCAAGGAGACTACGCACCAGATGAAACAGAGTGCCATGGGGGCAGAAAATGCCTGATGGATGGAATGGTTATTGAATAGTACGAAACAGAATGAGTTTAGCCGCAGAGAACCTTAATTTTCAAAAGAAGCTTGCTGCCATAACAACCTTGTTGTTTGTGGTGAAAGTGATAGCCTGGATGTTTACGCATTCTGTCGCTATCCTTACAGATACCCTGGAGTATACAATCAACGTAGTAGCAGGGTTTATCAGCTTATACAGTCTTTACTTATCAGCTCAGCCGCGTGATGAGAATCATCCTTATGGCCACGGCAAGGCCGAGTTTGTGTCGGCAGCCGTTGAAGGTATATTGATGGTGATATCCTGTGTAGTGATATTATATGAGGCCATAGACAATTTACTTTATCGTCCTCATACTTTTCATAAGCTTGATTATGGCATTTACCTGGTTGCAGCAACGGCATTGGCGAATTTTATTGCCGGATACTACGCTATAAAAAAGGGTGAGCGGAACAATGTATTGACCCTGGTGGCTACTGGTAAGCATATGCAGTCTGATACCTATGGTACCATTGGCATAGTGGCCGGTCTCGTTATTATGTATTTTACAAATCTGGCCTGGATAGATAGTGTGATAAGCCTTGTATTTGCTGTGGTGATATTCGTTTCCGGCTATAAGGTTTTGCGCAGTTCTATAGCGGGTATAATGGACGAGGCGGATGAAGAGTTATTAAAAAACGTAGTACAGTATCTTGATGAGCACAGGCGCGAGAATTGGATGGATATCCACAACCTCCGCATTATAAAATATGGAAGTATACTACACCTGGACTGCCACGCTACCATACCCTGGTACTTTAATATTAACGAAGGGCATAGTGAAGTAAAAGCCCTTGAGGATATGACGCGGGTGAACTTTGGTGAGCATGTGGAGATGTTTGTGCATACGGATGGATGTTTGCCAACATCATGCCCTATATGCATAAAGCACGACTGCACCGTGCGCCAGCATGATCTTGTGAAGCGGATAGAGTGGACCGTAGAAAATGTTTCTACGAATAGTAAGCATAACGTGCGCACACTAACGGCTAGTGGGCAGAAACAGCCTTAAGGCCGGCTATCGAGCCAATAAGTGTAAACAGGAAAAATATACGCCAGAAAGTAGCAGGCTCTTTGAAGACCGCTATGCCAACTATAGCTGTTCCCACAGCCCCAATACCGGTCCATACCGCATATGCCGTGCCTATTGGTAGTGTTTGCGTTGCTTTGTAGAGCAGTGTCATGCTCGCGGTAAGACAAGCAAAAAAGCCCACTCCCCATAGTACGGATGCTGTTCCTGAAGTTTCTTTCATTTTACCCAGGCATGATGCGAAACCTGTTTCAAAAAAGCCGGCGATAATGAGTATGATCCAATTCATGAGATAGCTTTGAGCAATGTGCAAAGATGGGATAAACTATTTATCTTTGTGCTGAAGGCAATGGTGTCCTGCCTGTTTATCAAACCGTCCCTTACATGGGTTCTGATGGCGCCTGCATAATTGCTGCTCTATGGCAGCGTTAATCTGTATGCAGGTATGAAAGTACAACAAACAAATCCGGATATAAAAGCACTTGCGGCCAGGCTGGGCTATTGGGCTTTGCTTACGCTCTTATTGGCTGGTGGCACAGGATCCCTGGTTGCTTTCTTTCTTTGGTCGCTCGATGAAGTGACCAGGCTAAGGTGGCATAACCAGTGGCTGCTTTATCTGCTTCCGCTGGCAGGATTGGTGATCCATTTCCTGTATAAATTATGGGGTAAAAGTGCCGAACGCGGCAATAACCTGATCATTGATGAGATACATGAGCCCGGCGGAGGTGTGCCGCTGCGAATGGCTCCGCTGATACTGGTAACTACTGTTATTACACATTTATTCGGGGGCTCTGCCGGCCGAGAAGGAACCGCCGTGCAGATAGGAGGGAGTATTGCAGGTGGGTTGGCGGAAAAGTTCAGGCTAAACAAGGCAGACAGGCGTTTGTTGCTTACTATGGGGATAGCCGCAGGCTTTGGTGCTGTGTTTGGTACTCCGCTGGCCGGTGCTGTATTTGCACTGGAGGTATTAGTGGTAGGCAGGGCAGATTTTCGAAATCTGCTCCCTTGCCTTGTCGCCGGATACCTGGGCGATAAGGTGTGTATGCTTTGGGGGATTACTCATGTACATTATGCCGTTGTGCAGCCATCCTCGTTTATCCCCGATGTATGGCTTGTTGGTAAAGCGGTAGTGATCGGTGCGGCTTCTGGTTTGGCGGCCCGGCTATTTGCTTTATCTTCTCATGGGTTGAAAAATGCAGCCAATAAGTTTACCCGGCCTTCGTGGCTAATACCGGTTATCGGGGCGGTCGTTGTTATTCTCCTGGTTTATTTTACGGGCACTACTGACTACCTAGGTTTAGGTGTTACTACAAACGATGGGAAAGGAATATCTATTGTAAATGCGTTCAGAGGCAACCAAGCTTTAGCTGACGCATGGGTATGGAAATTGATATTTACAGTAACTACGTTGAGCCTGGGATTTAAAGGTGGTGAAGTGACACCTCTATTCTTTATTGGCGCATGGCTCGGACATTCTCTCGCGTTTTTGCTGGTTGCGCCTGTTGATCTTTGTGCCGCGCTGGGTTTTATAGCTGTATTTGCGGGGGCTACTAATACGCCTATTGCCTGTGTTATAATGGGTGTTGAGCTGTTTGGTATGGGTAGTTTTATCTATTACGCAGTGGTTTGTGAGGCTGCGTTTCTGTTAAGCGGCCCGGTAGGTATTTATACTGCGCAACGGAGAAAAATTTAGTTTAGTGAGCAATGCTATAAAATTTGACAAAATAAATTCCAATATTCTTGTCAAATTATTGTAGCTTAGCTTCATGAAACCGGGCGGTGAAATAAGAAAGCCTATCAGGAGCAATTCGATAGCAGTTAGGGCTAATTCTATTGTCATGTACGTTGACATGAATAGCTATTTTGCTAGTTGCGAACAGCAGCGCCATCATCACCTTAGGGGCAAGCCACTAGGTGTGCTGACCTACGATAGTCCGAACGCAGCGGTTATAGCAGCCTCGATAGAGGCGAAGCGCATGGGCGTCAAATCGGGTATGCGGCTGAGCGACTGTCGCGCGCTTTGCCCGGAAATGCTGACCATTACCACTCACCCGGCGTGGTATCGCCAGATACATGTGGATATTATGCAGATACTGCGTAGATATTGCGATGATGTGATAGCAAAAAGTATTGACGAGGCCCTGATGAATTTTACATCATACCGCCTTGTTTATAGCGATTTTACTGCAATAGCCATAAAGATAAAGGAAGACATAAAAGCTAAACACGATTACCTGACCTGCTCTATAGGTATTGCACCCAATTCTTTTCTGGCCAAGCTGGCAACCGAGATACAAAAGCCAGATGGCCTGATAGAGATAACGCCTGAAAATGTGGATGGCTACCTGGCTAGGATGCAGCTTACAGACCTGCCGGGTATAGCCAGAAACAATGAGCGCCGATTGCAGATGATAGGGATTAAAAATCCGCTTGAAATGAGACACTCTTCCGAAGCATTGTTGCGTAAGGCATTTGGGGGAATAGTAGGTAGTTACTGGCATAAGCGGCTCAATTTTATGGAGGTGGATGTGTATACCAATCCGTTTAAAACCATGAGTGCAGGCCGGTCTTTGGGCCGGCAGATACGGGAAGATAAACAGGCTATGGACTCAATGCTCATTGCGCTGTGTATGCGGCTGGAGCAAAGAATGGTGAAGAATGAGGTGTTCTGCAAAGAAGTATGCCTGCACATCCGCTACTTTAATGGCAGTGACTGGGAAGCAAAGGTGAAGCTATCGGATCCGGAACAGGACGGTATGCGCATCCGTAAGTATCTGCTGGAGAAGATGGAAGAATATGAACAGCCCAGGAGTATGAGTTTGCTGAACGATAAGGTGCAAAAAATAACGGTTACCGTTTTAAGTTTTGTAAGGCAGGAACTGATACAATACGGCCTTTTTGATAACCAGATGCGGCAGGATAAGATAAGGAAGGTGATCTACGAGATGAAGGATAAATACGACAAGAAGAACATCATCAGGAAGGGATCTGAATTGCTGGTAAAAAATGTATTGAAGGACGCCGTTGGCTTTGGCTCGGTAAAAGACCTTGTAGGAAATGATGGCGAAGTTGTGAACAAGCATATGCTTGAGGAAGACGAGGATTTTTATTAATAGCAGTCCGGCTGCCAGTGAATAAGATAGCAAAGTGTATTTGATTTTAAAAAAGCATTACCATGATAAACCAGGTAGCGAACGATAGATTTGAGAAGGGAAGGGGCGCGCAATATAACCCTAAGAACAGGTTTTTAAAGGGCCAGTACGTACAGGAGCATGTGGAAGGTATAGATGAGTGGGAGCACGACCCGAGGCAGACACAATACATATACGATGATAGCAAGACACTTGTGAATAAGGTGACAAGCCCCGATGTGGGGATGTTGTATTCTGCCAATCCCTACCAGGGTTGTGAACATGGCTGTATCTATTGCTATGCGCGTAATTCGCATGAATATTGGGGGTATAGCGCCGGGCTTGATTTTGAGAGTCGCATTGTGGTGAAGAGAAATGCACCGGCGTTGCTACGTAAGTTTTTTGATAACAAAAACTGGGAGCCCGCACCTATATCTTTGTCTGGCAACACCGATTGTTATCAGCCTATTGAGCGCAAGATGAAAATAACCCGGCAGTTGCTGGAGATATGTCTTGAATATCGCAATCCGGTAGGCGTGCTCAGCAAGAATGCACTGGTGTTGCGGGATATAGATATCATACAGGAGTTATCTAAATATAACCTAGTGCGGGTATTCTCGTCTATTACGTCGACAGACGAAGATCTGCGCCGCGTGCTGGAGCCGCGTACGGCATCTTACCGCAGTAGGTTAAAAATGATAGAAACATTTTCTAAGGCCGGCGTACCAACCGGTATTATGAATGCACCCCTGATACCTGGCCTTAATGATATGCATATTCATGATGTACTGAAGGCCGCCAGCGAGGCCGGGGCTAAATGGGCGGGCTATACTGTTGTTCGGCTAAACGGAGCCATAGGGCCGATCTTTAAAGACTGGTTGCATAAAGCGTTTCCCGATAGGGCAGCTAAGGTGTGGCACCAGATATGTGAATGCCATGGCGGCGAGGTGAATGACAGCCGCTTTGGCAACCGTATTGTTGGCGATGGCAAGTTTGCCGAACTTATTAAAGATCAGTTTCAGTTGTACTGCCGTAAATATGGGCTCAACCAATCGAAGATGGAGTATAACCTGAAAGATTTTAGGAGAGTGAAAAATCAGCAGATGTCATTATTCTGATAACTTTACTACCTTAAACAGAATGCATTGGTATACATCACACAGCTTATTTATATAATTCCGGGGCAGGAACGGGTCTTTCATGAATTTGAGAACGTTGCCATACCGCTCATCAGTAAGTACAACGGCAAACTTCTGTTGAGAACAAAGCCGGGAGAGGTTATTGAAAGCAGTATCGAAGTGCCATATGAGATTCATTTGGTGAAATTTGAAACCGTGGAAGATTTTGAGCGTTTCAAGCAGGATGAGGAGAGAAAATCATTTTTACACCTGAAAGAGCAATCAGTACGAGAAATGTTACTGATTACGGGCTCCTGATTTTGGCATTTCTTTTATTTTACGGCTTAGCACATCTGCTTTACCTTTGGTAGCATGCCAACTATCGAAGTCATCATATTTCTGCTGGTAGTTCTTGTGGTGTTTTCGGCTATTGTAGACAGGCTGAAGATTCCGCAGTCCATTATGCTGGTAGTGGCCGGCCTCGCAATAGGCTTTACTCCGCAATTGCCAGATGTAGCGTTGAGTCCGGATACTGTATTCCTTATATTCCTTCCCCCATTGCTGTTTACGGCTGCACTCAAATTGTCGTGGCACGATGTAAAGGCTGAGAAGGGGGCAATTATATCGCTGGCTACAGGGCTTGTATTCTTTACAACACTGGCTATTGCCGTGGTGGCACATTACTTTATACCCGGGTTTTCGTGGCAGTTGGCTTTTATACTTGGGGCTATTATTTCGCCGCCCGATGCTATGGCCGCCATGTCGGTAACCAAGGGGTTGAACCTGAACAAACGGGTGATCACTATATTGGAAGGGGAGAGCCTGTTAAACGATGCATCGGCCCTGGTAGCCTACAGGTATGCCATCGCCGGCATAGTTACCGGAGGTTTTGTGTTCTGGAAGGCCAGCCTGCAATTTGTATGGGTGGCGTTGGGTGGTTTGTTCATTGGGCTGGCTATCGGTTGGTCGGTGTTGTGGGCATTGAAAAGAATAAAAAATAATGTGACGCTGGAAGTGGCGTTAACCATACTTACACCATACACTGCCTATCTGCTTGCGGAGCATTTTCATTTTTCTGGTGTATTGGCTGTGGTAGCTGCAGGATTATTTATGTCGTTCCAGGCCCCCGAGGCATTTTCTTATAAAACAAGGATGCAAACCAATAACTTCTGGAATACCATAGAGTTCCTGCTCAACGGTTTTGTATTCATTCTTATCGGCATGCAGTTGCCTGTAATACTCGCAAGTATTGAAAAGCACTCCCTGATGGGGGCTGTTGGTAATGGCTTGTTGATCACGGGAGTAGCCATTTTCGTGCGCATATTATGGGTGTTTCCGGGTGCTTACATCCCGGTGTTGCTAAGTAGAAAAGGACTGAAGGATGCCCGGAAGATTGATTGGCGGCATGTGGCCATTATTGCCTGGACAGGGATGAGAGGTGTGGTTTCGCTGGCAGCAGCCCTTGCCGTGCCACTTACACTGGCCAATGGGGAAGAGTTCCCGAAGCGGAATATGATATTGTTCATTACGTTCTTCGTCATCTTCTTTACACTGGTGATACAAGGTTTATCACTACCTTGGCTGATACGGTTGTTAAACATACGTGGCGATGACAACCGCCTGCGCGATGAGGAGCTGAAAGTAAGGAAGATACTTGCATTACAAACAGTAGCCTTTATAGACCAGGAGCTGACAAAGGGAGAAACTGACGAAAAGGTGATCAGGAGACTGCGGAATAAATACGCTGCACGGTTGAAGCTTGCCGGTGGCATAAGCGAACAAAACCAACAGGGCGGAGAAGCCTCGAGCAATCCGCTAGTAGACCTTTATACACAATACGCTAATCTGCAAAAGGCGCTGCTCGACTTTGAGCGGGCACTCCTGGTGCAGATGCATAAGGAAGATGGAGCAAGCAGCACCATCCTGAAAAAGCTGGAAGATGAGCTGGATATAGAGGAAACAAGGCTGACCGCCCAGTTGAAAAGGGTAAGCTAGTACCGTTCGTGAACAATTTGAACCGTTGGTGAGAAAAACTGGATAAGTACAGATTATATTCTATACATTGTAACAAAATCATCCTTTTAACTCTTTACCTATGAGGTTTTTCATGCTGTTGTGGCTAAGTCTGCTGGCTGTTATCTGTAAAGCACAGGTGCCGTCTTATGTACCAACTACCGGTCTCGTGGCCTGGTACCCACTCGATGGTAATTTAAATGACGTAAGTGGTTCAGGAAATAACGCGGTTGCATACGGATCGATACTTTACGGAATTGATCGGTATGGTTTGCCTGCAAGTTGCTATAAAGGAACTGGTGCAGGCGAAGGTGATGTGCCTGGTAATAACTTCCCTACAGGTAACGCTGCCAGAACAATAAGTATTTTTTACAAATACAAACTGCCATATGCAGGCGGTGGGCGCGCTTTTTTTGGTTGGGGGAATAATATTTTTGGTGGCCGTTTCAACCTGTTTGCTGCAGATGACTTTGTTGGCGTTGAATACGTAAACGGGTATGTTCGTGTCGCTTCTTATACGGTCGACTCTTGCTGGCATAATTTAACAGCTACCTATCCAGCTACTGGTGGAGGATCTTCTGCAGTTAAATTGTACTTGGATGGATACCTGGTTGCCACAAGTGTTTATTTGCCTACAAGTTCTTACAATACCCCTTCCGGCCCATGGCATGGATTAGGCGGTAGTATTTATTATCTCCCGTTCTATAACGACAGCTGGACTGGTTATCTTGATGACATTGGTGTATGGAACCGGGAACTGACAGCAGCAGAGGTACTCCAATTATGGACAGGAGGTGGTACCTCGTCGGGAGGTGGCGTGCCGGTTATTACGGGTATTAATTCTATTTGCCTCGGTGCATCTGCCACTTTATCTGCTACACCTTCTGGTGGTGCGTGGAGCAGCAGCAATGGTGCCATAGTATCTGTTGCCGGTGGATATATAACCGGGGTATCGGCGGGCACGGCTATAATTTCCTATTCAGTTGTTTCCGGTTGTACATCTACTGTAGATACTCAATCCATTATCGTTATAGCTCCGCCGGCTGCCGCCATAAGTGGCGGGTACAACCTATGCGCTGGTAGTAATATGACTTTCACTGCAACGCCGGGTTCAGGCTCCTGGTCTAGCAGCAACCCGGCTGTTGCCACTATTAACATCGGTACCGGAACAGCAGGAGGGGTATCAGTGGGTAATTCTATAATATCTTATACCGCAACCAGTGCTTGCGGCAGCGCTACAGATACACAGATGCTCACTGTTATCCCGCTGCCATCAGCCGGAACTGTGTCTGGCCCGGCATCTTTATGTGTTGGCAGCTCCGGTATTTTTGCCTCAACAGCCGGTGGTGGTTTATGGACGAGCAGCAGCCCATCTGTAGCCTCTGTTAATAGCTCGTCAGGATCATCCGGAGGTTTTTCGGCAGGCAGCTCTATAATATCTTATACGGTTAGTAATGCGTGTGGCAGTGCTGTAGATACCCAGCTGGTTACAGTTATTCCTCTGCCATCAGCAGGCACTATATATGGTCCGGCTTTTCTTTGCCCTGGCAGTACCGGAACTTTTACATCAGGTGTCTTTGGTGGCACCTGGACAAGTAGTAATCCCTCAGTAGCCACTGTCAACAGTAGTTCAGGCTTGTCCGGGGGAATTGTTACAGGCGCGTCCATCATTTCATATACTGTTAGTAATGCGTGTGGTAGTGCTACAGATACGCAACTGCTATCGGTGAGTACAATTCCTTATGCCGGTGCAATAGCCGGTCCCACGTCGGTATGCGTAGGCACTGCTATATCGTTTATAGGTGTGCTGTCGGGCGGCACATGGAGCAGCAGTAATCCAAGCGTAGCTACAGTAGCTTCAGGACTATCCGGAGGGGTAAGCGGCGGAACGGCTATTATATCTTACACGCTTACTAATAGCTGCGGAACAGCTACCGACACCCAGATGATAACCGTACTGCCCTTGCCTGCTGGGGGAAACATAACTGGTCCGCTAAGAGTGTGCATAGGCGCAGAAATAACGCTTAGTAATTCATCTTCGGGTGGTACCTGGAGTAGTTTGTCTCCCTCTGTTGCAACGGTAGGCTCGCTATCAGGAGTAGTCGGGGGCGTATCCGTAGGCACGTCCCTGATCTCTTATTCGGTAAGTAATATATGTGGCACATCGGCAGATACTCAGACCATAACTGTGTTGCCGCTACCCGATGCCGGAGCAATTGTAAGTTCAGGTGCGTTCGTGTGTTTGGGTAGTTCTATTTCGGTATCTGATGGGATACCGGGAGGTGGGTGGAGTAGTGGGACACCGGCTGTTGCCACGGTAGATGGTTCAGGTATAATAACTCCGGTATCGGCTGGTACAACAACTATCATCTACACTATAACAGATGACAACGGATGCACGAACCAGGCTACCCTGCTGGTGACCATACCTGAGACCAGCCCTGTAACAGTAAATGCAGACATAATAACAATAAAATGTAACGCAGATAAAAATGGTGCTGTCAATGTGACTGCAACAGGAGGAACCGGCCCGTATACGTATGTATGGTCTGATGGCAGCAGTACATCATCTATATCAGGGTTAGGCGCTGGCAGTTACACAGTGGAGGTGACGGATGCCGGTAGTGGTTGTAAAGATACCGGTGTATATACGCTAGTGATGCCTGGATTGATGACCCCTGAATTGCTGATCGAGCCTGATCGATGCAATGATGGTAAGGGTAGTGCAACAATTGTAAACGTGAGCGGCGGAGTGTCTCCTTTTACTTATTTGTGGTCTACAGGTATTACTGCATCATCTATAGCCGGGATGAGTTCGGGAAGTTACGATGTAACAATAACGGACGCCAATCTTTGTATCATCCACTATAATGTAATAGTAACCGAAGATAGTTGTGATATAGTGACCGTGCACAACGTTATCACACCCAACGGAGATGGCTATAATGACCTCTGGATAATTGATAACATAGAACGCTATTCAAAGAGCGATGTTAAGGTATTTGACAAGTGGGGTAATGAGGTATTTGCCGCAGAAGGATATAAGAATAACTGGGATGGCGGCAAACTGCCGGATGGTACCTACTTCTACCTGGTTAAGTTTGAAGAAAAAGCTTTGAAAGGGAGTTTACTGATAAAAAGGTAGTTAAGATGCACGCGAAAATTAAACCTGTTTTCTATTTTCTATCACTTACCCTGCTGATGTGGTTCAATGGTCGTGCCCAGATCATTAATACCATAGCAGGTAATGGGATCACCGGCTTTTCTGGCGACGGAGGACCGGCTATATCCGCTTCCTTTAATCAATCGCCGCATTGCGTAATAGATGCGGGAGGTAATATTTATATAACTGATTACAACAATAATAGAATCAGGAAGGTTGATGCCGCCGGAACAATAACAACATATGCAGGTACGGGTGTGGGTGGATATTCCGGTGATGGAGGGCTGGCTACAGCCGCGAAACTGAACCATCCAAACCTCATCAGCATGGATGGAGCAGGTAATATTTATTTTGGAGACCAACTCAACCATGTCATCCGCAAAATAACTCCTGCTAACATTATTACGACAATTGCAGGTAATGGGACTGCTGGAAGTGCAGGAGATGGATTACCGGCCACAAATGCACAACTAAATAATCCTTTGTCAGCAGCAGTAGATGCAGCAGGCAACATTTTTATCGCTGATTATGGCAACCATCGGATACGCAAGGTGAGCGCAGCAGGGATTATGAGTACTTATGCAGGAACAGGTATTGCTGGTTTTAGCGGTGATGGTGGTCCTGCCAGCGCAGCAAAAATTTGGCAGCCTACTTCGGTTTGTTTCGACCTGGCTGGTAATTTGTATATCACCGACCAACTCAATAACAGAATAAGAAAAGTAACTCCTGCGGGGATTATATCTACGGTTGCGGGTAGTTCCACCGTTGTAGGGTATACGGGAGATGGCGGGCCTGCAACAAATGCTAAAATGTACTATCCCGCCGAGGTGACTGTTGATCCCGCAGGCTGCTTATATATAGCCGACTCTTATAACGATGTTATTCGTAAGATAAATGCTTCAGGTATTATCACTACTATCGCTGGAACTGGTGTTGCTGGCTATAGCGGAGATGGCGGACCAGCAGTACTTGCGAAGCTGAATGAATGTACTGGCGTGGCTCTTAATAATGCAGGTGATCTGTATATAGGCGATTTTTTCAACAGTAGGGTGAGGAGAATTATATTTGGCAATCTCCCACCAACGTTCGATAGTGGTAATACGATACACTTATCTGTTTGTGAAAATAGTTCGTCGGTGTCCATTAGTTCAAAGCTATCCGTTACCGACTCTAACTCCGGGCAAATTGAAACCTGGTCGTTGTTAAATCCACCGGTACACGGTATTGTAGTTGGTTTGAGTACTACTTTATCATCCACGGGAGGGTCTATCAGTCCTTTCGGTGTTACTTACACACCAACTGCTGGTTATAGCGGTGCTGATAGCTGTCGAATAACTGTTTTCGATGGATTTGCAACGGATACTATAATGTTAAGCATCAATGTCATGTCTTTACCTAATGCAGGAATAGTGTCTGGGCCGGTCTCCTTTTGTGTCGGTACTGCCGGGTCTTTTACGTCTACTGTTGGCGGAGGTTTGTGGACGAGCAGCATTCCATCGATAGCTACCGTTAACACTAGTTCAGGAGTATCCGGAGGAGTATCTGTCGGGAGTGCCATTATATCTTACTCTGTCAGTAATTCATGCGGCACATCAGTAGATACACAATTAGTTACGGTTATATCCATGCCCGCTGCAGGCACTATTTCCGGGCCGGTATTCTTGTGTTCCGGTAGTTCCGGTACATTTACTTCCGGTGTAGGTGGCGGAACATGGACGAGTAGCATACCGTCGGTAGCTACCATCAACATCAGTTCCGGGATGTCTGGAGGAGTATCTGCCGGTAGCTCTATTATATCATACTCTGTTAGTAATTTATGCGGCACATCAGTAGATACACAATTAGTTACGGTGGTATCCATGCCCTCTGCAGGCACTGTTTCTGGTCCGGTGTTCTTGTGTCCCGGTAGTTCCGGTACATTTACTTCTGGCGTAGGTGGCGGAACCTGGACGAGTAGTACTACATCGGTTGCAACAATAAATAGTGCTTCTGGTTTAGCCGGAGGTATTACTGCCGGTTCGTCGGTTATCTCTTATACGGTCAACAATATATGTGGTAGTGCTACAGATACACAAATGTTATCGGTAAGCAATATACCTTATGCTGGCACTATAACAGGTCCTACCTCTGTATGCGTTGGTTCTTCTATTTCATTTACAGGAATAGTTTCCGGTGGCACATGGACTAGCAGCAATCCGGGAGTGGCGACTGTGGCAACTGGTATGGCAGGTGGAGTTAACGGCGGAACTGTTATCATATCTTACACGCTTACCAACAGTTGTGGCACATCTACTGATACGCAGATGATAACTGTATTGCCACTACCTGCTTCAGGTGCCATAAGTGGCCCTCAAAGGGTCTGTTTGGGGCTGCAGATATCCTTAACGGATGCTTCATTAGGTGGGACATGGAGCAGTACGAATATTCCAGTTGCTACTGTCGGGGTAACGAGTGGTGTAGTTAGTGGTGTCTCGGCAGGTACCTCTGTTATATCTTATTCGGTAACTAATAGCTGTGGTACAGTAGCTGATACTCAGTCTGTAACAGTACTGACACTACCAGATGCCGGGACAATTGTTAGTTCATCACCGGTAATATGTTCTGGTGCATCAATGTCTGTAAGCAATACGGTTGGCGGAGGGTGGTGGAGCAGCAGTTCACCTTTGGTGGCTACAGTCGGTGCTACCGGCATCGTGTATCCTGTCTCGGCCGGTAATGCAACTATTACTTATTTAGTTACTGATGATAATGGTTGTATTAACTGGGCTACTATGGAGTTGACGATTCTCGCTGCCAGTCCGATGGTAGTGGCTGCAGACATTATACCAATAAAATGTAACGGCGAAAGTAATGGAGGTATAAATCTGTCTGTCAATGGCGGGTCGGGTATATATCAGTATTTGTGGAGTGATGGCAATACTACTTCGTCAATTTCCGGATTGGCTTCTGGTAGCTATTCTGTAGTAGTAGTGGATAATAACTCCGGATGCACGGATACGGCAACTTATATAATTGGAATGCCTGGTGCTTTGATGCCGGAACTGAATATTGATCCCGATCGTTGTCATTCCGGAAGTGGTTCCGCAGCTATTGTCAATATTGCCGGGGGAACACCTCCTTTTTCCTATTTGTGGGGTAATGGTCTTACTTCGTCATCTATCAATGATGTGCCGTCGGGGGCCTATAATGTTACTATCACTGATGCACACTCGTGTAATATACAATTAACAGCTACTGTTAGCGAAGATAGCTGTGATATATTGACGGTGCACAATGTTATTACGCCCAACGGAGATGGGTATAACGACGTTTGGATAATTGACGGACTAGATAGCTATCCTGATAATGACGTAAAGGTTTTCGATAAGTGGGGTGATGAAGTGTTTGGCTCTGCCGGATATAAGAACAATTGGAATGGAGGTAAAGTATCTGACGGTACGTATTTTTATTTAGTGAAAGTTACCGGTAAAGTCCTGAAAGGTTCTCTTTTAATAAAGCGATAGTGACCAGCTTAAATTTATTATTTACTTTGCGCTTGTAATAGTTGTTATGATGAAAAGCCACAACAGATTGTGTCCAATATGTAGTTCAGAAAAAAGAACTGTTTTAATACCAATAAAGTTTAGCTTATTCGATGGTCATCCAATGAATGGAGGATATGATCTTGTAAAATGCGATAATTGCGGCTTTGTTTATGCAGATACAAGTGTTACTCAGGCGCAATTAGATGGTTATTACACTGAGCTTTCAAAGTATGAAGATAAAGTTATTTCGACCGGTGGCGGTTACGATCAAAATGACAGGGACAGACTGAAAGTAACAGCCGAATTCCTATCCGGTTATATATCGAATAGGAATGCGCGTATTTTGGATCTCGGATGCGCAAACGGCGGCTTGCTTAAAGAATTAAAAGATTTGGGATTTGAAAACCTGGTCGGAATCGATCCTTCTGCAGCATGTGTAGATATTACCAGGCAGGAGGTTGATTGTGAGGCATATCAATACTCTCTTTTCGATATACCAGAAAATATAGGGAAGTTTGATCTTATTATAGTGTCTCATGTCCTTGAACATTTACTAGACATAGCGCAGGCAATGAACGTGATTGATAGTTTATTGTCAGACGGAGGTAGCTTATACGCAGAATGTCCTAACGCAGCGTTTTACGATTTGGTTATACACGCACCTTTGCAGGAGTTTAACACAGAACATATCAATCATTTTAGCGTTACTTCGTTTAGAAACCTGATGTCACTCCACGGCTATAGCGAATTGACTACCGGAGATAAGACGATGATTATTTCTTCCGGACAGGATTATCATGCGGTTTACGGCGTTTTCAGCAAGGTTAACCTTCCCCGTGGTCTCGAGCTCAAATTTGATAGCTCAATAGACGCCCCAATGCATTCTTACATATCGCAATCAAAGGAAATGCTGTCCGAGATTGTCAACGAAATAAAGACAATTCCGGAGGATACGCCTATTGCTCTTTTTGGTGTGGGGCAATTTTCCTTCAAATTATTAGCAACAGAAGAGCTAAAGAACAGAAAGCAAATAAGGCTGTTCGACAATAATAAGGTAAATGTAGGGAAGACCATTTCCGGCACCCTGATTCTTCATGGTAGCGAACTTGTGAGTGAGTACGAAAAGGAAAAGTTTACCATAGTCATTTCTTCTTTGATCCACGAAACTCCCATACGAACAAGCATAGAAAAAATGTTTGGAGACACATCAGATAAACCAAAAGTAATTGGCTTTTCTCATGTTTTGAAATCACAGTAAGTCGCTAGTACTTAGCTCTTCCTAATATCAGCGAGGAACAGCATAGAGTACGAAATCCAGTCCGTCAAACTGATGAGTTCGGGCAAAAAGTTTATAAAAAGGATAGTGCTTTTTAAGGTAAAGCGGTATTGTCCATAAATCATTCGGTAGATGATATATACAGACGGCAATTGTAGGTTTGTAGCGCATAATTGTTTCATGCGCCCCTTGCAATGCGCCCATTTCGGCACCTTCAATGTCAAATTTCAGAAAGGTTACTGGCTCGTTTAAAAACTTATCATCTATTCTGATGCATTCCACCTCTAGCGTTCCGTGTTCTGATAATCCGGCGCCACCACCACCGGTAGCATCAAATTTTAATATTCCGTTTTGTGCGCCCACAGCATACGGAAATACCTCGACATTTTTCGCACCTTCGACATTAATTGTATGTTGCAGTTTTTCTTTATTAGCCGGATCTGGCTCTAACGCAATGTATTTATAAAACTTTTTTTGCGGCAAATGTTCAAGAAAGCCTTTGAGCGTATCGCCGTCAAAGGCGCCAGCATCAAAAAAAAGTTCATCGTCCGTGAGATTTATGATGCCGGAAGGAAAGTATTGGTTATGTAAATCAGGAGTTGGTAAGCCTGCGAAATTCAGATTGATACGGCAATCAATATGAGCCAGATACTGAGCCTTTGACTCTGCATCTTCCAGCAGGTCATAAACTTCACTTATCTCTTGTTTATGGTCAATATAATATTGAGGAGTTTGAAATTGATAATGAGGTAGAAGTCTATCCGGAAAAAGCTGCATTATCTGCGCTGCATGAATAACTGTGGCTGCTCCGATTGATGTTAGCTGTCGTTCTATCGCGGTGTATGAATTGTTGGGCGACCAAATGCTAACTATGAATATTGGTTTCTCTTCGTTTTTGCAAGCTTCAGCAGGAGACAATACCGCAATTCCATTTATTTGCTGTCCCCATCGGCTGGCATTGTTGTCAGCGAACGCCACTACTTTAAATCGTGTATCACTACAAAGAAAACCAGCTATTTTCCTGCCCAGATTTCCACATCCGAATATTACCAGCGGGCGTTGTTGTAGGTGGTTGTTTATTTCTAATGTGTGATCAGCTGACGAATAATATCTACTGATAATTGTCTCAGTTACGCTCATTGCTCTTTCGTTACTCGTTGTCGAAATTTATTCTTTCCTTTTCTATTACTAACGGTCGTTTCCTTACCTGGGTGTGTATTGCTCCAATATACTCACCTATTATGCCAATGAAGAAAAGTTGCACTGAAGAGAAGAAGAATACGCCGATCACCAAGGGAGCCATCCCAACAGAGAATCTATCCCAAAAAATTAGTTTATATACAAAATAGCCTAACGCAACCAGTAGGCTCAATATGGCGGAAAAAAATCCGACAAATACAGATAGCCTTAATGGTAATTTAGAATGGCTGGTAAAACCCAGCATTGCAACATCGTATAATGTGAAGAAGTTGTTTTTAGTTTTACCAGATGCACGTTTGGGCTGAACATAATCCATTTCATACCGATCGAATCCTAACTCCGTAACCATACCCCGGAAGTATGGATATGGATCGTCTAATTCTCTTACAATTGATAGGAATTTTTGATCGTATAACCCGAAACCGGTAAAATTCTGAATAGGAGCTTCGCCAGAGTCCGAAATTCTGCTGAGTAGTTTGTAGAAGATCTTTCGGATAGCAAACATTAATCGGTTTTCATTGCTTTTGTTTTTCCTTGCAATTACGATCTTATATCCTTCTTCCCATTTTCTCAGAAATTCACCGATCATATCTGGCGGATCCTGCAGGTCGGCTACAAGCGCGATAACGGCATCACCTTTGCATTGCATTAGACCATAGAAAGGAGATCGCACATGGCCGAAATTTCTTGCATTGGCAATGATCTTTATGTGTTTATTTGTTTGTGCTATCTTTTTTAAAATGCTCAGCGTGTTGTCTGTCGAGCAATTGTCAATGAAAATATGCTCATAGTTATATTGCGGAAGTTTGGCAAATTCATCGCCAACAGCAGCAATTAGTTTTTCCACATTGCCCTCCTCATTATAGCAGGGAGTAAAGATAGATATGGTTTTACGGGTACTTTTCATCCTATTCATTTATTATCGGAATGATCATGTTCGACTTAAATTCTTCCCTATCAAGGAATGGGAACATATCTTCCATGGGCTTAGTTACCAACCGGCCGTCTGGTTTCCGTTCAGACGATAGTTTAGGTGCGAAGAAATAATCCGCAGGTAACATAACTTCACAAACTACAGGACCTTCCGTAAACAATACTTTTCTGATCTGTTCTGCAAGATTTTCATCAGTAGCAATACGCATACTCTTCAATCCATAGGCCTCAGCTATTTTATTTATATCAGGAAACGAAACGCCTGAGTTCTTATCTGCACCTATCCGGCGCCCAAAGAAGTTGTCTTGCGTTTGTTTCATTGATATGTATCCGTCATTATTCAGGTAGAATAATTTTATTGGCATCTGGTGATGAGCTACCGTCATCAATTCCTGGATGTTCATTTGCAGGCTTCCATCACCCGCCAGGCATATCACGTCGCTATTGGCGGCCACGCATGCGCCAATGGATGCAGGGAGATCATAACCCATACTGGCACATCCGGAGTTCCAGATCACACGTTGGCCTTTCTTTACCTTGCCGGCCTGAAAGTACGTGATACAAGCTGTGGCATCGCCCGTAACCACAATTGCATTTTCGTCCAGGCATTCAGCTAGTTGTTCCATAAAGTAATACGGATTTACGACATTACCTAGGTTTTTATAGCTATCTAATATACAATTATACTTTTCCTTACGTTGTTTGCACCAATTCAACCATTCGGTATGGTTGTAATCCTGCTGCATAACTTTCTTTGTAAATGCGGGCATGAAATCACGTAGATCTGCGCAAATGGGCAGATCATAACTAAGGAAAGGTTTTTTTAACTCTGCTGCATCTATATCAATACAGACTTTTTTTGCTGCCCTTGCAAATGAGTTCCAGTTATAACTGATTTGCCGGATATTATTACGGGTTCCGAGGAATAATACCAGATCAGCGTTTTGTATTGCAAAATTGCCGGCGCGCGACCCGATGGATCCTATGGTGCCAGTAGCCGTATGGGAGTCGGTCTCAACAATATCAAAGCCATTCAGCGTCGAAAGAACCGGTATGCCAGTGTGTGTAACCAGTTTTTGTAGTACATCTATGGTGCCGGATAGTCGAATGCCGTGACCTGCCACAATAACGGGTCGTTGCGATTCTTTCAATAATTCAAAAGCGTTCTCGATGCTGTTATCTAAACTATCGTTCTCACTTATATTATCGGTTGGGATGTAAGCCTCTAATAGTTCCTCGTCTACAGTGCTACCCTGTATATTCATTGGCACGTCTATCCACACAGGGCCGGGTCTGCCAGATGTAGCTATGTCTATAGCTTTTGCAAGTTCTTTTTTAATGGTACCAGGGTCAGTAATAATAGTTGCGTATTTGGTTAGCGGTTTTACTACATCTACTATGGTGACTTCCTGGTCGCCTAATTGTCGTAAAGGGATGTCGGGACATGCTAAAACGGTGGTGTCTAAACGGACTTGGCCAGACACATATAGAACCGGTACTGAATCGGTCCATTGCCCGAAAACGCCGTTTAGTGTGTTTAATCCGCCTGGTCCCGTAGTAACGTTAACAACCGCTAATTTTTGTTTTAAACGGGCATAACCTTCTGCTGCTATAGCAGAGGCCTGTTCGTGGTGGTTGCATATGCACCTGATCTTTTCAGACTTACCGAAAGAATCATTTAAATGCATAGCACCGCCACCGGTTACCATGAAGACGTCTTCGATACCGTAGTTTTCCAGGTATTTTACAATGAAATCAGATACTTTTATCATTAGTGCCCCCTGTTATAGATCATTTCTTTTAAAGACTCATTTTTTGAATAGGGACTGTCGATGAAGTCAATTTTCAGAGGCTCATCTTTTTTTATTGCAGTCGTAATTATTTCCCCATTCATAACCTCCCTACAGCTCACTTGTCCTTTCAATAATGGGATAGCCATGTAAAAGTCGTTTTCAAATTGCTCGTTTCTAACCACATATCCTTCAGGCAAATCACGTTTTGCATAAACGCCGCGTACTAGTGCATTTAGATATTCCACCTCCCTTTTAGGCGGAATACGCTTTTGCGTTCCGGGCGCGCCGCACATTTCTTTAGCCTTATTAAAAGCCTTAAACCATGTATCAGCTTGTTCTGGCAAAGTACAGTATGGAGATACAGGGATTCCGTCGGCTTCAATATCTATGTGCCTTTCAAAAGTTCTTGCGCCTTTAGCATATGCAAGGGCGATAGACAAATCCCACGACTTATATTCATGAGAAGAAAATCCGATGACGTTATCCGGATATCTTTCACGCAAAAAGTCGATCTGATTGATCTCTAGTTCCGAGTCTTCTGAGGGATACAACGAAACGCAGTGATTAATGGCTAGTGGTATATTCCTGTTTTTGAAGAATGTTACCAGGTCATCCATGTCTTTTAAAGATGACCCCCCTGTAGACGCAATTGCCGGTATGCGTGTCTTGGCAATTTTTTCGATTAGCGGCCAGTCGTTGATGTCTGAACTTGCGATTTTTATCAACGGCAGATCAAGTTCCTGGCAAAAGTCTACAGATGCCTCGTCAAACGGAGTGGCCATAGGTATACAGCCTAATTTGCGGATTGCCTCGATCATTGTTTTAAGATCCGACCTAGACATTTTTGTATCAACAGTCTTTTTGATATATCTGATGTCAGATCTGTTAACCGCGTCCTTGTGTATGAAAGAATCTACATCACGAAACTGTAACTTAATTGCAGCCTTAACATTGTTGAATCGAACCACCTGGGCGAAATCCTCAATTATTTTAAGTCCGCGTTCTACTTTCCCCCAATGATTGTTCGCCAGTTCAAGCACAAAAAGTTCCTCAAATATGGTGTTATTTGTCATGTTTTTGCCAAATATTATTTATGATTACCGTATGATTGTTCTGTTACAAATGTATATAATTTACGGAAGCTGTCGAGTATAGCCAAAGGTTTTTTATTCATGAGTTTCAATTCGCTGTCATAGCCGTAGCTGACCCCGATCGTATACAGTCCAGCTTCTTTTCCAGCTTCTATGTCTGTTTCTGAATCACCAACCATAAAGCCATTAGAAAAGGATGCCTGCTTCATGATCAATTCGATCATCTGGAGTTTACTTAAGGTCACTCCCGGGTGCATTTCATTCGCTGCGATGTAAGAGAAGAATTTATTTAAATCTTTTTTCTCCAATATTTGCTTTGTCGGATGATAACGTTTGTTGGTGGCAATATGGAGATTATATCCTCTTCTTTTCAGGCTATCCAGAGTAGTATAAACTCCGTCGTAAATAGTTGTATCAGCGTACGCAGAAACATCGTAAATACTCGAGAATAGTGCTTTTGCACTGTCAATTAGTTTGTTATTGCTTCCGTAAACGCTGGCTAAAACGTTCTGCAATGTAGCGCCAAAATTGAGTTTGTGCGGATCTACAGATACGTGCGGAGGTATCTGTTCAAAAACCCTACGATAAGTAGAAATGATCTCGCTTCTGGAGTCAATTAGTGTGCCGTCAAGGTCAAATATAATATTGTTCAGGCTCATTTATCAATAAGTAAAGCGCCAATATTCAAGGTATCCCTATTATCAGCGTACCATTTATAAAGCTGTTCTATTCCTTTTTCTATGGGGGTAAAATTAATTGTTTTTATGGTAGTCCTCAGCAGGCTGTTATCTCCACTGTATTCCATGCCTGAGCCTTCCTGGGCTACTTTTACCGCTACTTTATTGCCGTCGGTAGCCTGCACCATATGGGCAATGTCCAGAAGGCCTACAGACTCATCCGGGGTAATGTTGAATGACTTTTCTTCGGGGCTGTGCTCAATAAAATATTCCAGTACCGGCATCAGGTCGTCTATGTACAGGTAGTCAAATTTCCTGTTCTGGCGTAGCGTTATCGGCAGGTCGAACAGGGCTTTGCATATGGCGTTCGATATAAACCTTATTGCGTAGTCTTCATATTTGCCATAGACGCCAAATATCCTGAAGTCGTAGACATTGGTGAGCGATGGCAGCAGCTTGCCCAGCATGTATTTGTTGTAGCCATGCTCATCGGCAGGTATATGTGTGCCAAAGTAAGATTCCTTCATCTTTGGCTGGTAGTGCCGCATATCATATACCGCGCCACTGCCCATATTCAACAGTTTACCCCAGCTATCCTGGTATTTCAGCAGGTTGGCCATCATGCGAGAATTGGTCAGTAACAGGCTGGACGTGTCTTCCGCATTCCGGTGGCCGGGCTTAGCGGCAGAGTGTATCACTACGTCAAAACTGTGCTTTGTAAAGTACTGTTGTATGCTGTCGTCATCGGCCAGGTTCAGTTCTGTCCGGCGTGGAGCAACTATTTCATATTGCTTTCCGAGGTAAGACTCAACAATATTGCGACCTATAAAACCCGTTCCGCCGGTTACCAATACTTTCTTCATTAGGCTATTGCTGTTTTTTTGTTGGCATACTTGCGCGATACAGCTAGCAAACCTACGAACACAAGAAGTGATATAACTGAAATAATACCGCCTTTCACCATGTATCTTGGGGTGAATTTCAGTTCTACATTGCTGGATCCTGCCGGCAACAGAATGCCGGTAAAGCCGCAGTTTACCCTGTGTATCTTTACTTCTTTGCCGTTAAGTAGCGCTTTCCAGCCTTCATCATAAGGGATAGACAGGAACAGTATAGATGATGCCTGGGTACTTATGTTACCAATAATGTGATCCTCTTTAAACGAAGTAATGTTCAGCCCTTTCTTGCTGAGTGCCGCTGCCGACTGGAAGTACAGGTCCATTGTAGTGGGCGTTGCTGTATCTGCAATGTTGTATTGCTTCACTGCGGCGGCAGCTTCGTTGTCGCCGGAATCAATAACGCACCCTTTGAATAAATAGATGTCTTTTTGTCCCTGGCTCAGCGCCTTGAAGGTCCGCTCATCCAACCCCTGTTCATAGGCCACGCCCAATGGTTCAGCGTAGTTGTTCTTGTAAATGTCTACATTCCCTTGCCTGCCCAAAGAATCGTAGCCAAACATTTTAAGGTGCGGCTCCGGATTTTTAGCCAATATATACTTGCCCGATGTGAGGGACAGCAATAGCGGACGTTCCCAAAGCCCCTTCACCCAGCGTGTCTGGAGTTCATCTTTCGGGTTAATAACTCCTATTATTCCCAGGAACCGTACATAGTTAATCTGGTTGAAGGAATGGTAAGACATGGTGCCGAAGTAGCCCTGTACCTTGGCATCGTTAAAGCTGGTGTGTATGGCCGGACCCGATTGGTAGTCTTTATTTATTCTGTAAAAGCTCTTGTCGTGATCTTTAATATATTTTACGGCTTCTACCGTGTAATCGTTATAGCCCGTCTTTTCTGTTAGTTCCTTACCTGTTATCGCATCTCGCTGGTTGATGGTGGTATAAGAATAAAACATCATTTCGAACATACAGAAGACAACAAGCAATATAGAACCGGTTGCACGCAGATTATCCCTGGTCAGTGCCCATAGTATGCCTGCGTAAAGAACGACTAATAGGGTGGATGAGGAGCGCATCCCCTGGTTTATATCAGCGTCAAATTCGGTAGCAGGGCTGAACAACAGGAAGAGCAGGAATGCTACTGTAACCCCCAGCACAGGTAAATTTACTTTCCTGTATTTAAATACATAGTCCAGTCCTTGTGCCGAGAAAATCAACAGCATTAGCGTAACCACCAGTGAGTATGCCCGGAAGTAGTTACCGCTGAATGCCCAAAATATATACCTGAAGTAAGGGAAAAAGACAGGCAGTATAAACACCCCTGCAAATATGCCCCAAGCTATTTTCTTACTTTTAGAGAACGCTACAAATGCCTGCGGAAAAACAACCAGGCATAGAATGCCGCAGTAGAATAGTGGTGCTTCCAAGTAGTTTTGCCAGCCCTTAAATTCGCTGCCGGTACCCAGCATGTCGCTGCCAAATGTGCGGAATGTGGTGGTGAAACGCAGTGCGGAATCGGCAACGCCGAGCATTGGTTGGGCTTTAAGATTATCTATCAGAGACGCATCGCCGCCAACCCTGGGGCTTTCTATATACTGTAGCAAGTCGGGGAACAGCTGGTAGGAGCTGATAGCCACAGCCAATACCGCAAGACCTATTGTTTTGGCCAGGAAAAGAGGAAATTTACTCCAGCTGTCGCCTGCCACATCGTTATATCTCACGAGGATATATGCTGCAAGAAAAAGCGTGTAAGGATAGAGAAAAAACGGCTGCAGGAAAGCCAATGCACTGATGCCAATTACGAACCATAATATTTTACCATGATTCAGCCACCTTTCAAATCCGTATAAGATCAACGCTACATAAAAAGCTTCTGATGAGAATATGGTCCAGCAACCACCTAATATTATATACCCGCAAAAGGCAAACAGGTATGCGCCAATTGCAGCTGTAAATCTACCCAGTTTTAATTCCGACAGGTATTTGAAGAATACATATCCGCTCAGCAGTATCTTGGCGATCTCTACATTAGCCAGCATGTATGGCAGTTTTTCTTTACTGAAGAGAAAACTGATGATATTGGAAAAGAAATCGCCCAGCCACAACGGAAAGATATTCTGGCCCATACCCTGCGAGAATGACCAGGTAGGAGTGCCGTTGTTCTTCACATAATCGGTAATGTGCACCAGCCACGGAAAGTAGATGTTTACAGAATCGCTGCCTATATCTTTATACAGGTATACTTTCTCGCCGGTAATAAAGTCGTAAAACACAACAATACAGCTTATGGCAATAGCCAGCATCAGGAAGTAGTGTTCCTTGCCCTTCAACTTGTCCAACATTGGTAGTTGCAGCGTTAAAGGTTGAGAGGCTACTGCCTCTGTTTTGGAGGGCTGCGTTGTGTTTACTGGTTGATTAACAGGAGTTTCCTCTGTTTTTTTTACTGTTCCGGCTTTTTTCTGTTTTGCCATACCGCAAAGTAAAAACGAATTGTTACAATAGCAAATTGCATATGGCCGGGCTATTTCTGGGTGCGCCGCCACGCTTCAAGCGAAACGAAGTAGCCGCTTTCGTCGGCTATTTCCATAGAATATGGATGCAATCTTACCCTGAAGGCCGACATGCCATACAACTGGCCCATCTCTTCTATGTCATTTCTTTTAAGTTCTATAAGGTAATAGCCATTTTTTTCGTTCAGTATTTCTTTGGTCCAGCTTACTATAGTGCCGTTGCCTCCATCACCCTGTTGCAAGTCGCGTACCTCGTGTATGCTCCATACTTTCCGGTGGGCTTCTACCTCATCCTTGGGTAATGTAGCAATTACTCTTTTGTAATAATCTTCCCTGTTGGTTCTATCCAGGCTCTTCGTGTTGAAGTAAGCTGAGTCTATCTGTATAAAAGCAGGTTTTTTCTGGTGGTCGAGCCTGATAATGTGGGGCGAGAAAAGGATGCCGTTGCGGTATTTATCAAACGCTGTATCGTGTAGCTTTATATTAGGGTTTTCTATTAAGTTGATCCGTTTGTCTGCATCAGGTTTGCCCTTGCAGGCGGCAAGAAAGACAAGTATTATAATCAATATAATGTTTTTGCCCATTGGGGTCGATGTACGGTGTTTTACGTGCGGATGAACGTTATTACTACATTTGTAGCTGCCCAAAGATATATTTTGCAGATGAAAAAACTAATTGCCGGGCTTGCCCTTTTGCTGGCTGCCGTTTCTGCTGGCTACGGCCAGGACCATAGCCGCACCGATTATGCGGTAAAGCAGTTCCAGAAATACTACAACGCCAAACAACCGGATAGTTTGTTCAGTCAGATGTCGCCGCGGATAAAGCAGTTGATACCGTTGGATAAAGTGCGGGAGATGGTGACCCAGCTACAGGGGCAGGCAGGCGCTTTTAGCGGATATGAATTTTATAAGCAGGATGGGCGGATGGCTTATTACCATTCTTTGTTTAGTGTTGGCGTAAGCCTCACGCTGATTGTCTCGTTGGATTCAAATGGGAAACTGGATGTATTCCGATTTGTTCCTGATAAAAAGGAGGAGCCCGCCATACTTGAAAAAGGCGCATCGGAGGTCAGCTTTGCCAATGGAGAAGTTATTTTGCATGGCACGCTTACTATGCCGGAAACTACGGGCAAGGTGCCGGTCGTTTTGTTGATTGCCGGTTCAGGCCCTACAGACAGGAACGGCAATAACAGTATGGGGGTGTCTTGCGACATTTACCGCATACTGGCCGACTCTTTAAGAAATGCAGGTATAGCTTGCGTTAGGTACGACAAACGCGGGGTAGGTGCAAGTATGCAGGCCAGCGGAAACGAGAGCAGTGCCCGGTTTGAAGATATGATAAATGATGCAGCAGCAATAATAAAAACGCTGAATGCTGACAGCCGGTTTTCTGGTGTATGTGTAATAGGGCATAGCGAAGGCTCTCTTGTAGGTATGGTAGCTGCGCAGAAGGGTGGTGTTAGTAAGTATATATCGCTGGCGGGTATCGGCGAGCCAGCCGATAAGGTCTTGAAAGTTCAGTTGGCATCGATGGGCGTTGATGTGGAAAAGAGCGCTGCCGTAATTATGGATAGCTTGAAAATGGGGTATGACGTTAAAAATGTAAGACAGGAGTTGTTTACGGTGTTCCGCCCGTCTATCCAGCCATACCTCCGTTCATGGTTCAGGTACGATCCCTGCAAAGAGATCAGCCAGCTGAAAATGCCCGTGATGATTGTGCAGGGATACAAAGATCTGCAGGTAAGCGAAGCCCAGGCAGAGCTGCTTAAGAAGGCATTGCCAACGGCTCAGCTGGTTACATATAGTAGCATGAACCACTTGCTGAGAGATGTGGATTCGGATGAGGAGAATAAGGCATCTTATCATAGTACTACCATGCCGCTGGCCGCCGGTCTGCCGCAGGCAATTGCTGCGTTTATTAAGAAATAATTTAGGTGTATCGGAGTACTATAGGGCTTTATCTTTGCATACTTCTAAAATGTGCGTATGTCTAAAATAAAGGTCGCTGCGGTTAGTTATCTTAATACCAAGCCGTTACTATACGGAATAGAGCGTAGCGATGTTATTAATGAGATAGACCTGGTGGTGGATTATCCCGCCAACCTGGCCAGGATGCTTAAGAATGATGAGATAGATATGGCATTGCTGCCGGTAGCGGCCATGGCCGAGATACCCGGTGCACGCATAGTAAGCGATTATGGTATAGCTGCGGATGGTGATGTAGTTTCCGTTGCACTTTTCAGTCAGGTGCCTATAGACGAGGTTACTTCTGTGTACCTCGACTACCAGTCCCGCACATCAGTAAGGCTGGCGCAGGTGCTGCTGGGCAATTACTGGAAGAAAGACATAACATACCTTGCTGCAGATAAAGACTACATTGCTGGTATAAAGGGCACAACAGCCGGCGTAATAATAGGCGACAGAGCACTACAGCAACTGGATAATTTTAAATACGTATATGACCTCTCCGCAGCATGGAAGGAGCATACTGGCCTTGATTTCATTTTTGCTGCATGGATAGCTAATAAAGAGCTGCCGGAAGATTTCATTGCACGTTTCAACAAGGCCAATGCAACCGGATTAGATCATCTTGAGGAGGTAATAGCCGCTAATCCATTCCCAGAATACAGCTTGCATACTTACTATACTAAAAATATAAAGTATGTATTGGATGAACAGAAGAAGGCTGGTCTTAAGCGTTTTCTGGAGTTGATTTAGTTCCCGCTTTCGTGCAGCGCTAATATTGGTATAAATACACTGTTGATGAGCGATTTTGTATGGCTCTTGTGAAACAGCCCTTCGAAAAACGAGTGTCTGCGCGGCATTACCAGCAGCCAGTCCAGCTGATACTTACCTATGAATGTTAGAATATCATCGTCTACATTTGGTTCGTTACTGTAATGGTACAGCGGATGGGCCGGTAATAATATATCTTTCGCTTCGCTGTTTATTTCCATCGCATCCTTATCAGCGGCGGCATCTGCGTGATAGATATGTAGTTCTGCGCCCAGCAGTGCAGCTATGGCGGTTGTTTGCTGCAGGGCTCCGCGGCTTTTATCAATAATATTATCGTACACTAGCCCTATTTTCCGTACCTGCGTATACTGGCTGTCTTCAGGTACTGCAAGTATAGGATATTGCAGGTGGCGGAAGGCTTCCAGTAGGGTGCTGTCCATCCACGCTGGTTTTTCAGGCGTGTAGCTGTTGCCGGTAACTACCAGCATGGGTGCTTCATGCTGTTCTATGAACTGGTTAACGCCGTCTATAATATCGCCGTACAGGATAGCCGACTTAAAGTTGATCTGTGGATAAGCCTGCCGAATTGCAGCCAGGGCTTTATTCATACCGTTTTCCGCATCTGCCCTGAAATCGCTTATGGGCATTGCAACAGAAAGATCGCCAAGGGCCATCGGAACAGTGTATGTATGAATAAGCGCTACATCTGCATTTTGAGCCAGTGCCATATCGCAGGCATATTTCAGGGCATTCTGGGCAACTTTAGAAAAGTCGGTAGCAACAATGATTACAGGCATAACATGGTGGTTTAAGGAATGAAACACTCATGATAAAGATATAAAAACCATTCCGCTCCAGAAACAGTATTGATCGGAAGTAATTGTTATTTATTGCCTTGTATAAAGCCTGATACCTTGGTAACCACTTTTTGCGCGGTGGTAAGCAGTATCTGGAAGTCGAGCAGTAGGCTGCGATGCTTCATGTAGTAGATATCCCACTGTATGCGCTTACGCAATTCACGTTCTCCGTTTATCTCGCCTATGTAGTCTTTTATCTGGGCCATCCCCGTCATGCCCGGTTTTACTTCCAGCCGCAGGTTGTAGTAGGGGATCACTTCAGAATAGTAATTAGTATGGTATACCATGTGCGGGCGCGGGCCTACAATGCTCATGTCGCCTAAAAACACATTAAAAAATTGAGCGGTCTCGTCGAGGTGACTGATACGCAGGAATTTTCCGACTGCAGTTATCCGCTTATCGTTAATAGATACCTGGCGGATATTAGCCTCGTCATTAACGTACATCGTACGGAATTTATAACAATTAAATTCAGCACCCATAAGGCCGGTACGTTTCTGAATGAAGAATACTGGTCCTTTAGATGTCAATTTGATCAATAAGGCAAGAATAGGTGTAAGCCACGACATCACCAGTAGTATAAAAACGGATGAGATCGCGATGTCCAGTGCTCGTTTTATAGGGTAGTAGTATGATGCAGGCTGATGTTCCAGGTACAACTGGTTGATCTCCTCAAACATATATCGTATGTTTGATATATTTGATTGCGGTATGCGCGCAACCGGAGACTGCTCCAGGGTGTAATCCAAGGTACTGCTGTTTTTCATTAAATATTGTATGTCTAGTCTCTATCATCAAAAAGCGTGCTAAAAACTGATTGCAGGCATAAAAAATCGCCTTTTGCAATTTTCTGTCTACTTTATTACAAGCTTATGATCAATGAGGCTGCAAAATTGCTTTAAAAAATCCATAAAAATGAGTTATAAAATGGATTTTCGCCTATTTTATATATTATTTAATTTATAATTAGATGGGCGGTCAAAGGCTTTTATAGAGAGGAATGCTGTAAACGCTATCACTAGCCTGTATAATTACCTGGGAAAGCGGTGGCAACGGAGCATTTGTAGTTCGTAAGTTGTTGAGGTACGGGCTATCAATAAAACGGATCTGTTTACTGCCCGTACTGTAGTAGTCGAAGAAAGCACTATCCTGCAGCACCCAGCGAGTTTCATTCTCGCTGTTAGTGTCGTTTTTTACGTCCAGGATGTACAGTCGTTTGCTATTGATATGTATAATATTATTGTCTATGGCTTTCTTATAGATAGCAGCTTTATGTACGCTGTTGCTGATGTACATATTTCTCACCCCTGCATCCAGGTAGTGACCTTCGCAAAGGAGATAAAGTGCCAGCCAGGGAAGCAGCATGCCTAACATACGCTTGCGTGTATTCATTAGTTTGGCGGCACCTATAGCAAAAACAACCATCAGCATTCCAAAGGATGCTTGCAGCCAACGCTGTTCCAGCCGGATGGTGGCTACTGCAGGCCCAAGTGATAGCAATGTGAGCAATAGAAGGGCAACAATTATATATGTTGTATTCCTCTTGTTCCCGGAGAGCATGCCGGAACTTGTTTTAAACAACAATGAACCTATTGCGATTACGACGACTGCCGATGTTACAACCGGTAATATTGGATAGAATAAGTCGAGTTGCCTGTACGGTAGCCCGGATAAATAATCGGGACCAGCATTGAATTGGAAGAGGTCGGCAATGGCATCGCCAAAATATTGTAAAGACCGTGCGGGATCGAGGGCGATATTGGTATGGCCGGTTCCTACAAAAAAAGAGATATGCAGCACTACATCCTTAATAGCAAAATTAACTACAGCTGATAAGATGATGAGTGAACTGCAAATAATTTTATGTGTATTTGATAGAAGGACAAAACGGGGTACGACCAATGATACTAACAAAAAGGGCAATATCACAAGGTATCGTTCGTGGGTATAAATAGAAAGGTTGGCCATCAGGATAGCCAGCAGCATATATCTGAAGCCAGGGAGCTCATTCTTATTGTTCAGAGTAGCTTTAAGCCAGTATATAACGCTTCCTGTAAAGAATATCATAGCGGGCACTTCCATCGCTCCGCCATTGTACAGCTGCGTAAGGTTATAAAAGTTGAAGCGCGATAGCGCTACCAGCAATCCCACTGAAAAGCAAACGTATTTATTCTGAACAAGCAGACTAGTTAATCGTATGAATAGCAAAGCATATAATGCCTGCATTGCGGCATTGAAATAGAAGTACCACGAAACGTGCTTGCCTAGTGTAGCTATCAGCAACTTTATCAGCCAGGTGTTTACGGGGCGGTATTTTTGCGCTTCCCGGACGATCTCCAGGTCCGTTTCAAACCTTAAAACATTGTATATGCCCAGGTCATCTCCATAGATCACTTGCGTTTGCCAACGGCAGTACCAGAGGCAGATAATTGCAAACAACGGAAAGAAGAGCATCAGTAATTGTAGATTACTGATGCGGCTATCGTTCTTGTTGGCAAATGATGTCATGATTGTTTGCGACCTGGAAAAATGGAATTCATTAACTCACGAATTTATGATCTTTTCCAGGGTATTTTTCATGGTCTGGCGATTGAAGAACTGCTGAACATAAGACTTGCCAAACAGCGATAACTGCTCCCAGTATGCCTTATTATGATACAGTTTTATTACTTCGGCAGCAAACATGTCTGCTTTGTCCAGGTCATGGTATAAGAATGAGTTACTTTTATTTAGTCCCTCAAATGCTTTGGTGGTACCAACTAACGGCACGCCTTTGGCCATTGCTTCTACCACCTTGCCTTTTACGCCCGCACCACTTGTCAGCGGCACTACTGCAATGCGTGTTGCACTGTAGAGCGCTTCCAGTTCCTCTACACTTACATCGGGGCGCACTGTTACAGAGTTGAATTGCTTACCGTAGTTAACCACAAAGTCCGGCATCTCCGATCCTACAATTGTCAGTTTAATGCCTGCTTTTTCTATAGCCGGATACACCTCGCTCATAAACCACTTCATCGCATCCTGGTTGGGCGGATGATGGAAACCGCCTACAAATAAAATTCCTTCCCTGGCATCGTAACCGGCCGTTTCCGGGGCGATATCAAAGAAATAGGGTGGTATATAATGTAATGGTGTTTCTGTAGATTGTTCCAGGTACTTAATTTCATCATAGCTGATCATCAGTGCATGGTCTACGTTAGCGTACATGAAGTCTTCATCAGCCCTTGTCTTTTTTGCCAGGGCTTTTAACTCTGCTTTACCGTCGCGCTCTATCTCTTCCTCCAGCCTCAGGTAGCCAAGGTCGTGACCGTAGTAAATGGTCTTTCCGCGATATTTATGATTGTTCAGGAATTTAAGATAAGGAATGCATATCGACGACCTGCTGAGCAAAACAGCGTCAAACTTATTCATATGGGCGCTAAAGAAGCCTTCCCATTCATGGTGAAAAAATACGTAATCATCACCATGCAATACTTCCACCCCCTTTTCCTGCAGCAGTTTAGTGTAGCTGTACTCGGGGTACATATTGGGCACTAAAAATTTTACATTGTAGCCGAGATCCAAAAGGCAATCCACAAAATTATTTATTGTTCGTGAGCCTGCATCTTTATCTACTGTAGGTACGTTATGATCGAGTATAAGTATATGTTTTTTCCACCCCGACCGTTCACGTTCGGTAAAAATGCTTTTAATATTCGGTGCCTTATATAAGAGAACATGCCGCCATTTCTCGTAAAACTTCTTGGTGTTGACCACCTGGTATTGTTTTATGCCAGTGGTAACATCTGTGCCGTGTGAAATTCCTTCATAATGGATCACCCGCGAGAATGGCTGGTACCATACTTCGAAGCCTTTATCCCTTACGGCAAAGCATAGATCGCTATCTTCACAATAGGCCGGAGCATAGCGCTCGTCAAAGCCGCCAATATCTTCCCACAGGTCTCTGCGTATCATTAAAGAGGCACCCGATACGTAGTCGGCCTGCTTTACATAATTATATTCCGGCTTGCCGGCATTATCGCGGTGACCATAATTTATAGCGCTGCCGTTTTGCCAGATAACGCCTCCTGCCTCCTGTAGTTTGCCGTCCGGGTACAGCAACATCGACCCGACTATCCCCGCGTTAGGGAATCGGTTGAACACATTCAATAACTCAATGGCCCAATTTTCTGTTATGCGCGTATCATTATTAAGGAATACAATGTATTTGCCTTTCGCGTGTTTGGTTGCTGCGTTGCAGTTACGCAAAAAGCCCATGTTTTCCGGCTGCCTGATGAGCCTGAGATTTTGGAATTTTTCAGTCAGCAGAGACAGATCGTCAGGCGAATGGTCATCTGCTACAATGATCTCGTAATCTGTAAATGTTTTGTCTTCGTAAATAGACCTGATACAGTTATAAGTGAAGTCCAGCTGGCCATAAGTAGGAATAATAACAGACACCAGCGGTTGCTCGTTGAGCGGAAGAACGATTGTGACCGACCGGTCGTACTCTACCGAGAATTCGCTCCAGTTGTGGGTCCATCCGGCACTCTCTTCGGTTGCGCCAGATTTTATGTGCAGCACACTTCGTATGCCGGTTAAAAGCCCTTTTTCTTTTATTTCGTCAAAAAGAAGAGATAGGTTTTCCGCTTTTTTAGGGCTTTTGGCAAATTTTCCTATATAAGAGACGTACTTTTTAAACTTATTGATCATCAGCAATGTTTTTGGGCGTATCGGGGCAGCGGATTTCCAGCGAAAACGGCTGCAAATATATTTCAATTTATTTAAGCCTCGGCTATCGGCTTCATAATTATGCTTTCGTTCGCCGCTTCTGGCGAAAGTCCGTATACTCTTTGGTCAGGTTGGGGTTGTAAAATGGGTCGTTATCAATAAGCGATCCCCACTTGTTTTTAAAATAATTCATGTCATGCTCGTGCTGTTTCCAGGCGGTATGGCTGCGGAAGGGGTGTCCGCGCGTGGCAGATTCGTAGTGGTATAGCTCTACAGATGGTATATATACATTATAATATCCTGCTTTGCGTAGTTTCAGGCAAAAGTCAACATCGTTGAATTCTACAGGTAGTGCTTCATCCATGCCGCCAACTTCGTCATACACATCCCTACGCACCATAAGGCAGGCGGCAGTTACTGCGGAGCAATTGTTCACGGCCCGTAGATAGTTGTAGTAAATATCCGACTCTTTAGGGAAGTTGATGAATGAGTGTGACGCTCCGTCGCCAATGCCCAAAACAACACCGGCATGCTGTATTGTTTCGTCGGGGAACAACAATTTTACGCCCACGGCACCAATGTGCGGTAACTGGGAATACCCCATCATCCGCTCCAGCCAGTCAGCCTGTAATACCTCAACATCGTTGTTCAGCATTAAAATGTATTCCCCGCTGCTTGCCGCTACGCCCAGGTTAATGAGTTTTGAAAAGTTGAACGGGAAGCTGGCATCTACGCATTTGAAGAATGACGCATAGTTGTCAGTATATTCTTTTACAAGATCGAAGAACTCCTTTGTTGTACTATTATTGTTGAGCAGGATGATCTCGTAGTTTTTGTAGTGCGTCAGCTCAATAATAGATTCAATGGTCGTTCGGAGCATCGGAACATTGTCCTTTGTTGGTATGATGATGCTCACCTTGCCGGATTTGGTAATTGTATAGTCTATAAAAAAGACCCCTTCGGCAGCGGGGTCTGCAATAACCTCACCGGGAGTGTTTCTTCTTTTCAGTGCGGCTTCAATTGCTTTTTTGTCTTCATTTATGAAGCTCCCTGCGCCGTCGGTAGCTAATAGTATATTGGTAATGTGGCCTATGTGTGCTGTTTCTTCTGCTGCACGAAGTAAAAGATCATATAGGCAGGCACGTCCGAGTGAAGTGTTTATACCGCCGAGTTGCTGATAAAGCAAGCTTTTTATGAAAAAACTGTTCCCAATATAGTTTCTTGACATCAGTGCATCCGGCGACCACCCCGGCTTGAAATAGGGGACTAACTCTTTGTTAGCTATCGTCAAAGAATCTGAATATACAATTTCGTCGCTTGGGTGTTGGTCAATGTGCCTGGCAAACTTTGCAAGTGCATTTGGTCTGATAACCGCATCTTCCGGGTGAAAAAACAGGAACATCCCCTTTGCGTGTTTGGCTAATGTTGAAACAGCGTCAGGCAGATCTTCACTGTCAGTAATCACCAGCTCTATCCTGTTAGGCCCATCATATAATCCGGCAATTGAATTGCTTATATCTTTTTCTTTACTACTGTTACAAGTTATCAGCAATTCCCAGTTGGTATAGGTCTGCCTGGCGATATTCATTAGTGGCCCGGCAACGCCCGATGACGATACGTTATAGATAAGGATGCTGATAAGCGGGTGTCCCTTGAATGATCCAGGGATAATGTCATTTTCCTGGTTCTTCAACCACTCATCAAACGATACTTCGTGTTCTTTTCTAAGGCCAAGTTTGTTGATAGCATTTTTTGCTTTTCTCAGCAAAAACGTCAACCCCGGCTTTGTAAGCAGGAAATGTCCCAGTTTCAGCGCACTTTTTATGGGCGATTCACCAGGAGAAGATATTTTATCGAATATTTTTTTCATGCTACCGCCGGCTGCATAAAGATAAGGAGCGCAGTTAAGAGTAATTTAGAATAACTGGTTGTATTTTTCGCATATCTCCACAGCGGTGCCACTGTGTACCAATGTGCCGCCATCCAGCAATATGGCCTTATTGCATATCTTCTGCACATCTTCGGGGAAGTGAGACACAAACAGGATGGTCTTACCTTCGGCCTTGATATCGAATATCTTCCGCATGCATTTTTGCTGAAAGCCCTGGTCGCCCACGGCAAGTACTTCGTCAATGATCAGTATATCTGCATCGTTGGCTACGGATATCGAAAAGGCCAGGCGCGCCAGCATGCCCGATGAATAGCGTTTGGCAGGCATGCGCAGTGCCTCTTCGCTCAATTCGGAAAACTCCGCTATGCTTTTGATCACATCTGTCTTGCCTTTGCGAGGCCTGCCGTATAGGGAGAGCAGCAACTCCATATTCTCATAGCCGGTCAACTCCAGCTCCAGCCCTGCGCCAATTGCAAGGATGGGGGCAAATGTGCCATTTATTTTCACCGTTCCTTCCTTGGGCTTTATCAGCCCGGCTATGGTGCGCAGCAGTGTGCTTTTGCCCGATCCGTTCCTGCCAAGCACGCCCATGCATTCACCTCGCTTTACTTCAAAAGATATATTTCTTAATATTACTTTATTGGTAAATGGGTTCTTGCGCTGGGTAGCCAGGTCCTTAATGGAATGAATGCCCATGTTGTTCTGCCAGAAACTGACAGTAACATTATCGAACGAAATGAGGCTATCTGAACTCATGCTGCGCTAAACTATATAGCAGAAATGAACTGCTGTTTTAATTTGTTGAAAATAAAGTAACCCACGGCAAACATGGTAAAAGATATGGCTATGCACTGCAGCCACAGCGTGGCCGATGGCAATTGGTTCTGGTGCACTATTGTTCTTTCGGCGTCAATAAAATAGAAAACCGGGTTTAGTTGCAGCACTAAAGGGTGAAACTTTGTGATGACCTCCTTGGGATAGGCAATAGGAGTAAGATAGAAAAGTGCCGGTTGTATGGTGGTCCACAAAATGCCGATATCCCTGAAAAATACATTCAGCGAACACAGGATCATAGTAAGGCCAAACGAAAATATGCTGAAGAGGATAGCAACCGGTATTACCAGCAACAGCTTAAAGGAATACTCAATGCCAAACCAGTTCATGGCGACGAAGAAAATGCCCAGTGTAAGCGCCAGATTAAACATTTCGCTGATGGTCTCTGACAGTGGAAAGAACACCACCGGAACATTTATAGACTTGATGATGCCGGCTGAACCGATGATACTGCCTATTGACTGGTTAGTAATATTGGAGAAAAAGAACCAGAATACCAGCCCCGAAGTAGCATACAGCACGTAGTTGTCGGTAGATACCTGCTTGCTGAATACCACAATGAATATCATAAGGTAAAGCAATGGCTTAAAAAAGCCCCACAGGAAACCCGCTATAGAGTTTTTGTACCTTAAAATAATATTACGCTTGCTTAGCGCATATAGGCGTGTTATTTCCTGCACCTTGATTATTTTGTTGATATTTACACCCCAAACAAAGACGGCTGCTAAAAATAGATGAAATTTTTTATAAATGCCCGCTTTCTCACACAGCCGATATCGGGGGTGCAAAGGTATGCAATAGAATGCAGCAGGCAAATAAAAGCCTTATACCCGCATGCGGTGTTCCTATGTCCTCCGGATATTGTGCACCATAGCATAGCTGAGGAACTGGAGGCTGTAAGGGTCGGCAGCCGGAAAGGACATCTGTGGGAACAACTGGATCTGCCGTCGTATTTGAAGAAACAAGGTAGTGCTGTTTTGCTCAACCTGGCCAATACGGCACCGTTGTCATATGATAATAATTTTGTTGTTATCCACGACCTTGCCTTTCATCATCACCCAGAATGGAACTCCAGGTTATTTGCTATGTGGTATAACTACATGGTTCCCCGCATAGCCCGACGCAGCGCGCATATCTTTACGGTAAGTAATACGATAAAAGGAGAACTGGTAAAATATTATGGTATACCTGAAAGCAAAATCTCGGTTACATATAATGGAGTAAGTGAGCGGATGTTGATTAAACAGAGGAATGTGCCTAAGCAAAAGATCATACTGTCGGTAGGTACGTTCAACATCCGCAAAAATCAGCATATGCTTGTGAAAGCATTTATGCAGAATTCCATAAAAGATGAGTACACCCTTGTGCTTGCCGGCGACCGTAATAAAGTGTTTGCCGAAAGCGGCATTGCTGAAGATATAGCCAGCGACCGGATAAAGATATATGAAAAGTTGACTGATGTAGACCTGATGGCGCTGTATCAGCAGGCCGAGGTTGTAGTTTCATTATCTAACTACGAAGGCTTTGGCATACCTATAATAGAAGGACTATTCTTTGGCTGTAAGATACTCTGCTCGGATATTCCTGTTTACCGGGAACTTTTTAGCAATGTGGCTCAATTCTGTAAGCAGAACAATGTTGCCGACGTTGCCAGCCAATTGGAAAGCATAGTGACAGCGGCCGCTCCCCCCAAAGACGATGTCGATGCGCTTTTAATGAAATACAGCTACAAAAAGGCTGCTGAGGTGATCATTGCGGAGTTTCGCGCTAAGGTGGTTAATTAACTTTCACGCAAAGCACTCTTTCCTTTACATGCTCTGCCTGCTTAAATTTTAAACTTTGCGTACTTTGCACCCTTCTTAGCGTGCTTTGCGTGAACTCCTGTAAACGGAAATGAAGATAGCTTTTGTACACGACTGGTTTAAGGCTAATGGTGGTGCCGAAAAGGTGGCGGGCGAGATATTGGATATCTACGCCGGCCATGATGTGACCGTGTACACTTTATTCAATAAGTTCAACGAGGCAGATCGTAAAGAGATACTAAAGGATAGGGTCGTGAAGACCTCCATAATGCAATACATACCCTTTGTATCAAAAATATACAGGTATATGTTGCCGGTTATGCCATGGCTGATGAAACAGTTCAGGCTGAAGAATTACGATGTCATCATTTCTACCAGCCATGCCGTAGCTAAGGGTATCGGTGCAGATCCTGGAATATTGAATATCTGCTATTGCCATTCGCCTATGCGGTATGTATGGGATATGTACGACGATTATGTGGCGACCCATGCGGTAGGCAAGTTTTTTCTCTATCAATGGTTTATTCACAAAATAAGAGCGTGGGACCTACGCACTGCGGGCAACGTACATTACTTCGTGGCCAATTCTGAACACATCAGGAAACGGATACACGATAGTTACAACCGGGATGCCACCGTTATTTACCCCCCGGTACGCACTGAAAAATTTACTTTAAATGAAGGTCCCCGGAAAGACTACTATTTATGCCTTGGAAGATTTGTGCCATATAAAAAGATAGATATGATCGTCCGGGCATTTCAGCAGATGCCGGATAAGAAATTGGTGTTGATAGGGGATGGGTACGGTACAAAGCAGTTTACAGAGATACTGGAACATTCTAAAAACATTGAGTGGCTGGGTTACAGAAAAGATGCCGAGATGATAAAATATATACAGGAGGCCAGGGCTTGTATATTTGCCGCCAAGGAAGACTTTGGTATCATGTGTGTGGAAGTGCAGGCCTGCGGTACTCCTGTTCTGGCGTTGGATTATGGTGGTTACAAGGAAACAGTGAAGGATGGCGTTAGCGGCTACCTGTTTGCTGAGCAGACGGAGGAGGCCGTAATAAAAGCAGTTGAAAAACTGGAGCAACACCCGCTTACCGATAGTAAAGCCATCAGGGAAAATTCGCTCCGGTTTTCTGACAAACGTTTCAGGGATGAATTCTCAACTTTTGTAGATAACTGTTATAAAGAATATTATGGAGCAGCAAAATAGCAAGCCGACCGACAGGTATGTGGCAATATTGCTGATGCTGTCGTTTTTCCTGCCTATGCATATGCAGGTATTAGCGCTTTTCCCGGGATGCGCCTACTTTATTTTTCGCACCTTTCAGGATAAGCAATTTACGCCAGGCGCAAATTATGTAGCGGCACTGGCGCTAGGCGTTGTATACTTGTTATATGTAGTTGCGCCTTTTTTTACGCCCCTGGCTCATGTGTCGCCGGCAAATGGCCTGCGGGAAACACGTGTCAGTTTTTTGCTGCTTCCTCTTGTATTTGCAGCCATAGGGCAGGAAAAACAGAAATCGATTTTTAGCCAGCTATTGTATTTCGTTTACTTTTCGGTGGGCATCTGCCTGCTGGCCAATGCGTGGTTTGTCATAAAATTCGCTTTGTCGCCAACAGGATTCCAAGGCGTGAATCATGTTACCTACCGTATTTTTTTCGAGGAATTAACGCAGATACATCCTACGTATATCAGCATGTACCTGGTTTTTGCCATTGGTATCTTGTTGACGAATGCCGATAGTCTTAATCGCGTTGTTAAGTACGCCCTGTTTTATACGTTAGTATTTCTTTTACTCCCGTTACTGGCCAAGTCGCCGCTGTTGGCATTGGGTGTTATTATGCTCCACGCAGCCTGGCTGAAGCGCACAGAGCTGATGCGCTATAAATGGTTGTTTGCAGGTGTAGTGGTGGTAATGGCCGTATCATACTTGTTCATCCCTTTTGTAAGCCAGCGGGTGAATGAGATGGCCGGAATAACTGCCAGCGTGAAGCAGAATGTTACCGATAATTCCATCCACGAGCGTAAAATGATACTGGAGGCCGATTGGGATATGATAAAGCGCTACTGGTTGTGGGGCTGTGGCCCTGGCAGGGTGCGGTACATTTTAAAAATAAAATATATGTTTTACTCCTTGTATTACGGGCGAGACGTCGGCGCTTTCGATCCCCATAACGAATATTTCTACCATTGGCTGAGTTTTGGTATAGCCGGTATTGTGTTATTCCTGTTCTCTCTTGTTGTTCATTTCTGGTCGGCTATCAGCCGGAAGCAATACCTCTATCTGTACCTGCTGCTGACCATGTGCATTACTTTTTTTACTGAGAGTGTATTGGCTACACAGCGTGGCGTGATTTTATGGGCGTTTTTTACCTCGTTGTTATATTTTTATAATAAGCGGACCGAATTGCAGGGGTGAGTAATTCTTATCCCTTATTTTTTACCTTTGTTCGCATTTTGAAAAATATGGTACATGTTTCTATAATTAATAAGTCTCCGCACGAGACGCCTGCTTACCAGACTTCCGGATCAAGCGGTATGGACCTGCGCGCGTGGTTGCCTGAACCGATAACGCTGAAGCCAATGGAGCGCAGGCTGATACCTACCGGGCTGTTTATGGCCCTGCCGGAAATGTACGAGGCGCAGATACGTCCCCGCAGCGGCCTGGCTATAAAACGTGGCCTTACCCTGGTAAATACTCCCGGTACCATAGACAGTGACTATCGCGGAGAGATCATGATACCTTTGATCAACCTGTCAACCGAAGAGCAAGTGATCAACGACGGTGAGCGTATTGCCCAGATGATCGTAGCCAAATACGAAAAGGTAGTTTGGAACGAAGCCGAGACACTGGAAGAAACACAGCGTGGCGCAGGTGGGTTTGGCCATTCCGGCGTTTAATTTATAATCATTTTCAATAAATAATTAATATAAACTAACAAATGAATATTATTATCCCAATGGCAGGTATGGGCAAGCGTATGCGCCCGCACACGCTTACTACTGCAAAACCTTTGCTGCACGTTGCCGGCAAACCAATTGTTCAGCGTCTTGTTGAAGACATCCTGGCTACCAGCAATGAGAAAGTGGAGGAAATTGCGTTCATCATAGGCCCGTCTTTCGGCAAGGAAGTGGAGAATCACCTGGTGCAGGTGGCTGAAACGCTTGGCGCTAAAGGCGTTATCTGCTATCAGCACGAGGCGTTGGGTACGGCTCATGCCATCCTTTGCGCTTCAGAGCAGCTGAAGGGTAATGTATTCATAGCTTTTGCCGATACCCTGTTCGATGCGAAATTCAGCATCGATACCAGCAAAGACGCCATTGTATGGACGCAGAAAGTAGAAGATCCCACCGCATTTGGTGTAGTAAAGCTGAACGCTAATAACGAGATAGAAGCATTTGTTGAAAAGCCAAAGGAATTCGTATCAGACCTCGCTATCATTGGTGTTTACTATTTCCGCGATGGCGAAGGTCTGAAGAAGGAGCTGCAACGCCTGATAGACAACAAAATTATGCTGAAGGGCGAGTACCAGATCACCGATGCTATGGATCATATGCTGCAGAACGGGGTTAAATTCTATACAGACCAGGTGCAGGAGTGGTTGGACTGCGGTAATAAAGACGCTACCGTTTATACCAATCAGCGTATCCTGGAGATCAAGAAGAATGAGAAAATGGTATCGGACAACCTTACGCTCGAAAATTCTACTGTCATCGCTCCTTGCTTTATAGCAGATGGTGTTGTCATCCGTAATTCAGTAGTTGGTCCGCACGTATCACTGGGTAAGGGCGTAGTGGTAGAAGATTCGCGCATAGTGAACAGCATTATTGGCGAAAAGACGATTGTTAAAAATGCCAACCTCAGCAATTCTATGTTAGGAAAAGAGGTAAATTACAGTGAGAAGCCAAGGGAAATGAGCCTTGGTGATTTTTCAACACAAATATGAGATCACACCTTTTAAGGTTTATAGCTGTGCCATTGTTTGCAATATCCTTTGCAAACAATGCGCATAGCCAGGAAGTTTTAGATACCCTTGCCCATCGTCCCGATATTAGTTATGTAAAGATCAACGACCTTTTTTTTGAAGCGTCGAAGGCTAAGCAGCATGGTGATATACTAAAGGCCATAGAACTGTTTGAAGAACTGGCGAAGACGGATCCTAAGAATCCGGTCAGTTTCTACGAATTGTCTCAGTTGTATGCCGACGATCGTAAGTTAGATAAAGCGGAAGCCAGCATTAAAAAAGCCGTAGCCTTATATGGCGACAATAAGTGGTATAGCGCCGCTTATGCTGATATACTGGCCAAGCAAAGCAAATACCAGGACGCCGCCGAAGTAGCGGCACAGCTGGCTGATAAGGAAAAAGGAGATGCTTCTTATGCTGCCCAGGCTGCCGATTATTTTGAGCGGGCCAAAGACTACAAATCGGCACTTAAGTACTTAGACAAAGCCTTAGTGCTTGGCACTGATGAAGACCTGCAATTGCAGAAGATGAGGATTTATATGGCTATGAAGCAGCCTGATAAAGCTGTAGAAGTGGGCATGCAACTGATAGCGTCCGATCCTAAGAATATAAAATACTATAAGTGGCTGGGCGACCTGTACGATAACAACAATATGCCTGAAAAGGAACTGAAGGTATACCAGGACGCCAACAAACTGATGCCGGATGAACCTTTGATAGAGATAGGGCTGGCGGATGGCTACCTGAAAATGGGGGATACCGTGAGCTTCCGGAAGTATGTAAAGAAGTCTATCACCAGCACCAAGCTGGAGACAGCAACTCAACTACAGTTTTTGTACGTGTATATACAGAGCCTTAAGGAAAGCGAACAAAATACTGAAGGGCAATCAATTTTATCGGCGCTGCTGAAGCAGCATCCTGATGACCCGAGGGTATTAAGCACTTACGGAGACTTCCTGGCGGCAGACATGCGTATAGACAGCGCTGTGGTTTTTTACAAGAAGGCGGTTGCTATAAAAGCCTCAGACTTTGATGTGTGGAACCGTTTGCTGAATGCCTATGCTTTTCAGAATAATGCTGATTCCCTGATAAAATACAGCGAAAAGGTTACCAGGTTGTTTCCCAACCAGGCTATAGTGCATTATTACAATAGTCTGGGGCACTATAATAAAAAGGAATACCAGCCGGCAATTAAGGCCATGAGGCGGGCAATAGACATGCAGCCCGAAACTGATACCAAAAAACTGGCGGAATTTTATTCCATGCTGGGCGAGATATATAATTCTGCCAAACAGTTTGCAGAATCGGATAAAGCATTTGACGAGGCATTGAAGAACGATCCGCAAAATGCCTCTACCCTAAACAATTATGCATACTTCCTTTCGGAAAGGGGAGAGCGCCTGGCAAAAGCAAAAGAAATGTCGGGCCAGTCGTTAAAGATAAGGCCCGATGAAGGTACTTTCCTGGATACTTACGGCTGGATCTTATATAAAATGGGCGACTACGATAAGGCCAGGGAGGCCGTGGAGAAAGCAGCCGGCAGTCCCCGGGCTGATGGTACAATATTTGACCATCTGGGTGATATCTACTATAAATTGAATAACCGCGCCAAAGCACTTGAAAACTGGAAGTTGGCGAAACAGAAAGGAGCTGCAAATCCTTTATTAGATAAAAAGATCAGTGAGGAAAAATTATATGAATAGAATAATATGGGGCTTTGCATCTCTGGTATTGATGATGACGCTTCATTCATGTTCTTTGCTGCGCCTTTCGCCAAAGAAAAAAGATAATAATTCTGCCCAGGCCGACACTACAAAGGTCGCTGCCGCAGTTCCGCATAACAGGATATTATTGCCCGCCCCGGATAGTTCTTATAATAACGCCGACACAACAGGAATGATGAAGAAACTGGTAGACATGGTGCTTCCGGTGTTTAATAACAGGTTGCAGTACACTACATTTTCCGGCAAGGCCAAAGTGCATTTTGAAAGCCCGGATGACAAGCAGGATTTCACCGCTAACATCAGGCTAAAGAAAGATGTAGCTATCTGGATAGATATAACTGCGCTGGGGGGAATGTTTCATGCTGCACGGGTATATATAACACCCGACAGCTTTTTCATGATCAATTATCAGCAAAAGTCGGTGTCGAAGCTGGCACTGAAGGATGTCGCAAAAATATTACCCACCCAGGTAGATTTTCAATCGATGCAGCATCTGATAACTGGTGAACCTTTGCGCGATGGCACTATACGCAATGTTGCACCCCTGGAAGCCACGTGGCTGTTACAGGTTGCCGACGATAACTATCACCAGGAATTAGAGTACCGGAAGAAGGATAGCGTGTTGCTGAACAACCAGGTGAATACCGTAGCAGCAAACGGCCCGCAGGCTATGCTGAGGTATGATAACTTCGATGCAGTTAACGACCGCAAGATCGCAACATCCAGGTCTGTAACCATACAAAACGGCGCTGATAAATTTTTGCTGGAAATGGAGATAGAAGATCCGGCGTTTGAAAAGGAACTGGAAATGCCATTCAACGTACCAAAAAATTACTCAGTAAAGTAATAACAGCACCGGAGCTTAGAATTTGGAATACAGAATTTGGTTCCTGGAATTTGTTTTTTGGTTCTTGGATTTTAAATATTGTTTTATTATTAAAACCAATATCGCTATTGCAGGGTATTGAAAGTATAAACAGATATTTGCGGCGATATAATGATCATGAAAATAGGAATAGTATGTTATCCTACCTTTGGTGGCAGCGGTGTGCTGGCCACCGAGTTGGGTATGGCATTATCTGATAAAGGCTACGAAGTACATTTCATTACTTATGAGCAGCCGGTACGTTTAAGCCAGAGCTTTCACCCCAACATCTATTTTCACGAGGTCAAGGTGCCTACCTATCCGTTATTCGCATTTCCGCCATATGAAACTGCACTAGCCAGTGCCATGGTAAATGTGATCAACAACAACAAGCTCGATCTGCTGCATCTGCACTACGCTATACCTCACGCATCTGCCGCATTCTTCGCCCGCCAGATATTAAAGAAGTCGGGTGCCGATATACCGTTTATCACCACCTTACATGGTACAGATATCACCCTGGTTGGTAAAGACACCACTTATGCGCCGGTTGTTACTTTCTCTATCAATGAGAGTGATGCCATTACAGCAGTGTCGGATAACCTGCGGGAAGAGACCCTGAGGTCTTTCCCGATAGAGAAACCCATTCATGTTATACCCAACTTTGTAGATGTAAAGCGCTTTCACCAAACGGATAAGAAGCATTTTAAACAGATGCTGGCACCCGATGGAGAACGGATATTGGTCCATGTGTCCAACTTCAGGCCTGTAAAGAGGGTAGAAGACGTTATCCGTATTTTCGACAGTGTGCGGAAAGAGATACCATCAAAGCTATTAATGATAGGCGACGGCCCAGAACGCCTGAAAGTAGAGGAGATGGCTCGCGAGCGCGGTATATTTAATGATGTGCGCTTCCTGGGTAAGCAGGAGCAGATAAGCGAGATATTAAGCATTGCAGATCTGTTCTTACTGCCATCTGCCACCGAAAGTTTCGGGTTGTCGGCTTTAGAAGCCATGGCTTGTGGTGTGCCGGTGATATCCACCAACACAGGTGGCTTGCCGGAAATAAACGTAAACGGCAAAACAGGCTACCTGAGCGATGTAGGTGATGTGCGTGCTATGGCTGCCAATGCAATAAGCATATTGAAGGACGAGGATACGCTGTTGCACTTTAAAAAGGCAGCACTGGCCCAGGCTAAAAAGTTTGAGAAGCAACACATCATACCTCTTTACGAAAATCTGTATAGGGAAGTAGTAAGCTCTTACCGCAGGTAATGTTCGGTTAACATAAAGAGGGATTAACATTAAAGTAATATTGCGGAAGCAATTTCATAACACAGGCCACGCCCGTTTCAGGGCGTGGCCGTTTTAATTTTGCCAAAAAATAAAAAATGGCTAAATATTACCTTTCTCTCATGTTTCTTATACTTGGTTTCAGCTCCTTCGGTGGTGTTATCAAAGGCTCTGTTGTAGAGGATAAGAACAACGCACCAATGGTAAGTGTTGTTATCTCTTACAAAGCGGTAGACTCGCTCAACGGCTCTAACGGCGGCGGTATAAGCGATATAGACGGTAAATTCGAGCTTACAGGAGTTAAAAAGGGTGACTACATAGTAACATTCAGCTACCTGAACTTTACCAAAGAAACTCGTACAGTAAAGGTAGAGAGCGGCGATGTAGTGCTGGATATCCGCATGAAAGAAATGGTGCAGGAGATGCAGGCGGTAGAGATCAAGGCTAAAAAAACTACCAATACCGAGGCCGCTGTTATCAACGAGATTAAGACCAGCAATGCTGTAGTTAGCGGTACCAGTGCATCGCAGATATCAAAGTCTATGGATAGGAACGCTGCCGATGTGGTGAAGCGTATCCCCGGTGTTGCCATTCAGGACGATCGATTTGTGGTAGTACGTGGTATGCCCGACCGTTATAACACAGTGTGGCTGAACGATGTAGGCGCTCCAAGTAGCGAGGCCGATAAAAAGTCGTTCTCTTTTGATGTTATACCAAGTGGCCTTATAGATAGGATACTGATCTTCAAAACACCTTCGCCTGAATTACCCGGCGATTTTGCCGGTGGCATGGTTAAGGTTTATACAACATCCATTCCCGATAAAAATCAGTTAATGGTGAATGTGCAGACATCCAGCAGGGATAACACTACGGGAAAACCATTCAACTATAATCAGCAGTCGAAAACAGATTGGTTGGGCTACGATGACGGCAGCAGGAATATACCAGCCGGTACACCTGATCCGGTTAACAAATCAGCGGTAGATCAGGATCATTCTGCGATATCAAAAGCTTTCGGGAACGACTGGAAAATATACAATAAAAATGCAACGCCGGATATGCGTCTTGGCCTGGCATACTCTGCTGTATTCAAACTGAAAAAGGTAAGGATCGGTAATACGGTAGGGCTGTCTTACGCCAACACGCGTACGTCTTATATTGTCAATCGCCAGGATTGGGATTCTTCGGTTACAAGGAATTACGATTATAATGACAGGATATATACCAACAACGTAAATGTTGGCTTGCTGGAAAACCTGGGTGTATCAGTGGGTAACAGTAAATTTGAATTTAAAAATCTGTATAGCCAGGTGGGTAAGTCTTCGCTGATAATGAGGACCAGCGGACAAGATTCGAGCATGGTACCTGAAAGGAGCTATGCAATGGGGTATGAAAGCAAGGCTACATATTCAACTCAGCTGAGCGGTACACACAAAAATGAAAGTGGTTCAAGGAAGTATACCTGGACGATAGGCTACAACGACCTGTTTAAGAATGCACCAGACCTCAGGAGGCTTAAATATGTTCAGAATAGCCCTAATGATACGTTGTACAGGGCTAATACAATAGCTAGTGCGGCAGACCTTTACTACGGAGGTGCAAGGTATTACTCTCAACTGTTCGAGAAAACGTACGTGTTCAACCATCAGTTCTCGCAAAAGGTAAATGTGGGTTCAGATTACTCATTCACAGTAAATGCTGGCAATTATATAGAGTTTAAAAGAAGGGCTTTAAAAATCAGGGAATTCGCGGCAACTCTCTCATCAATTGGCAATCCCCGCGATCATAGGGACTCTCTGTTAACTGCTGATGTCAATCATATTTTTGAAGATCAGAACGTCGGCCCTAAAAATTCATTCGTTATAGACGAAGGAACATCTCCTTCGGATAAATATTCTGCACAAAATGATCTGGTCGCCAGCTTTGTTTCGGTAAATGTGCCGGTAGGAAAGCATGTAAATATCGTAACAGGTGTAAGAAATGAAAATAACTGGCAGCAGGTTTTGGGTTACAACACTACCGATACTATAAACCGCAATGTAAAGACCAACTTCTACCTGCCGTCAATTAACGCGTCTTACAATTTTTCAGACAAATCTCTTATCAGGGCCGCCTGGGGCAAAACTTTGAATCGCCCTGAATTCAGGGAGTTTGCACCGGTTGTATATTACGACTTCGAAGACCTGGCGTTGCTTAAAGGATCATTATACACTTCAGGCGTAAATAAATCACCACTTACGTTAGAGGTAGCCGAAGTAAACAATTACGATGTTCGTTATGAGTTCTATCCTTCTGCGGGCGAAATGATCCACATTGGTGGCTTTTATAAAACCATATACAGCTCAATTATCCGTGTTGTAGATATTGGCAACATTGGGGAGAATAAAACCTTCACTTTTATAAATGGCAGCAATGCTTATGTAGCCGGCCTGGAGTTCGATATTCGTAAGAATCTTGGCTTCCTCGATACCAAACTGGGTACGCATTTCTTCAGGGATATCAGTTTTGTAGGTAATCTTGCATTGTCTAAAAGCGAATCTAAGGTCGATTCTAATGTATTCAGAAGAATGATACCGGTAACTACCGTGCAAGGCCAGTCTCCATATGTAGTAAATCTTGGTGCATACTACCAGAATGAATTTACCGGTCTCCGCGCTTCATTATTATATAACGTCGCAGGTGGCAGGTTATACGCCCTTGGCAATGTGCAGCAGGGCGCTGAAAGCCTTGGCGAGTTGCCATTCCAGTCGCTGGACGTTACGATCTCTAAATTATTTAAAAGGCACTACCTGCTGAATCTTGGTGTACAGAATCTGCTTGACTCAAAGGTTTCTATTGTAAAAGATATCAACAGGGATAATAAATTTACCTCAACTTCGGCCGATCGCGAATACAAAACGTTCAAGCCGGGCAGGTATTTTACTATCGGTGTAAAAGTGAATTTCTAAGAAAAGCAGCGGAAAGATCATAAACAAAACAGCGTCCGTATACGGGCGCTGTTCTGTTTATACGGTACTGCAATAAGTTTTTGCCGGGGCGTGCATTGTTATTTTTAGGTGTACATAACATTACGTACATGCAGAGTTTACATTAACGTAACAAGTGCTTTATAATGCCGTAACACACCGGGGGTAGTTTTGCTTAAAATTCAAAAACAACGCAATGAAACAATTTTTACTTGCAGCATCGTTCCTCTTAGGTGGCGTCAGCTCTGCAATGGCTTACAGCACCATTACAGTACAGGACAGTATCTCTACCGATACACACTGGACTTGCGACAATCAGTATTTGCTTAAGGGTTACGTGTACGTAACCGCGGGCCACACACTGACAATTGACTCAGGTGTGGTTATTAAAGGCGACAAGGTAACTAAAGGTACACTTATCGTTGAGCGTAACGCCAAGCTGATGGCTATGGGTACTGCAATGCACCCTATCGTATTCACTTCAAATCAGCCGGCTGGTGCCCGTTCTTACGGAGACTGGGGTGGTGTTATTCTTTGCGGTAATGCTCCTGTAAACTGGACTGTAGGCCAGGCCCAGGTAGAAGGCGGTCCTCGTTCTTTCTACGGTGGTACTAACCCTACAGATAACAGCGGTACAATGACTTACTGCCGTATAGAATTCGGTGGTATCGCATTCTCTCCTAACAATGAGGTGAATGGTCTTACTTTCTGCGGTGTAGGTTCCGGTACTACCATCAATCATATCATGGTTGCTTACAGCGGCGATGATAGCTACGAGTGGTTTGGTGGCACTGTAAACACTAAATACATGGTTGCTTTCGGTACATGGGATGATGATTTCGATACAGATAACGGCTATGCAGGTAAAAATCAGTTCATAGTTGCAGTTCGCGATGCGGGCGCTGCTGACCAGAGCGGTTCTAAGGGTTTTGAAAGCGATAGCTACCAGTCAGGTACAGCCAGCGGTCTCGCAGGCGATACTTCTAAGGCTACAAAACCAGTGTTTTCTAACTGTACTATAGTTGGCCCGCTGAACAGTCCTTCTTATACAGGTTACGATCCTAACTATGTTGCTGGTGCGCACATCCGTCGCGGTAGCGGTATCAGCATCGTAAACAGCCTTATCCTTGGCTGGCCTTGCGGTGTGCTGGTAGATGAGTCTTCTGCATCTTACGGTTCTACAGTAGCCAACATTGGTAATGGTCTGCTGCAGTTCAAGAACAACATCATTGCGGGTACTGCTACAGCATCTTTCAATAAAGACGTTGTGTTTGTAAAAGACGGCGCTCGCAGCCTTACCCCTACAACGTCTAACTATGATACAACTGTTACAGGTGTTGATTGGTCTACGCTTGCAGGTTACGCAGGTCCGCTTACATGGTTCAGCACTACAGCTGCTAATCACAACAGGTCTTACGCTACTATCTCTGGCGGTGTTCAGTTGGGTAATCCTTTCTATATGCTGAATCCGGTATTGACCCCTAACAGTACTTCACCACTGGTATACAGCTCAACTCACTTTGCTAGCTGGGGTACAGGCGTAAACGATGTATTCGATCCTAATGCATCTATCAGCTACGATACTACCAGCCCTGCTACTTACAACGTACCTGGTTTTGCTCCGGACTTCACGAACAACAAGTCTGCTGATGGCTTCTTCACTAAGGTTAACTATGCAGGTGCATTTGGTCGCACAGGTGTTAATGACAACTGGATGAGCGGCTGGTGCAACTTCGACCCACTGAACGAGAACTACGATACTACTTGCTACACTGCAAGCCATGTAGGTGTTACTAACATCTATGCTACTTCTGCCCCGCTGGTTAAGGTTTTCCCTAACCCTGCTCAGTCTAACGCTACTATCTCTGTAGAAGTTAAGCAGACAGGCAATGTTCAGATCATGATACTTGATCGTACAGGTCGTGTTGTTAAAGAAGTATACAATGGTGGCGCACTTACTGGCACTCCGTCTTACGACTTCTCTACAGAAGATATGCCGAACGGTATGTACGTAATATCAGTACTGGTTAATGGTAAGCATTCTATTACCAAGCTGAGCGTAATAAAATAAGTCTTTTCAATAACAGAATCAATAAATGGTAAAGGGCCGGGATTATTCCCGGCCCTTCCGTTATATGTAGAAGCAACTGTATTTTTATGAAAAAGCTTATGGTTATATCGGTAGTTGTTGCCCTTTCTGCTTGTACTCATAAAGCTTTGTTAGTAGCTCCTGTTACCCCGGTCACTCCGCCAGATTGCGATACTACGAATGTTACCTATCATGCAGATGTTCAGCCGGTACTTGAGGCCAACTGTTATTCCTGCCATGGTACCGCAGAGGTGGGGGCGGGCGGTGGCCTCGATCTGCAGAATTTCGCTTCGTTAAAAAATTACCTGCAATACGGGTTCCGCGGCGATGGTATTTACGGATCTAAGCTTTACCATTGTATCCTGCATAGTCAGCTCGCGCTTCCCATGCCGCCTACCTATACAATCGATTCCTGTAGTCGTAATAAAATAAAACGGTGGATAGATTTGGGCGGCCCTGCCAATTAATGGTCAGAAGTATAAATATAATATATAAAATTATTTTTAGGAGATCCTAACGGGCAGACAGCTGCGCTCGTCATTATTGTTATAAAAACGATAATGATCATGAAAAAATTCTTCTATACCATTCTCTCGTTAGGGTTGTCACTTTGTGCTTTGCAGTCGCGGGCGCAATACACTATTACATCCCATGCGGTCAATCATTATATTGATTCCGTATGCGGACAAGATTATTTCTGGATAAACTCCAGCGGTTATACTTCCGGTTTATCGGTTCACACCTGGTATGGCGATGGTACAGACGATGTTACGCCGCTGATGTCTGCATTTGTTGGCGGCACTGCTACGTTTGGGCATGCATATACCTCTGCGGGTATGTATACTGTAAAAGAGGTACTTACGCTGGGTGGCGTTAATATGGACTCTGTAGAGTTCGCTTATAATACCAGCTATTGCCAGACATTGATTGTTAACCTGTACAATGATGTGAACGGGAATTGTATTTACGATAGTGGGGTAGATACCCGTATCCTGGAACCCGTAACCCTGGCTGTCGATTCTAACGGTGTCCGGGTAGATACTTTTGTAGTAGGTAGCGCGGTTGCCTATGCGGCTTACGGTAGTGCCGGCGATGTGTATAGATTCTCTGTTATAGGCACGCCTGCAGGTCTTTCACTTACCTGCCCTGTCAGTGGTTTCCTCGAAGATACGCTGTCTACTATTGTCAATGATTATCATACCAAATACCTGGGCTTTGTTTGCACGGGCGCGTCAGGTTACGATGCAGGTCTTTTGGTGTCATCCGGCGCGGGCAGGCATAGGTTCACCGCACAGCTGCTGGTAACCAACCAGTTTTGTAACGCCTCTGCGGTCACCGTAACAGTGAACATGAACCCTAAATATAACTACACAGATGCTTACCCGGCACCAACTACAGTGTCTGGCAATACGCTTACCTGGTCTTTCCCTGCAGCATCAGCACTTAGTACTCCATACATATATGTGCATGGCGAGGTGCCGGGCACATGGCTTACTGCAGGCGATACCGTGATGACCCATTATCGTGTTACACCAATAGCCGGTGATGCCGACACTACAGATAACGATGTGGTGACCATAGATACAGTAAATGCCTCTTACGACCCTAACAGCAAAAAGGTTGATCATCTTTATTGGATAGTGACTGGTTTAGGTTCAAAATTGGTGTATACCGTCAACTTCGAGAATACCGGCAACGACACGGCGTTTAACATCCATATAATGGATACCCTTGATGCAAATCTGGATGTACGTACCCTGGAACTGGTAGGCGCTACTGCTCCTGTTCAGTTGGGTGTTCAGAACATAGGCGGTCAGAATATTGTTAAGTTCGATTTTGCGAATATCAACCTGCTCGATAGCACACACCATGGCCAGTGCGATGGCTTTGTGATGTACAGCATCAAAACCAGGGATTTTGCGCCTACGGGCACCTACTTCCGTAATAAGGCCAGCATATACTTCGATTACAATGCACCTATCGTAACTAACACCACGGAAAATCGCGTCGGTATTCCTATCTATGGTGTGAATACAGTAAACGGCACGGAAGATGGTATCAGCATCTATCCTAATCCTGCTGAAAACGAGCTGTACATATCATGGGAGAAAGGCGACTATACCAGCGTTATCGTTACTAACACCGTAGGTCAGCAGGTATTGAAGCAAACCCTGGCAGGTAATGCCGGTAAGCTGAACCTGGATGCCCTGCCCAATGGCAATTACTTCCTCACAATGAGAGGTAAAGATGGCGTGAAAGTAAAGCAGTTTGTAAAAATGTAATTTTTTGTAAAGTAATATTAGTAGGGGCTGCTGCGAATGCAGCCCTTACTTTTTATGGGTAACAGACTTTGTAAAAACAGCCCAACATAAGCTTTGCGCACTTGGCACGTGCAGCTTCTTTGCGGCTCTTTGCGAACATCCTTGCGGGTTCTTTGCGTGAAACTAAAAACATAACTCCATGCAAACTAACATTTTTTAACCTGCAAATTGTTTCTGTTATCTGTTATATACATTACATTCGCATTCTAATTTTTCCAAATGGTACAATCAGATTTTATACACGTGCCCTACGGTAGGACCGTACACGGCGAAGAGGAAATTGAAGCGGTGGTAAATGTGCTGCGCACATCTACCCAGATGGGCAAGAACGTTCGCGAAATGGAAGAGCGTATTGCTGCCCTTTACAACAAAAAGTATGGTATAATGGTAAATAGCGGCTCTTCCGCCCTTTACCTGGCTGCCGACCTGATGAACTATGAACCAGGTTCAGAGATCATCACCCCGGCGCTTACATTCTCAACAACTGTAGCTCCACTGGTTAAAAAAGGCTGGGTACCGGCTTTTGTAGATGTTGAAGAAGGTACTTACAATATTGATGCTAATAAGGTAGAGGAAATGATCACGCCGAAAACAAAGGCGATGGTGATACCTAACCTGATGGGTAACCTGCCCGACTGGGCTGCACTGCGTGCAATAGCCGACAAGCACAACCTGTTTGTATTGGAAGATTCTGCCGATACACTGGGTGCTGAAATAGGCGGTTCTTCATCTGGCCGCTTTACCGATATGAGCACTACCAGCTTCTATGGTTCGCACATCATCAACTGCGCCGGTAACGGTGGTATGCTTTGCGTAAATACAGAAGCGTTTTACGATCGTGGCCGTCTGTTGCGTAGCTGGGGCCGCAGCTCATCATTGTTCGTAGAGTCTGAAAAGATCGAGAACCGTTTCAATGTTGAGGTAGATGGTATCCCTTACGATGCCAAGTTCGTATTCGAAGAGCCGGGCTACAATATCGAGCCATCTGAAATGGGTGCAGCATTTGGCATCGTTCAGCTGAACAAACTGAAGCAGAATATTGATACGCGTACGGCTAACTATCAGAAGATGCGCAAGTTCTTCGAGCAGTACGAAGAGTTCTTTATCCTGCCTAAGCAACTGCCTGATTCACGTACCGGTTGGCTGGCATATGCCTCTACCATCCGCGAAAGCGCTCCATTCATCCGTCGCGATATGCAGATATTCCTGGAGAAGAGGAACATCCAGACCCGCACAGTATTTACGGGTAACATCCTGCGTCAGCCGGGCTTTAAGCATGTTGAGTGCAAGAAAGCAAGCGGTGGGTATACAGAATCTGACAGGGTAATGCGCGGCGGTATGCTGCTGGCTTGTCACCATGGCCTTAGCGATGAGCAGATAGCACACGTTATGGAAAGCGTTACAGCGTTCATGAAGCAATACAAGTAATTGCAAGCAATAGAGATCGTATGGGCAGGTGTGCAGTTTGCACACCTGTTCTTTTTAATAAGATGTGAAAGCAGATATTAATGTATCTTGCATCCCTGTTTTAGTTTAGTAATGGATTTTACGCTGTTTTTATTGTTGCCCGTTTTCCTTGGCCTGCGCAATGCCATGAGAGCAAGGCAAAAGGGTGTCAGCATGGCGCTGTGGGGTATTCTTACCGTCGTTTTCTTTATTGTGGGCCTCTTCGTGGGCATATTTATCTCTTTCGCAGCCGTGTTCCGCAATTCACTGGATATGGCCAGGCTGGAAAAAGATGTGAACTACAATCAACAGATAGCCTATGAATTCAGCCAGGCTATGATCAGCAATCCGGTACACTTCCTGGCTATTATGATGTGTGGCCTCGGTGGTTACCTGCTGGTAAGAGCCATCCTGGGCCAGAAGCCCGATAAGGAGCAAATAAAAATGCAATAAGCCTGAGCTTATTGCATTTAAATAATTAAGTGTTGTTTGTTTATAGCCCGAACAACAAGCCCGCTCCAAAACCAAGGTTCATGTTAGTATTATAGTTGCCGGCTGGGTCATTAACAGCATCCAGCAATCCTTGTGTGTAAGCAACGTCAAGATTCAGCCAGATAGAGCGGCTCATTTTTATATTTACACCGCCACCCGCATTAATACCCAGGTCAAAAGGATTAAACTCGCCCGAATTTCTGTTGATGAAGTTATCCATGTTTCGTGCAGGCATATTGTCGTTTTCGCTAAGTTTTACAGCCAGCGATGGGCCAATATATACCTTAGGGCGCACTGTATTTTTAAAGTCGCCAAAGAAATAGTAGGCCCTTAATGGCATGCGCAGGTAAAGCGGCATAGCTTTGAATTCATGACCGCCATAGTCAAAATCATAGCCTTCAGCAGAAACCATCAGTTGTCCGCCAAAGCCCCAATGTTCGTTTTTAGCGTAGATCATGCCCAGTCCGAAATTGGTGGAAAGCATCGCCTTGCTGCTGCCCGGCAATCCACTTACCCAGTTCATGCCCACACCCGCTACAGGGCCTATTGATAAATATTGCGCTTCGTTCTTTTTCTTGGTTGTTTCCTGTGCATTCGCACCCAAGCCTATCATCGCTATTGCTGCTAAAAGAAGTGTCTTTTTCATTTTCACGTAGTTTGTTCTGACAGGATTGCATAAAACACTGTGCCAATGCGGCAGTAAATACTAATGGTTTACTTTTTGCATGGATATGTACAGTAAAGGAAGAAGCGTCATAAAACTCCCGTTACACAACTTTTTGCTTTTAACTTTTTACTTTTAACTTAAACAAATATGGAAACTTTCGAATCATTGATAAGTGCCGATAAACCTGTGCTGGTCGATTTTTTTGCGACGTGGTGTGGCCCGTGTAAAATGATGGCCCCAATACTAAAGGATGTGAAAGATAAGATGGGCGACAGCATAAAGGTGATAAAGATCGACGTGGACAAGAATCAGCGCCTGGCAGCCCAATTCAACATCCAGGGTGTGCCCACACTTATGGTCTTTAAAAATGGACAAACCAAGTGGAGGCAGTCAGGCGTCGTGCAATCCGGTCATCTACAGCAAATATTGCAACAGCATGTAGCATAGATAGTCAAATTTATTTACACTTATTGTAGTTGGCAAGATGATATCTCACTCTCCTTTAGAGGCACATTACGTCAATGCTGGTTGAGTTTGGTGAGCGGTCTGAAAGACCGGAAGATAATAGCCCGGGATGAAGTCCCGGGTATAAACAGGAAGGGAGACAAGCTCTGAAAGAGCGAAAGATACCCGCGCACAAAAAACACCCCCGATAACGTTTTCCTGCCATAAAATTCAGCGCTTTATTGTAACTTTATACCCTCAATTAACTCCTTTTCAAACTATGAAAACCGTACTATCATTCTCCATTATCGAGCAATTTAGCCGGCAGAAAACCGGCAGAAAATTGCACTTTCTGCCGGTTTGTGCAAAAAGAAAGAAAAATCTAATATTTTCAATGCGTTAGAGGTCAATCAACTAAATGGCTTCACCTGAAGTAAAATTGCCGATTAGTGCAAAAAAATAAAAATCGGCAAAAGTGTGCAATTTTCTGCGGGTAGGTGTGCGTAGACAAATCTCACTATCCTTTGCTACATCATTTACCTGAAAAACAATATTGATGTTGCAGGGCATCGGGCAATAGCAAAACGCTATAATTATTTTAAAAAACTCCCTACTTTTGGCCATCTTTTCTCGGCAGAGGGAGTCAATCAATTTAAACACACATAATTATGGCAAAGATAAAAGTAGCGAATCCCGTTGTGGAGCTTGATGGTGATGAGATGACCCGTATCATCTGGAAGTATATTAAGGAGAAGCTCATACTCCCTTACCTGGATATCGATATCAAGTATTACGACCTGGGTATGGAATACAGGGACGAAACCAACGACCAGGTAACTGTTGATGCCGCAAATGCTATCAAGCAGTACGGTGTTGGTATCAAGTGTGCTACTATCACGCCCGATGAGGCCCGCGTAAAGGAATTCAACCTGAAGCAGATGTGGAAGAGCCCTAATGGCACTATTCGTAACATACTTGATGGTACAGTATTCCGCGAGCCTATCGTAATGTCTAATATCCCGCGCCTGGTGCCAAACTGGACAGCGCCTATCTGCATAGGCCGTCACGCATTTGGCGATCAGTACCGCGCTACAGACTTCGTGGTTAAGGGTAAAGGCAAACTGACTATAAAATTCGAAGGCGAAAATGGCGAGACTATCGAACACGAAGTATACAACTTCAAGGGCGATGGCGTAGCGCTGGCCATGTATAATACCGATGAGTCTATCATGGGCTTTGCACGCTCTTGCTTCAACCTGGCATTGTCTAAGGGCTGGCCTTTGTACCTGTCTACCAAGAACACGATCCTTAAGAAATACGATGGTCGTTTCAAAGATATTTTCGAAGACATCTACCAGAAAGAATTCAAGGCTGAATTTGAAAAAGCCGGTATCACTTACGAGCACCGCCTGATCGACGATATGGTGGCCAGCGCACTGAAGTGGAACGGCAACTTTGTATGGGCTTGTAAGAACTACGATGGCGACGTACAGAGCGATACTGTAGCGCAGGGTTTTGGTTCACTCGGCCTCATGACATCTGTGCTGATAACGCCGGACGGGAAGACTATGGAAGCAGAAGCAGCCCATGGTACCGTTACGCGCCACTACCGCGAACACCAGAAGGGTAATCCTACATCCACTAATCCTATCGCGTCTATCTTCGCATGGACACGTGGTTTGGCTTTCCGCGGCAAGCTGGACAATAACCAGGAACTGATCAATTTTGCTGAGGCACTGGAGAAGGTTTGTATAGAAACAGTAGAAAGCGGCAAAATGACCAAAGATCTGGCAGTGTGCATCCACGGTAACAAGGTAAGCCACGGTAAAGACTACCTGAACACCGAGGAATTCCTTGATGCCATCAACAACAACCTGGTTGCCAAACTGGCCTAGCAGGCTGATATTTGATATTTGATGTATTAATAAGTATATTGCTGAACAATTTCGTTTCGATGAAAAAACTATTGCTTTCGCTCTGCCTGGTAGCCGGACTTTTTTCCTGCAAAAAGAGCGATGACACCCGCACAGAAACTGTATATGGTAAGGCCGTGCAGAGTATGGGCTTTACCTATAATAAAACCTACCTGTTCTATTTCGAGCGTACTGTAGGCGGTGTTACCACCGTCGATTCAGATCGCGTATTGTTCAGGTCTAACGGTACTGTTACGGAAGTTTCTCATAAATACGATATTACTTCGCATACTTATCCCGATTCGCTTACTTACGCGGTCAATACCAGCTTCGATGATAATATCAACTGGATGCAGATACCGAATGCCCAGGTATTTTCTTTTTATCCTGTCCATGATACGGTAAGGGGATACCTGTTGCACGACTACCTGAATAGTGGCGTAGTAACGCTGTCGCGGGTGCGTTACGACAATGCTTCGTACAAGCAATTACATGTTATACACGCCGTTCCTGATTCGTCATCATACGTTATAGGCTATGTTAAGCCTTTGTAAGACTAGGTAAAGTCACGGGAAAATAATAAAAAGAACAGGCCGCTACATGCGGCCTGTTCTTTTGCGGTGCATAACTAATAATTATTTACATTTGTAAACATTCATTTTTACTGTAAAGAGATAGATTTTATGACGGGTGGCAAGTTGAAAAGCATAGTAATGCTTTGTATGCTTTTTGTGTCGTTGGAAGGGCATGCGCAGATTATAAGAACCTTACTAGGCGATGGCACTCTGGCCAGTGGCGCTACCGATGGTAATCTGGGCCAATCTGTATATGCTAAGATGACCATCCCTTATGGTGTTGCTGTAGACCGCAATGGTAACATTTACGTTTCCGACAATAATTATAATACAGTACGCAAAATACGCCCCGATGGGTTGATAGTACCATTTGCCGGCACAGGCTCATTGGGCTACAGCGGCGACGGCGGCGCAGCAATATCTGCAAAACTGAATGCGCCTATGGGCATTACCTGCGATACACTTGGCAACGTTTATATTGCCGATGCGGGCAACCATGTGGTGCGTAAAGTAAATGGATTTGGCGTCATCTCTACCTATGCGGGCAACCATGCATTGTTAAGTTCCAGCGGTGGCGGTGATGGCGGCATGGCTACCGATGCGGCACTGGGTGCTTGTTCGGGCCTGGCATTCGATGGGGCGGGTAACCTGTACGTAGCTAATGGTAATGACAGGGTCCGTAAAGTAACACCGGCGGGTATCATCTCTACGGTAGCCGGCGGCACTATCGGTTATTCAGGTAACGGCGGGCAGGCTACAGCGGCAGCAATGGAGGGTGTATCAGACGTGTTTGTTGATCCTTCCGGTATACTGTATATATCAGAACAGGTGAACAGCGTAGTAAGGAAGGTAAGTACTTCGGGTGTCATTTCGGTATTTGCCGGCACTGGCCTCAGCGGGGGCTCTACCGGTGATGGCTTACAAGCTACTGCCGCTAAGCTGAATGTACCTGGTTGTGTCCGCAGAGATGCTGCAGGCAATATGTATATCTGCGATATTGGTAATAATAGGATACGGAAAGTAACACCGGCAGGTGTTATTTCTAACTACTCCGGTAGTTCGCAAGGGTATGCGGGCGATGGTGGCCCTGCTACCACCACTGCCGTTAAATATTACTTTCCTACCAACATTGCAATAGATGCGCTGGGCCGTTTGTTTATTACGGACAAGGGTCCCGGCTTTGCGGGTAGCGGCGGAGGTAGGCGCCTGCGCGAGATATACAGTGTAGACACGGTGCAGCTTGCCGCCAGCCCGGGAATATCTTTGTGTAGCGCAGATACAGTAAGGTTCTCAGTAAATACTACCAATGCTTATTATTCTTACGTCTACAATTGGCGGCTAAATGGTGCTTTGGTCGGCTATGCTCCGACGTATCGCCCCACCTCAATTGCCAATGGCGACCGGGTGACATGTACGATCGTGGATACCACTCATGGGCTTAATCTTACTCTTGCCGTTTCTGACACACTTACATTATCCGTTGGTACTACTGTTACGCCTTCTGTAAGCACAACAACTACCGGCGATACTGTATGCGCGGGTACACATGTCACTTTTGGTGCAGTGCCGGTAAACGGCGGAACAGCTCCTGCTTACCAGTGGATGGTTGGTAGTGTAGCCAGCGGTACAGGCAGCTCATTTAATTATGTGCCTGTTAATGGAGATACCGTTACAGTGATCATGACATCTAACGCTCCGTGTGCTACGGCTACCACTGTAACCAGCGCTTACCGGGTGATCAGGGTAAATGCTTTACCTGTAGCCGGAACAATTTCCGGTGCCGCAACCATGTGCCCGGGCGATGATATAACGCTGACGGTTTCGGGTAGTGTTGGTACTGGCTCGTGGACGGCTTCTAATGCCAATGCTTCAATAACATCATCGGGAGCTGTGCATGCAGTTACTGCAGGTGTAGATACGTTTACTTATACTGTAACTACCGCTACTTGTGGCAACGCATCTGCTACCAAAATTGTGACCATCAATGCAACACCAGTTGCCGGCTCCATAAGCGGGTTGAACTTCGTTTGCCCTGGTTCATCAATAACGTTAACTACTACCGGCACCAGTGGTTCCTGGAGCATGTCTAATGCGCGCGCTACCATTACTTCTTCCGGTATGGTTACGGGTGTATCTACGGGTGCGGATACTGCTATATACACTGTAACCAATTCTTGTGGTTCTGCTACAGCCACCTTCCCTATTACGGTAGGTGTTAGTTCTTTGCACGATGCGGGAACTATTGTTGGTTCTTCAACCGTATGCGCAGGTAGTATCGTATCTCTGTCAGATACGGCTACGGGTGGTGTCTGGTATACATCAGCGTCTTCTGTGGCATCTGTTACATCTTCGGGTGTTGTGTCCGGCCTGGCGCCAGGCACTGCTAACATCTATTATGTGGTAGCCAGCGGCTGCAGCCCCGACACAGCGTTCCATTCTGTTACAGTAGTTCCTGTTCTGTATGCGGGTGTTATTACCGGTTCGGCTACGGCGTGTGTTGGTGTGGCATTAACGCTGTCAGATACTACAAGCGGAGGAACATGGTTCAGCAGTAATAATGCAATCGCTACCGTGAGTGCTTCAGGTGCTGTAAGTGTTCTTGCTCCGGGTACGGTAACTATCAGTTATTTTAACGGTAACTCTTGTGGCTCCGACACTGCCACACACGATATTGCGATAACAGCACAGCCATTTGCCGGTACCATAACGGGTGCTTTGCTGGGGTGTGTTGGCTCATCAATAACGCTTACAGATACGGCATCGGGTGGGGTATGGAATACTTCTGCACCGGCAGTTGCTTCTGTAAATATATCTGGTGTTGTAACAGCACTTGCTGCAGGTAGTGCTACTGTCAGCTACACCGTAACCAACAGTTGCGGAACAGACGTTGCAACACATACAGTGTCTATCAATGCGTTCCCTGTATTTACCAGTTCAACTACGCCTCCTGATGTGTGCAGTGGCACGCTCTTCAGTTACGAGCCAACCAGCTCTACCGCTGGCGCAACATTCAACTGGACACGCCCTGTGATTGCTGGTATACTTAATCCTGGGGCTACCAGCGCCGGTAACCCTAATGAAATATTGATCAATACCACTACATCGCCTGTTGATGTGGTATACATATTTGCGGTGGCTTCCGGCGGCTGTTCTATCATTCAGAACGTAACTGTCACGGTCAACCCGATCCCTACACTATCCAGTCCGCTTTCTGTTAGTGCATGTTCCGGCAGATCTTTTGATTATATACCTGCCAGTGCTACACCGGGTACTACATATGTATGGAGCAGGGCCGCTGTAACCGGGGTTACTCCTGCTACGGGTTCGGGTACAGGTGCGGTGCATGAAGTGCTGGTCAACAGCACAGCTTCTTCGGTTCCGGTAACTTATGCGTTCTCGCTGAATGCGGCAGGGTGCATTAATCCGCAGAATGTAACTGTAACTGTGGAGCCGCAGGGGCCACCTCCGCCAACTATAACTACTCATTCTCCATCTTGGATATGCAGGAACACCATGTTCCAGAATTTTGGTACTTCATCAGTTCCGGATACGAATATCACTTACGAATGGAGTGCTGATAATGCTTCGGTATGGGCGCAGGGCAACAACCACCAGTACAGTATCGTCAACTTTACTTCTCCGGGCCTGGCTACTGTTTACTTGTCTAGTTCTGTAGCCGGTCATTCGTGCAGTACCCGCGATTCGTTCACAGTATATGTTGATCCGGCAGCTAATGAAATACCTGCTGTAACATACTATGATGGCAATTTTATGGCTGCAAATGGGATGGCAAACTACCAGTGGGGATATGATGATGCCAATACGCTCGACTCTACAATATTGGCAGGTGAAACATCATCATCCTACGGCAATGCAAGTCCTGATTTTGCCAACAAATACTACTGGGTAATAACCCAGCATCTTACCTGCATGCAGAAAACCTACTACAATGTACCTGCGGGCGTGGTAAATGTAAATTCAGGAGTTAAGGAAGTAAATGTTTATCCTAATCCTACTTCCGGTAGCTGCACTGTAAATATTGTTTCGGCTTATGCTGAGCCTGCTACAATAGTAGTTACGGATATGGTTGGCAAAACAGTACTTACCCAACGATGCATGACCAATGATAGAACACAATTGCATATTAGTGGTGCCGCCGGGGTTTACCTGGTGAGTGTCAATACAGCTCATGGTAAGTATGTAGCCAGGATTACGATAGCACAATAAGTTGTGAAAAATTATAGAGAGAGCCGGTTTAGTAACCGGCTCTTGTTATTTTTAGGGATACGTAGTATTCATGAACTTAAAACGAAAGGTTCTCCTCATAGTTATCCTGTTGCTGGTAGTTATAATATTGGTGGGTCTGCTGCCTGCCAGTGCAGCTTGTCTTAGCTTTTACTATCGATACATTTATTCGCCGATTCAGTCGTTGCGTGGCTATCTGTTCAGCTATATGCCGCTGAGTGTGGGCGATGCCCTATACATAGCTGGAGGTGCATACCTGCTATATACATTGATACGGTGGGTTGGGTATGCAGCCAATTGGAAGCGTAGCAGGCACAGGCTTTTGCCATCTGTATTGAATACAGTTGCTTTTGTGTTGTGTGTGTATATAGCATTCATTATAGGGTGGGGGGCAAACTATTATCAGCAGCCATTATATAAAACCTGGCAGCTGGACAAAGGCAAGGATACGCTGGAGTTGGAGACATTTGACAGTATGCTGGTTGCCCGGCTCAATCAACTGGCGCCGCGGTACAAAGATCTTTCTCTTGATGACATTAATACAAAGGCGAAAGCGGGATACGGAACATGCACAGATATAAGCATTGCACCTGCAGGGTTGAAGATAAAGTATTCTTACTTCGGCTATTTCCTAGATCGCATTGCTATAGAAGGGTATTACAATCCATTTACGGGCGAAGGGCAGATCAGCAGTAGCATGCCCGCGTTTATGCTGCCATTTGTTATAAGCCATGAAATGGCACACCAGGCTGGTATAGCCGCCGAAGGCGATGCCAACCTGCTGGCCTATGCTATAGGCACTTCATCGCAACAACCGTCTTTTCAGTATTCTGCCAATCTCAACCTGTGGCTGTATGTTAATGCCCGCCTTAGCAGGCGGGATTCGGTTACGGCCCAGCTATGGGAGAATAAGCTAAACCCTTTGACGCAAAGACACCTGGCTATACTGGACGAACGCAGCAAGCTATATGACAATGATGCCACCAAATACAGCGGCGAGATGTATGACAGCTACCTGAAAATGCAACAACAGAAAGAAGGCATAAAAAGCTATGGTAATGTAACAGCCAACGCCTGGCAACTGGAGCGGTTACGGCAGCATGGTAAAGCACCCGTAAAGTATCCTATTCCTTAATAGGCAAAAGGCTAACAAGATACCCTGTTAGCCTTCAACATTTTAATTTGTTACCTAGATTATCCTCTATATTCTCCCCATACGCCGCGCAGCACATCAGATATTTCACCGAGCGTACACAGGTTTTCAACTGCTTCTATCACGTATGGCATCAGGTTGTCTGTGCCGAGCGCAGCTGTTTTAATAGCCGCAAGGCATGCTGTAGCCTTAGTGTTGTCGCGCTCTGCGCGCAGCTTGGCCAGCTTTTCTGACTGTACCTGGCGGATAGAATCATCTATCTTCAGCAGTGGGGTGTCGTTGTTTTCTTTAGCGGTAAACTTGTTTACACCAACAATTATCTTGGTCTTATCTTCTATTGCTTTGTTGTAGGCGTAAGCTGATCGGGCTATCTCATCCTGCATAAAATGCTGCTCAATGGCCTTTACTGCGCCTCCCATAGCATCAATCTTATCCATCAGCTTCTTAGCTGCGGCTTCTATCTCATTGGTCAGGGATTCTACATAGTAAGAGCCGGCCAGCGGATCTACGGTATCTGTGGCGCCGCTTTCAAAGGCAATGATCTGCTGTGTACGAAGGGCTATAGAAGCAGCCTCTTCTGTAGGCAATGACAGCGCTTCGTCGTAGCCGTTGGTGTGCAGCGATTGTGTGCCGCCCAACACAGCGGATAAGCCCTGGAGTGCCACACGCACAATGTTGTTTTTAGGTTGCTGGGCAGTAAGTGTGCTGCCACCTGTTTGTGTGTGGAAGCGGAGCATTTGTGCGCGCGGATCGGTAGCGCCAAGCTCTTTGGTAATATTGGCCCACATGCGCCTTGCCGCACGGAACTTTGCCACCTCCTCAAAAATATTGTTATGGGCATTGAAGAAGAACGACAGACGCTGAGCGAAGACGTTTATATCCAGTCCCTTGTCTATAGCTGCCTGTAAGTATGCCTTGCCATTAGCCAGCGTAAAGGCCAGCTCCTGCACAGCGTTAGATCCTGCTTCTCGTATGTGGTAGCCGGAAATCGATATAGTATTCCACTTAGGCACTTCCTTGCTGCAATACTCAAAAATATCGGTAATGATACGCATGGATGGTACCGGCGGATATATGTAAGTGCCGCGTGCCGCATACTCCTTCAATATATCGTTCTGAATGGTGCCAGATATTTTTTTGATATCAGCACCCTGTTTCTTTGCCAAGGCTATATACAACGACAGCAGTATGAAACCGGTGGCATTGATGGTCATGGAAGTGGAGATGTCGGCAAGGTTGATACCTGCGAAGAGCTCTTCCATGTCCCTTAAAGAGTCTATGGCTACACCTACTTTACCTACCTCACCTTCGGCCATGGCATGGTCAGAATCGTAACCTATCTGCGTGGGCAGGTCGAAGGCAACGGACAGGCCCATTACGCCCTGGCTCAGCAGGAAGTGGTAGCGCTTGTTAGACTCCGCAGCAGTACTGAAACCAGCATATTGGCGCATGGTCCACAACCTGTCGCGGTACATGGCGGCATGAACACCCCTTGTAAAAGGGAACTTGCCCGGCAGTTCATCCATCTTTACCGGCTCGCAATACAACGGCTTTATTTCTATGCCGCTATCTATTTTTACTACTTTATCTTCCATGTGGTTATTTCTTGTTTTTGTTGAGCAAGCCTGTAGCTAAAATAACAGCTTTCTACTTACGGCTAATAAGATCCGAACGCCATTACTTTCTTCACCTCTTCGTTGATGACTGTCAGAGCTACTTCTGTAGGCGTCTGCGAATCGGCCTGCAATACGTAGTCCATTATCAGTTTGTACAATTCTTTAGCGGGAGCGTTGGGGTCCAGCTTGCCTGCTATCTGGTTGGCCATGCTTATCTCCTGCTCCTTTACGTTCTTTACGGTCTCCCACGCATTTTTCGATACATAGATCTGCTGGCTCAGGTTGTGTTCAAACTCACCCAGTATATTGTAAGTAAGAGCAGTCCTAAGTTCCATCACCGTCATATTGGCGTCGTAGACCCTGGGCAGTAACTGGCGGGGGCTGATGCGCTCTACGAACAGCACCATACGTTCATATGCCTGCAGGCGAAGCCTTAAAGTGATATCCTGTGCATCCTGGAACAAGGATAGTTGCTTGCGCTGCGTTTGTGAAACAAGAAACTTGTTGACAATAAGCGATGTGGCAATGAGCACAATAAACGCCGGTATCGTGTACTTAAGAATATCCAGCAAAGCGGCCGATGTATTATCCATAGCCTACAAAAATAAACTGTTTCGGTTGGTATACAATGGGTTTTGTCTACGATTATTGGCTCCCCGACGGCTACAACTATAGTTAAATAATAGTTTTATTCAATGTGGATTCCTTTCTACAATTGTTGTTTGAGTAACAGCCAATTGCGATAGCTACAAATTTGCGTATTGCTGATTATCAACAATATATACTTTTTATGGAAAATGGTACTGTTGACGGGTTGATTTTTGATACTTACCTGATATCAAAACTGATCTTATGAACAACGAGAATAAAGTAAACGAAAGCGAAGTGCCATTTATGAATACCCTTACAGGCGTGAGTAATAAATGGGTGCAAAATGGATATACCGATACGCTTACAGTATCGAAAGAAGGATTATATTCTGCTAAAGAGGATAAGCATTACAGCCCTGCACAAATAAAGGTGATAGAATTTTACAGGTTCGAAGGCCCATCAGACCCGGGTGATAACTCCATCCTTTATGTGGTAGAAACAGAAGATGGCGTAAAGGGGATGGTAGTAGATGCCTACGGCGCTTATGCCGATGACTCCGTAACTAAATTCTTCCGCCACGTGGAGGAGATGAATAAGAGTGTAGAAAAAAGAGACAAATCGGAAGATAATGTGCAGGGCGACAACCTTGCCGCATAAGAATTTGTTCATAATGCAGAGAGAAAATGGAACCGAAGCGTTGTCTAACGCTGAAGTTCCATTTTCATTTTTATATGGTTGTTAATTAAACAACTTGTTCCGATTGATAAAGCTGATGAGCATATCCGCCATTGCCTGTTGTTCCTTTCTTTTAGGATGGCCGGCAGAGTGCTTGTATGGGAAAAATAAGGTCAGCACTTTCTTGTCATTCATTTTGGCAACGGCATGCTGCACGTATCCCGGCCACGGAGAACCCTCCTTTGTGGCATCCATACTGCCCATAGCACATATTATTGTTGCCTTAGGGTGCCTTGTGCGCAGCATTTGAATAAAGTGTTTGTAGGCATCTATTATCTGCCTGTCGCTGGGGGCTGTGGTACCAAAGCGAGCCTTGAACTGTGCATGTTCCGGATGCTTTACTAACCAGGAATCGTTCTGCAACAGATCTACCACTACAAGGTCGGTGGCATCCCCGGTATAATCCCATTTGCGCAGGCTATCCAGCGGATCGATACGATCATACATTTCCGGCATAATAATGGGAAACCAACTGATTAGTACACCAATGCCGCTCTTGGAAATATTGGTATAATACGCATCGTAGTGCCGTGCAGTAATTGCCGCATAAGTATAATAATTGTTGAAAAAATCGGGTAGGCCGGAATCGCCGGTTGTATCATCCACACTATAGCCGGCGGTAATAGAGTTGCCGTAAAACTGAATAGTATGTTTGTAAGGTTTTACAGGCATAAGCTTGCCATCTGTTGCAAAACCATACAGCCATGTTTTGCCAGCACTTTCTTCCGTAAGTTTGAATAGCTGAACGGTATGATGTCCTTTTTTAAGACCATCGGCCAACGTGTACATGAGCCTGTTGGTATCCGCTTGTATTTTCTTCTGTACTGCACCGTCCACTATGACATAAAAGCTATTGCGGCCATTCTCGTCTTTCAGTTCAGCGCTTACCGTTGTGCCTGTAAAAGATATGGTAGCCGATGACCCCGACCAGTAAATGATAGCCGCGCTATCTGTTTTGTTTATACGGCCCATGTAGCTTACTAAAGGCTGGTTCCAGGCTACATTTATTGCAGGCTGGGCGCATGCAATAAGGCCCAGTGCGGCTAGCAGGAGCGGCAATATATACTGCTTGTAAGGCATAGCATTGTTTATACATCAAACCTACATAAAAGTGGCGTTATTCTCCCGGCTTTTAACGTTGTGATTTTTAGTGTTTTATTCGGATTGGCATTGCTTTTGTTTTTGTAAATTAGTACAATAAAATGGTGCGTTATGATACTCAGTGAAACATGGTTTATGGAAGGGTATATAGATTTTGAGTTACAGAAATACCGCCTGCTGGCTTACCTGAAAGATGTAAAGGCAGGATTTGACCAGGCCAGGCTATACCCTTATTTGTCGGACGTAGTGTACCACTACAATAACCTGTTGTCTTTCCGGAAGAACAAACAGTTTTTACAGGATAATTTTCCTCGAAGAATGACAGGCATAGACCTGCAGCGCATGGAAATGGTGTACGAGAAAATGGTGAACGATTCCGAGATCATGCAGGAGCTGGAACGCATTGCTGACTTTGCGCTTGAGGAGATGAAAGGTACTATACACGAGGGGGCCGGCATATACGAGCATGTAGAGCAGAGCATGGTTATAGAGCCTGTGGGCATTGTGCCCTTGTACAAGAACGAAGGATATGTGTTCATAAGGTACGGCAACCTGCAGGAAGTAAGAATATACAACTACACTATAACTTTATTTGAGCATAAGGATGCTAAATACAGGGGCATTAGGATGGAGTATATGGACAGCCGCGAAAAGAACCTGGCCAACACCTACCAGCAAATAAAGCTCGATATTATTAAAAGCTACAGGACACTGCCTAACCCGGCGGTGTATAAGGTAGAATGTGCTGAAACGTTTCCCTTCAACGAAACTTTACTGCCAGTTACCAAGCGTGTTTTAGTGCAGCATATTGCAGCGGCGTAACTATTACAAGCTTAGTGTTGCACTATAAGCAATTTGTTACATACAGTACCTATAGCATATCTTATCTCTGCTATGTAGCTGCCGTTTGTCAATTGGTTTGTGTTAAAGGTAGTTGGTCCTTTATCACTTGTTTGTGCCAGGCATTTACGGCCAGCCATATCCATAATACTGATAGTGTATGGTTGTTCAGTGGTTGTAACAAACGTGACCGTGTTTGTTGCAGGGTTAGGATACATATCCATGTCTGGTACTTCTATATCCGATACCGCATTAGGTACGGCATAGTCGTAAAACACACTGATGAAAACAGGATTGGCATCCATCCATGATATTGGTGTTACACCATCGCCGGTATCGCGTAAGCGCAGCTTAATTCCGAAGCCAGTGTCGTTGAGCGCCATAGGTCCCCATGTGCCGCCCCATAGGGTTGATGTGTCTCCCCATTTAATGTCAGCTGCTGCAACTATTACCTGCCTGCGGGCGCCATCGGTGCCATATGGTGTGCCATATTTCAGCAGGTAAATGCTTGAGTCGACAAGCGTATGTATAATAACATCGCACGATACCTTTATGCCGCGGATGTGCGCGGAATCAGGTACATTCATCTGGAAGTTCTTGGCAATAAATTCTTTGCTGTAGCCAACACCATTACATTGGTAATGGCCGCTCATATTGGTATCGAAAGGTATACCAGTGCTGCCCGGCTGATTATAATATGTTCGTGCCCATCCGGTAGCTACATGCAGCTGGGCGAAGGCGGCTGTTGAGATAATGAAGAGAACTGCTGTTAGCAGGATAGTGTTTAAATAACGCATCATAAGGAAGATTCTTTGCCATATTAAGACTAGCGTTGTAAGGGATGGGTTGGGTAATGAGCGCATTTATATTATAAGCAAACAGAGCGGCCATTGGCCGCTCTGTTGCGATAGGATCTATGAATGGACTATTTTTTGGCTACCGCTTCGCCGGTGCTCAGTTTCATTTCGTTATCATCAGGCTTTTTATCTATCAGCAGGAAGCGTGGATCGATAACTACCTTGTAAGGTTTTACCTGTGTAGGTATAGATAGTTTCACCTGGCCGTTCTTTAGTTTATACCTGTTCAGTTGCAGGATGGTGCTTTTGTCTTTGTAGACCGCTACTTCAATGTAGTCATCACAGGCTACCGCTGTTTCCTTGCCCTCGCCGGTAGAGTTGAGTTTCTTTATTTCAGCAGTTAGGTTAGTTACATAGCTATTACCTTCTTTTACGGCTTTAGCTTCTGTTATCTTGTTATCATAAAGTACTATTTTCTGGAAGCCATCAGTTATAAGGTACTGCAGCGAATCGGGCGTAGAGGCGCGCAGGCTGGCAATAAAGTCGAGCGTAGTTGGGTATGGCGCTCCCTTGAATGCGTACTTGCTGATAAAGTTGCGCAGTGCATGATTGATGCTATCTTCTCCCACATACTTTCGCAGCGATGTCATGATGATGCCGCCCTTCTGGTACAGGATGTACCCCTGGCCAATATCTACATAAGCCAGTGCACGTTCCTTCTCAGATTCGTTAGACCTCGCAGTCAGGTACTTGTCCATTTCTATGTGCAGGAACTTGCGTACACGCTCATCGCCGTATTGCTTTTCCATAACGGTGATGGCTGCATACTGGGCAAGTGTTTCAGATAGCATGTTCGATCCCTCTACATCGGCACCTATTACCTGGTGGGCAAACCACTGGTGTGCCACTTCGTGAGCCGTTACGTAAAAGGTGTAGTCTATATCCTCTTTGCTGTGGTCGTCGATATCTGCAATAAACCCTATACCCTCGGAGAATGGTATAGTATTAGGGAACGATTGTGCAAAGGTGGCATAGCGCGGAAACTCCAGTATACGTACCTGCTTATGCTGGTACGGAGAGAAGCTGGCATTGTAATAGGCAAGCGATTTCTTTATGCCGTTCACCATCCTGTCCAGGTTGTACTCGTGGCCCTTGTGGTAGAATATCTCTATGTTGATGCCATTGTAATTGTCGCGCTTTACTTCATACCTGGCCGAGAGGAAAGAATAGAAATTCATGATCTTTCCATCCATTTTGTAATGGAAATACCTGCGGCCATTGCTGTTCCATTCTTTTTGCAGGTAACCGGGTGCTATCGCTGTCTGGTCAGGAGTTGTACTCACCGTTGCGTCAAAGGTTACAAAGTCTGCATCCTGCACAAACAGGTTGTTGCCATAAGAGGCCGTATCGGTAATTGGCTTTGATGTTATACGATAAGCCAGGCCATGCTTCTTTCTATCGGCATTGTCAGACAATTCACCTTGCGGGTTGTAGCCTATACCCGGCATAAAGTCGGTATTGTTTACAAATGTGCCGTTATAAACTACGGTAGATATGCCGTTGAAGTCGTGCGTGAAACCATGCGTGAGCTTATCCATATCGAAGGCCAACATAATCGTATCGCCCGGGGCCAATGGCTGCGCCAGTTTGTAAATATGATAGCCATAAACAGAATCGAACATGGTCTCTTTATAGGCTTTGCTTAATACAAGCTTTTTAGTCTTTACACCGTCGGGGATAAGGATGTGTATGGCGTCTACAGGTTTGCTGTTTTTGTTCTGTAGTACATAGCTGCCCGATGCATGCAGGTTGCGTTCGGCAGGGTAGAGGTCTACATTCACCACCACATCGGTTATCTTAGGTTGTGGCAGGTGCTCGTATTGCTTATACTTCTTTTCGTAGTTTGCCATTTGTTCCTGCCCTTCATAATCTGTCAGGAATTTATTTTCGATGTTGGTGTTGTAGTAGATAAAGCTGCCGCAGCTGATGAAGATAACAACGCCCACAGCTATAAGTGCAAAAGACCTTTTACGTGCACTCAATGGCGCCTGCCTGAACCGCCAGCCCAGCTTGGTTTCGGTGCCGCGTGCCCATAGCAGGCTGCTGAGCGCTGCAAGTATCAGCCCGAAGGCAGCCCAGTATATCTTAAACACTATGAACGGAAAGGTAGAGTGACCAAAGCCATTCATATCGGAATAGGCAATACCTGCAGATGAGTTGAACACAGCCAGGTGATGTTTAAAGACGAGGCCTGCAACCAGCGTATTCCACAAGTAGAAGAGCACGACTATAACAAAGCCCATATACTTATTACGTACCAGTGTTTGTATGAAAACAGATAATATTGCCAGCATCCAGAAATTGATGAGCCTGAAGCCGAACAGGTATTCGATATACAGGCCGGGCTCGAAATGGAAGTAGCCGCGGAACAATTGTACGATCATGCCACATACCATGATCATGGCAATGAGTATGCACTGCATGAACAGCAGCCCGGTAAGCTTGCTGATGTAGAATACCCAGTTAGGGACTGGTAGCGCATCCAGTATATTGTCCATCCTGTTTTCCCGGTTGCGCCATACAATTTCTCCGCTGAAGAATATAGTAAGTATAACTATGAACAGGCTGAAACTGCTGCCGAAGTACTCTATTACGGTATAGGTTACGGGGAAGGTAGCTGTATCATACATAGCTTTACCTATCTGAAAGGAGACGATGAACAGGAACAACATGCCAAACGATAGAATAATGCGGAAGTATACATTGCGCAGTATTGTTCTGCACTCGTTTACTGCCAGCCCCCAAAGGTTGCGCAGGTTGGTTGATGTACTGAATGACCGCGTTACGGCAGGCAGCTTATCCTGGTCGAAAGACACTTTTACAAATGTGCCGGATGTTACTTTTTCCTGTACCTTGTTTTTACGGAAGCTGATCCTCCGTGGTGCTGATGAGAAAGAGAAGGTGAGGTATCCGCTAACAAATACAATCAGTGCTACGCCCAGCCATACCAGCCTGTTCCATAACAAGGGGCCGGAGAAGGTGTACATAAGATGGTTCTTATCGTAGGTGCTCCAGTATTTGCTCATTAGCGTCTTTGCCTGCTCGCCCATCGGGTCGAGCAGGGCCGCCAGTGTTTCATATTGCAGAGAGCTTACAAAGGCAGTGGCAAAGCCTACGGCCACCCAGTAGATGATGAGCGATAGCCAGATAACAAAAATGTCGCGGGCAACAAGGCTAACGGCAAAGAATATAGCCCCTTGCAGCAGCAGGTTGGGCACTACGCTCTGCCAGTAGGCGGCAATGTAAGGAGCCATCTCAAAGGCACCTATCCTGTCGGCACTCACCCATGGGCTGGAATAGCCAAGCATCATGCCTATTGCCGGCCCGGTCATTACCAGGGCACAAACAAACACCGCCCCTGAAAACCGCCCGAAAAGGTAAGAGAACTTACTTACGGGCGTGGTAAAGATCATATTGTGAGTGTTGTAGCGGAAATCTTTCAATACCGCATTGCCTATTATGGCTACCACTATAATGGCGCCCACCCAGCCATCTATCTGGGCAAACAGGTTGTCGATCAGAACCGGTGCATTGGCCATTATTTTTTCGCCGCCCATTTGGGCTTTTACGCTTTTAAAGGCACCGCCTATTATCAGTGCAAACAAGAAGGTAACACCCGCCAGCAGCAGGAAATACATATAGGTAGACACGGTCTTCAGCAGCCGCTTTACCTCGAAGAAAAATATAGAGAAGAACATGGAGTGGTGGTTTAGGCGATGTTAGAGAAATAGATGTCTTCCAAAGTTGGCTTTACTGCTTCAAACCCGTTTGCCGGATCAGTTTCGCTATTTACATATACCATCACCTGGCCTGATGATAGTTTAGACAAGATGACCTTGTATTGCTCCTGGTAGGCGGCAACTTCTTCTTTGCGGATGCGTTTAGCCCATACCCGGCCGCGCAATGTATCCAGCAATGTGTCGGGGTGGCCTTTCAGTTTCACCTCGCCACCGGCTATTATGGCCATGTCGTTACACAACTCACTTACGTCGTCAACTATATGTGTCGACAATATGATCACAATATTTTCGCCTATTTCGCTCAGCAGGTTGTTGAAGCGCAGGCGTTCAGCGGGGTCAAGACCGGCTGTAGGTTCGTCTACTATTATAAGCTTCGGGTTGCCTATCAGCGCCTGGGCTATGCCAAAGCGCTGTTTCATACCTCCAGAGTAACCCGCAAGGTATTTGTTCCTGTGTTGGTACAGGTTCACTTGCTCCAGCAGTGCTTTTACCAATTCTTTCCTTTCCTTGCCATCAGCTACGCCTTTCAGCCGGGCTATATAGTGCAGCATTTCCTCGGCCGATACATTTGGGTATACGCCAAACTCCTGTGGCAGGTAGCCCAGTACTTTGCGCAATTCGGCTTTATCTTTCATTACATCTATATCGCCGAACATTATGCTGCCGCTATCTGCATCCTGCAGGGTGGCTATTGTGCGCATCAGCGACGACTTACCGGCACCGTTAGGGCCAAGCAGGCCGAACATGCCATTGCCAATGGTCAGCGATACATTTTTAAGTGCGTGTACCCCATTAGGGTATGTTTTAGAAAGATTGGAAATCTGTAGCATATCTGGTGAATATTTTAGACGTTTTGTTACGTGGTATTGTACCCCGCACCGTTGTTAGTCGTTAAAGTACTTGTTTTTGTTACAAGTTTTAAAGAAAAATATTTGAATACCCCTGTTAATCCTCCCGTTTATCGGCGAATCGCCTATATTTACTGTATTGTAAAACGACTCCCAAAACAAGAATCACAGATGCTCAACACAGTTAGAATGGTGTTCTTCAGCTTTATGCTGCTATTCGGATACACCAGCTTTGCACAAGACCAGGCCGCTAAAGATGAGGCCACACTGAAAGCCTACTTTGCTAAAAACAAGATCAAGGCTACTCGCACCCCGTCGGGCCTGTATTACAAAATAGAAAAGAAAGGCAGTGGCGAGAACGCTAAAAAGGGACAGACAGTATCGGTACAATACCTGGGGACATTCCTGGATGGTAAGCGCTTTGATGGTAATATGGATGCCAATTATAAACCAGAACGCGCGCCTATAACTTTTCCGGTTGGCGTAGGCCAGGTTATAAAAGGCTGGGACGAAGGGTTGCAACTTCTGAATCCTGGTAGCCGCGCTATCCTTTACATTCCATCGGGTATTGGTTATGGCCCGGGTGGCCGCGGTCCTATACCGCCAAATTCTATTATGATGTTTAAGGTGGAATTGGTGAGTGTGAAGTAAGGAAAGTAATATTTCTACATAAGGTGGCTGTAACCGACAGCCGCCTTTTTTTATACAATCAGTTCGTTGAAGTGTTCTATGCTAATTGCTGATTTTTAGTTATTAAAATTTCATGCAACATTTTTAAAAAACAAGGATAATCTACTATTTAAATTTTTCTTTATCAGAGCATATGTAGGAGAAGCGCTACTCATAAAATTCAATGGACTAACTTCCATTCTAACAATGGTGTATTTTTCTTCATTTATTTGACAATTATTATCATTATCTATAAGGAAACGTGTTCTGTTAATAGGATTGTTTATATCATCGTCCAGGAAAAATAGAACATGAGATTCTTTTAAAATATATGGTCTTAACGAATAAGTTTCTAAAAAGGGTTTATCGGTACTGTTGTCTTTAAAATGTAGGATATGTATTATTGTCAAATCTTCACTTGTGTTGATTGCCAATTGCTTTTTTATTTTAGAAAAATGTTTGTTTAGATATAGATCGTATGTCGTATGAAAATTCATGAGACATATTTTTAAATTATTCCAAAAGATGGTTTTATCCCATCTATTTTCAAAAGGAGCATTTTTATTGTTAATATTCAATTGGTTTATTTCGTATTGCCTTTTAGCATAGTCAAATCCATGTTCCTCTAGTAAATTAATATAATATTTTATCACGCTCAAATTAAAAAGATCTGACTTCATATTTACTTTAATTGGAGGTATATAACCTGCTCGAATCTTCGAAATACATTCTCTTATTTGCTTTTTGAATTGTTCGTTAGGAGTACCATTATAGAAGGATTCCATATCGCAATCAAATTCATTGAAATTGGGGTTGAATGTATTTGAAGTTGCAAACAAGACAGGTAATACGGAATAGATTTTATATTTTAATTCATTTAGTGAATAAGTTGAGCTATTCTTGTCGAAATCTAGACATGTCGAGTATCTGTCGATAAAACTAACGAGATATTCATTCGCTATGAATATACTAGGGATAGGTAATATTTGTTTGTTTGAAGATTCAATTATTTGGTCTTTAAGCAGTGCATAGCTAAATTTTACGGGATTTTCTCTGATTTTATCCCTCTTGGTATGCATCAACATAAGGACATTGCCATTGTCCATTTCTTTAAATATTCTTCCTTTGTAAGCATCCTGCTCTATAGATTTGACGATAATTTGCTCCCGTTTAAACTCAATAGGGTATAATAAAAAGTCTACTTCATTTACATCATATTTAAAAACGCCCATACCAATCTTCCAATAATCAGGGTATAAATTCTGCTTTATTGCTCCAAATTCTACATCTAGGATATAATTATAATGATCTAAAAAAGTATGGATTTCCTTTAGCTCAATAACGGATAAATTAGTTGGGTTTTTAAATTGGTTTTCTATTTGTGTTAGCTTTTGTTCTATTAATTGCTTTTGATTTTTTAATTCATCATAGTTCCAAAATTTAGTTCTTACATCTTTGATTATACTTGACCATTGACTTATATAGTCATTTTTTATTTTGTCTATCTTGTTTTCTATCGGAATATCAAGCGATACAGTTTTGTTCGCTATTCGAGCACCCAACTGCTCAATTATTTCTTTGTCTATATGTTTCCAATATGCAACCTCATTTTCAATATCAACAACAATTAGGAATACGGGTATAACGGAGTTTCTACAATAAGCAAGAAATTTTCGGTCACACTGATATTTAGGTGTAAGGCGATTTTTTTTATTAAGAGTTTTTAATTGGATATCGATGTAGCCAATGGGGTAATTGTTTGCGTCTGTCATTTCCAATATCCCATCTGAGTTTGGATATTTATCCATTGTTCTAACCTCGCCTTTTATATAGCGATGATCAATTAAATATTGGAAAATCTTTTTACTAGATTGTTCAATATTGCTGCTTAACGGGTAGGGGGCAGGTTTATTGTTTTCAGATGTCTTATTCAATTTGATGATTTTCTAATAAAGATATTGATAAAAATAACAATAGGAACTGAGGCATCCAAACAAAAACAGGCCAACCTTTTGGTCAGCCTGTTCAAAATATTATAGTTTAATTTACTCAGCTCCTTCGGCGGTATGCCTGCGGGCGTAGCCTTTCATAATGCCGCGGCCTGTTTCGCGTACGAAGGTGATGATCTCATCGCGTTCGTCGCTTACAGGTATTTCCGTTTCAATAATGCTCAGTGCTTTAGATACGTTATAACCGCGTACAAATAGTATACGGTAAATGTCCAGCACATGGTTGATCTTTTCTATTGAGTAGCCACGACGCTTCATGCCTACAGAGTTCACCCCTACATAAGAAAGCGGCTCACGAGCAGCCTTTACATATGGCGGTATATCCTTGCGCACCAGTGAACCACCGGTTACGAAAGAGTGTGAGCCAATGCGCACAAACTGCTGAACAGCTGTAAGGCCCGCCAGCACCACATAATCGCCCACAACAATATGGCCCGCAAGGGTAGTATTGTTAGAGAATATACAGTGGTTGCCCACTTCGCAGTCGTGTGCAATGTGCGTGTATGCCATTATCAGGCAGTTAGATCCTATCTTGGTCGCATTCCTGTCGCTGGTGCCACGGTTAATGGTCACACACTCGCGTATGGTAGTATTGTCGCCAATAATGGTGATCGTGTCTTCTCCTTTATATTTAAGGTCTTGGGGGATGGCGGATATAACAGAACTCGGGAATATCCTTACGTTCTTGCCTATCCTGGCACCTTCCATTATGGTCACGTTCGATCCGATCCAGGTTCCTTCTCCTATTTCCACGTTTTTATGGATAGTAGTAAAGGGGTCGATCTTAACATTCGGGGCTATTTTCGCGTCCGGGTGTACGTATGTAAGCGGGTGGATCATCTTTTTTCTTTTCGTACTATTTGGGCTACCAGCTCGGCTTCTGTTGCCAGCTTGTTACCTACGTAAACCATTCCCCTCATCTCGCAAATGCCTCTGCGTATAGGGCTTAACAATTCAAGTTTCAGGATGAGAGTATCACCAGGCACCACTTTTTGTTTAAAGCGCACCTTGTCTATTTTAAGGAAGTATGTGTCGTAATTTTCGGGGTCTACATAGTTGTTCAGCGCCAGTATGCCGCCGGTTTGTGCCAGCGCTTCTATCTGCAGTACTCCCGGCATTACCGGGTTGCCCGGGAAGTGGCCCTGGAAGAAATGCTCATTGAAGGTGGCGTTCTTAATGCCTACCACATGCGTGTCGCTCAGCTCTATGATCTTATCTACCAGCAGGAACGGGAATTTATGTGGCAGCGCCCTTTCTATTTGCGTAATGTCGTAGATAGCAGGCTGGTTAGGATCGTAGTGCGGTATATCAGAGAGGTGTTTGTTCTTCTTGATATATGCTTTGATCTTACGGGCAAATTCCACGTTGGTAGCGTGGCCCGGCCTGTTGGCGATGATATGTGCCTTTATAGGATGGCCTACAAGCGCCAGGTCACCAACAATATCCAGCAGCTTATGGCGTGCCGGTTCGTTGGTAAAGTGCAGCTGTATATTGTTCAGGATGCCTTCCTGCTTTACTTCTATTTTTTGCTTGTTGAACAGTACTGCGAGACGGTCAAGCGTTTCCTGGCTTACTACTTTGTCTACCACAACAATAGCATTGCTCAGATCGCCACCTTTTATCAGGTTGTTATCCAGCAGGTACTCCAGTTCGTGCAGGAAGCAGAACGTGCGGCAAGGGCCTATCTCTTTTTTGAATTCGGAGATATGCTTCATTGCAGCATGCTGTGTACCCAGCACGGGTGAGTTGAAGTCGATCATGGTGGTGATCTGGTAGTCTGATGCCGGTATTGCCAGCATATCCACCTTCTTCACCGGATCGTAGTAATGAATATTGGTATCTATAGAATATACAATACGGCGTGCATCCTGTTCCTGTACCCCAACACTTTCTATTGCATCAATAAACTCTTTGGCGCTGCCATCCAGTATAGGTACTTCGGGACCATCCAGTTCTATCAGCACATTGTCTACCGCAAGGCCTACCAATGCCGACAAAAGATGTTCTATAGTACTTACCCTTGCACCATTATGCTCTACAGTGGTACCGCGGGATGTATCTGTAACATAATCAACATCTGCCTTCACTATCGGCTTCTCCGGCAGGTCTACCCGCTGAAAGCGGATACCAAAGCCAGGATTAGCAGGCTTCATTGTCAGCGTTACCACTGCGCCGGTATGCAGGCCTACACCGTGAACGGTGACATTGCCTTTAAGGGTATGCTGGTTTTCACCTGCAGTTGGCATATGCAGGCTGTCCGCTTTTTTCTTCGGCTCTGTCTTTATCGATAAGTCTTCACTCACTTTTTATATTCCAGATTTTGAGTACTCAATAATGCTGTCAATTCATTCACAGTCTCTTCCAGCTTCAACAGCCTTTGCTGCAATTCAGGCAAATTTCTGAAAATTGCCTGACTTTTCAGAGAACTTTTATAATCAAATGCCGGAGTGCTGTTCAGCACAGTATATGGCGTAGTTACGGATTTAGAAATTCCGCTTTGTGCATTGATCTTGGTACCGTCGGCAATAGTAATATGGCCTACCATACCTACCTGGCCACCTATAACACAATATTTGCCTATTTTAGAACTGCCCGATATGCCGGTTTGCGCGGCTATTACCGTGTGCTCGCCTATTTCTACATTGTGGGCTATCTGTATCAGGTTGTCCAGTTTTACGCCCCTGCGTATTACTGTCGATCCCATGGTGGCGCGGTCTACCGTGGTATTGGCACCTATTTCCACATCATCTTCTATTATTACATTGCCTATCTGTGCCAGTTTTTTGTAGCTGCCGTCCTTTAGCGGAGCAAAGCCAAAGCCGTCGCCGCCGATAACAGTACCGGAGTGGATAACCACGTTACTGCCCAGGCGGCATTCGTCGTATACTTTTACGCCGGCATACAGTTTAGTATTATTGCCCAGCACCACATTGTTACCTACGTAGCAGCCGGGATATATTTTTACATTATCGCCAATTACAGCGTTCTCGCCTATGTAAGAGAATGCGCCTATGTATACGTTTTGGCCTATTTTAGCGGTAGCGGATATGAAACTGGGTTGCTCGATGCCGGTTTTGGTGGCACCGCTCATTATTTCACCATACTTATCCAGCAATAATCCAAAACTGCTGTATGCGTCTTTAACCCTTACCAGTGTGGCCTTTACAGGGGCGGTAAGTTCTAAAGACTCATTAATGATAATAATAGATGCGTTGGATGTATAAAGATATTCTTCGTACTTAGGGTTGGCTATAAAGCTAAGAGTACCGGCTACTGCCTCTTCTATTTTTGCTACATCATTTACCTTTACTTCAGGATCTCCTTCCAATCGTCCCTGCAAAAGGGTAGCTATCTGCTGTGCTGTAAACTGCATACTCCGGTTAATTTTCGGTTATTTATTAGTGCCCTTCAGGTTAAATCACGATTGGATGTAGCAAATGTAGTTTTTATGAACGGCACGAGCAAGTGTTTGGTTTACCAGGGAGTCTTCTATCTCTGTTATATTTTTAACCTGTCCGTTTTTCGTTTCAATCTTTATTAACTCGTCATATGTGTTATAGGTGTTATTACTTGCCACTCCCTCAAACACAAAATAATGTACATCTTTTTCAGCTATTCCCAACCTGGAGATCACTTCGTCGCTTTTTTCGCGCAAAATGCTTGCCAAAGATTCCGGATTAAACGATATTTTATAAAGATTTCTTAAAATCAGCATTTTACATAGTCTGGATAATATTTTATCTTCATGTGTTTGCCAGACTTTTATAGAGGCTAGCACGTCGGTATCGTCCAACTGGCAGTATTGTTCCAGGTGTTCAGGGTTATCCCGGAAGTCATTTTCGGTCAGGTCTTTATAGAGGAAATATTTAAATGTAGGGGTGGCAAATAGGTCATATCCGTCCTTTGCCAGTTCTTTTGCCCTTTTTAATATATTAATTAACAGCATCTCTGCACCCAATACTGTCTTGTGCAGGTATACCTGCCAATACATCAACCTGCGGGCGATGATGAATTTTTCTACCGAGTGTACGCCTTTCTCTTCCACCATCAGTTCATTATTGCGCACGGTAAGCATTTGCAGGATACGGTCGTAGCCGATAACACCTTCTGATACGCCGGTAAAAAAGCTGTCGCGGTTCAGGTAGTCCATACGGTCTACGTCCAGTTGGCTGGATACCAGCTGATGCAGGTATTTCTGGGGGTAAGAATGGTCGAATATCTGCAGGGCTGTAGACAGTGCACCGCCCATGTCCGTGTTCATCCGCTCTATTATCATCCTGGATAGCTTCTCGTGATGAACGTTGACAATGGTATTTTCCAGGGAGTGAGAGAAAGGCCCGTGGCCTACATCGTGCAGCAAGGCAGCCATACGTGCGGCAATACATTCTTCTTTACTGGTAGTTATATGTTTGGTATTCAGCTCGTCGAGCGCTTTACCCATCAGGTGGCATGCCCCTAAAGAGTGGTGGAGGCGGGTATGAACAGCACCGGGATACACCAGGTTGGCCATGCCCATTTGCTTTATATTCCTCAATCGCTGAAACCAGGAATGCTCAATAATATTTATGATCTCGGGCTCCGGGAAACGCAGAAAACCGTAAACCGGATCGTTGATGATCTTTACTTTGATACTCATTTGGGCTGCAAATATCAATTAATTAAATTGAACATTTCGCTTTACGACACCGGATAATAAGAAGACTTATGATAAATTTATGTTCAGGCTGTTCTCGTGGATTTTAATTGAATCTGGAAAAATCAATTGATCAATCGGAAAGATTATATGATTGAGCCAACTATTTTTTACGGCTCTATAATCAATCCCGAAGTCATGTTTGTCAATATTATCAGGTGTTTTGGTTAATATTGATATAACCCTGTGCCACGTAAATTCATGTATTCTTGCTTCATGGGAATTCATTAGTCCAACTGGCGCATAGCCTAATGGAGCCGACACTGTTTCCTTTGTTAAGAAATCATTTATTATAGACTTGCAATGCCCAAAAATATGTCGCCTAGCGAAAAAATTTATTGAAGCATTAAAACTATTGTAATTGTCTTTTTCCAGCGTCAAATACTTGATTTCCGGGAACCAATTATTGTACTTAAAAATTGCAATGTTTCGAGCTAGTTTTGGCACAATTTGAAGTATGTGAGATTTGTTTAACGGGATTGCTATGCCTAAAGATTGAACATTATCCAAAAAGTAGCAATAGCCAATGTCATTTCCAATAAGATATTCTGTGGTATCTAAGACTGAACAAACCCGCCATTCTGCTATCGTTAATTGCCCTATTAATCGCTGAATTTCTAAAATTCTTGATTTGTTTGTGTTATCATTGTCGTTGAAATTCCTTGCACCAAAAGAGTCAATCCTTTTTTCAAACCTGTCGTTGAAGTCAGGAGTTCTAACCATTAAACAGGTAACAAAAGGGACTAAGATATTTGCCCAGCTATATGCGTCAATTGTCTGATTGACTAAAGCATCTATAGCGCCAGGCAAATCTGATTCATAGCCTTTCCACAATTCATCTATTTGATTAAAGTCGGAATCATTGTAAAGTTTGTAAAAGTCAATTTCAGCGCATATATTCTTAGGGGTAGATTCAAATATAGACATGGCAGTCTTATCTCCTACGAATATTTTGCGATTTCTACTTTTCCCAGTAGATACGGTTGAGAATTGCCCAATATATGCGGCCGGTAAATAATGGTGTAGAGGCATAAACAAACAAGTTTATATCTCATCCTCCGGGGTAGTATCCGGCGTTTTTTCTCCTCCGCTCTTTTCCTCTACTTCTTTATCGCCGTTTATCTTGTCTTCACCGCCACCACCGCCGCAGTCTTCAAAGCCTTCGGGTGCACGGAAGGTAGCTTTAGGATTAATGTTCAGGTTTTTATCGGCATAAACACGACGCATAAAGTATGCCCATATAGGTAATGCTGCCGCTGCACCCTGGCCCAGAGCCTCGCTGCGGAAACGGAATTCGCGGTCGTCGCAACCTACCCATACGCCGGCCAGCAATTGCGGGGTGTAGCCAATGAACCACGCATCGGCCTGGTTGTTAGTGGTACCTGTTTTACCTGCAATATCATTCATCAGCCCGTAGCGATGACGTATACGGCCACCGGTACCAAAATTCACAACTCCCTTCATCATGGTCACCATTTTAAAGGCAGTAATCGGGTTGATCACCTCTTTCTGTACGGGTGCAAAATTCTTGATAAGCATACCATTCTTGTCTTCTATGCGTACCATAAAATAAGGCTGCGTATTGGTACCTCCACCCGGGAACATACTGTAAGCGCCCATCATTTCGTAAAGGGATATGTCTGACACACCCAGTGCTACGGATGGTACTTTATCCAGCCGACTGGTGATATTGCATTTATGCACGAAGTCTACAAATGCATCTATGCCTACCTGCTTTAAGATATACAGGGCGGCATTGTTCAGTGAAAGCGCCAGTGCATACTTCATAGGCACATCGCCATACACTTCGCCGTTCTGTGCATCGTAGTTGGCCTTGGTAGGGAAGCTCTGCGGGGTTGTCTGCACAATACCGCATGGTGAAAAGCCATTGTCTACCGCAAAGCTGTACAGCAGTGGTTTGATGGTAGAACCTACCTGGCGCTTGGTGTTGATGTTAACGTGATCGTACTGGAAGAAGTTGTGGTCTATACCGCCTACCCATGCCTTTACCTCGCCGGTATATGGGTCCATAGCCATAAAGCCACTCTGCAGGAAGGTCTTCATGTACTTGATGGAGTCTATCGGACTGATGGTAGTATCTTTATAATGCAGCTTATTCCAGGCAAACACACGCATTTTAGTAGGCTTGTTCATCATGGCCAGGGCCTGTTTCTCGGTCATGTTCATGTCGCGGTAGTTCTGGTACCTATCCGATGCCTTTATGCTATTGTTCAGGATATTCTGCACATTGCTGCCCTTGCCTTTGTCCCATATTTTACCGTCCCGGTAGCCATTCTGCGCTATAAACTGCTGCTGCAACTGGGTAAGATGTTCCTGCATTGCTTCTTCTGCATAGCGCTGCATGCGCACATCTATAGTTGTGTATATCTTCAGGCCATCTTTATACAGGTCGTAAGGGGTGCCATCAGGCTTTTTCAGATCCTTTAGCACGGTACGCACCTGGTTTTCCAGCACCTGCCTGAAGTAGGGGGCTATACCATCGTGGTAGTCGATCTTATGATAGTCGAGCGGGGTGGTAGTGTCTTTGTATTTGTCGGCCTGGCCTTCTGTCAGGTAACCGTATTTCACCATCTGGTCCAGCACCACGTTGCGGCGGTTTTTGGCATTTTCCGGGTTTTTGCGTGGGTTATACATGGTATTACCTTTCAGCATACCTACCAGTACGGCGGCTTCGTCTACAGTTACCTTATCCGGTGTTTTATTATAAAAGGTGAGCGATGCATTCCGTATGCCGAACACATTATCGCCAAACGGAACGATGTTCAGGTACAGGGTGATGAGCTCGTTTTTAGTTAGGTTGCGCTCCAGTTTTACGGCCAATACCCACTCTTTCAGCTTCACCAGCGGCATCAGGAAACTGCTCTTATGCTCGCGGCCAAACAGGTTTTTGGCCAACTGTTGAGTGATGGTAGATGAACCGCGCTTTTTGTGTATCAGGGCATAAACAGGGATAGCCACAGTAGCTATCGGGTCTATACCGGAGTGATCGAAGAAACGGGCATCTTCCGTAGCCAGCAGGGCATTAATAATATTAGGAGAAATATCAGTGTATTTGCAATTACTGCGATCCTGTATATAGTACCGGCCCAGTATAGTGCCGTCCTGCGCATACACGTCTGATGACAGTGCGCTCTGCGGGTTTTCCAGCTCTATCATAGAGGGCATATAGCCTACAAGGCCCTGGTCTATACCTACTATCAGCAGTATGAAAATGACAAGGAATGCTATAAATGAACGCCACAAGATGCGCACAGAGCGCTTCATCCTGCTTTTTTGCGGTTGCTGGGGTTGAGTTTTCAAACTTTTGTTATTTGAACAATAAATATATACATACGGGTCGATATCCCTATCATTCCGGCTGGCAAATTTACATTTCTTTTTGGTCTTCCCCCGGCATTGTGAAAAAGCCTGCCATACGTACAGGGTTGCGGAAGGCCAGTTTGCGGGTAAAACACTTTGTCTGTTGCCTTATACTGGCCAGGAACGGCAGCAGGAATTCGTTCACCACCGTTTGTTCGCGCTCATTCAGCTGCTGTTTTGCATACTTCTGCTTCAGGTACACGTTCATGAACTGCGTGAAGTTGGTGCCGTAGGCCGGGTCTACCACATTGCGGGCATATTGCATAGGTGTTGCTGTACCCTTGGTTACCCCTATCATATGCAGGTAATAGGTAGCAGTGCGGTATGCCCAATACGGTTTGTCTTTATCGGCCCTGCTTGTTCTGTACTTGAACAGGTAATACCACAATAGCAGCCTTGGCGAGTATATGGTCAGTAATAATAAGAATGCCGCTATGCCTAGCGATATATATAATGCATTGTTATTATCCTTCTTTGGTTCCTCCTGTTTGGCTTCGGCCTGTTTCTTGGCTATTTCCTCCTTACTCATCAGGTATACCTCGTCCATAGGTATGGGGGCGTGCAGGCCACGGATCAGCGATGTGGCATTTTCATTGTCGCTCGGCTCTATTTTCTTCAGCGCCTCGGCATACGATACTGCGGTGCCGGAATCTCCTGCATGCACTTTAGCTATAGGCAGCACCAAGCTATCCTTGTAAAACACGGCTACCTTCATGTCCATAGATACGCTCACCGGCTTTTCGGGGCTGTATTCTTTATCGTGGAACACGTATTTGCTCACGCGGAACTGCATCAGCTTCTTCAGCGTATCTATATTTTCTACAATACCCTCGGCTGCCAGCCAGGCTTTAGGTGGCTGCATTGGTGGGGTGCCATCCGGTTGCGGGGTAGGGCGGTTCTCGTCGGTATTGCCTACGGTGGTGTCAAAATCCAGCCAGCCATAGCCCGGGAAGTACACCTGCACCCACGCATGCGCCTGGTTGGCATAGTACCAGTACCAGCCCTTGTTTTTATCGGCACGGTCTTCTGTAAGGAAGCCTACCACTATGCGCGAAGGTATACCCAGCGACCGCAGCATGAACAGCGTAGCACCGGCATAATAGGCGCAGTAGCCCTTGTGGTTCTCGTTCAGGAAGTACAGCAGCTTGGATGCATTGGGGATATCCGGCTCGCCGGGATTGTCTGTGTACTTATACAGGTGGTCGCCATTCTCGTCTTTCGACAGGAAGTAGTCCCTGATGGCTATTACCTTATCTACCGGGGTAGGGGCCTTATCGGCGATCTTATGTGCCAGTACCGATATGGACCTGAACTTCTCCCCGCCCGGCATCCGGGTGTAATACCCCATAAAGGTGGAGTCCATTCCCTTATAATCGCCCGCAGCACGGAGCACACTAAAGCGCATCTCCTGGAACTTGCGGATGACCGGCGTATCCATATTATACACAAAGTAGGCGCTGTTGAGGCTGGATACCCAGCTCTTGGTGCGGTAGGCCGATTTGAACTTATCCCTGAACTCTTTTTCTATGGTTATGGGCTGCACAAAAAAGCCTACGTTGGGTGCCAGGTAAGTGCCGGGCGTCATGGCCACGTTGTAGATCTCGCAATCTACCTGCTGGCGGGCCTTGGTAGCAAGGCTGTTGTGCAGTACCGTGGTATCCATTGCTGTGCCGAACAACGGTATTTTAGACGGATCTGGGCTGAACAGATCGTTGAACGGCATTTTCTTATCGCGCTCAAACGTTTCGGTAGCGGTATCGAATAAGGTATAATACCCCTCTGTAAGGTATAGCGGGTTAGGCTCTTTGGTGCCGGGGAAGAAATTATCTATATGTGCGCAGAACAGCAGTTGCTTATCGCGGTTGAAGGAGCTGCTCAGTTTCATCAGGCTATCCATGGTAAAGCCCTGCTGACCCGGCGTATCCTGCTTGTGCAGCAGGCCGCTGCTTTCGCCCTTTTTACCGCCGCCGCCATAGTTGGCCACGGTAGCCTTTATCTCTTTGCGCATCAGCCAGATGACGGTAGCCATGATACCGCCAGCCAGTAAAATAAACAGCGCCAGCCTGCGGATGAGGAACCACCAGAACTTGCTGCTCTTGTCTTTATAGTTATAGATCTGCTCGGTAGTAAACACATTGTATACCGAATACAGCAGGCCGGGCACAAAGGCACGCAGCAGGGCTTCTACGGAATCTACCTTGGCCATGGCAATAACCGATATACAGCTGGCCAGCAATATGGCCGACAGGATAACCGCGAAATACCTTAGCCTGATGTAGCCCCAACCCACCAGCCACCCGATGCTGAACAGCAGGGCAAATACCTGGAACCGCAGGGAGATGAAAAAAGAAAACTCGTTGGTGGCAAACGCATCTATGCCCTTATAGGTGCTGTAGAGCAGGAAAAGCAATACGGCATAAGTAGGCACAAAGCGGATGCGGAACGAGTAGATAAGCGCGGCAATGCCCATGCCGGCGGCAAAATACAGGCTCTGCAGCCATGCCTGGTTTTGCAGGATGGCATACTGCTCGTTTAGGCCATTGATCAAAAAATAACCCACCGCAGCAGTAGGCAGCAGCAGGAAAATAAGCTTGGCTAAGAATTCATTGACAGGCGTCGCTCTTTGTATATTCATATACCTGCATAAAAATAGGATTTATACTTTATTGGGGTTTGTTAAAAAGTAGAGATTACTCCCACATTACCGCATTCAATCACATTAGCTCAAAAACCTTGCTTTCAATTCGGGCGTGGGTATCATGCATTCATCTTTATGGCCAAACCAACGGTAGCGGTTGCGGGCTATGAAGTTGTACACTGTATCGCGCAGGAAAGCAGGCAGTAGATAACCGGCCAGCAACAGCCTGAGCCAGCCGCCCAGCAGGCTGCATGTTTTTAATACTGCGGCAGAGCGGGTGTAGTAGGTGCCTTTATATAGCAGGATAACACTGCCGGTTTGTAGTGTGGCATCGGGTACTGCTTTCAGCGCCTGCGCTCCGGCGGCAGATTGCAGCGGGGCAAACAGGAATTGCTGTTGCCTGTCGTGCCGGATGATAAATTGTACGGTGCTGTTGCACAGGTTGCATACTCCGTCGAAGAACAGTATGGGCCGGTCTGCGGAGTGTATATCCATGTGCTTATATCTTAGGTGGCTGGTGGGTAGTATCGGGGTGCCGGGCAGCCTTTAGTATAGAATCGGCCTTGGCCTTCACCTCTATTTTCAGGCGCAGTTGCAGGTCACGGCGGGCTTTTTCTTCCATTTCGGGCCTGCTCTTCTGCATGGCAGAATCCACCTTTTGCTTCAGTTGCTTATTGGTGAGCAATGGTTCCTCGTTCATCACTTTTACGCACGATGTGCCGGTAAGGGAACCAATAACCAATAAAGCCAGGAATGTCTTCTTCATAAAAGCGGGTGCAAAAATACCTGTCTATACCTTCTCAAACAATGTGCCAGTTCTATATTAACACTTTATTGTAATGTGTCGCCTGCCATAATAACGCCAAAGGCCTGTAAAATGTTGTAGATTTGTATACGATATGACCAAAGGTTATATATATGGTGCCCTCTTTTGCCTGTCACTGCTTTTGTGTGCAGGGCGTAGTTATGCGCAGCAATCACAGCGCGGGGCTAACGATACCATACGCCTGGGTGGCATAGTGATGAACGGTCAGGTATACCCGATGGTTTTCCTGGATGAGTTTACCCGCACTGCCAAAATGCGGAACGATGAGGACCGCAAGCGACTGGCCCTGTTGCGCAGCCGGGTATATGCCGTTTATCCTTATGCACTGGCTGCCGCAGCTATTTTTAAACAGGTAAATGAAGAGCGCGACAAGCTGGATAGACGCCGCGACCGTAAGCGCTATCTTAAAGAGGTAGACCGCCAGCTGGATGCTGCTTTTAAGCAGCCGCTCAAAAATATGTCGATAGAGCAGGGGCATGTGCTGATAGCGCTCATTAACCGGCAAACCGGCACCAACTGCTACCACGTGATCCAGGACCTGAAGGGCAACCTGTCGGCAGTAATGTGGCAGGGGGTAGGTGTATTCTTCAACAATAACCTGAACCGTGACTACGATCCCGAAGGCCGCGATAAAGAACTGGAGATGGTAGTGCGCGAGCTGGAACAATCAACAGCCTACAGCTACCAGCTATACCTGCAGCAAGAGCTGATGAAGAAGGCGACCGCGGTAAATAGATAATCTAATACCTCAAAAATTGACCACGTACCTGCACGTACCTCTCGTACCCTGGTACGAAAGGTACGATAGGTACGTGCGGTACGGGAGGTGATGATTACAGGTGGTGATCTTTATAAATATCCAGGCAGCATTTTATATGGGTACTCAAGCCTGTAATAGTGTATATAGAATTATATATTAATATAAATATATACTCATCAGAAGGCCGGTCATACGGGATCGTTAGGAAGAAAAAAGCGATACTGTCAGGCTACTGTGGGAGCATGCACAATTGTTGCGTTGTTTGTTCCATTTGCAATAGTAGTTACAGTAACCAATCAACATAATATATAATAATTTATTGCGCTCTAGATAGCCCGTACCTGCACGTACCGCACGTGCCTTGGTACGAGTAGTACGTGTGGTACGAATAGTACGAGTGGTGCGTTTGGTACGAGTGGTACGAGTGGTACGAGTGGTACGAGTGGTACGAGTGGTACGTTTGGTACGAGTGGTACGAATAGTACGAGTGGTACGTGGTGGTACGTGCCAGGGCAGGATGTGACAGGCTGAAAAAACTATTTGCCCTATCTTGCACACATGTCTGAGCTAAAATTGTTTATGGTACTGATAGGCTGCCGCCCGCAAGGTCGCCTGATAGAGCAGCACGATATTTTCTTTGGCGTGGCCAATACGCTGGGCGATCTGTTGCCGGCAATGGCAGCATCGTGGCCGGAGGCTAAGGGGCGTTTCCATATTGATGCCTGGAGGGAAGTGACGGTGGTAGACGGGCATAAGATATCGATAGCTGAGGGTAATGCTCAGCCTGGTGCGGCAAAGCAATTATACTTCATTAACCTGGGTGGCTACAAGCCCGGCGATTTCGAGGAGTATCATTATAAATTGCTGTCGGTAGCGCCAGATATGTCTACCGCGGTAAGGCAGTCTAAGCAAACGGCTTTTTATAAACACGCCAGTATACCGATAAAGGGTGGGGAATCGCACATAGACGATAAGTACGGTGTAGAGGCCGATGACATTATACACATCAACGAATTACTGGCTGCCAGGTATACCATAAGTATAGCCGATGCTGATGGTAGTGCAGATGATGAACTGCATATAGGTTATTTAAAAGCAGATAAGTTAAAGTAACCCTTAGGTGTACATACATGGTACAGTCTTTAAAATGTTACAGTAAAAAGTAAACAAAGAAGAGACCATGGAAAAGTACATGATATTTAGTGACAAGGAGAAGAAGTGGCTGATGTTCCTATGCTTTCTTCCCGCGCTATTGCTGGGTATAGATACTATTTATTACCTCGTAGCGGTAAGCCCTGTATTCAGCGGCTATTACGAGCCGGGTAGTATTATGAACTTCACCCTGCGCATTTACGATAATATGCTGGTGATGATAGGCATCTATGCCGTTGCCGGTGCGGCAGTGCTTATTTATCTGCTGACGGTACTAGCCAGGCTTAAGAACATGAACACCGCTACCAAGCTCATCTGGCTATTGATACTGTGCACCTTTGTGCCGGCCTCGTTCATAGCCTTCTGGGCGCTGGTCATCAATAAAGAACCTTACTACGTGCCGGTATATCCCAGTTTGGATTAGCTTCTAACCGATTGAATGTACTAACTAAAAATACCTCCCTCTCCTTTGGAAAGCGCTGGCTGATGTTAAGCGTTTTTCATCTTCAGCAGTTGGCCGGGGCCATATATATGTATGCCTACTACATGCCTGAAAGATGCATTGATCATAGCTCTTGCTACCTCATGGCCAGCTATGGGTTTCAGGCTGCTGAGGCCGGGTATATAGCTTACTGCTTCCATTACAGCGCCACCAATAATTTCGCCTGTGCGTGTATTTTCCCGTTTGCCCTTCAGCATGCCGGGGCGCAGTATGTGGATGGTCTCGAAAGGCAGCTTTTGCACATCGCGCTCCAGTTCACCCTTCATGCGGGAATAAAAGATGTTAGATTTAGGCGATGATCCTGCTGCCGATACCAGCACGTATTTATTTACGCCATTCGCAGCTGCGGCCTTGGCTATGCTCAGCTGGTAAGTATGATCTACCTGGTACTGTGCTTCTTTGCTGCCGGCTGCGCGCAGGGTAGTGCCCAGCGCAGAATACAATATATTACCTGCCACCAGTTTTTTCCACGTATCAGGGGCGTTGAAGTTGATGATGTGTTCCTCCAGCTTGGCGTGTCGCAGGCCGGTAGCCCTGCGGGTAAGCACCACAACTTTTTCTATACGCGAATCTTTAAACAACTGGCCGATAAGCTCATTACCCACCAGGCCGGTTGCGCCTGCCACAATAGCTGTATTCATGAAGTGAAATTACGTTCTGTAAATTATATAAAATTTGTGCCAGTTGATCTGCAAGACTTTGCTAAATAATGTATTAAGGTACAAACGCACCTGGCGCACTTGCGCGAAACTGTGTATATCGCTTACCTTTGCCACTCTTCATGAAGTCATTCGATCAACTCCGTATTGTATTTTTCGGCACTCCCGATTTTGCTGTGGCATCCCTTAAAGTGCTGGTAGATGCCGGTGCCAACGTGGTAGGTGTAGTAACTGCGCCCGATAAGCCCGCAGGCCGTGGCAAGCAGCTGCAGGCATCGGCAGTGAAGGAATATGCAGTAGCGCAGGGCCTGTACCTGATGCAGCCGGAGAAAATGAAAGCGCCGGAGTTTTTGGAGCAACTGCGTGCCTGCAATGCCGATCTGCAGGTGGTGGTAGCCTTCCGCATGATGCCTGAAGTGGTGTGGAATATGCCGCCTATGGGTACGCTGAATGTACATGGATCGTTACTGCCGCAGTACCGTGGTGCGGCGCCCATCAACAGGGCTATAATGAACGGGGAGACCGTAACAGGCGTTACCACCTTTAAGCTGAAGCACGAGATAGACACCGGCGATATATTGCTCACAAAGTCTGTAGCCATATTGCCGGAAGATAATGCCGGTACCATGCACGATAAGCTGATGGCTGCCGGTGCAGCGCTGCTGGTAGAGACTGTGAAAGGCCTGGCCGCAGGCACCATACAGGAAACACCGCAGGATAAGATAGATGCTGGTCTGCTGAAGAATGCCCCCAAGATATTTAAAGAAGATACCCTGATACACTGGACACGCACCGCTGCCGAGATACACAATTTTGTGCGCGGCCTTAGTCCGTACCCCGCAGCTTATACCTTACTGGCCGATAAGACCATGAAGGTATTTGTAACGGAGATAGAAATAAAACCAACCGACAAACCCATAGGCACCTGGGAAACCGACCACGCCACCTACCTGCGCTACGCCGCTGCCGATGGCTGGGTATACATAAAACAACTGCAACAGGAAGGCAAAAAGCGCATGGATGTAGTGTCGTTCCTCAGGGGATTCAGAGGGTAGGGCCGGAACTATGGAGCAACCACCATCTTTTTATAAATGATTCCCGCGGTGCCCATATTAATAATGCAGTTATATACCCCGGCAGATAATTGATGTACTGGTAGGGTAGCGGCAGTGCCGGTTACCTGCGTGTTATACACCGCTCTCCCGGCCATATCTACTATAGTAACAGTAGTGCCGGGCGCAAAGGCAACGTCGCTGGCCATATAGCATTCTATAGTAGCGGGGTTGGGGTATAGGGTAACATTATGCACGTAGCTCTTAGTAATATCCTGTACCGGCAAAGATGCGTAGAGTATGCAACCCACAGAATCGTAGTCGAACCGGGCAATAAACTGGTACATTTCGCCGGAGTCTCTCATCAATATGTTTGTGCCCAGCGTATCGGGATTGGTCCATTGGGTATTAATATAAAAATGCCCCTTATTATCTGTTGTAACGCGCGGCTGGTTAACTCCTCCGCCATATAACCCTATACAGTTTACGTAATTGCCCGCATCGTCGTAGTGAGCTATAAACAGCGGATGATCGGCAAAGCTATTCACCGCTAGGTGGTGTGTATTGCCATCGAAACGCAGGTCGTAACCAGTGGTGGCAGCATGAATATCATCTATCACACCTGTTATAAAGATATTGCCACAATTATCTGTTGTTATTTTCTCGGCAGTTTCAGAAGAGTCGCTACCCATGTTTTTTGCCCATACATCATTACCATCTTTATCATATTTTACCACAAAGCCATCAGAGTGTTCAGCTGACGTGTTAGTAATGTTATGCGTATTGAAGTTAACACTGCCTGCGCTGAAACGGCCACACACATAGGCATTGGCTGCAGTGTCTACAGCTATATCAAACATATAAACGAAGGTGTCTGTGGTTTTAGCCCAGAGCGTATTGCCGTTGTTATCGAACTTTGCCACGAAGGCCCCCGCGCCCGATGTATTAGTTAAGGTTACCGTACCCAAGGTGATAGCAGGAGCATAGTAAGTGCCTGCCATATATAATGTACCATCTGGAGCAAGGCCGGTGTTAAATGGGAAGTCCGCACCGGTACTGCCATACGATTTAGCCCAAAGCGGATTTCCTGCTGTATCGTACTTGGCTATGAATATGTTCTGGTCTCCCGTTAGGTTGAGCGGGGTAGCGCCTATGGTGAGCCCGCCGCTGATGAATGTGCCGCAAACATATAAATGACCGGAATCATCTGCCCTTATGCTGCCATGCGGCAGATATTGCATAGCCGGCGCCCCGGCCCCATACCCGAAGCTGGAAGTAGCTACTACGTTCTTTGCCCACACCACCTGCCCGGCCGGGTTCAGCTTAGCTATAAAATACATGGTATTGTTGGGTACGGGCAATGGATCATGAGTAATAGGATGATTACCCAATGTGCCACTGGCGCTGTCGTAGACCCCGAGCACATACGCATTACCTTCTTTATCTGTGCTTATATTGGCTACACCTGTGCCTGTATGTTGTGTGCCGGTGAGCCACAATACATTGCCGTGCGGATCTGTTTTGGCAATAATAAGCTGTGCAGCAGTGGTGGAATCGACAATACTTTGCGTGCCGAATGTAGAGGTGACACCGCCGAGTAATTCTGAAAAACCAGTTATGAGCGTTGCTGAAAATACATTGCCTGCTGTATCTGTAGTGAGGGCTGCATGCCGTGAGCTTACTGCAAAGGGAGTGTTGACAATGTGCCGTTCCCACTGCCAGCCCTGGGCATTTGTTTGAGATGTGGTAACAATAAAGCAGGCAAATAACAGGATGCTGTGGAAGAATGTCTTCATAGTTAAGTTTTAGTTTTCGTGATCAGATTAGTTGTTATCTGAAAGACGTATTAATCAATGCCGGGCTTGGGTGGTTGCTTTAAAATAATATTGGTGCCTGCCATTATAGAAAATATCTCACCGCCAGTTCATAACCCTTCATGCCAAGGCCGCTGATGGAGCCCACGCATTTGGTGGCAATAACAGAGGTTTTGCGGTATTCTTCGCGGGCCAGAACATTACTGATATGCACCTCAATCACAGGTATGGCAATAGCGCTGATAGCATCGGCAATGGCTATGCTGGTATGCGTATAGGCACCTGCATTCAGTATAATGCCCTGCGCCTTGCCCATACAGCTATGCAGGTAGTTGATCAGTTCGCCTTCTATATTGCTCTGGTAATAGTCTATCTGAACGCCCGGAAACTGCCGGCGCAACCCGGCCAGGTAATCTTCAAATGTCTCGCTGCCATATATGTGCGGCTCTCTTGTGCCGAGCAGGTTCAGGTTGGGGCCGTTTACTATTGCCAGATGCATGGGGTAAAATTAATGGGTCGCTCAGCGTAATCCAAATTTAGATCAGTGTGTATTGACCATCCTGTTAACAGTGTTATAGTTATTGTTGTGCAATAGTTTAAAGTGCCGATCTGAACGTTGTTAATGGCAGGCGAGTTAGATATGTAACAGCTTGAAGATATCAAATTAACTGATGGTTAATAAAATTATTGTTAGTTTTTTATAGATGATTAATATCAAACATAAAGTTGTTTTAATAAAAACGAATTGTTAAGTTTACGTGAACAGAACGTGTATTAATTCTACAAAAATCTATGTTTATGAAAACCCGTTTATCCTTGGTGTGGAGGTATATCTCTTTATTGACTTTTGTGTTAATCTCATCTATAAAATGTGGTGCGCAGTTAAATATTTTAACTGAAAATTTCAACGCTACAACATTCCCTCCAACTGCCAGCGGCACATGGACACGAGCACATGTTTCGGGTGGATCTTCAACAGATCTTTGGAAGCGAGCAACGGCAGGCACCGGGGCTGTGAATGCTTCTTGGGCTTCAGCAGCGAATCCAGGTCCTCATGCAGGGTCAGGTATGGCGTGGTTCAACTGTTTTAATTACAATACGGGTAGCACTTCTGATTTAGCTACGCCAGCAATGAGTTTCACTTCTGCTTCATCAGGTACTTATAAGGTTTCCTTCTGGATGTATAGAGGGGATGGACTCGACTGGCTGATTGGTGCGACTTTAGACAGGCTAGACGTATATGTCAACACTTCAGCTACTGCTACCGGAGGTACGTTGTTGGGAACAGTTTATCAGGATATTACTCAGGCACCGGGTGTATCAGCAGAAGGATGGTATAAATACACTTTTACTGTTCCTGCATCGTTCAGTTCAGCCACTAATTATATAGTGTTCCGAGCAGTATCCGATTTCTGGGACGACATATTAATAGATGATGTATCAGTAGATTATTATTGTTCATTATCAACTACCGCTTCTAATAGCGGACCAGTTTGTCCCAACACGCCATTGACACTTACAGGCTCCACTATCGGTACTACTTATTCATGGACTGGTCCTGGTGGCTATTCATCTGCCTCTTTAAGTCCAACAATTGCGTCTCCGGTTGCAGGAACCTACACCTTCACCGCTTCAAGTGCCACGTGTACAAACACAGTTACTACAACTGTTTCCATTTTGCCAGCGCCTCCTGTTCCTGTTGTAACTCCATCTGTTGCAACAATCTGTAACGGTAGCAATGTAACACTTACAGCAACTGTTCCAGCTGGGTTGAGTACGATATTATCGCAGGATTTTAATACTTCTATTGCACCCTGGGTGGTTGACAACACAGGGATGGTCTCTACTTCTGCAGTTGCTCCATGGCAGCTAAGGCCGGACGGTTATGTATATTCCGGTACACTAACGTATACCTTTAACAGCCCTGATATGTCGCAGTTTGCAATAGCAATTGCAGATGCAACCGCTGCATCAAACGTAGTGACAAGCCTGATATCGCCGACCTTTTCTTTAGCTGGGTATTCAAGTGCGACCTTAACTTTTCAGCATGCCTATTTGCCTTATAGTACTGAACAAGTGAAGGTTCAAATATCGACTAATGGCGGTGCTACCTGGACGACGCTCAATGATTATGCTGGTACAGCTGTAGGAAGCAGTACTTCATTTTCTACCGCTACATTTTCTTTGGCTCCTTACTTGGGTTCAGCCAATTGCAAACTAAAATACTATTATAACAGTGCGTGGGGCTGGTGGTGGGCTCTTGATAATATTTTAGTCACGGGTATGCTCACAACTCCTCCGATGCCAGTATGGACACCTGTTACGCATGCTTATAGTGATCCTGGTTTTGCTACTGCGTATGCCGGTACTGCGACTAACAATATTTATATACATCCAACAACTGTCGGCTCTTCAACAACTGTAAATTATATAGCTAGCTTAACCAACGGAGTATGTACTACATCCGATACCGCCATTGTTACAATAAATCCAGGAGTCACTATCTCCGGCGTAGCACCTTTATGTCCGGATGGAGCTAGCTTGACACTTACCGGAACACCAGGTGGAGGTACATGGAGCGGGGGCGCTGTAGCTGTGGCTACGGTTAATTCTGGCGGAGTCGTCACTAGTGCAGCTGCAGGTACAACAATAGTTACCTACACCGCCTCAACAGGAGGCTGTACAGATACTGCGCTTATAACAGTCATCAGCGCACCATCACCTATCACAGGTTCTACTTCAGTATGTGTAGGTGGCGTGACTACCCTCGGCGAAACCACTAGTGGTGGCAGCTGGAGCAGCAGCCTGCTCAGCAGGGCTACGGTAGATGCAGCCAGTGGTGCTGTTTATGGTGTGTCAGCCGGTACAGTAACCATGACGTACATGATGCCGTCGGGCTGCTACGTTACTTATAACATGACGGTAGGTTCAGCACCTGCGCCCATTGTTGGTTCATCGGCAGTATGCGTAGGTCAGCAGGTATCGCTCAGTCATCCTGTATCTACCGGTACCTGGAGCATAGCGCCATTAGCCACTGCCACCATCACTACAGGTGGTGTTGTAGGTGGTGCAAGCGCAGGCACTGCCAATGTTACCTATACCTTGTCGCCTGGCTGTACAGCTTTTGCAAACATCACCGTCAATCCCTTGCCCGATCCGATCTCGGGCCCATCGGCAGTATGTGCCGGTGGTAGTACAATTGCGCTTACAGATGCCACAACACCGGGCAGCTGGAGCACTAGCGGCTCATCTGCCATTGCAACGGTCAATTCATCTACTGGTGTGGTTACAGGTGTTGGTGCCGGCTCGGTTACGGTTACTTATACAGCCTCTACAACAGGCTGCGGCATCACCACGCCTATTACGGTAAATGCACTGCCATTACCTATTACCGGTGCTACAACTACGGTATGCAGCAATGGTGCCACTATCAACCTTAGCGATGTTTCTGGTCCTGGTACCTGGAGCAGTGGAGATATGGCCATAGCCACTGTAGGCACAACCTCCGGCACTGTTTATGGTGTATCGGCAGGTGTGGTGCCCATTACATTTACCAACACAGCCACTACATGTTTTGTATCAGTGAATGTGAACGTAATTCCTGTTCCGGCAGCCATCGGTGGCACACCTGCTGTTTGTGCATCAGGTGGTATCACAACCCTTACCGATGCTACTACGCCCGGCACCTGGAGCGTCAGCTCCGGCGGCTTTGCCAGCATCAGCAGCGGCGGGGTGGTTACAGGTAATACTGCCGGCACAGCCACTGTTACCTACACAGGTGCCAATAGTTGTTATATAACTTTACCTATTGTTATCAATCCGCTGCCATCGGCTATTACCGGTACGTTTGAGGTGTGCCAGCTGGCTGTTACTACACTTAGTAGTGCACCTGGCACTGGTACATGGAGCACTGCAAATGCGGCTATAGCTACTGTGGTTGGTGGCGGTGGTGTTCGTGGTGTTAACCCGGGCACAACAACTATTACCTATTCGTTGCCTACCGGCTGCCGTGCTACTGCATCGGTAACGGTGAACGAGATACCAGCCGCTATAGCGGGCTCCCCTTCTGTGTGCCTGAATGGTATTACTACACTAACTAATACCGTTGCCGGCGGCACCTGGAGCAGCAGTGATCTTACTTTTGCCACTGTAGAAGCAACAACAGGTATTGTACACGGCGTGGCAGTAGGCTCCGCTAATATCAGCTATACCACTGGTACCAATGGTTGCTATGCGTTGTTTCCTATAAATGTTACCGGTCTTGTGGTGCCTACGGTTTCGTTGAATATCAACCCGGGTACAACCATTTGCCAGGATACACTGGTTACATTCACGCCTACGGTTACTAACGGTGGTGCTTCTCCGCTGTATGTATGGAGCGTAAATAATGTAATACTTGCCGGTACCCCTACTTATTCTTATCATCCGCACAATGGCGACCTGGTACGTGTATGGATACTGAGCAGCTACGAATGTGCCGTGCCCGATACTACCAGTGCATGGGTAACTATGACGGTGAACCCTATAGTAACGCCAGGCCTTACATTGGCTACAATGGCGGGTGGCGATACTGCCTGCGCAGGAGCGTTGGCTACCATACTGCCTGTACCTGTGGGCGGTGGTTCATCGCCTTCTTACCAATGGACGATCAATGGCGTACCTTCGGGCGTAGGCAGCCTGTACACCTACATTCCTAATAATGGCGATGTGATTACGAGTACCATGACCAGCAATGCTCCATGCCGTACTGCCAATACGGCCAGCGCTACCAAGCTGCTTACGGTAAGTCCGCTGATAACTCCCCTGGTAAGCATATCATCTTCGCTTGGTTATACTTTGTGCGATGGTTATCCTGATGTGCTGACGACCAGCATGTATGGCGGTGGCACTGCACCAACGTACCAGTGGACAGTGAATGGTAGTCCTATGGGTACAGGGCCTGTATATACATACGCCCCTGCAAATGGCGATGTAGTAGCCGTTACCATGACCAGCAACTTCCCTTGTGTTACCACGCCTACGGCCACAACTAATGTCTCGCTTACCGTGCTGCCAATTACGCAGCCAGTAGGTGTGGTTACCGCACAGCCCGGCTATATAGTTCCTGCCGGTATGAACGATACCTTCACCTGTACTATAGTAAGCGGCGGTGGTCTGGCACCTACTTACCAGTGGTATGTAAATAGCATCCCCCAGGCTGGCGCTACTAACAGCGTATACATTACCAACAACCTGCACACAGGCGATTCTGTAAACTGCGAAGTGGTGAACACAGACCAGTGCAGCGGCGTATCTGTTTTCAGTTATATCCATATAACCATTGGCAACAACGTTGGTGTGCACGGCCTGGCTAACGCCGGCAGCAACGTAATGCTGGTGCCTAATCCTAACAGTGGCAGCTTCCACGTGAAGGGTAATATCAATGGGGTGGTAAATGGTAATATAGATGTGCAGGTAACAGATATGCTGGGCAAGGCGGTGTATATGGGCAAGGCCACCGTAACAAATGGTGTGGTGGATAGTGAACTGCAACTGGGCGATAACCTGGCCAATGGCACTTACCTGCTTACCATACGCAACGGTGAAGAACAAAGTACTATGCACTTTACCCTGCAGCGATAAGTCAAGAACCAAACAACAAATTCCAAATCCCAAAAGTGCCACGGCTGAATGTTGTGGCACTTTTATTTTAGATTATTATCACTACTGATATATAAGTTTCGGCATTGAGCCATTAAGCCATTAAGCTATTGAGCCATTTAAAAAGTAACTTGCAGGTATAAATGTGGGATGCGTATATAAAAGGCTTTAAGGCTTACCTGATGTTGGAGCGGTCTATGTCGGACAACACCATAGAGGCATACATGAGGGACGTGAGTATGCTGCGCAATCATATGGAGCCGCTTGCAATGCCTGTAGAATCCATTACACTACCGCACTTGCAGCAATTTCTTGCAGAGATATATGAGCTGGAAATGGCTGCCAGCACACAGGCGCGTATACTCAGTGGGGTAAAATCATTCTTTCGCTACCTGGTGGCCGAAGAAGTAATTAAGAACGACCCCACCATGCTGTTGGAAGCTCCTAAGCTGAAACGTGCCCTGCCACATGTGCTCAGCGTAGCAGATATAGATAAGTTGTTCGAGGTGATAGATCATAGTACGCCCGATGGTATGCGCAACAGGGCTATGCTGGAGACCATGTATAGCTGCGGCCTGCGTGTGAGTGAACTGACCGGGTTGTTGATATCGAACCTGTACCTGGATCTTGGCTTTATAAAGGTATTGGGCAAGGGTAATAAAGAGCGCCTGGTGCCGATAGGGGAAGAAGCAATAAAGCAGGTAACGTTATATAAAGACAATGTGCGTTGCTTTGTAGATATAAAGCCGGGAAAGGAGGACTTCCTGTTCCTCAATCGCCGTGGTTCTCCATTGTCGCGTATCATGGTATTTTACATCATTAAAGATCTGGCTGCCAAAGCCGGACTAAGCACCGACGTGCATCCGCACACGCTGCGCCATTCATTTGCCACACACCTGGTAGAGGGTGGGGCAGACCTCCGCGCCGTACAGGAAATGATGGGCCATCAAAGCATCACCACCACCGAGATATACACCCACCTCGATCGCAGCTACCTCCGCAATACCCTGGAGAAGTTTCATCCGCGGTATCGGTAATATGACTTGTGTATGTTGATTAAGCATGAGTCTCAAAGAGTCGGATAATAGCCTCAGGGTTCAACCTATAGCTGTCCGGAACCTTGTAAAAGCAACTGTCATTGCTCCGTAGGAGCAAAAGCTTTGTAGCAATTTTATTCAGAAACGGATCGTGCCCCGTAGGGGCTGTCCAATAAGAATATGGGAAAATTGGTGTTTCGAACACTTGCGGGTTTCAACCCGATGGCTTAAGAGCTATTTCAATTGCATGGCAAACCACTTCTGTATATCCACCATCTCCTCGCGCGATATAGTATGCACCATGGGGTATTCGTGATATTCGTAACGTATATGTTTGCTATCCAGCCAGGCTTTTTCCTCGCGGCCTTTGCCGATGGGTATCACTTTATCCTCTGTGCCATGAGCTATAAAAATGGCTACCTTGTTTACCCGGTCGGTGCTTACAGCTTTGGGCTTTATCTCTTCCTGTAGGCGTCCGCTCATTACTATTGCACCATGTATTTGCTCGGGTTGAGTTAAAGCTATATCAAGGCTCATAATAGCCCCCTGGCTAAAGCCACCAACATATGTTCGCAAAGCTGGTATCTTATATTTTTTTGCCGCCTGGTCAATAAACTGCCGGGCAAGGCCAAGACTTCTGAATGTCTCATCCGTATGGCTGCCTGCTGCATTCGGGCCATCAATGTTATACCAGGCATAGCTGTTCTCCCGCAGCGTTATCGGTGCCCTGGCAGACAATACAATAGCATTGGCGGGCAATTGATCTGCCAGGCTTATCAGGTCGGCCTCGTTACTGCCATAGCCATGCAGCAGCACTATCAGTATCGTTTTGCTGTCTACGGTCTTTGGCGCTTTTACCAGGTACTGTAGAGCAAGGTCGGTCTGCAGCTGCGCTTTGGCCGCAAACGCGGTTATGATAGCCACCAGCAGGATGAGTATGTTTTTCATTGCGTTGGTATTGAGGTATAAAAATAAAGAAGGCACAGCGTTTATCTGTGCCTTCTGTTATTACGATTTAAAATGCTTCAGCAGCACAATTTCGCGCTCGTTCAGGTAGCGCCATTTGCCGCGTGGCAAGTTCTTCTTGGTCAGTGGGCCATACATTACGCGGTCCAGCTTTTCCACTTCGTAGCCCAGCGATTCAAAGATGCGCCTTACTATCCTGTTGCGGCCTATGTGTATCTCTATACCCAGTTCGTTCTTCTTTTCCAGGTAGGCCAGTGCATCTACGGTTGCCTTGCCATCTTCCAGCTCCAGTCCGTTCAGTATCTTATCAAAGTCGGCCTTGGTTACAGGCTTGTCGGTGGTTACCTGGTATATCTTCTTTACTTTGAAAGAAGGATGCGCCAGTTTTTGGGTAAGATCACCGTCATTGGTCATCAGCAACAGTCCGGTAGTGTTACGGTCCAGGCGGCCTACAGGGAATAGTCGCTCTTCGCCTGAGCTTGCCACCAAGTCCATTACTGTTTTGCGGCCTTGCGGATCATCGTTGGTGGTGATGAAATCCTTTGGCTTGTTCAGCAGTATGTATACCATGCCTTTCTGCAGTTTCAGCTTCTTGTCGTTGTAGTACACTACATCGCTATCTGCCACTTTATAGGCCGGGTTGGTTTCTATGGTATCGTTCACTCTTACCTTGCCTGCCTTTACCTCGTTGGCGGCTTCCCTGCGGCTGCAAACGCCGCTATGGGCCAGGTATTTGTTCAGGGGCATAGCGCCCTCATCTTTGACTTTTTCGCTTTCATCTTCCGCTTCGTCATCGTCGTCGTTCATCGACTCAAATTTCTTCTTGCGGGCTACAGCTTTGGCTGCCTTTATATCTGCGCGCTGGCGCTCCAGCTCCTCTTGCTTATCGTCTTCCGATAACAGTGCATCTGCTGCACTTTGTTTTACAATGCGCTTGCGTGTTGGTTTTTTATCTTCCTGGTCGTCTTCTTCTTCTTCCTTAAAATAGGGCTTATTGTCAGCGCGGGAAGATATAGGCGCATTCGTTTCTTTCTTCAGCCCGCGGCCTGGTGCCTTATTTACAGCTGGTGTCTTTTTGTTGCTCTTTTTCTCTTCGCTTATTTCCAGCGGCTCGTAAATATCTTTTACTGGTTTTTCTGGTTTCGCCTCGGCACTTTTACGTTTAAAGAACGGTTTGTCCTCTTCTTTTATAAAGCGCTTGTCGCCACGTTTTGGGAATGGCACCTTGTCTCCATCCTGGCGTGAATCGTCTTCCCGGTCACGTTTAGGAAAAGGTTTCCTATCACCATCTTCACGGCTACGGAAACTGCGCTCACCATCCTTTTTAGGGAAAGGTTTCCTGTCACCATCTTCGCGGCTACGGAAACTACGTTCACCATCTTTTTTAGGGAAAGGCTTCCTGTCGCCATCTTC
>CAZPOT010000001.1:0-352512 GCA_964588295.1 uncultured Flavipsychrobacter sp. | reverse complement strand
TACGGAAACTACGTTCACCATCTTTTTTAGGGAAAGGCTTCCTGTCGCCATCTTCGCGGCTGCGGAAACTGCGCTCACCATCTTTTTTAGGGAAGGGCTTCCTGTCATCATCTTCGCGGCTACGGAAACTGCGCTCACCATCGTTTTTAGGGAAAGGCTTCCTGTCGCCATCTTCACGGCTGCGGAAACTACGCTCACCATCCTTTTTAGGGAAAGGCTTCCTGTCGCCATCTTCGCGGCTACGGAAACTGCGTTCGCCATCTTTTTTAGGGAAAGGCTTCCTGTCACCATCTTCACGGCTGCGGAAACTGCGCTCACTATCTTTTTTAAGGAAAGGCTTCCTGTCTCCATCTTCACGGCCACGGAAACTACGTTCACCATCTTTTTTGCCAAAAGGTTTATCGCCCTTTTTTTCAAATGGCTTTCCGGAACGACCCTCTTTTTTGAACGAAGAATTGTCATCATTATCCCTGCGCTTAAATCCGCGGGAATTATTATTATCGTTGCGGGAGCCGGGCCCTGATCTTTTATGCATGAACGTATCCCCTTTAATGGGAGCCTGCAAAGATACGACAATTCCGCTTAGTATATTAAAAAGATGGATTGGATGGGGGCCGTAAGGCCTTAAAAGTAAAGAGGAAGAGCAAAATACGCCTTAGCTGAATGATAAAAGTACTGGTAGGGGAGATGCCATTGCATTCAATCCATCGGCTGGCAGCATTAAGCCATTGAGCCATTACGCAATTAAGCCATTAACTTCTTCCTGCCACCAGTGCAGGCAACGCCTCGTTATAATTAGTAATGATCTCGTGAAGTGAGGTTTTTATCTCATCCATGCCTGTGCGCTGCTTGGACAGCGTATCTATTTTTACCAGGTTGTCGTAAACGCCATGTATTTTAATAATACCGGCCGATGATTTAAGAAAGTGTGCCTGGCGCTGTATCTCATCGTAATTCTGCTCTACCAGGATAACTTCCTGCAGCTTGGGCATGCCAGTAGCCATAGTATCCACGAAGATGCCTACTATCTCGCGTATATATCCTTCGTCTCCGCCGGATATTTCATTAATATAGCTGAGGTCTATCAGCGGATGATTTATTGGCATATTTGTTCTTTCTCTTTTATCATCTGGGCAAGCTTTTCGCATAGTGCAGGTGGGTCAAAGGGCTTGGATATACAATAGTTCATCCCCGCCTCGGTCCATGTCACGCGCTCATCTTCTACGTTATTGGCAGTCAGCCCTATAATAGGTATATTCAGGCCCATCTCCTGCTTTATGTATCTCGATGCTTCCAGTCCGCCCAATTCCGGCATCTGTATGTCCATAACAATAGCGTCAAACCTTTCAAATAAAACGCACTCCACAGCTTCCAGGCCATTGTCTGCCGTTTTTACTATCGCGCCGGCTTTTGCTAATACAAAAGTCAGTATTTTTTGGTTCAGCTTGTTATCATCAACAATAAGTATATTCTTTCCTTCCAGCAAAGTCTCTCCGATTGATTTGTGCTAAATTCGTTATTTTTGTGAACATAAAAAAATAAAAATTAAATAGTAACAGATTGAATTATAATTAGGTTAGTTGTATATTTGTTTGCTAATTATTAAATTATTTACTAAACTTGTATATGTTTTCTCCATTACCCTTTCGTTAATGGTTGTTATTAAGCTTGCTGCGGGTCGTTATCCTTTGTAAGTTTGTATATAAGTTGGTTGATTAAATGCAATCGTATTGTGAATTTTAAATGTTGAGTATGGCCTATAAGATACGCATTTTGCCAAGATGGTTGGTGTTTTTGTTAGACTTGTTCCTGGTGTGTTTTTGCCTTTTCCTGGCAAGGGCGCTCAAGATGAACTTCTCATGGCCGCATGTGGTTGTGGGTTTAAGGTCTATGACGGCAGTTGTCTTATTGCTGAATGCGGCTCTTTTCTACATATTTAAATGTTACGCAGGTATTGTACGGTATACTAATATAGAGGATACCTCCCGCCTGGTAATGGTTAATGCTATTGCGTCATTCTTTTACCTGGCTATCAACATATTCGTATTCCATTCGCAGAACTATTTTACCCTGCAGGTGGTAACCATCAACTTCTTTATCACCAGCTTCGTTATTATATCTTACCGCCTGGCTGTAAGATATTGCTTCCAGTTTTATAAGTTGTATTCCGAAGGTGAGAAGGTGCCACGTAAAAAAGTGGCTGTATACAATGCATCTGCCAATGGTCTGCATATAAAAAACGTGCTTAACAACCTGCCAAACGGAGACATGCAGGTGGTGGCATTCCTTGATGATTCCCTGGGTGGTAACGGCAAATTGCTTGAGAATATCCCTATCTACAATACTAACGACGGTAGCATAGAAAAGCTGAAAGAAGAAGGCGTGGAGTTGCTCATCTTCGTTAACAAGAACATAGAAAAAGAAAGGCTCAATGCATTGGTAGATAGCTGTCTGCATCATGGTATACGCATACAGCAGGTGCCTGCCATGCGCGACTGGCTGAATGGTAAGCTGGATACACAACAACTGCAGAATATCAACATCGAAGATCTGCTGGAGCGTGAGGTGATCAAGATACACAACGAGGCAATATATACTGAGCTGAAAGGCAAGAAGATACTCGTTACCGGTGCTGCCGGTTCTATTGGTAGCGAGTTGGTAAGGCAATTGCTCAATTATCGCCCGTCGCTGGTAATCCTGTGCGACCAGGCCGAAACGCCAATGCACGAGTTTACCCTGGAGATACAGGAAAAATATAAAAATGCTAATGTTAAAGCCTACCTGGGCGATATCACCGATCGCCAGCGTATGGAGCATTTGTTCGAAGTGTATGCACCGCAGATAGTGTTTCATGCCGCCGCTTACAAGCATGTGCCGCTGATGGAAGACAACCCATCGATAGCGGTAATGAACAACGTGCTGGGCACCAGGAACCTCGCCGAACTGTCTGTGATGAATGGCGTGGAAAAGTTTGTAATGATATCTACCGATAAAGCGGTGAACCCAACCAACATCATGGGGGCTTCAAAGCGTATTGCCGAGATATTCACACAGAGCTATTATAAATCTTTGATGTCAGGCTCTAACGAGGACAACGCGCATACGGTTACTAAGTTTGTGACTACCCGTTTTGGTAATGTACTGGGTTCTAATGGTTCTGTTATCCCACGCTTTAAAAAGCAACTGGAAAAGGGTGGCCCTATTACCGTAACTCACCCGGAAATTACCCGCTATTTTATGACGATTCCCGAGGCTTGCGTATTGGTACTGGAGGCCGGTGTAATGGGGCAGGGTGGCGAGATATTTGTATTCGATATGGGCAAGCCGGTAAAGATCGCCGACCTGGCCAAGAAGGTAATAAGGCTATCGGGAAAAGAACCAGATGTAGATATACAGATCGTATACAGCGGTTTGAGGCCCGGAGAAAAGTTGTACGAGGAACTACTGAACAACGCCGAGAACACGCGTCATACCTACCACGAAAAGATATTGATAGCAGACGTGCGTGAGTACGATTTTAATGATGTAAGCAAGCGGGTAGATAAGCTGATCAGCAGTGCCAAACAGCACTATACAATGGAAACTGTGTACCTGATGAAGGACCTGGTGCCGGAGTTTGTGAGCACAAATACTGCATACCAGAAAGTAAACGCAGAATCTAAATAGAAGAGTTTTTAGTAAGTACACCGTCCCTCCTGCTTTTGCGGGAGGGACTTTTTGTTGGCCGATATTCCGATCGCAAAGAAGCAACTGTTTCTGACAATAAAGTTTACTTTTGCACAACATTTTCCAAACCGTGGACAGATACAACCAGCGCGGCGTTTCAGCCCAGAAAGAAGACGTACATAAGGCTATTGAGAAATTAGACAAAGGCCTGTTTCCAAATGCATTTTGCAAAATTTACCCCGACTATTGGGGCGGCGACGATGCCTACTGCAACCTGATGCATGCCGATGGTGCCGGTACCAAGTCGTCTCTGGCTTATATGTACTGGAAGCAAACTGGTGACCTCAGCGTATGGAAAGGCATTTCGATAGATTCTATTGTGATGAACATAGATGATATGCTGTGTGTAGGCGCCACCGGGCCATTTACTTATTCTTCTACTATTGGTCGCAATAAAAATCTTATACCTGGAGAGGTAATATCAGAGCTCATTAATGGCACCCAATCGTACTTTGACAGGTTACAGGATTATGGTATTACTGTTCACCTGATGGGTGGTGAAACCGCTGATGTGGGCGACCTGGTTCGTACTGTTATTGTAGATGGTACCATGTCTTGTCGTATGCGTCGCGACAAACTGGTGACCACGGAAAAAATGCAGGCGGGCGATGTTATTGTATCGCTGGCCAGCTACGGAAAAGCTACTTACGAGGATGAGTATAACAGCGGCATGGGCAGCAATGGCCTTACCAGCGCCCGCCACGAGATGCTGAAAAAAGAATACGCAACATTGTTCCCTGAAAGCGTAGACCCCAACCTGCCCGATGAGGTGGTTTACAATGGTAAATATTCTCTTACCGATATGACCGAAACCGGCCTGGATGTGGGTAAAATGATATTGTCTCCTACACGCACTTACGCCCCTGTGATTCTTAAAGTGCTGGAAAAGCATTTCGATGCCATCCACGGTATCATACATTGCAGCGGTGGCGGACAAACCAAGTGCCTGCACTACCTGCCTAAACCTTTGCGCGTTGTCAAGAACAATTTATTGCCGGTTCCACCATTATTCACCATGATACAGGAATCTGCCGGCACGGGCTGGCGCGAGATGTACCAGGTATTCAATATGGGCCAGCGCTTAGAGATATTTACAGACCAGGCTACCGCAGAAAGCATCATAGCCATTGCAGCAACGTTTAATATAGATGCCTGCATATCCGGCTATGTTGAGGATGCTGAAAAGAAAGAACTGGTAATTGAAGGGCCATATGGCAATTTTGTTTACTAAACGGCGTTATAGTATTTTTCACTGCTTAAAACCAACTATCTATGCGTAAAGCTATTCTTAGTGTATTGTTGCTGGCCACGTGTTCTTTCACTTCCTTCGCCCAAACTAACCGGGACGAGGATGAAGGTGCTACCGGGGACCGGTCACTTCCTTCAGGCATTCATATGAACGAAGGCAGGGCAAAACCGGCGAAACTGAGAATACTTGCTATATCGCCCCTGCAGTTTACGGACAATGGTGTGGGTTTTTCTGTAAGCTACGAACACAGTATTGATCCCACCGGTATAGTTACTTACGTATTGCCCCTGGCGGCCACCTTCGATATGACGAATACCAGCTATACCAATAGCATGTATTATTTCATGCCCGGTCTTAAATTCTATCCTACCTCCTGGAAGGGCAAGGTGAAATACGCCATCGGGCCGTCTGTGTTGTTAAGTGCCGGAGAGCGACATGAATATACTGATGCAGCTATGCCTATGTATTCGTCTTACTATTATAATTCCGAACAGGTGGGAGATAAGTATCAACTGGGCGTTATGGTTAATAACTACCTCAATTTCCAGCCAACCGCTCACCTGTACATGGGCCTGGAATTTGGTTTCGGGTTTACTTACCTGAATCGTTTTATGGGTTACAACCAGGGTGTAAACGGGCTGGTACAGGGCTGTTTCAAAATAGGGTATAACTTTTAGTTTCCCGGCATTTTTTCAGTTATAGGCCACTTTTGGCATAATTAATGCTGTAGCATTCCCAAACACATCCATTATGAACCTTAAGGTTGCAGTTCTTGGTCTCTTCTCTTTGCTGGCTACATCGGCCTTCGCCCAGGATAAGATTTTTCAGTCCAACGGTAACGTTATTGACGCCAAAGTAAAAATGATCAAAGGCGACAATATCATTTACTGGCATTGGGACGACCGTAACGGTGCCTTATATGCCCTGTCAGTAAACGAAGTAGACAAGATCCGCTACGAAAATGGCAACGAAGAATTGTTCAACGGGCACAACAGCGCCAATGTACCATCGGCTACGCCCCGGTACAATCCTGGTTATCGCGGCCATAGTCCCGCTATGTTCGGCGGCAATAATATAGTTTCCTTTGCGCCTATATTCTTTACAGAAAATGGTGTTGGTATAGCGGCCAGTTACGAGAGGGTGCTGGATCGCAACAGTATCGTTTCCTTCTACCTCCCGGTTATCGCTACCATCAATACAGATAACCAGGAAGAGAGCGGGTATAACAAGAACGAAGATATAATGGCGTATATCGCCCCTGGCATTAAATTCTACCCAACCAGCTGCAGGGGCTTGCTCAAGTATGCGGTAGGTCCTTCATTGGTACTTGGCGTGGGCGAGAAAACAACCGGTGGCCCGTATACGCAATGGAATGGTGTTCAATACCAGACTTACCTGGATCCCTATGTTACCAGGACCAAAACTATGCTGGGCATCCTGGTCAACAACTCAATGCAGGTCAATCCGTCAACCCACCTTAGTCTCGGCTTCGATTTCGGCTTCGGATTCACTTACATAAATGATGTAGGTGGTGTCAATAAGGGAGTCTCCGGTATGGTACAGGGTGGCTTTAAAATTGGCTATCGTTATTAATACTTTTCAAATAATCAAAAAACGAAGTAAATCATAGATATGAAGAAACTATTGTTGTTGGTAGCGCCGCTTTTGATAGCCGGCAGCACCTTTGCCCAGTCAGAAGAATCTCCTGCTGCATCACCTGTAAGGTCTGGAACAGGCGATAATATTATTGCCATTGCTCCTATCCAGTTTACAGAAAATGGTGTGGGCCTGTCCTTCAGCTACGAAAAAGGTATAGATAAGGGTGGTATTGTATCCTACTACCTGCCCATTATTACTACGTTCAATCTTAATAATAATGTAGATCACGGAGATCACCAGGACGCCATGTTCTACTTTTCTCCAGGTATAAAGTTTTACCCCACCAGCAGCCACGGCTCGGTAAAATACGCTATAGGCCCATCGCTGGTTGTAGGCGCGGGTGAGAAAACCACCGGCGGTTACTACTATAACGGTGGTAATCCATATTACGAATACAACACGCAGAGTAAGTTCATCCTTGGCGTTATTGTCAATAACTCACTTAACATCAATCCAACTCCACATTTCTACCTAGGTATCGACTTTGGCTTTGGCTTTACCTATATCAACAGGGTAGGCGGCAGGAACGATGGTCTGAATGGCATAGTACAGAGCGGATTTAAAATTGGCTATAAGTTCTAAAAGAGTTTACATATAAAAGTAAAATGGGATAGGCTACCAGGCTTATCCCATTTTTCATTTTATAGTTTTCGTTACTTACGCTTCGGTCGCGGTGCCTGCTTTTTAGGCGCGGCTTTTTTAGCAGGTCCTTTTTTAGGAGCAGCGGCTGTTTTCTTCTTGCCAGCCTGTGCCCTGAATTCTTTATAACCCGATTTCTTCTTGGGTTTGTCGGCCATTTTCGACTGTTCTTTAAAGCTGGCGGCTTCAAACTCGTTCAGCAGCTTGTGCTTTTTCTTCTCGGCAACAGCTACACGCTGCTCCGTCTCTTTTTTTACCTTCAGGTACTTTTCCCTTTCCCGCCTGGCTTTTTCGGCGCGGCTGGTTACCTTTTTTTCTGCCGGTTCTTCATATTCCGCGGTCTGCTTACCGGCCTGGCGCTGCAGGAAAGCGTCCTTCCGCTGCTGGGCTTTCTTTTCTTTTTCCGTCAGTGGGGCATCTGCGGGTGCAGCGCTTTTCTTCTTTTTAGGTGCGGCATCACTTTTCTCTTCACTGCTCGAGTTGCGCATCAGTTCATTCATACGGGCCATCTCGTCATCGCCCAGGTAGCGCCAGTGGCCTACTGCCAGGGCCCCAAGGTTGATGTTCATTATGCGGATGCGCGTCAGCTTTACTACCTCATACCCCAGGTATTCGCACATGCGGCGTATTTGCCTGTTCAGCCCCTGCATCAGTATTATCCTGAATTTCTTGTTGCCCTCCTGCCTTACCTCGCATTTTTTCGTGCGTGTGCCCAGTATAGGCACACCATTGGCCATTTGCTGTATAAAGTCCGGGGTTATCGGCTTGTCGGTTATTACTATGTATTCTTTCTCATGGTTATTGCTGGCCCGCAATATCTTATTCACTATATCACCATCGTTCGTCAGCAGTATCAGGCCATCGCTGTCTTTATCCAGCCTGCCCACGGGAAATATCCGCTGCGGATGGTTCAGAAAAGTGATGATATTGGTCTTATCGCGCAGATCGGTAGTGCTGGTAATGCCTTGCGGCTTGTTACAGGCTATGTATACGGTCTTCTTATTTTTCTTCAGCGGTTCCCCATCTATTTCTACCACATCTCCTGGCTGCACCCGGTAGCCCTTATCGGCTGCGCGGCCGTTCACAGTTACGCGCTCTTGCTCTATAAGCTTATCGGCCTCTCTGCGGGAGCAGAAGCCGGAGTCGCTGATATGCTTGTTCAGGCTGATGAGAAAATCGTCAGGTTGCTTCATATAATGGATGTTGAGCTGTAAAAATACTGTATTTGGCTCAAGGCGTTCAGTTTACCTGGCTGCCTGGCCATTATTCTTCATCGCAGCATCAATAGCCTCGCCCAGTTTTCCGGCAAGGTCACTCATATGTGCATCGGGCAGTTCGGTCGCTTCATGAAAAAAATACTCACCAGCTTCATTTTTATGTAGCTCTGCACTATGCATTTGTGTACTCAGGCTATCGCCACGCCCGGGTATTCTAATGTCTATGGCAAAAAAAGTGTATGAATTATTTTCCCGTTGCATAACGGTACAAAGGTATAGCACGCTATTGTGCTCCAGTTCTACGTCAAAAACCATGGTATAATGTTTTGGTGATGTGAGGTTAATGCATTTATTATCATATTTATATAATTATTTTCGTGCCGATGGAAAAATTAGGGGTCAACTCTAACATTTCGTCTGCTAACCACGTCAATGATTATATCGAACCACAATTTAATTATTTATAAAACACAAAAAACATGAGAAAGCAACTTTTACTTACCTTATCGGCCATGGTGCTTTGCCTTGCGTCGTATGCCACCATCACAGGCCCGGGTAGCGCCTGTACAGGCACTACTGTAACTTATCACGATAGTTTGCTCTCAGGTGGCACCTGGTCCAGCAGTAACCCTGCTGTAGCTTCTATCGATGCATCTACCGGTGTCACTGCAGCGCTGTCTGCCGGTACTGCTACTATCTCTTATGTTACGGCACTTGTTACAGAAACCTTTACCATGACGGTCAACGCTTCTCCGGCAGCTATCAGCGCTTCTGCTACAACCGTTTGCGTAGGCAGTACTATTACCGTTACCGATGCTACAATGGGCGGCGCTTGGGCTACTTCCAGCAGCTGGATCGCAACCGTAGACGGTAGCGGCCATGTTGGCGGTGTTTATCCGGGTGTTGCCGAGATCCGTTATGTAGCTCCTTCAGGTTGTTATACATCTATCGATATTACTGTAGATGGTATACCTGCCGATGGTATCATTATACCTGCGACGGTATGCGTGGGCTCTACTGTTATAGCTACTGATAGTACATTGGGTGGTACATGGAGCAGCTCCAGCCCTGCCGCTACCATTGCCACAGTTAGTGGTTACTCTGCAGCTATTACGGGTGTATCTGTAGGTACAGTTACTATCTCTTATTCTGTACCAACTTCTTGCGGCACTTCTACAGCTATTGCCACATTGTCTGTTATCAATACTACCGATGCCGGCACAATATCGGGCGCTTCTTCCGTGGTTGCAGGCTCCACTACTTACCTGTCAGAAACAGTTAGTGGTGGTACCTGGAGCATTGCGCCGTCTTCTGTAGCTACTATCGATGCTTATGGTATGGTCACTGGTCTTTCCGCAGGTAGCGCTATTGTTACATATACTACTACAGGTTGCGGTGGTACTGCTTCCACTACTTTCCCTATCACAGTAACAGCGTTCGACGGTATCGCCGGCGATATCAGCTTCGGCAGCACTACGATTTATAGCCCTGTTAAAGTATGGCTTATCACACTTACGGGCACTACACTGGCAGCGGTAGATTCTACTCTTGTTTATGCTTCTGGTACTACCGTTCATTACTCTTTCGGCCCTCAGCCTACCAATTCATACAGGATTAAAGCTGCCATGCCAGATTCTTCAGGTTATGTTATCTGGACAGGCTTCATCCCTACTTACCACACAAGCAGCTTCTACTGGAGCACTGCCGACGTTCTGGCTCATACTTCCGGTACAGGCGATCTGGGTGTGAACATCAACATGCTTACAGGTACAACTACTTCTGGTCCTGGCTTTATAGCTGGTGATGTTACCACAGGTGCTAATAAGGGTACTACTACAGGTATGCCTGTGCAGAACCTGATGATGTATTGTGTAGATAACACAACTGGTGCTCTGTATGCTGCTGTTCGCACAAATGCCGCTGGTCACTACTCTTTCAGCAACCTGCCTGTGGGCGTGTACAAGATCTTCCCCGATTCTCTGAATTACGCTACTACTACTTACGATAACATCAACATCACTTCCGGCAGCTCTTCTTACAATGCAGCAAGCTTTATACAGCACACACTGTCTAAGACCATTACTCCTATACCTGTAGGTGTTGGTAATGTAACTACTGCCGAAGCAACTGTAATAGCTGCACCAAACCCAACTACAGGTAAGGTAAGCATCAAATGGCAGCTGCCTGCCGATCAGCATGCTAACGTTGTAGTGGCAGATATCGCTGGCCGCGTAGTAATGAACAGCGCACTGAACATGACAGCAGGTGCCGGTAGCAGCGATCTGAACCTGGGCAACCTGGTAAATGGCCTGTACACTATCTCTGTAAAATCTGCAGACCTTAGCTATACTACTAAGATCCAGGTACAACACTAATACCCATTTATACTTAGGAAAAAGCAGCGAAAAACTTCGCTGCTTTTTTTGTTTTATAAATATTTTTTATAATTTTATTTAACTAAAACGTTTACCTATGAAAAAGCTACTATTACTATTGATTTTTATTTGTTCTTTCTGTTCTGCATTTGCCGCTCCCTTTACAGACACTGTAGGCTGTGTTGGCTCGTATACTGATCTCTCTGGTTCACTGCATACAGGGACCGTATGGTATTATCATAGCAGCGATCCTTCGATTGCTACCGTCGATTCTTTAACAGGCATTGTTTACGGTGTTTCGCCGGGAACGGTCGTAATTTCCGCTCCGGCAGCCTATGACACTATTACGTACTCCATACCATTCCATGTTTATCCTGCTCTTGGGCCAGCTATAGCAGGTGCCGGTGCGGTATGTTCAGGCACAACTACTCCGTTAACTATTGCTGCCTCCGGTGGTACATGGATGAGTGGTGATCCATCTATTGCTACAGTAGATGCCGCAGGAATTGCAGGCGGCGGTGCTGGCGGAACTACGAGCATCGTCTACATGAGTTCAGGTGCCTGTGCCAGCCATACAGTGCATGTGGCTGGCGTTCATGCCGATTCTATGGTGCGATACTGGTCATATCATTTATGCGAGGGCACGGTTATCTCGCTCACCCCGGGTAGTTATTCAGATACAGGTGGCACCTGGTCGAGTAGCGCCCCTTCGGTAGCAACAGTAGAGCCCAATCCCGGGTCTCTTGGTCTGGTTGGCAATGTATTCGGAGTTGGTGCAGGAACTGCAACCATTAGCTATACATTGGTGAGATCTTCTGGTATCGGGTGCGATGATACGCACATCTATTACCGCAATGTAGAAGTAGGTGCTACGGTAATTGCTCCGCCTATAACCGGCCGTCATACAGTTTGTATCGGTACCAATGATACATTAATGCACGCTATGTCGGGTGGGTACTGGTACGGCGCTGGTGGCTCGGTTTCCATGCCATTCTCTTCGTCGTCGTTCGGTACAGGTGCTGTTGCTATTCTTACAGGCATGTCGGCAGGCACGCGCATTATCACTTACTCTTTCCCAATATCCATGTGCACTACTTACGATACATTCTCTGTCACCGTATTGCCCAGCGATTCTTCTAATACAGCTTATGTATGGGGGCCATCATCGGTATGCACGGGCAGCACCATATCGCTGTCTTCAAATATTCCCGGTGGCTCCTGGTTCCTGTCTGCAAGTTATGCGTCCATAGCTACGGTCAGCACATCGGGTATCGTTAGCGGTGTTGGTTCCGGTACCGCAGGCCCTATCGCGTATAATGTTTACATGCCGGCCTGTGGCGCTTACGTATATGGTACTTATAGCGTTACCGTAAATACTAGTGCAGATGCAGGTACTGTCAGCGGGCCGGTTTCCGCTTGTTTCCCCGCATCATCTTTAACCTATACATCTACCCAGCCCGGGGGCGTATGGTATGCGTCTGGTGCAGTTTCTGTCAATGCAAGTACGGGTATAGCTTCTGCGCTGTCTGCCGGTATTGGCAGTGTGCAATATGTGATGACCGCAAGTGGTTGTCCCGCAGATACGGCAACGGCCGCCGTTACAATAGATGCGCCTGGCGTAGTTGGTGCCATCAGCGGTGCCACTACTGTTGCAGTTGGGCATACTATTACATTATCCAGCACAACTACAGGTGGTACATGGTCGGTTCCTGCGGCTTCTGCTGCGGTAATAGATCCTGTTACCGGGGCACTTACAGGTGTTAGTACAGGCACAATATTGGCTACATACACTATGACGGGGTGCTATGAGCCGTCATTTGTTACTTATGCGGTTACTATAACGCCTGCCGACGAAATATCTGGTACTGTATACTTTGCGCCAACAACTTATACAGGTAATATCCGTGTGTGGTTGATAGCGTATAGTGCGCCTATGCTTACAGCAATAGACTCTGTAGATATCTATTCTCCCGGCAGCAGCGCCGCTTACCAGTTCCTGGACAAGCCTGCTGGTACGTATCGTATTAAGGCGGCTCCGCTTGATGGGCCCGCTACTGGTACAGGCTTTATCCCAACGTACTTCACCAGCAGCCTGTATTGGAATACTGCCGATGTAGTAACGCATGCTACAGGCACAGTTAACGCGGGCAACAACATCAACCTGATGACAGGTACTATTACCGCTGGCCCCGGCTTTATAGGTGGCGATGTAACTACAGGAGCCAATAAGGGAACAACAACAGGTATGCCTGTAGACGGCATGATGATGTACCTGCTCGATGCATCTAACACATTATACCAGTCCACCCGCACCGATGCAGCAGGTCATTACTCCTTCAGCAACATACCTTCCGGCACCTACTATGTCTTCCCCGATTCGCTGAACTATGCCACCACGCCTTACACAGGCATAACCATTACTTCCGGCAGCCCTTCTTACCCGGTAGCCAGCTTCATTCAGCATACATTGTCTAAGACCATCACGCCAATACCGGTAAGCATCAGCAATGTAAGTACAGCTAATGCTTCTGTAGTGGTATTCCCTAATCCATCATCTGGCAAGGTCAATATTGCATGGCAGGTGCCTGCTGCACAGGTAGCAGATATAACAGTAACAGATGTTACAGGTAGGGTCGTAATGATTAGCACTTTGAACATGACAACAGGTGCTGGCAGCAGCGACCTGAAACTGGGCAACCTCGTAAGCGGTCTATATACCATTACTGTAAGGTCTGCAGATATCAACTATACTGCCAAGGTGCAGGTACAACATTAATCTATCTCTTTCTTTTACTAACTATAAAAATGAAACAATGAAAAAAACACTATTGACCTCACTATTATCGCTACTGTTCTGGTCGGTATCGCAGGCCTATATTTATGGTCCTTCAAGTATATGCTCAGGCTTTTCAGGCGCTTACATTGATAGTTCGCTGGTTTCGGGCGGCACATGGAGTTGTCTGCCCGCTACAATGGGTACAATAACCACAGCGGGTGTGTTCACACCATCGGGTACGGGCGCGGTACAAATACTTTATTCAGACGGATTGGCTACAGATACCCTGAGCATTATGGTTTTTGAAACGCCTGCTCCCATTACAGCACCAACAACAAGTATATGTGCAGGTACGCATATAACTATGGTAGATGCTACTCCGGGCGGTACATGGTATTCTTACAACCCTGGTGTCGCGCAGGCAGAACCCGGCGGTATTATTTATGGTTGGTATCCTGGCGTTACAACAATTGAATATACTACGGGTGGCAGTTGCGTTGCTTCGATCACCGTAACTGTCAATGGAGTTCCTACTGTTCCAATAACAGTGCCGGCTACTGTGTGTCTTGGGTCCTCCGCTATTGCAGTAGATAGCGTGTCAGGCGGTGTGTGGAGTAGTTCAGATACTACTGTTGCCACAATTGCCGGTATATCTCCCTATTCTGCAACAGTTAATGGTATATCGCCTGGTACTGCAACCTTATTTTATACCGTAACCGGAAGCTGTGGTCCGGCTACAGTGTCTGCAACTATCAATGTGTCGAACACAACCGATCCCGGTACACTATCTGGTGATTCCACCATGTTTGTAGGCGACATATTGTATCTGTATCCGTCAGTTACCGGCGGTGTATGGGCTACCTCCTCATCTTCTGTTGCTACTGTAGATGCGGATGGTAATATATATGGCGTATCGCCTGGGGCTGCCACTGTTCAATATACTGTCTCCGGTTGCGGTGGGGCTGCTACTATTACCGCGCCGCTTACAGTAACACCGTTCGATGGGATTTCAGGAGACATAAATTTTTCCGGTACCCCTTACTTCGGGTGGGTTAAAGTTTGGCTCATTACCTATGCGTCTTCGGTACTTACAGCAGTAGATTCTGCTTTTGTTTATTCAAATGGAACCAGTGCTCATTATGATTTTTGGTCAGAGCCAACAAACGACTACAGAATAAAAGCTGCGGCAATAGATTCAGTCGGCACATCTGTCGGATATATACCAACATATCATACAAGTAGCTTTTACTGGAGTACGGCCGATGTATTGTCGCACACCGCAGGTACAGGCGATTGCTGGCAGAATATTAACATGATAACAGGGATCCCAACATCAGGTCCCGGCTTTATTGGTGGCGATGTAACTACTGGCGCCAATAAGGGCACTACTACCGGTATGCCTGTAGATGGCATGATGATGTACCTGCTCGATGCATCAAACACATTGTACCAGTCTACCCGAACCGATGCGGCTGGTCATTATTCCTTCAGCAACATACCTGCGGGCACTTACTATGTCTTCCCCGATTCGCTGAACTATGCTACTACGCCATATACTGGTATAGTTATCACATCTGGAAGCCCTACCTGGTCAGCAGCCAGTTTCATACAACATACATTTTCTAAAACCATTACGCCAATACCTGTTAGTGTCAGCAATGTAAGTACAGCTAATGCTTCTGTAGTAGTGTTCCCTAATCCATCGTCTGGCAAAGTAAACATAGCCTGGCAGGTAGCTTCAGCGCAAAAGGCCGAAGTGACAGTAACCGATATTACCGGTCGCGTGGTGCTGAGCAATACGCTGGATATGAGCACCGGTGCAGGTAGCTCTGTCGCTGATATGAGCGCATTGATAAGTGGCTTGTATACAATATCTGTTAAGTCTGCTGAACTGAATTATAACACAAAGATCCAGGTGCAGCATTAATCAATATTCTAATTTGTATGTAGAAGCGGGCGTGTCATACACGTCCGCTTTTGCTTTAGTTAACGATTTCAGAATATTGGCAGCCGGGCTGTGGAATGCCTTTTGTAAAGTGTTGTAAAGGCAGCATATTGTTTAAATTTACTACATGGGTAAAAGTATCGGGCTTATTCTACTGCTGTTCATGCATATTGCCGGCTATGCACAAGTGCTGAAGCCTGGGTTTGATGTTGATGAGTACGAAGGCACACTGCGCAGGTCGTGCTACCAGGTAGACCCTGAGTTTCGGGGGGCGACGCCAAAGGAGTCTCAATACAAAAGGATATTCAGGGGTAAAGAGGCCGGGCTGCACAACAGGTGGGACCTGTGGCTGAACAAGGACAGTTCCGTAATGATAGTGAACCTGCGCGGCACCACCTCCGATATGGATAGCTGGCTGGAGAACTTTTACAGCGCTATGATACCTGCTACAGGATCGCTGAAGCTGGATAGTAATGTGGTCTTCCATTATAAGCTGGCATCTGACCCTAAGGCTATGGTGCATGTAGGCTGGACAATAGGTATGGCCAGCCTTGCACCCGAGGTGATGACCAAGATAAAAGAGTATTATGGCAAAGGCATACGGCAATTAATTATAGAAGGGCACAGCCAGGGTGGGGCGCTTAGCTGCCTGATGACCTCTTACCTGCGCTACCAACAGATGGATGGTAACCTGCCTGCCGACCTCGTTATCAAAACCTACGCCAGTGCAGCACCCAAGCCCGGCAACCTGTACTACGCTTACGATTATGATTATATAACCCGCGGTGGCTGGGCCTTTACGGTGGTTAACGCTGCCGATTGGGTGCCTGAAACACCCGTGTCCATCCAAACCCTATCCGACTTTAATAAGACCAATCCATTCAGCAACCCTACCGGGCAGTTTAAAGGGCAGAAGCGCATTGTACGTATGGCATTGAACCACGTATACCGCAGGCTGACGAAGACGCCACGCAAGGCACAACGCACTTACGAGAAGTATGTAGGCCGCATGGCTTTTAAACAAGTGAAGCGCTATTTGCGCCATATGGACGAGCCTATCTATACACGCAGCAGCAACTATATGCGCGCAGGCACGCCTATAGTATTACTGCCCGATGCGGACTACTATAAGCGATTCCCGGAAGCAGGAGAGAACGTGTTTCGGCACCATCTTTTTGAGCCATATTATACGCTGGTAGAAAAGATATATAAGCCTGTGCCAGCGCAGGCTGCAAATAGTCATCCATAGTATTGAGTATGAAAGCGTACAAGAGCAAGAGTGGGAAAGGGAGCGGAGTAGTGGGATATAGCTCTGGCGCGGATTTCATTATCATCAGGTTTGCGGGCGGTGAGGTATATAAATATTCGTATGACTCTGCCGGGGAACAGCATGTAGAGCGAATGAAAGTCCTGGCCGAGAAGCAGAAGGGATTGAGCACCTACATATCGCAACACCAGCCGGGTTACGAGTAATTACTTGTCTTTACGACCTTCTATAGCCAGCAGTTTCTCCATTACGTAATGTGTGGCCGGGCATACTGTAGCGTTCATCAGCGTAAGTGATACTCGTTTTATCAGCACATCTTCATCGGTATAAGGGTAGCGGGCACAGTCTGATGGGCGATCGTCGTAGATATTGCAGGTGTTGTCTTCAGCAAGGAATGGACATGGTTTGGTGCGCGATACGTAGTCGCCTTCTTTATCCAGTTCCAGGTAGCGGGCCACCAGCTCGCCTTCCTTTATGCGCAGGGCTTTGGCTATGCGCTTTATATCGGGTTGTTTGAAGCGGGGGGAGTAGTTTTTGCAGCAGTTGGCGCATTGCAGGCAGTCAATTTTAGCAAAAGCTTCATCGTGCAGCTTGGGCAGGGCGCGTAGCATGTTGTTCTTATTGCCGCGCTCCAGCATTTGCTTATACTGCTTCTGATGTTCTTTTGCTTCTTTCTGCCACGGATCCATAATAGTATAAAGTAGTAAGTAGAAAGTCTAAAGCTGTTTTATTCAAAGATCTGCCAGCTGAGGATGTCTTTCGCCCTTACAGGGCTTTATCATGTTTTGTTATTTGTACCCGGGACTATGTCCCGGGCTATTATCTTTCGTGCTTTCAGCGCTTAGCATTGTATTGAATAGGTATTTGTCGGAGGTAGTGCAGTACTAAGCAACGACTTTCGACGTATTACTTACGACTCTCTATCAAATACTCATTTTGTCCATTATGCGCTCCAGGTCTTCATCGCTATAAAACTCTATCAGGATGCTGCCTTTGCCATTTTTCTTGCGGTCGAGCTTTACTTTGGTAGAGAGGTGTGAAGCCATGTTGTCTTCTATGCGCTTGTAAGCAGGCGGCAATTTTACTACAGCTGGTGTAGCAGTTTTGGCTGCCTTCTCGGTGCCCATATCTTTTACCAGTTGCTCTACCTGCCTTACAGAAAGACCGCGGGTTATGGTCTCGCGGAAGGCGTACAGTTGCTGGTCTATATGATCGAGGCTGATGATAGCGCGGGCGTGGCCCATGCTCAGCTGTCCATCACGTACTGCTTTCTGAATGTCGGGTGGCAGTTTCAGCAGGCGCAGGTAGTTGGCCACTGTACTGCGCTCCTTCTTCATGCGGTCTGCTACCTGTTCCTGGGTCAGTTCGCACTCGTCCATCAGGCGGCGATAGCTCATGGCTATTTCTATAGCATTCAGGTTCTCGCGCTGCAGGTTTTCCAGCAGGGCCATTTCCAGCAGTTCCTGGCTATCGGCGGTACGGATGTAGGCCGGTATATCTTTAAGGCCAGCCATCTGCGATGCGCGCCAGCGGCGCTCGCCCGAGACCAGCTGGTATTTGCTGGTGCCTGTTTTAATAACAGTAACCGGCTGTATGATGTCGTGCAGTTTGATGCTTTCTGAAAGCTCTTTCAGGGCCTGCTCGTCAAAGTCATGTCGTGGCTGCTTGGGGTTTACTTCTATCTGTTCTACAGGTATGCGCGCTATGGTGCCGGTATTGGGTGTTGACGTGCCGCTTGCAGTACCCGGCACACCTGGTTTTGGTGCTTTTATTTCTTCGTCAATATTGTCCAGCAGTGCGCGTATACCTTTACCCAGCGCCGATTTCTTGTTTACTTGCGACATGCTTATTTCTCCAGTATTTTATCCTCGTTCTTTATTTTGGTCAGGTTGTTCTTCTGCAGTATTTCTTTGGCCAGGTTCAGGTAGTTTACTGCGCCAGTGCTCTCGGCGTCGTACAGCAATACCGGCTTGCCAAAGCTTGGCGCTTCGCCCAGTCTTGTATTACGGTGCAGGATGGTGTTGAACACCAGTTCTGAAAAGTGGTTCTTTATCTCTTCCACCACCTGGTTGCTCAGGCGCAGGCGACCATCATACATGGTCATCAGGATGCCTTCTATCTTCAGTTCGGAGTTGATGCGTGTTTGAACGATCTTGATGGTGTTGAGCAATTTGCCCAGACCTTCAAGGGCGAAGTATTCGCACTGAACGGGAATGATGACACTATCTGATGCCGACAAAGAGTTGACCGTAATAAGGCCCAGTGAAGGTGAGCAGTCTATGATGATGAAATCATAGTTGTTCATTTCAGGCTCCAGCGCCTTGCGCAGTACGTGCTCCCTGTTCGGGTGGTTGATGAGCTCTATCTCCGCACCTACCAGGTCCAGGTGACTGGGCAGCAGGTACAGATTAGGTGTTTCTGTTTCCAGTACTACCTGGTTCACAGGTGTTTCGTTCACCATGCAGTCGTACAGGCTCAGCTGAATATTCTTCAGGTCGAAGCCATTACCGGTAGTGCTGTTGGCCTGCGGGTCAGCATCTATCAGCAATGTTTTATATTCCAGCACAGCAAGACTTGCTGCAAGATTGATCGCAGTTGTTGTTTTGCCTACTCCACCTTTCTGGTTCGCTATAGCGATTACTTTTGCCATTTTTTCTTTTGTCGTAAGTTGTAAGTCATAAGTCGTAAGTCTTGCATACGACATGATTTATCTAATGCCGGGTTTAATTACAGGTCGATTGTCTGACCTATTTCAGGTAGTATCAGTTCGATACCGGCTGCTGCAAATTTCGCCTTTACAGCATCGTGGTCTATTTTAATATAACCGAATGTATCAAAGTGACAGCCAATCACTTTTTTGCACTGGATGAAGCCTGCCGCTTTAATGGCGTCATCAGCATCCATAGTGAAGTTGCCACCTATTGGTAGGATAGCAAAATCTACCTTGGCGTAGTGTGATATCAATTGCATATCCATCATCAGGCAGGTATCGCCGCTGTAGTAGAATGGCTTTTCGCCATGTACCACAAAACCGCCGGGGTTGCCACCTGGAGTGCCATCGGGCAGGGTGCTGCTGTGCCATGCCGGTACAAAGTTGAGGCGGCCAAAATCGAAGTTGGCGGAGCCGAAGTTCATGGGATGAGCATTCTCAATACCTTGTTTCTGTGCCCATTCCACTATTTCGTAAGCGCCGATAACCTTGGCGCCGGTGCGCTTGCCAATAGGGATGAGGTCGGCCACGTGGTCACCATGACCATGTGACACCAGTATGAAATCGGCCTCTATTGTGTTGATATCAATGCTGTTAGCCAGTTCGTTGTAAGAAATGAACGGGTCGAAAAGTATCTTTTTGCCGGCTGTTTCCACAGCAAAACAGGAGTGTCCGTAGTAGGTGAATTTCATAATAAAAAAGTGCGCTTTTTTAGTGGTGCAAAGGTAGTTATTTAATTGCGAAATGGCTCAACAGCTTAATAGCTCAATTGATGATTTATTAAAAATGCCGCAATGCGATAATGTGATGCAATGCGATAATGTGGCCATGTGATGGAATGCGGCCATTATACACGTTTTGCAATTTTGCTACATAGGTATTTAATGACTGTGAGGGTATACAATTGCCGGAATTGCCGATAAAATAATTTTTCCGGAAAACCGGCAAATTTGCGGGTGCTGGTTATTTAATCGACTGATATTTACTGAGTTGTTTTAAAAAAGAAAATGCCGATACCGGGTGAAACCGGCAGAAAGTGGCAGAAAACCGGCAATTTGTTAATGAGTAGATATTGTATAATTTATTCATGAAAGGGCGCCAGATTTTGCATCGGCTTACCTGCAAGATACGACATGCAGGTAGCGGTTTCCAAATTTATTTTGGGTGTAAGAGTAGGTTGCCGAGAGTTGTTTTATGATGTTTTTTTATTCTTTATCTCAGCTAAACGGCGGCTCCCTTTAGTGTTGATTATCTTTTGGACGCCTAGCGAAAATTGTTTTGAGAAATCAACGGTGATGCGGTTGTAACTATCAAAACCATAAACAGCACTATGCTCGTATTTTATCCCTCCTACGGATGCGTGTACACCGAAGCCGCGGAAAATAGTCATCGCAATTGCCGGAGTAACGTTGACAAAGGTGCCACCCCGGAAATTTGGTTTTTGTATATCCAAGCCATTAGTAGTAAGCGGTGTGTAATAACCAAGGTTGCCCGGAAATTTATCTTCATTTCCTAGCCAGCTAACACCCGCACTGACCTGTGTATAAAAGAAAAATCGCTTGTTTACCCGGTAAATATACCGGCACCACAGGCCAAATTTGTCTATTGATTGATGATATCTGATGTTGACAAGAAAATTCCGCGGGCCACTTGGGGTAGCATATGTTGCTGAGTCGGCCCGGAGAAACTGTTGGTCACCTTTGGTGATAAAAGCCCCGACAGCCCAGTGTTCCGATATCTGCCTTCCGGCTGTAAGATCTATCTGCCAATTGTTTAAAGAGGTCTCTTTGCTTTCCTGGTGGTCTAAATATCCGTTGACATCAATGAGCCACGTTTTTTTCTGTGCATGGGCATTCAAGCCTGTTATGATCAGGATGGCAATTACCGGACGAAATTTCATAGTAGTGTGTTAGTTGAGCTATAGTAACGAGAAAATTTATATAATAGTGTGTGCTTATGCTAGTCTGTTGTTTTCTTTTTCTCTTTTTTATCGAAGTTCAGGAACTTATGCAGGCCAAGACGGAATTGCTGCCCGAAGGTGATGTTCAGTTCCTTATCTGTTAATCCTGTTGGTTTACTAACTGTGTAATCGATACCGCCAACGCTAAGATCCAGTCCATATCCCCTTGCTATATTGAAGCCTACTGCGGGATAAAAATTTGCATTAAATCCGTTGGTTTTTAACGGGGTACCATAGTATTCGGAAGGGATAATTACAGATTGTTGTGTGTATTCCTGCGTTTCTCTTACATCGGTCGCAAACTTTGTCACGCTTATTTGAGTATATACGAAAAGCCAGGAGTTAACCGTGTATGTATATCTGCCCCATACACCTGCGGCCCACGTGGTTGCAGTTGTTTTATAGCCGGAAGCGCCAGATAGAAAATCTACAAAGTCTTTTTGCGCATATAGTACGGTAACGCCTATGTGAAATTTCTTTTCCGCCGGGCAACCAATGTTCAGAGCTACGTTCGAGTGATTCAGGGAGACGGAGGTTCCAAAGGGGGAACTGTTGTCGGAAAATGTATTATGCTTGTAAGTGCCATTTGCTTCAACCAGCCATGCACCGGACTGAGCATAAGAAAGTGCAGCAGACAGGATAATAGTGAGTAATGCGATCAGTTTTTTCATTATAAATTGATGTTTGTTATAATAGTGAATCGTAATAGTTAGAGTATCTTATGCTTTTTTAGTTTTACCTTTGGGCTTACCAACGAATTTATGCACGCCAAGGTTGAACTGCTGGCCTAACGTAACGTTGACGGAGGTAGTTGCAGCGTATCCCTGCCTTACCAGTCGCAAATATTCAATACCACCTATACTCAGGTTCACCCCCCATCCATTAACAATATTTATACCTACAGCGGGGTATAACCTGCCTGACAGGTATCCGTAATCTGCCGGGGCTTCAACTCCATTTGAAGGAACTGCAACAGTGGCATATGGTAATATCTGACCTGCATCATTCTTACTGTCAGCTATCAACGCTTCTGCCTGCCCGTACAAAAACACCCATTGGTTGAAGAAATGCGTGTGCCTGCAAAATAGTCCGGCTGTCCACACGGTGTTAGTTATCTGATCGGTATAATATAATGTGTAGAGCCCGGAGTGTACCAGGTAAGACTCGACAAAGTTCTGTTTGCCATATCCCATTATTACACCGCCTACCCAGTTTTTTGAAAGGCGGAAGCCGACCAGGAGCGATGCGTTATAAGACATCAGGCTTGCGGGTTTATAGAACGAATCAGTATCGTTGAGGACATTGCGTTTGTTATATTTTCCTTCCAGCTCTAAGATGACAGGTGTATTTTGGGCCTGAGCGGTAAAAGAAATAGCGGTAAGTATAGCTAGCAGGCAGTGTTTTTGGGGCATGAATAGTGAATTTCAAAGGGTTAAAAGTAATGAAATTTGTTAACATAGCATAAAAGTAAGGCCCCGGTAACAACCGGGGCCTTACTGCCTTTATTGTGAGCGCATGTATTAAGCCTGCGCGGTAGCGCCTTCAATCAATACACTTGCTTTATTGTTTAGTACTTCTACGAAGCCGCCAGCTATCTCGTATACTTCGGTATTGTGCTTGTCGACCAGTACCTTCATTTTACCCTTGCCCAGTGCTGCTATCATAGCCGCGTGGTTATCGAGTATTTCGAAAGAACCGTTTACGCCAGGCAGCTGGATACCATATACAGAACCGCTGTAAACTTTATGCTCCGGAGTTAATATTTCTAATTGCATTTGTTCAATTTGACAATTTGATAATTCGGCAATTCGGCAATAACATGTGCAATTGTCACATTGGCTAATTGTCGAATTGGCACATTAGTTTTTAGCTTGTTCCATCAGCTTCTTACCCTTAGCGATAGCGTCGTCGATGCTACCAACCAGGTTGAAGGCTGCTTCAGGATATTCGTCCACTTCGCCGTCCATGATCATGTTGAAGCCACGGATAGTTTCTTCGATCGGAACGAGTACACCTTTAAGACCAGTGAACGCTTCGGCAACGTGGAATGGCTGAGACAGGAAACGCTGTACTTTACGTGCGCGTGATACCGTCATCTTATCTTCTTCACTCAGTTCATCCATACCCAGGATGGCGATGATATCCTGCAGTTCCTTGTAGCGCTGGAGGATCAGCTTAACGCGGTTAGCGCAATTGTAATGCAGATCGCCAACGATAATTGGCGTAAGGATACGTGAAGTAGATTCCAGAGGGCTTACCGCAGGATAGATACCAAGGTCGGCGATCTTACGATCCAATACCGTAGTGGCATCCAGGTGAGCGAAGGTAGTAGCCGGAGCCGGATCGGTCAAGTCATCCGCAGGTACGTAAACGGCCTGTACTGAAGTGATCGAACCATTCTTAGTTGAAGTGATACGCTCCTGCATCAGACCCATTTCTGTAGCCAGGGTTGGCTGGTAACCCACCGCTGACGGCATACGGCCAAGGAGGGCCGATACTTCGGAACCTGCCTGTGTGAAACGGAAGATGTTATCTACGAAGAACAGGATGTCCTTTCCTTTACCGGTACCATCACCATCGCGGAAGTATTCTGCAAGGGTAAGACCAGACAGGGCCACACGTGCACGTGCTCCCGGTGGTTCGTTCATCTGTCCGAATACGAATGTTGCTTTACTGTCTTTCAGTTCGTTCAGGTCAACTGCGGAAAGATCCCAGCCACCTTCTTCCATACTGTGGATGAACTTGCTGCCATACTTAACGATACCAGCTTCGATCATTTCACGCATCAGGTCGTTACCCTCACGAGTACGCTCGCCCACACCTGCAAATACAGACAAACCTGCATAAGCCTTGGCGATATTGTTGATGAGCTCCTGGATCAATACGGTCTTACCCACACCGGCACCACCGAAGAGACCGATCTTACCACCCTTTGCATAAGGCTCGATAAGGTCGATAACTTTGATACCTGTGTACAGTATTTCTGAAGAGGTAGTAAGATTTTCAAATTTTGGTGGCTTGGCGTGGATAGGACGTGCGTTGGCCTTATCCGGCTCAGGCAGACCATCGATAGCATTACCTGTTACATTGAACAGACGACCGTTGATCTGATCGCCGGTAGGCATTGCGATAGCCTTGCCCGTATCCCTAACTTCAGTACCACGCACGAGACCTTCAGTACCGTCCATCGCAACTGCGCGAACGCTGTCTTCGCCGAGGTGCTGCTGCACTTCGAGCACCAGCTTGTCACCGTTTTCACGGGTCAGCTCAAGCGCGTTATAAATCTCCGGTAATTTGCTGTCACCACCGAAATAAACGTCCACAACCGGACCGATTATTTGTTTGATCTTACCAACGTTTGGCATAAGTAGAATTATAAAAAATAGTTAAGTCTTACTAAAATTTTTGCAAAGGTAAAGGAGTAGCGGCAAAAATCAAAAGTAAAATTGAAAATGTCTGTTCATTTCGTTCTAAATCAATAATGAAATTATAAAATTGTAATAGTACTTATACGATTGGCGGTCTGCCGTTGCTTGTATTTTATTTCCACGTTAACAAGAGTATATCCAATCGTTTTGACATCTATATAAATTTTAAAAAATGTGATAAAAATTGTTAACGAATAGAAAACATAGTTTATTTTAGCGCACTACTGTAGAATTTATGAGGGTAATGATAGTGCTATTGACATTAATGTTGTATGTAGCAAATATAGCAAACGGGCAGCAAGACATCGGTAAAATCAGATTTGCGATGAGTACAGCCCAGAGCGATACCCAAAAATTAGGATTGTATAAGGCTGCCTTCAATTATTATAAGCGTATCAACCTGGACTCGGCCCAGGTAATGGCCGAGGATGGACTGAAGATTGCCGAGCAAACAAAAGACAGGCAATCTATAGCCTACATGCTATGGCAGAAGGGTATAATAGACAGGGAGCAGGGACGACTGGTAATAGCAAAAGACAACCTGGACAGAGCACTGGAATTGTATAGCCAGCTGGGAGATAAGAAAAAGGTGGCATCGGTAAAAAATGAACTGGGGATAGTAGAAGGTACAAAAGCCAACTTTCAGGGAGCCACGAAGTACTTCCTGGATGCGCTATCAATATTTGAACAATTGCACGATACCATGGGCATGGGCCAGGCCTATATAAAACTAGGGGTTGTGAACCAGAGCCTGAACAACCTGGATCAGGCGATGAGCTACTTTAAACAGGCATTTGTACTGAGCCGGAAAACAGGCGATACGCTGAACATGGCCTACCTGTATAGCAATATGGGTATTGTGGAAGGGATAAAGGAGCATAACCAGCTTTCTTTTAAATATTTCGATTCGGGACTGGCGTTGTGCCGAACGGAAAAATTCATCAATATAAAACTAGGGCTGTTACTTAACAGCGGGATAGCCCATGCGCGAACCGGAGATGAAAAGAGAGCGCTGGATTTTTTTAACGAAGGGTTACGCATAGCCCGGGAGCGAAGCATGCCCTACGATGTGCCAAACCTGCTTTTGAACATAGCGCTGCTGGACCACGAGGTAAGCGCCAGAGACAAGCTGCCGCTGCTGAAAGAGGCACTACAAAAAGCGAAAGAGGGGGGACAGGCCCCGCTGGAGGTAAATATATACCGTACACTGGCCGATGTGTCTTTTGAGCAGGGAAATTATAGAGCAGCTTACCTGTACCTGGACACATGCAGGACCCGGGAGAAAGACGTCTTCAGCATGCAGAAGAATAAGGAGATAGCTAACCTGCAGGCATTGTACGAGCTCAATAAATCGCACGGGAAAGTAGCGGCGCTGGTGCGGCAGAACTACAACAGGAATTTTCAGCGAAACGCGATCATAATTGTTGCTGCGGTGATACTTATGGCACTTGTGGCCTCCTATGCATCGCATAGAAAAACCAGCAAGCTTAATGAAGAACTGACACAGCAACAAGAAGCACTGGCAGCCACCAGCCTGGTGAAGGACAAGATATTCTCGATAATAGGGCATGACCTGAGGTCACCCATGACGACGATAATTGGTATGCTGTATGTTTTGGAAAATGAAGACGGTAAGATAAGCACCGAAGACCGACGCAACATTTACAAAATGCTTGCAGACCAAAGCCAGGCATCGCTTGAGACGCTAAATAAGCTGCTTTACTGGGGCAGCAGGGAAATAAAAGGGATAAGCATGCAACAGGAGCATTTTTCAGTTACAGAGTCGGTAACTTTGAATGTAAAGCTGGTACAGGAAAGAGCTGCTGAAAAGCAGTTGAAGCTGGAAAACGTTGTCCCTGCGGAAACATATATCTATGCGGATCCATCCCATTTTGACTTTATCGTAAGAAATCTGTTATTTAACGCTGTAAAATATTCATACAAAGGCGGAAAGGTGGAGATAGGCGTACATTCGGTAACGGAAGAGCATATATGCTTCTACGTGAGCGATACGGGCGTAGGCATACAGGAAGATGTAAAAGAAAAGCTATTTACAATGAACAGCGCCAGCAAGCCAGGTACTAATAATGAAAAGGGAACAGGGCTGGGGCTGGTACTGTGCAAGGATTTTGCAGAAATGAACGGGGGAAGGATATGGGCGGAAAGCCAGCCGGGTAATGAGACCGTATTTTACCTGATGCTGAAAAAGGGAGCGCCACGTAGTAAACAGTAATGAAGCCCAAATAAAACATGGAGCATATACGAACCACAACTAGTACGAGGCAGGACGTCTATCAGCGGATGATAGAGGACATAGCCGACTATGCGATATTACTGTTGGATGCCAACGGTAATGTGGCTACGTGGAATAGAGGGGCAGAACAAATAAAGGGCTACACATCGGAGGAAGTAATAGGGCAGCACTTCAGCATCTTCTACACGCAGGATGACAAGGCTGCGGGGCTGCCGCAGGCACTGCTGGATAAAGCTGCTGCCGAAGGTAAGGCGATGACCGAAGGATGGCGCGTGAAAAAAGGTGGAGATCGTTTCTGGGGGAGCGTACTGATAACACCCATAAGGGATGATGACGGCGTGCTTACTGGGTTTGGCAAGATAACCAGGGACCTTACCGATAAGAAGAAAAACGAGGACGCCCTCCTGCAGTTTAACAGCGAACTGGAGCGTGCTGTGGAGGAGCGTAGTACCGCCTTCGAACAGCTGCAGCGTCAATATCAGCATATGTTCAGGAACAATCCATTGCCAATGTGGGTGATGGATGTAGACACGTTTAGATTCCTGGAGGTAAACGAAGTTGCAGAGACCGCCTACGGTTATAGTCGCGAGGAGTTTCTGAACATGTCTGTGGTAGACATACGACCGGAAGCTGATAAAGAAGCATTTGTTAACACCTTGAGGCCCCCGGTAGTAGATAAGCAGAATTTTTATCGTGGCATATGGCAGCATCGAAAGAAGAACGGCTCGATAATAGAGGTAGAGATATTTGCACATGATATAGATTTTGAGGGGCGCCGTGCGAGGCTCATCCTTTCCCAGGACATTACGTACCGCCGCATAGCGGAAAAAAAACTTGCCGGAAGGGTAAGATACTTCCGCGCCCTGCTGGAAAATAACTACGATGCTATACTGCTGTATAACGAACTGGGAGTAATATCGTACCAATCTCCGGCGAGTGAGCGGATGCTTGGCTACACCCAGGAAGAGATACGCCATGTAAATGCACTTGATCTGTTTCATGCAGAGGATAAGCAGGAAGTGCTGAAGAAACTGAATGAGGCTGTTGCCAACCCGTCAAGAGCAGTATGGGTGATCAGCAGGATGAAGCATAAAGATGGCTACAACATATGGGTAGAAGGAACAGTGACCAACCTGCTGGAAGATGATAACGTAAAAGCGATTGTAGGCAACTTCAGGGACGTGACGGAGCGCAAACTGAATGCCGAGCAATTGATGAAGAGTAAGCGCGAGGTAGAAAAGGTATACCGGGAGCAGATCATCCTGTCGGAGCGGATGTCGTCCATATTTAATGCATTGCCTGCGAATACAGCCCTGATCAACAATGAAGGCAATATCGTGTCGGTAAACGACGCATGGCGACAAAGCAATGACGCCGATGACTTTATAGGCGCGAGCTATGGTATAGATGATAATTACCTGGAGATATTGGAAGATGCCGGCGGCGATGACGAGCGCAGAATAGCTAAAGCCATCCGCTCTATACTTGCCGGCCAGGCGTGGGAATACAGTACAGAATATTGCCTGGGCAAGAAGGGCGAGGAGCGCTGGCTGCGCGCCATTATATCAAGAGAGAACAATAATCCCGACAGTGGCATAGTGCTGATGCACATAGATATTACCGACAGGGTGAATGCCGAGCAGAAAGCAGTGGAGCACCGGAAGCAGATAGAAAACCTGTTGAAGGGAATGGGGGATGCTTTTCTGACACTGGATAAGAACTGGCAATTCACTTTTGCCAATGAGCACGCGCTTACCTTGATGCGCAAGACAAAAGATGAGGTGCTGGGGCAGGTGATGTGGCAAGTTTTTCCTGATATACTGGATACCCGGTTTGAGGCCGAGCTAAGGAATGTGGCCCGAACCCAAAAGGATTCGGAGTTTGAAATATTATACGCAGCTTATGATATATGGCTGGATGTACGGGTATATCCGCATGATGGTGGAATAGCCGTATTCTACAATAATATTACCGAGCGTAAAAAGGCAGAGCAGAAGCTGGAATCAAGTTACCGGGAAATAGATCGGTTGCTGCAGCATACGCAGGAGGCGTTCATCATGCTGGATGAAACGCTGGTAGTAAGATCTTGTAATAACAATGCACGGAAGTTTGGCGTTACTTACCTAAAGGGTGAGATAACACCGGGAATGAAGGTTGCCGACCTGGCATTGCCGGAAGGATCTGAGCCATATGCTGCTATATTGGCAGAAGTGCTGATGGGTGAACGCCGGGAAGTGGAAATGAAATTTGAAAAGAAGGGAACAGGAAAAATATATTTCCTTAACCTGATGACACCTGTGCTTGACGATGATGGAAATGTAGAAGGTGTGTTCATAACCATACGGAACATAACAGAAAAGAAGGCGGCGCAGGAGAAAATAGAATTTGACAGGAACAATCTTTCTGCGCTTATTAATAATACTGAAGACCTGATATGGAGCGTTGACGATCAGCTTCGCCTGCTGACATCGAACACTGCCTTTGACAGTATGGTGATGAAAATGAGCGGCCACAAAGCACGGCTGGGCTCCAAGCTACGGTCCGGGTTCGGCAGAGATCAGTTGTCGCGCTGGGACAGCTGGTATGGGCGTGCACTAAGGGGGGAGAGTTTTAATGCCATAGAACATACTCCTACGCCTTTCAATGCATGGGTCGAGACATCGTTCTACCCAATAAGGAATGGCGAGAAAATAATAGGGGTGGCCTGCCATAGCAGGGATATAACTTTAAGGATACAGTCTGAAAAGAAAATAGTAAATGCGAATCGCCTTTATGCCTTCATCAGCGCCATCAACCAAACCATTGTGCATTCTTCATCGACGGAAGAGGTTTTCAGAGAAGCATGCCGCATAGCCGTAGAGACCGGGAAATTCAAGATGGCATGGATAGGGCTGATAGAAAAGGGGAAGAGGTTAATCAACCTGGTGGAAGATAAAGGAATGAGTGCCATGGAACGGTCGCTGTTTCTGAATCTGCCAATTGATGATAATGGCCCTGCTGACAGGGTTTTAAAAGGGAACAGGTATTTCTATAGTAACGATGTACTTAAAGACAGGCGTATAGAGCGGTGGCGACCTTATGCGCGCAATACCGGCGTTAATTCCATCATGGTGTTACCTATCCGCAAAGGAGGGGAAGTAATTGGTACTTTTAATCTTTATGCTACGGAACTTAACCTGTTTGATACAGAAGAGATACGTATGCTGGAAGAAGTAGCAAGCGACATTTCATTCAGCATAGAAGTATTTGAAAAAGAAGCGCAGCGTAAAGAAACGCTTGAGAAGCTGCGGTTGAATGAGGCCAGGCTGAATGAAGCGCAGGAAATAGCCAGGGTGGGTAACTGGGAAATAGACCTTAAAACCGGGGCACAAACATGGTCTCAGGAGGCAAAACGAATAATAGGGTATAACCCCGATAGCGGGCTGCCGGTGTTTGAGAGCTACCTGAGCTCTATTCATCCTGATGATCGCTTGTCGGTAATGCGGATGATCACAGAGTCGAGGACATCGCACGAAAATGTATTTTTCTATTGCAGGGTATTGAAGGGTGAAGAGGTACGTTATATTTACTCTGAAAGCAAATACGAATTTGATGAGCATAATACGCCTGTAAGGTTGCATGGCATATTGCACGATATTACCAATGCTAAAGTGGCAGAGGATACCCTGGCCCAAAGTGAAGAGAATTTGAGGCTGATAGTAGACCTGATACCACAGGCGATATATGCCAGGGACGTGAATGGTAAATTGTTGTTTGTTAATAAGAGCTTTGCTAAATTGTTCGGAAAATCGCCGGGACAGCTGATCAGTAGTTCAATAACAGACGGAGGCGTTAAAGATCTGCTTGCTGACAAGGATAGACTGGTGATCGCTACGGGTAGGACAGAGGTATTGCCGGAACTGGAATGTAAAGATGCTGAGGGCAACAATCGCATCTTCTATACTATCAAGGTCCCGTATACATTGGCAGGCAGCAAAGAAGTAGCGGTGCTGGGAATAGCTATGGATGTTACCGAACGAAAGCTGGCCGAACTGGAACGCAACCGCATAATAGCCGATATGGTGCAGCGTAATAAGGACCTGGAGCAGTTTTCTTATATTATATCCCACAACTTGCGGGCACCGGTTGCCAACATAAGCGGCATTGCCGATATTATGCAGTTTGATGATATGGGAGAAGAGGAAGAGGCTGAACTGATGCGGGAGTTGCTGTCGTCTGTAGATAAGCTGGACTCTGTTATAAAAGACCTTAACTACATCTTGCAGGTAAAGCAGGAGTATAGCGAGGTGAGGGAGCAGGTAAATTTCTCTGACCTGATGACGGATATACAGCAGAGCATACGCAACCTTATTACCAATGAAAAGGTGCAGGTGATAACGGATTTTAGCGTGGTAGATGGCATGATGACGCTGAAGAGTTACCTGTATAGTGTGATGTACAATCTCTTATCAAATAGTATTAAATACCGCCGGCCGGGTGTGCCGCCAGTGATCAGGATATCGAGCCATAGGGTTGAGGGTAAAATAGTTATTGAGTTTGAAGACAATGGCCTGGGTATAGATCTGAATAAAAAAGGTGGGCAAGTATTTGGGTTGTATAAGCGCTTTCACTCGCATACCGAAGGTAAGGGGATAGGGTTATATATGGTGAAGACCCAGGTAGAGACACTGGGTGGGCATATACGCATAGAAAGTGAAGTAAATAAAGGAACAAGATTCATAATAGAGTTTGATAACAATTAACCATAAAAAAGAAACCGCCTATGATTACAGGATATACAAACTTTATTGTTATTGACGACGACCCGGTAAACAACAGGATATGCAAGATCATTATAGAGCGCATACATCCTGATAAAGCTATAATGAGTTTTACAGAACCGGAAGAGGGGCTTACGTATATAGCCAATGTATTTTCGGCTGAGCCTACTGGAAAAGCGATACTATTGTTGGATATTAATATGCCTGTGCTGAGCGGCTGGGATGTACTTGACCGGTTTGAGCAATTTAAAGAAGAATTGCAGGACAAAATAACCGTTTATATACTTTCCTCATCGGTAGATGCCTTTGATAAAAAACGGGCTGAAGGCAACCGGTTTGTAGCCGGCTATATAGAAAAGCCGCTGACCATAGAAAGGGTAAAGCAATTCTTTGCGGCAAACTGATATAGTCGTTACTAACTGGTGGCACAACTTTTTAGATTGTGGGGTAAACCAGTTGTATATGAACAGAGTACAGTTTTTTTATGATGATGAGTTGATATTATTGCAGGAGAAGATAAATAGCTGGCTAAAAGAGCATGACGATATTGAGATATTATCTACAGACCTCAGCTCGCTGGGCAAGCCAAGCGCCAGGGCGGGTGTAGTACGAACAGAAAAGTATGTTTTCTTTATTTTATACAGGACAAAGGACAATGTAATATCGGCGGTGGCCGAGGCTGCGCTGTCTGATACCGAAGCGCCCAGCCTTACCTGACGGTAATATATAGAATGAAAAATGCGGGGTGGGCTTCCACTCCGCATTTTTGTTATTCTTCCCGGTTGCCTATTTTACGGGATCCTTCGTATAGTTCATATTCCAATAGCCGGCAATCGATGGTGCTGGTATAGAATTCTATACGGCGTTTGGCTTTTAGCCCTATCTTCTTGGCCAGTTCCAGGTTGCCGGTAAAGATGTAACCGTAATAGCCACCGCATTTCTGTTTCATAAAGTCGCCTATTTGGGCGTAGGTCTCTTCCAGTTCTTTTTCATCTCCCAGGCGCTCACCGTACTCTGGGTTCATATATAGGATACCCTTATTTTCCTGCGGCATAGTGGTGCGCCTGAAATCACACAGTTCGAAGGTGATCAGATCGGCTACACCTGCTGCTTTGGCATTCTTCTTGGCATTGATGATGGCTTGTTCGCTTATGTCCGATGCGATTATCTGTATGCCCTTAATATCCGCGATCTGTTTGTCCAGCAGGTCCATTTCTTTTTCGTAAACCGCTTCGTTGTAGCCCATTATGTGCATAAAGGCGTAGTTCATCCGGAACAGACCCGGGCGAGTGTTAGTGGCAATAAGGGCTGCTTCGATAGCCACCGTGCCTGAACCGCACATGGGGTTCACAAACGCGGACTTTTTGTCCCACCGTGTGGCAAGGATAGTAGCCGCTGCCAGTGCCTCCAGCATTGGCGCACGGCCAGGTATCTTTCGGTAGCCGTGGCGTGCAAGCGAATCGCCGGATGTATCAAGGAATATCTCTGCATGCTCGTTTTTCCAGAACAGGTGTACTACAGTGCCCTTCAGCTCGGCACCGGTATCGGGGCGGTTGCCACGCTTCAGGCGCATACGGTCCACTATGCCATCTTTTACGCGCAGGTTGGCAAACATGCTGTTGTTGATGGTGTCGTTCATTACATTGCTGGTTACCGAAAAATAGCCGGGATCGGCAATTATGTTCTCCCAGGCAATGCTCTCGGCAGCCTTGTAAATATCGTCAGCGTTATATGCAGTAAACTGCTTCAGGCTATATAGTACCTGGCTGGCACAGCGCAGGTTGAGGTTTAATTTTATGCAGTCGTTGATAGTGCCGATGAGCCGGACACCAGTAATGAATGTTTCTTCTATTTCGAAGCCAAGTTCCTTCACCTCCATTTCCAGATACGGCGCTATGCGCTTATGGCAGGTAATGGTAATAGTTCCTTTTGATGTAAATAATGACATATTAACGGCAAAGGTAGAGTTTATGTTATACAATAGTGGTAGCTGGTTATGGTACAATTGTTGTTTGTTGAGTATTTTTATGTTGGTATGAATGCGCAGCTTTTCCCATCCTTTTCCGGTAACCTACTGCCTTTCGGTGGTGAAGCCATTTTGTATCCGGATTTGTTCAACTTACAAGAAAGCGATGATATCTATAAACGGTTACAGGTAGAAACTGCATGGACACAGGAGCCGATAAAAATATTCGGTAAGCTGGTGATGCAGCCTAGATTGACGGCTTGCTATGGAGAGAAAGCCGTAGCGTATTCGGGTATAACCATGCGCATACTGCCATGGACCAGCTTATTGCTGGACATAAAGAAAAAAGTAGAGCATACTACCGGAACACAATTCAACAGCGTGTTGCTGAACTATTACCGAGATGGTAACGACAGCATGGGGTGGCACCGGGATAATGAACATGAGCTTGGCGCACAACCGGTTATTGCGTCAGTTAGTTTTGGTGCAGCAAGGGTATTTAAGTTGAGGACATACAAGGAGCACAAACACACGATAAGTGTACCATTGCCACATGGCAGCTTGTTGCTGATGCGTGGAGATAGCCAGCATGTGTGGGAGCACAGCCTGCCCAAAAACAAGATACAGTCGGGAAGGATCAACCTCACCTTCCGCCAGATCAGCTAATGTTATTAATCTTTATTGAAGTTGTAAACGCCGCCGCCCTGCTTAAGTTGCATGGTGTGTTTTTCTCCGTCAAAAATCATTGTTATTCCCGCCTGCGAGAATTCAAAGGTGGTATTGTCGACAGCATCCAGTGGAAAGGCTCCTTGACCGGTTGCCTGCGCCATGAGGGTTTTACCTTTTATTGAGACTGTTATTTTAAGGGGCATCTGAGCAGATGAATACACACCTGTGTAGTTCTTTAGTGTGGCTTCTGCTACTTCAGCAGTTTTAAATTCAGGTATTTTATAGGGCATATTATAGTAAATGCATAGGGCACCTATCATAATATCGTTAGTGGTCATTACCTGGCCATTGTTGATGTAGGCAATAGCCAGACTGTCGTTGGGGAAATAGCCCAGGCTGGAAGAGAACCCGTCTATACCGCCGGTGTGGCCGTAACCTTTTCTCGCGTCGAAGGGTACCTCGAAAATGCCGCGCCCATAATGGTCTTTTATGGTTGTCATTTCATCAAGGCTCTTCTTGCTGATGAGCTTGCCGCTGAACAGTGAGGTGATGAACAGATCCAGGTCGGACGGAGTGGATACAATTGCACCTGCGCCACCTGGTATGCTCATGTCGGTTTCTGTTTCCTTTTCCCACTTGTCTCCATTCAGCGAATAAGAGTAAGCTTCATTTTTAGCGGGATCAGTTTTGCCACCGTAGTAAGTATTTACCAGGCCTGCTTTTGATGTAATGCGTTTCTCCAGTTCCTCTTTGTAGGTATGGCCTGTTATTTTTTCAATGATATAGCCCAGCAATACATAATTAGCGTTACTGTAATCGGCTTTGGTGCCGGGTTTGAAAGAAGAGCCACCTTTTATAATGATATCGAGCATTTGCTCGTGCGTATGCGGTGTGGCATTCCATAGCATATACTCGCTGTTATTGGTGAAGTTGAATATACCACTGCGGTGGCTGAGCATATCTGAAATAGTAATGAGTTTGGCGTTGGGCACTTTAGGGAAAAATGTGCTGAGTTTGGTATCTAAAGCCAGTTTATGTTCTTCTATCAGCTGGAAGATCATAGTGGCAGTAAACATTTTGCTGATAGAGCCTATGCGATATTTGGTGGCATAGTCGGCTGCGGTTTTATTATCTCCATTTATATCGCGAAAGCCAATGGCGCGTGTATAGACGATTTTTCCACCCTTCATTAATGCCAGGCTGCCCATGCCTTTATTATGGCTGCTTATGGCGTTCATAAGGCTATCCATTTTTGCCTTGTTGAATGACTGGGCTGATACTGTAGTGGCAACAGATGAAATGAAGAACGCTGACAGCGCTATTTTTTTCAGCATAACGATTGTTTAAGATGGTGATGAAAACTACACAATACTAATAGAAATCTGCGAGAAAGGCTAATTAATGCCTGTTGGGTTGATAGAAGAGGTATCCAGCTTCAGCAATCTGAAAAACTCCTCTTCAGTGTATTCCCGCACGGCCCCGGGTGCAAGGTCGCCCAACTGCATGTCTTCTATGGACGTGCGTATAAGGCGCATGCATTTATGACCCACGGCCTGCACCATTTTGCGTACCTGGTGATATTTGCCTTCTGTAAGGGTAATGCTGAGCCAGGAACGCGGCACCCTGTCGTTGAAGTTGTATCCGCTTTTAAACAATCCCGCGGGTGGCTCGGTTATTTCCACCTCGCAGGGCGTTGTTGTATAATTTATCCCTTCTTTAATTTTTATTACTATGCCCTTGCTCAACTGCTCAGCCGTCTCCGGCGTAACTACGCGGTGTACCATGACAAGGTAGGTACGCTTGTGCGGCACGGGGCTTTGAAAAAGCAACTTTGTTATTTTTTTATTGGTTGTGAGCAGTAATAAACCCTCAGAATTATTGTCCAGCCGGCCAATGGCATGTATTCCTTCAGGCCAGTCAAAATCCAATTCACCCAGCACGCGTACTTTATCCTGTGCTATAAACTGAGACACCATATCATATGGTTTGTTGAGGCAGAAGTAGCGATGATTCGAAAAAGTCAAAAGTCGAAAGTTAAAAGCTAAAAGTGAGTGGTCTGCAAAAAGGTGGGGAGCTATTTGCTCCCCACAAATAATATTTATTGATTAATGAACTTAGGGTGTATGAGATTTTCGATATTAAATATCTCATCCCACTTTTCTTGTGTTATCAGTTGCTTTTCTGTTACGGCTATGTCGTGTATCGACTTGCCGGTCTGCAATGCTTCCTTGGCAATAGATGCGCACATTTCGTAGCCCAATAGCGGGTTAAGCGCAGTCACAATACCAATACTGTTCAGCACCATATTGCGGCAGGCATCTTCGTTGGCTGTAATGCCTTTTATACATTTTTCCGTAAGTGTATCCAGGGCATTGGCCATATACTTGAGCGATGTGAACAGACTGAAGGCAATAACGGGCTCCATAACGTTCAGCTGCAACTGGCCTGCTTCTGCGGCAAGGGTAATGGTAAGGTCGGTGCCTATTACATAGTAGGCCGTCTGGTTTACCACCTCGGGTATTACCGGGTTCACCTTGCCTGGCATGATAGAGGAACCAGCCTGCATACGTGGCAGATTGATCTCGTTAAGCCCGGTACGCGGCCCGGAAGACAGCAGTCGCAGATCGTTACAGATCTTGGATATCTTTACCACACTACGCTTCAGCGTACCGGATACCTGCACATAAGCGCCTGTATCGGATGTGGCTTCTATCAGGTCTTCGGCCAGTGTTATAGGCAGGCCCGAGATATCTGCCAGGTATTTTGTGCACAATTCCGGGTAGCCCTCCGGCGCATTGATGCGTGTGCCGATGGCCGTTGCACCCATATTACATTCGGTAATCAGCATCTGGGCTTCCTGCAGGCGCTTTATGTCTTCGCCTACGGTAGTGGCAAAGCCGTGAAACTCCTGGCCCAGCGTCATAGGAACGGCATCCTGCAACTGGGTGCGGCCCATTTTCAGTACATGTTCAAACTCCTCGCCCTTTTGTGCAAATGCAGCCTGTAATCTTTCTACAGAAGCAATGTATTCATCTATCTTCCGGTATAGCGCTATACGGAATGCTGTAGGATACGCATCGTTGGTAGATTGTGAGCAGTTGACATGGTTATTGGGATGCAGGTATTGATACTCGCCTTTTTTGTGGCCCATATACTCCAGGCCTATATTGGCAATCACCTCGTTCACGTTCATATTTATAGAAGTGCCGGCACCGCCCTGTATCAGGTCGGTTACAAACTGGTCGCAGTATTTTCCGGCTATCAGTTCGTCGCAGGCAAACATAATGGCTTCTGCTACTTTTTCAGATATCACACCACAATCGCGATTGGCCATGGCGGCAGCCTTTTTTACGTAGCCAAAAGCCTGTATGAACAATGGCTCGGTGGCGTTGGTGATACCGGTGATATTAAAGTTTTCCTGCGCGCGCAATGTTTGCACACCGTAGTAGGCACTATCAGGTATTTGTTTCTCGCCCAGAAAGTCGTGTTCCACCCTATATCCCATGATCGTTGTTCTGCTGTTTTTTTGAAGCGGGTAAAATTAACGGATTTACGCAGCTTTAGGTATGTGCCGGAGCTGTTATTAACAGATTAGATAAATTTGTGTAAAAGATATTGCCATGAACCTGAACCAGGTAACTATACCGTCCCGCGATCTATCTGTATCTGTTCCTTTTTATCAGCAATTGGGGCTAAGGCTTATTGTCGATGCATTACCACGATATGCCCGTTTCGAGTGTCCGGATGGAGATAGTACTTTCTCCATACATCTTTCGGGTGCTCTGCCGTCGGGTAACGGTATCTCTGTATATTTTGAATGTGACGATCTGGATGCAACAGTAAACAGCCTGGTGAATAACGGTGTGGCATTTGATGTAATGCCGGTAAAACAACCCTGGCTATGGACTGAGGCACATTTACGTGATCCGGACAATAACCACATCATTCTTTTTAACGCCGGCAATAATCGTAAAGATCCGCCCTGGCGCATTAACTGACGGTCTTTACCACACACCGCTCGTTTTTTATCAGTTCGTTATAGCTTTCCAGTTTCATCGGCATCTTTATGCTGTTTACGGTCTTCCTGTTTTGCTTGCCCAGTTCCCTGCGCTTCATGCTCTCTACAAATCGCCGTACTTCATCCCGCGTCTCCAGTATCAACCCCGGTACTTTTGCAGGCTTATGGTCGTCATCGAAGGCTACCATAGTAAAATAAGACGTATTGGTATGTTTTACTACGCGTGTTTTTACATTTTCTGACGATACCCGGATACCCACGACCAACGATGTATGGCCTACGTAATTAACGGAGGCTTTCATGGAAACAAGTTCGCCTACTTCTACAGGGGCCAGGAAATCAACACTATCTATAGAAGCTGTAACGCAGTATGTGCCGGCATGTTTTGAAGCGCAGGCATACGCTACTTTGTCCATCAGCGATAGCAATATGCCACCGTGCACCTTGCCGCCAAAATTGGCATAGGAAGGTATCATCAGTTCGGTAATAGTGGTCTTAGAATCGCGAACGGGCCTGAAATCTGTATTTTCCATAAGATAATTGTGGTTTTTGCCGCTACAAAATACGCGAATGATGAATGGTAAATTTCTTTTGGCAGATTGTGTTGACTAAATTTGTTAGCTGTCGGTTGATAAGAAACCGATATTTGATATTAATATGAACAAAGTACGAACGGGCCGGCTTTTTGGTGGTTTTGCCGTGGGTATATTGCTGGTGTTGCTGGTGGGCGCTTCGTCGTTCCTGGCGCTCCGTAAGCAAACAGACGACGAAGAGTGGCTGCGGCATACTTATAAAGTACTGAACCAGGTAAACTATATAGAGCAGCTACTGATAGACATGGAGACCGGCCGGCGTGGTTACCGGTGCACCGGTGATAAAAAGTTCCTCCAGCCTTATTATGAATCTCAGCCAAAGGTAGCTCCGGCAGTGGAAGCGCTGGAAGGTATAGTAGCAGATAGCAGAGAACAAAGCGCCAGGGTGCACGAACTTGAAGAACGGCTGGAAACGGTGGATTCTTTATGGAAGAGTATAAATATTGACATGGTGTACAGGGATGACCATGAGAAATACATGGTTACCCAGGCTGAAAAAACATACATGGATGCGGTGCGGGTAGTAATTGCCGATATCCGCTCGTCTGAAGATAAGTTGCTGACCGTAAGAGAGAATAACGAAGAAAAAGCTGTAGCGCGGGCTACTTGGATATTGGTGGTAGGTGTGCTGCTTATACTGGCCGTGGTTGGCAGGCTGATATGGGTGATCATGCAGGAGTTTAACAGTCGTGTGCGTGCGGAGCGGGTATTGCAGGAGAAGATAATGGAGGTGGAGCGGGTGAATGAAGATACCCTGAAAGCGAACTGGCTGCTGGAAGGGATACGCGAGATAAATGGCAGCCTTATAGGGCATGATACGGTGCAGGCGCTCTTGCAGGCTGCACTGTCTAAGATGGTGGACTATATGGAAGTGCCTGCCGGAGCATTCTATTTTTACGACCACGATACCGAGCAACTGGAGCTAAAGGGAAGCAGGGCATTACCGGCTGATGGCAGAACCCGATTTGCAATTGGAGAAGGGGTTGTTGGCGATGCAGCAAGGCAGCACGAGATCAGGCTGATCAAAGATATTCCTGCCGGTTATTGGAAGGTGACATCGGCATTGGGTGCTCTTATGCCCGATGCGCTTATTTGTGCGCCGCTGTGGCAGAAAAATGAATTGCAGGGTGTTATTGAGCTTGCGTGCCACGGCATCCATGCCACAAGGTATATCCAATTGCTATCGGCCGTTAGCGATAATATAGCTGTAGCTATAAGTGGTGTGCACTCGCAGGAGCAGATGTATGGTTTGCTGCGGCAGGTACAAGAGCAGAAAGAAGAACTGGAGAGCCAGCAGGAAGAACTGAGACAAACCAACGAAGAACTGACACACCAGGCCGAAGTGTTGCTGGCATCGGAAGAGCAATTGAAAACACAGGAAGAGGAATTGCGGCAGGTGAATGTAGAGCTTGAAGAAAAATCTGAAGCTATAGAATTGGCCAGGCGATCGCTGGCGCAGAAGGCGGACGAGCTGGAAGCAAGCAACAGGTATAAATCGGAATTCCTGGCCAATATGTCTCATGAGTTGAGGACGCCGCTGAACAGTGTGCTGATACTGGCCAACCTGCTGAAGGACAACAGTGGCAGCAACCTTACAGATAAGCAGGTGGGCTATGCCCGTATCATCCACAAATCGGGCGCTGACCTGCTGAACCTGATCAATGATATATTGGATCTGTCTAAGATAGAAGCTGGCAAGGTGGAGATGCTGATGGAGCAGGCAAATATAAGGGAGATGGCTTTTGATACGGAACAGTTGTTCAGGGAGCAAGCCAATGAGAAGAAGATAGCCTTCTCGGTAGAGCTGGACGAAGCACTGCCGGAAACATTGGTTACCGATAGGCAGCGGGTGGAACAGATAATTAAAAACCTCCTTTCCAATGCATTCAAATTTACGCCGGAGGGTGGAGAGGTAACGCTTCGTTTTTATTTGAAGGACGCTATGCTGGCCGTATCTGTGGCAGACACGGGTATAGGTATAGCTGCAGAGAAACAGAAGCTGATATTCGAGGCGTTTCAACAGGCCGATGGGTCTACCAGTCGTCGCTTCGGGGGGACAGGTCTTGGACTTTCGATCAGTAAAGAACTGGTGCACAGGCTCAATGGCACTATATCGCTGGAAAGTAAGGCTGGGGTAGGGAGTACATTTACAATATGCTTCCCGCTGGATGGTGTGCCTGTTAGCACACTCCAGTTGCGTAGTGAGTCATATGGTGATACTCCATCGCTGCCAGAAGTTGATCTTACCCGGGTGAAGGAACAGCATGTGGTGATGGATGATCGCTCTGAACTGGGGCCGGGACAGCAGTCGGTACTTATTATTGAAGACGATACAGATTTTGCCAGGGTATTGGTGGACTTTGCCCATGCAAAGGGGTACAAAACGGTAGTGGCCGTTACAGGAGAAGAAGGTTTGCTGTATGCAGATAAGTTTATGCCGGCTGCTATTATGCTGGATCTTGGCTTGCCCGGCATTGATGGTCGCCATGTTTTAAGTTTGCTGAAAGCAAATTATAAGACCAGGAACATACCGGTGCATGTTATCTCTTCAGAAGACCGGAATGTGGCTTTGCCGGAACGGATACAGGGGTATTTTCAGAAGCCATTGCACGCCAACGACCTGGAGCATGCGTTCCGGGATATAGAAGCACATATCAGCGCCAACTACAAAAGTATACTTATCATGTCGGCGGATAGTACTGATATCAAAATGTCTCTGCGCGAACTGGCATCGCGCCGCAATAGCGCTATGAGCTATGATGCAGCAGCAGATATTGACGAAGCATTACAATCGCTGGGGCAAAAGCATTACGACTGTGTGATAGTAGATATTGGTACTGATATTACTACAGGTAGCGATGCGCTGCAGCAATTGAAAAATACAGCACCGGATATTTATATCATTACCTGTGTTGATGCTGACCTGCGGGGAGATATTGAAAAGAACATCAGCCGTCTCTCCAATAGTGTCATCAAAAGAGCGGGACATTCTACAGGTCGCCTGCTGGACGAGGTGGAATTGTTTTTGCACAGGATAAAACAACCGGCAGCAATAAACCAACAGGCTAAACATGTATCCGACACTGACGATACACTGAAAGGTAAAACGGTATTGCTGGCAGACGACGACATGCGCAATGTGTTTGCCCTGACTGCTGTGCTGGAAGATGCCGGGATGACCGTGATAGCGGCGGAGAACGGCCGTGAGGCGCTGGAGCTTTTAGAAAAACACAGAGAGATAGATATAGTGCTGACCGACATAATGATGCCGGAAATGGATGGATATGAAACTATCCGCCACATACGCAGGAAGCCATACGGACGATCATTACCGGTTATAGCGCTCACCGCCAAGGCAATGACAGGAGACAAGGAAAAGTGCATTGAAGCCGGTGCATCTGATTATATTACAAAGCCTGTCGACAATGGCAAGCTTTTTTCATTATTGAGGGTTTGGTTATCTACCAGTGTAGCATGATGTTAGAATTATCGAGTGAAGAATTGTATGAAGTGCTGAACCTGGTGCGTGTGCGCTATGGATATGACTTTACGGGGTATGCGCAATCATCACTGAAGCGTAGGGTGGTGCGGTTTCTGCAAATGGAAAACGTCTCTGTCTTTGATCTTAAATATAACATGACCAATGACCCGGAGTTCTTCCTGCGGTTTAAGCGCTCCCTTACTGTGAATGTGACTGAAATGTTCCGCGATCCGCATTTTTACAAAAAGTTGCGGGAGGTGGTGTTGCCGGTATTAGCTACGTATCCGGTAATTAAGATATGGCATGCGGGATGCTCTACCGGCGAAGAGCCGTTCTCTATGGCCATACTGTTGCATGAAGCGGGTCTGCTGGACCGCACCCGTATCTACGCCACCGATTTGAACAGTGCCAACCTAGAACGTGCTGCGTCGGGCATTATACCGCTGGCGCATATGAAGAATTATATTGCCAATTACCAGCTATCGGGCGGGGTAGCAGAGTTTGCCGATTACTATACTGCGCGCTACGATCATGCGATCATACACAGCGAACTAAGGCGCAACATTGTATTCTCCCAGCACAACCTGGTTACCGATTATGCTTTCAATGAGTTCCAGCTTATTTGTTGTCGCAATGTATTGATCTATTTTAATAAAGAATTGCAGAGCCGTGTAATAGATCTGTTTTGCCAGAGTCTTTCGCCATTAGGCTTCCTGGCGCTTGGCACCAAAGAGTCTTTGTTGTTCAGCAGCAGGCGCAGCAATTTTGATGTAGTAAGTTTAAAGGATAAAATATTCCGGGTAAAGAATGAGCGCAACAATTGCTGATATCATAGTTATAGGCGGATCGTCGGGCAGTATCCCCGTGTTAATAAAGATACTGGAGGCTGTCCCTAACGGTTTTGCTGTGCCCATAGTAATTATTGTACACCGGCTTAAGAACGTAGAGAGCGAACTGGCGCCTATACTCAGTAGCAGGCACACCGTTATAGAGCCTGAAGATAAGGAAACTCTGGCGCCTGGAGGTATATACCTGGCCCCGCAGAATTACCATTTGTTGCTGGAGGAAGATCACTCCTTTAGCCTCGACTATTCTGAATTGGTCAACTTCAGCAGGCCGGCTATAGATGTTACTTTTTCCAGCGCGGCAGAGATATTTAGCAACCGGGCAATGGCTATTTTGCTCTCCGGTTCCAATAAAGATGGCGCTGAGGGGATGCAGCAAGTATTATCTGCTGGTGGTACAGCTATAGTACAGGATCCCGTTTCTGCTGAATACCCGGCAATGCCCGAAGCTGCCATAGCAATGAACGCCGGAGCTGAAGTGCTGACTCCTTCTAATATCATTAAACGCATTTTTTAACCACACCAGAACGCATGATGCCAACCGAAAGACAAAAGCCGGACCAGCTGAAAGAGAACAGGCAAATGACCATATTGCTTGTTGATGACAAGGAAGAAAACCTGCTATCGCTGGAAGAAATGCTGGCGGGTGAAAATCGAGTATTTCTTAAGGCTACATCGGGCAACGAAGCGCTGAAACTGGCTTTGAAGAACGATAATATAGGGCTGATATTACTTGATGTGCAGATGCCGGGTATGGATGGCTTTGAGGTAGCGCAACTGCTAAAGTCGAATGCTCGTACCCGGGATGTCTCGATCATTTTTGTGACAGCACTGGGTAAGGAGGAGCGCTATACCTTAAAGGGGTTTGACTCCGGTGCTGTAGATTACCTTAATAAGCCGCTGGATGTAAATATTACCAAGGCGAAGGTGCGGGTGTTTGAACAGCTTTATCTTTCCCGGCAACAGCTGGAGGCCGCGATAGATCAGAAGAACAGGATCAACCAGCAACTGGAGCGGTTTACTTACACAGTTGCTCACGATATCAAATCTCCTCTTAGTGGTTTGACTTCTATGCTGGATATTATGAAGGAAGATGAGCGAGTGATGCAGTATGTGGACTTGAATAAATTTGTTACGCTTATGGCTAACGCATCTGCCTACCTGGGAGAAATGGTATCATCGCTGCTGGAGTATTCGCGGAAGAGCAATATAGACCTGCAGGACGAAGAAGTAGATGTGCACGAGCTGGTATTGCAGATAGCTCATTTGTTATTCCCGCCGCCGCATGTAACTATCAGGGTGGAAGGGCATTTGCCCGTTATCAATACCAAGCGTTTTAAATTGCAGCAGGTCTTCCAGAACCTGATCAGCAATGCTGTAAAATACCTGGATAAGCAGGAGGGCATCATAACTGTAGGCAGCATTGATGACGACGCTGAGTTTTATAGGTTTTACGTAAAAGATAATGGCCCGGGCATTGAAGAAAAAGACCAGGCACGGATATTTAAACTATATGAAACCACTACCAATAAAGCCAATACAGACTCCAGCACAGGGTTTGGCCTGAACATTGTGAAATTAACGGTTGAAGAGCAGGGTGGGGCATTGTCTGTAGAGTCCAGGCTGGGAGAAGGGAGTTGTTTTTATTTCCAATGGCCTAAGTAGGCATAAAATGAATAAAGACAGACGTGTATGCCTGCCTTTATAGTTAGTCGTATAATAGCCATGTTACTCTTTTAAAAATTTCACCGTGCTGCTGCCTTCATCTGCTTTGTATCTTACATAATAGATGCCCGGCGATAGCTGGCTGATATCGGCCTGGTACCTATTGCCGCTTTTAACTATAGGCAGTATTATTTGCTGCCCCATGGTATTAAATATAGATAGTTGAGCTGTGCCGGCAATGCTATGCGTAGCATTGTCTATATACAATATGCTTTGGGCAGGGTTGGGGTATACGCTTACCTGGCTGTTCACATAAACATTAGTTACCGCATCGGGCAGTGGTGGCAGAGAACCTCCATCGTATGTAGCTTTTGCAGTATCTGCCACTGCCAGCAGATCATCTATGTTGAACAGGGTGTCGCCGCAAGCATGATTAGTGTCGGGGTTGGTGACCAGTTGGGCCATTACCAGTTTAAACGATCCGTTGGCAGGTATGGTCATATTGTCGCTGGCTATCACCATCCTGCGGTCGCCGGGTGCATTGTTGGCACCGCATTCGCTCCAGTTGGTTTTTTCTGAAGGATTGCCGCTATACAGGAATTTCACTTCCGGGCCAGGTCCGTATCCTGTGCTGGTGCTGCCTACCCCTGTCATATCGGCGGTAGCATGCATGCCACCTTTCATTTTACTGCGCAGCAGGTTATCAAATTCGGTATCTACAAGTGGATTTCCTACAAGTGAATAGTCGTTGACATAGTACATAAAGCTGCCTGCGCCTACGCCTGTACCTCCTGCATTTACGCTCACCATCATCAGGCCGGTAATGGGTATGCTGTTGCCATACTCGGCATCAATGGGGTTGCCATTATAGGCGTATCCTACTGCTCTTGTACTATCGAAGCCTATATAGTCGTCGCTGTAGTCGCCCAGGTCCAGGTCGGCCATCTGGCCTATCCGGAATTTGTTATAGTTGTTTGCCGATTTGTTCAGCACTGTATACTCATAATACACCACGTTGTCTATCAATGTGCCGCGGTTGTAAGCATATGCCATAGTATGCACTTCTACACCTAGCGGACGGCCATTGGTTTCGGTATGAGTAGGGCCTTTGTCGCTAAATACCCACCACAGTGCCTGGTCGCCTTTTACATCGGGGTAATCGCCTGCTGTAGGGTCGTAAATGCCGTCGGCGTTCACGTCTACAAAAGGGGCCATGTCCGTGTTTACGGTCAGCGCTGCACCACTGGCCCCCTGTGCATTCACATTGCCTTTAGCCGGCCATGTCCATATAGCTGCAGGCACAGTAGTGGAGTTGCGTGTGGTTAGGTGTTGAAAATGCTGTATGTCGGTCCTGTTCACCTTCCATATCTTGGCCCATTTTTGTGATGTACCATAAGTTAGTGTATCACTTTCAATAGGGCCGGGCCAGTAATCGTTGCCATGGAAACGATAGGTTTGAGCTGAAACGTGCAGCTGGCCGCTATTGTCGTAGGCGCTCATCCAGATGTCTCCGGTAGAGCTGATGCTTTTGGTAGTGCCATTAGGAAAGAAACAATGCGGCTGCATAACGCCGGGGTGATACCACATATCGCCATGTACCAGTACCATAGCGTTGATCTTGTTGATATTTACTGAATCGCGGGTGGTAAATGGTGTTTGCGCGAAGGCAGATGCAGTGCCGTATACCAGTAGAGCAGAGGTGAGAAGTCTTTTCATGATCCTTAAATTTAGGCGATGGCCTCAATGACCATCACTATTAAAACAGACGGCAATAATAGAACGGTTCTTTGGTGATTTTGCAGTGCCCTGGTCATAATTTTATATAATGCATTTGATGTGTGTTTAATGTATGTAATGTGCGTTTGGGCTATGTTATTGTATAGTAGATCTTTATGATTTACGACAGAAATTTTTATTTAATTATCAGTTTGAATTTGAGTTCGACTCATTTGAATAAATGCTATAAATATTTATTTATGCTATAGTTAAGGGATTATCATGAAAATGAATATAAAACGAGTAGTTATATGTAAGAACAAGAGAATAGAGTAATAAAAGAGTTAGCTTTGTTTAAGCGACTTCGTAACAAGAGCGCAGAACTAATGAAAACATACGGTAAGTATATCTTCCTTGCGGATGATGATGTGGATGACAGGGTGCTCTTTGAAGATGCACTTAGGGAAGTATGTAAGGAAACTACACTTGCTACCGCTGTAGATGGACAAGAGATGATGAAGAAGCTGGATGCTACCGTGCCTCCGCAGCCGGATGTGATCTTTCTTGATCTGAATATGCCGGTAAAAAATGGCTTTGAGTGTCTTGCTGAACTGAAATCGGCCAATAAACTGAAGAATATACCAGTTATCATCTTTTCTACCTCATCGGAAAAAGAATACATAGATAAGGTATACGCCCAGGGCGCAGATTATTACTTATGCAAACCCGACAGCTTCAATACCCTGAAACGCGCTATAGACTCTATACTGAGCTTCGACTGGACCTGCCATGAACAGCAGCCTACCCGCGATAGGTTCATGCTGACGTTCTGATGGCACGATTTTTACGGCTAATATCAATTCGTTATAAATACCGCTTTTTTGATGGAATTGAACAACATAAACTTTGAGCTTGAAAAGACAAAGCATATCTCGTTCAAAAGTAAGTTACGTGCATTGCTGTGCGATGCGGGTGACCATGTTGATATAGTAATGCCCGGCCTGGCATTGCCTGGCCATTTAGATAATGCAGTTGTTGATCGTTATATGCCGGGTATGCGCGAGGTACGGCAGTTACACCAACGCATAGAAAGCAGTGTGAAAAAACTGCTGGCACTCTACCATTCAAATAATGCGGAAGCGGCCAATGCTGAGTTGGTAAATGTGGAACTGCTGCTGGATAACCTGGTAGCACAGTTGACCATTGTAGAGTTGAGGCAACAACTTGCCGGCAAGCAGGTCGGTACCACGAATAGTTATACTAATAATAATGGCTTCCACGAAGAACTGGTAAGCCTTAAGGCAACGATACAAGATCTTGATAGCCGGTTGGAAGAACAGGCAAAAAAGACCGAGGCTGCAATTCAGCAGGCGGAACTAAGCGAACATAAATTTCGCGATACAGTAATGCAGGCGCCCATCGGCATTACCATCCTGCGTGGCAGAGACCTGGTAGTGGAGATGGCGAACAGCACTTACCTGGCTATTGTAGCACGTAAGCAGGAGGATTTTGTAGGGAGGCCATTGTATGAGGTGCTGCCGGAGGTGAAAGACGCTATAACGCCGCTGATGGACCGGATATTTGAAACCGGTGAACCCTATTACGGATATGAGTTTAAAGTGCCGCTCATCAGGCATGGCCGTGAAGAAGAAAGTTATTTCAACTTTGTATACTATCCCATGCGTAGTGATACTACTATTACCGGGGTAATAGTAGTGGCTACAGAGGTAACCGACTACGTAAACAGCAGATCGGCACTACTGCAAAAAGAAGCCCAGTTCCGCAGCCTGGTCACGCAGTCGCCCATAGCCATGACGATATTCCGCGGGCGCGACCATATAATAGATATTGCCAACCAAAGCATGCTGCGCGATCTGTGGCGCAAAGAGTTGCACGAGGTAGAGGGTAAGAAGTTGCTGGATGTATTCCCTGAACTGCATGACCAGGAATATCCCGGCCTGCTAAAGAAAGTTATGGATACCGGTGTGGCGCATAAAGACAAGGAAGCGGTAGCGATAGTCAATTCACACGACGGATCGCGCAAGTATTACCTGGACTATGAGTATGCTCCCATATTTGGTGCCGATGGTAAGGTGGCCGACCTTATGGTGACCGTAAACGATGTTTCTGATAAGGTGGCCGCAAGACAAGCTATAGAGCAGGCCGAAAAACGCTACCGCCAACTGATCTACTCATTGCCCGTGTCTTTTTTCACGATAGATAAGGATGGGTATATGGAAATCTTTAACCAGGCCGCTGTTTCCCTGTGGGGGCGAACTCCCATAAGGGGAGTAGACCAGTGGTGTGGTGCCCATAAGCTGTATACCCTGCAGGGCGATGAAATGCCATTGGAAGTAAGCCCTATGGCTATTGCGCTAAAGGAGAACAGGAGCCTGCGCCGCGAGATGTATGTAGAGCGGCCCGATGGCGTGCGCAGGCACGTGATCTCTTACCCGCAGGCTGTGCACGATGATGAAGGCAATGTAATAGGCGCTATGAATGTGCATATTGACATTACGGACAGGAAGGAAACAGAACAGGCACTGAAAATAAGTGAAGACCGTTTCCGCCTGCTGGCCAATTCTATGCCGCAGATGATATGGACTGCCGATGCAGCAGGCAACCTGAATTACTTTAGCGAACCGGTATATGAATATTCAGGGTTTAGTGAGGAACGCATCTTACGGGAGGGGTGGCTAGCTATCGTACACCCTGATGACAGGCCGCTTAACATAGAATTATGGACGATAGCGGTACAGACCGGCACTCCTTTTCATTGCGAGCACCGCTTCCGCAGGCACGATGGTGAGTACCGCTGGCAATTGAGTCGAGCCATGCCACAGTATGATGAGAAGGGTAATATCCGCATGTGGGTAGGTACCAGTACCGATATACACGATAAGCGCATGTTTGCCGATGAACTGGCGGCACAGGTAGAAGAGCGCACCGCAGAGCTGAAGCTGAGCAACGAAAGCCTGCTGCGCTCTAATAGCGAACTGATGCAGTTTGCCTACGTAGCCAGTCACGACCTGCAGGAGCCGCTGCGTAAGATACAGACCTTTGTGAGCCGGATAGATGAAATGGAATCGGGCAATATGAGCGAAAAGAGTAGAGACTATTTTGCCCGCATACAGAATGCATCGGCCCGTACGCAAAAGCTGATAAAAGATCTGCTGGCCTTCTCCCGTACCAATACACTGGAGAAAGCCTTTGAACGTACCGACCTTAACGATATACTGAACAAAGTAAAAGACGACCTGAATGAGTTATTGTTGCAGAGCCAGGTTGTCATTAATAACAGCGAGCTCCCTGTATTGCCCGCTATATCATTTCAGTTTGCGCAGTTGTTTACTAACCTTATCACCAACTCTGTAAAGTTTGCAAAGAAAGATGTGGCGCCGGTCATTACTATATCCAGCAACATCACTGAAGGCCGGCATGTACATCACGAATCCGCATCGCCGGATAAAACGTACTACCATATTTCTTTCTCCGATAACGGTATCGGTTTCGAGCCACAGTTCAATGATAGGGTATTCCTGGTATTCCAACGGTTGCACACGCGCGAGGCTTATGAAGGTACCGGTATTGGCCTGGCCATATGCAAGCGCATAGCCGAGAACCACAATGGTTTTATCACTGCAGCCGGAGTGCCGGGAGAGGGTGCTTCCTTCAATATTTATATCCCTCAACTGAAGAGCGAAAACGAATAGGGTATTGGTTGGTAAGGGTTTTTCCGTACACTATTATTAACATAAAAGTTTTGGTAGGTATGCCCGAATAGGCCTACCTTTACACTGATTATTCATTTTCCTCTAATCAGCTTAGAACAGCAGGCTTCTATAGTCTAAAATAATGGTCGGACTACCTAACATTGCTATATCAGCCATATAGCAGGTTTCTAGAAAAGCAAGAGATCCAACAAGGCCATATATTCATTTTCAAAAGCTGATTCGACCATGAAGCTTATTCCATTTTCAAAAGATCTGTGCTACGATCTTATCAGGAGCGGCTACAGCCATTTCTCAGTAGAGAGTGACCAACAGAAAGACGAGCTTGCCGCACGGGGCAGGCGGGTAACGTATAAGGCTATACGTCAGCCGGCAGAGCGCTCTATACCCATAGAGCAGCTACTGAGGGAGACCAACATGGTGGCCGATGGCAGCTATGTGATGGTGGCCGAGTAGCCAGGATAGTAAGTATATAAAACAGCCACCTTGTGGTGGCCGTATACTTACGCAATAACAGTCTTTCGCCTGAGCAGTTTCAGGTTCATCAGCACGTAGCGGTGTTTCTCCAGCCAGTGCATTTCCTTATGCCATAATTCACTTGCCGCTTTATACCTGCGCATATACCAGCGGCTGATCATCAACATCAGCAATATCATTTTACCCCTCCCCTTACTTACTTGTTTTTCTGAAAAATTGTACACACTGCGCAGAAACCTTAATAGCCTCAACCCCTTATTGTACTTATTACCTAAAATTAAGGAAATTGTAGTTAAGAAATGTGTAACGTCTTGTAGGAGAATTGTAAAAATGGGGTAGAAGAGGTGATACAGTACGTTAATGGAAATTTCTTAAAATATTTTGGCGATCGTATTTACTTGCGAATAAATAATATCTCAAAAAAGTAAAGAAAATATTTTGCCAAAATGAAAAACAAGTTATTTTTGCACTCCCAAAACAGTACAAGGCAAGCAGTTGCTGCGCACTTTTAGGGTAAATTCTTCCTTAGCTCAGTTGGTTAGAGCATCTGACTGTTAATCAGAGGGTCGCTGGTTCAAGTCCAGCAGGGAGAGCGAAAGCCACAACATTTGTTGTGGTTTTTTTGTTTTTGTATATGCCTTGCAACCACAAATTCCGCAAACACCTGCTGCTCGAAGGGCTGGACTTTGAGTCGGAGACGCTTATTGTTGGCTCCTTTAACCCCGAATGGCCGGAGAATAATACTGCGCAATGGTTTTATGGACGTACCGAAAATACTTACCTGTGGGATGTACTGCCCCGGCTATATGGCGAGCCGTCGCTGATAGATGCCCCGGTGGCCGACTGGCAGGACTTCTGCAAAAGGAATAAGATAGCCTTTACAGACCTCATCAGTGCTATTGACGATGCTGACCGTACCCAAAAGAACCACGAACGCATGATGGGTGGCTTTAACGATAATGCACTGGTATATAATTTTGATGATTTTGTGTTTACCAATATAGTGGGTATGCTTAAAAAGCATCCGTCTATAAAGAATATCTACCTTACCCGTGGTGTTACCGAAGCCTTTTGGCGCCACCTGTGGAACCCGGTAGCTCACTATTGCAGCATGAGCAGCCTGCGGGAGCGTAAGATACTGGCCCCCGACGATAGCGTAGTCTACCACCACAATGCGTGGAACCAAGAACACCCAACAGAGACGATTTCGGCACTGCAGGATTATATACTGATGCGCTGGCGGCAGGACTGGCATTTTTAACCATGTGATAGCCACACTTGCTTATCTTTACAAAAATTGACAGATAATTGAAGTTTTCAGAGTTTGGTTTTGACGATTACCTGATGGATGGTATCGACTCGATGGGATATGTAACGGCCACGCCGGTGCAGGAGCAGGTGATGCCCGCTATAATGGATGGTAAGGATATAATAGCCGCAGCGCAAACGGGTACCGGTAAAACAGCCGCCTTCCTGCTGCCGGTATTGCACAACATACTTACCTACACCAAGGATGATGGTAAGATAAAATGCATGATCATAGTGCCCACGCGCGAGCTGGCCACCCAGATAGCCACCACGCTCGATGGATTGTCTTACTTTACCGAGGTTAGCTCTATAGCCGTTTACGGCGGTAATAATGGTAATGCATTCGCAACAGAGCGTAAGGCGCTATCTACGGGAGTAGATATCGTTATCTGCACACCGGGCCGCATGATCTCTCACCTGAACATGAACTATGTGCAGATGGACGAGCTGAAGTACCTGGTGCTGGATGAGGCCGACCGCATGCTGGACATGGGCTTTTACGAGGATATAGTAAAGATCATATCGTACATGCCTAAAGAAAGGCAAAACCTGATGTTCTCTGCCACCATGCCACCCGCCATCCGCAAGCTGGCAGGCAGCATACTGAAGAACCCTGTGGAGGTGAATATTGCCATATCTAAGCCTGCAGAGGCGATAAAGCAGGGGGTATACTATGTATACGATGGCCAGAAGATAGGCCTGGTAAAACATGTACTTACTCACGGCCAGTTCAACAGCGTGCTGATATTCTGCAGCAGCAAACTGAGCGTAAAAAAACTGACAGAGGAACTGAAAAGGGCCAAATTTTCTGTAGACCAGATACAGAGCGACCTGGAACAGGAAAAGCGCGAACAGGTATTGCTGGACTTTAAGCACAATAAACTGAAGATACTGGTAGCCACAGACATACTGAGCCGTGGTATACACATTGAGGATATAGACCTGGTTATTAACTACGATGTGCCGCACGACGGAGAGGACTATGTGCACCGTATAGGCCGTACTGCCCGTGCTGCTGCCAAGGGCACTGCCTACACGTTCGTGAACGAAAAAGAGCAGTGGAAGTTTCATAAGATAGAAAAGCTGATAGAACGTAAGGTGGAAGCGATGCCGGTACCCGAAGAACTGGGCCCGACGCCAGAAGTAAAAGAATCAGAGGCGCCTGATAAGAAGAAAAAGAAACGGTACAATAAGTTTAAGAAGAAGGGATAAGTAGTTAAAAAGGTAAAGGGTTAAAAGGTAAAAGCTTCACGTAACGCCGCTGTCCCGTCTCCTGACGGACAGCCATCGGGTGGGGGTGCTAAGCAAGCCAAATATGTTTTACTCAAGCCTCAATGAATAACAGCCGCTGTCCCCGTCTCCCGACGGACAACCATCGGGTGGGGCGCTAAGCAACAACCTTATTAACCACTCACCCCCTTTAACCTTTTTCTATTTTCTTGGAGAGACTTGCTGAGGACGGAAATAGCAGAAGTACTGGCAAGGGTGATAGAAATCATTTCTTGTTTTGTATGTGAATATCATTAAGTGATTGGGATGAGAATCCTAATTGGCCGAGTATATTCAAAATAAAAGAACTCTTTCCTTCCACATAACTATCAATATCGTTTGGAAACCGGGAGGCTAGTTCTCTTTTAAGGGTTTCCGTATGCTTGCGCCTGTTCAGGGTAAGCTCTCAGATGATTCCGGAATTGGAGGTGGTTTTTTAGGCTGTCGCAGCCATCAAGGCATACATATAAATGATGCTTCGGCCAGATAGTATTACTGCCGTCCAATGGAACAGTTTCTGAATTACACTTAAAGGCTTCTCTGCCATTTATGCCCAGATCTCCGCAATGCGTATAGCCTAAGGTCTCCAGTATTTTGATAACAGGAGGCAACTTGTCTTTATCTTTTATGATAATGTCGATATCAATAACCGGTTTGGCTTTTAATCCTTTAACAGAGGTACTGCCGACATGCTCAATTCCTGTTACTAGTTCTCCAAGTGTATTTGCGTAAATATTCTTTAACCGGTTAAACAGAACCGGCCATTCTTCGGAATAGTCTGCAATGATGATTTTCCCGGATGTGGGCATAGAAAATATGTGATTATCCTCGAATATACCTGAAATTCCTCATCACCAACCCCACATCCGTCATTGCGGAATAGTGCTGGGCATAGGCATGGTTGATCTGGCGCTTTACGTGCTCAGATGGTTCGTAGCCGGGCAGGATGTTATAGGGCGCAAGGATGCCGGGGCGTAGCTTAGGCAGGCGGTGGTGGTCTATTCCCTCCGCATAACCTACCCAGGTGTTCCTGCCGAATAATACATTGATGCATGCAGAGAGCAGCTTGCCCGGGCGTTTGGTAAGCAGCAGCGTTATGGGGAACAGTACCAATAACAGCAGAGATAAAGCCATATCTATCATGCGCTTATTGCGCTGCTGGGCAAAGTCGCTGAGGTTATAACGGCGATCTACAGTGTACAGATCGCCCGATGTATTGCTTGAATTGCTACCTACAAAGCTGTGACTACCATTTAGATGTATTTTATATTCGTATGCATTGCCGCACTGCTGCATCTGGGCAAATACATCCTGGTAGCTCATGGTGTCGACGCAAAAGATCACTTCATTCACGCCGGTGGTGTAGAGCAGTTGCTTCATCTCCGGCAGGGCAGCCAGTGCATTGCCCGTGTGGCCGTCGTTGCTTACGCGGCCCGATAGTTCGGGGGCGTAGTGTACCTTTTGCAGTATGTCTGCCGTTTGGCGGTAGGCGGGTTCATCGGCCACTATTACGGCGCGCTTAGGCAGTTTGTCGTAAGGTATGTACTTGAGTATTCCCAGTCGATACAGTACCTCGTGCAGGCCCAACAGGCCCACAGTACCGGCCAGACCGGTAAAGATGATGATAGCACGGGAATACCTGAGCTCAGGCGGCAGCAAACCGTAATATGCTAATATAACTATGGTCCCCAATAACATACCGCGTATTACCTTAAGTGGCCGGTAAGGAGAATCGTACGAGCCATTAAAGAACATAGATACCAGCCACAGCAATATATACACCGGGAAGGTGGCATAAACCGATGATGCCGGTATGGGCATCATCCCTTTTACGTGCTCTACCCAAAATTCTTTAATGCCGTAAAGGGTGCCCGTAAGTATCAATGCGTCGAACAGGGGCATGTGCAATATTTTCAGTCCGCGCTTAACGGTGCCCAATACAGCCCTTAGGATAATGCCCAGGTTAATGAACATGATGAACAGGCGGGCGTCTTTGGCAGAGTAGTGCTTCTTTACAAAGGTGATCAGCGCCTCATTAAATATCCGTACGTACGATAAGGTCATCTTTCGGGTACTCTCGCCCTTGTAGTGGATGAGGTCTACCTCGGGGTAATAAATGTTCTCGTAGCCTGCCTTCAGTATGCGGTAGGATAGATCTACGTCCTCGCAATACATAAAGTAGTCCTCGTCGAAAGCTCCTCCTGCTATATCCATGGCACTACGGCGCACCAGCATGCAGCAGCCGGAAAGCACCTCAACAGGGGCGGTCTCCCGCTCGCCTACATGCACCGCGTAATACTTATTGAAGTATGGAGAATTTTTGAATAACTTATTGATTCCCGTGGTTTTGAATATGGCTACCGAAAGCGAAGGGAAAGACTTTTTACCATCGGGTGCAAAGTCGCCCTTGCCATCTATCAGCCTCGGTCCGAGTGACCCCGCCTTCGGGTGGGCGTCCATATAGGCCAGCGTCTTTACCAGGAAGTTCTCGGGCATCACCGTGTCCGGGTTCAGGAACAATATGTACTCGCCCCGGGCTATTTCTACGCCCTGGTTGTTGGCGCGGGAGAAACCCTTATTATCTTTATTTTCTATGAGTACTGCAGACGGGAATTTTTCCCGCACCATGGCGCAACTGGTATCGGTACTGTTATTATCTACCACTATCACCTCGGCAGCTATCCCGTTGGCGGCACGCATTACAGAATGCAGGCATACCTCCAGGAAGTACTTTACATTATAGTTAACGATAATAACAGATACTTTCATTCTTTGTGCAGAAGCGCCTGTAGATTTTAGCTGTGCGAAGATAATTCTTATGCGCCTGATTGAGAACGGAAAAGGGCTGTGATTATTTTGCTGGTTTGTCCATAACTTTAATCAACAGTGGTAAACCGCCCTGCATATGAAACTTTCTTACGTATATATACTCCTCCTCTTGCTCTTGTGTGACCGTACCCGTGGCCAGGAGCCAGCACCATATTTTGATAGTATAGAAACTGTACAAGGCTTGTTATATTACCCCGAAACAATGCCTCCGGAGTCACCAGTGCTATATCAGCGTTTTCAGCACAAGGCAGCACATAACGACTCCCTGGCTGATGAACGTTATGATAAAGATGGGTATATTAAGGAGTTTGCATGGTATGGAGAAACGCCCGGCGCAAAAAAGCCGCTCAGCGTTACAAGATACACTTACACCAACGATAGGAGGACCATAACTGAGACTACCGACCGGTCCGTCCAAAACGACTGGGCCGTAACCAAGCAGATATATGAATACGATACAGGCAAGCGCCTGGTAGCCACGCGGATATATAGAGCATCTGGCAGCGATCCGCAATTGGTTGAATATAGCTACGATGCCCAAAGCAGGCTGGTACGGGTAACAAGTAGTCAGAATAAAAAAACGTCGCTGCTGCATCACTATGTTTATTCCGACGCACCCCGGCAGGATATATTGGCAAGAATGCAGGGAAGGTATGATGAATGGTATGGGCAGATAAAAAGTTCTGGCTATAAACCAGATAAACGAATTAAAGCAGCCTTTGCCCCCGGCCATAAAAACAGGTGGCGGCTTGATGAAGCCCAAACCATTATTGATATGTATGACTCGGTAACTACAGATGAGTATTTCCTGGTGGCCGGGAGAAGCACAATATTTTCAGTAAGTTGGTCATTCTGGCCCCGGTATTCAGGCGGCGTATCAGGTGAGGCTAATTTGTTTGAGCGCGATGAAGCAGGGCATCTGGAGGCACGTTATACGCTAAGCTATACACATAATGGCGGCAGGCCGTTTTCGAGACAATCGATATTGAGACACACTAAATATGGCTGGTATTGTGGCGGTAACTGCGACTGGGATGGCAATGGTGCAATAAAAATTACCGCCTGGCATCCGGGTGATCTGTTCTAAATATTATATTTGTTGTGTATGAACTCAAAAACACTATACGCCGTTTTATTTGCCGCAGGTATGCTGTTGGTGGCTGTGAGCGCAATACTAAGGGTGATGCACATATTGGTATTCAGGATGATTGCCATGGGCGGGATAGTATTTTTTATATTAGGGCTCTGTGCGGTGTTATATACGACGATAAAGGCAGTGCCGGCAGGTAAGAGTAAGTTCAATGCCTCTACCGTATTGATATCGGGTGCTATTATTATGCTCTGTGGAGAGCTGCTGCTTAAGGTGGCATCTTTTATAGGTAACATGTTGTTTGCAGGCGGCATTTTTGTAGCTGCTATCTGTTTCTGCATAATTGTTGTTGCGCAGTTGGTGAACAGGAATAAGGGATAGATTTCCAAAAACCAGTACAAATTTTACGTCTCTAATTACGGGATGAGGTACAGCCGTTACCCAGCCCGACATCGGCGAGTCCTCGCTGCACACTAAGCGACTGCACGGAGAAAATCCCCGAGGAAACAGGCCATATATTAATTACCCCCTTTTGCATACTCTGCCTGCTTAAAAAAACTCTTTGCGGCCCTTTGCGATATTCCTTCGCGCCCTTTGCGTGAACCTTGTGTAAGGCGTGTAAGCCATTAGAAAATCCTATTTTTGCACTCAAATGTTACTATACCCGGCTAATGCCATAGAGAGTTTAGAGTTTAATAAGGTGGCAGATCTGCTGCTGCACAAGTGCCGTACCGATGCCGCGCGTGAGAGAGTGCAAAACATTCGCTTTCATATGCGGCTGGAGTTCATTCAGAAAGAGTTGCTACAGGTAAATGAGTTCAGGAATATCATTAGCACAGGCGATCATTTTCCTAATGATTTTACGCGCAATATAAACAAGGAACTGCGACTGCTGCAAATAGCGGGTGGGGTGCTGAGCGGTGAGCAGTTGCTCTTTTGCCACCAGCTGGCACTGAACATGAAGGACATCCTTAACTGGTTCAAAAAGAATAATGACCTGTTCCCGGCCCTGGCAGCGCTCAGCGAAAAGATAGTTTACGAAAAGCAGATCAATGAGCTTATTTCATCGGTAATAGATGAAACGGGGCAGATAAAAGATACAGCCTCTAAAGAGCTGATGGCCATCCGCAGTGAGCTGGGCAAGGCCCGCCACCTGGCCCGCCGTACGTTTGAAGGGGTATTGCGCAAGCTGAGCAAGGCAGGCTACCTGGCCGATATAGGTGAGAGCTTTTACAATGGCCGCCGCACCGCCGCCGTACTGGCCGAATACAAACGCATAGTAAAGGGTATACTGCACGGCGAAAGCGACACCCAGAAAACGGTGTTCATAGAGCCGGAAGAGACCATCGACATTAATAACGAGATCTTCTCGCTGGAAAGGGCAGAGCAGAAGGAGATACACCGCATACTGGTGCAGGCCACTAAAGACCTGAGTGTATACGGTCCGCAACTGGAAGGGTATTACCACATAGCCGGTATCTACGATTACATACGGGCCAAGGCACAACTGGCCGTGGATATGAATGCCAACATGCCCCGGTTGAGTCCGCATGCGATAATACAGTTAGAGAAGGCCTACCATCCGTTGCTGCTGCTACGCAACAAGCAAAGCGGCAAAGAGACAGTACCGCTCAACCTTACGCTCGACAGGAATAACCGCATACTCATTATCAGCGGACCCAATGCCGGTGGCAAAACGGTATCTATGAAGACGGTTGGCCTGTTGCAGCTGATGGTGCAGGCAGGTTTGCTGATACCCGTGGGCGAAAATTCGGAGTTAGGTGTGTTTCGCCAACTGATGGTGCAGATAGGGGATACCCAGAGCATAGAGCATGAGCTGAGTACCTACAGCGCCCACCTGCAGGATATGAAGTACTTTATGGATTTTGCTAATGGCAAGACCCTATTCTTTATAGATGAACTGGGCAGCGGTAGCGACCCTAACCTTGGCGGTGCCTTTGCAGAGGCCATTGTAGAAGACCTGGCATCCAAGCACGCTATGGGTATCATCACCACTCACTACCTGAACCTGAAGGTGATGGCCGGTAAGGTAAAGGGCATCTTTAACGGGGCAATGGCCTTTGACGAGGAGAAGCTGGAGCCACTGTATCAATTATCTATAGGTAAGCCGGGCAGTTCGTATACGTTTGCCATTGCACAGCGCAGCGGGTTGCCAAAGGTGGTAATAGAACGTGCACGGGCCCTTACCCAGCGCGAACACTTTAAGCTGGATAAGATGCTGCTGCAAACCGAACAACAGTCGGTAAGGTTGGGCGACAAGGAAAAAGAGCTGGATCGCCTGCTAAAAACAAACGAGAAGCTGAAGCGCGACTACGAAGTGCTGGCCGATAAAGAGAAGGTGAAGCAGGCCCGCGATATGCAGATACTGCAAAACAAAATAAAGAAGGAAGAGATAGACTACCTGCGCGATATGGAGCGTAAGTTCAAGCAGATAGTACAGGACTGGAAGAAGGCAGATAACAAGCAGGACGTGATCACCACGGCAGAGAACCTGCTCTTTAAACGCAAGCAGATATCGGGCAATGCCGCAGCTGCTAAGAAGGCCGATAAGAACTACGAACTGGTGAATGTAAAGCCCCAACCAGGCTACTACGTGCGCAACAAAACCAACCACCAGGTAGGTATAGTAGAAGAACTGCGCGACAAAAAAGCAATAGTAAAGATAGGCAAGCTACCCTTTACGGTAAATATTGATGAGTGGGTAGTGGTGCGGAAGAAGGATGTGAAGTAGGTGTAAAAGTTTGCCACTTCATAGGAAATTCCACAAGCACACAATTGGTCACTATAAGTTGTACATTTAGGTTATATAAATTCAGCCTACCCATCCATATGAAATATCTGTTTCTGCTTTCAACAATTTCATTGCTGTTGAATTCCTGCGCCCAAAAGAAGCAGTGTGTAAATGTGCGCCTTGAGTTGGCGTTTTTCTTACAGCAAGACACAACGCTAGCCATGACCGATACCATGGTGGTTATCAATTCCTATACTGCCAATGGGCAATTCAATGACCCCGACACCTCTTTTACCTCCCGTATTTACAGCGGGGTGCGGGCTGCAGGGCATTGCCAGATAGGCAATAGCGCATACCTATGCCAAACGTTTACAACTCACGATTGGAATTGGTTACTTATCCATCGGGGAAAGAGTTTTACATAAAAAATGTACGAAATAATAGCAAAAAAGGATTAGTAAAATACGACTATCAGGATTTCAATTGTACCAATGATCTGCTATTCACTTATAACAATAAGGACGAAACCTTGTACGGCACCCAAAATTTTCTTGATAAGGAGTTGGGGTACTTGTACCTCCCATACTAGCGTTTAAGAGACTTATACACAATTGACTGTATTTTGCGCATCGTATAACCCACTATCCCAGCTTTTCCTAACTTTAGGTATTCAAATCCATGTTACGGCACACCGGCGAAAAGCGAAGCTACAGGCATAATATACGATTGGCAATCCTGCTGTCGGCCAATGCGGGGTTTATCAATGCGGCGGGTTTCCTGGCGTTCAACGTACTCACTACCAATGTAACCGGTCATGCAGCCTTGCTGGCGTTGTATCTTGCCGCACACAACCTGCGCTCTGCCCGCATGGTGGCCTTGTGGCTGGTGTTATTCCTGCTGGGCGCATTTTCTTCTGCATTATACATAGCCCGCATGGGCAGGGATAAACGCTATACTTATGCTGTGCTGGTGCTGGTGATAGCCAGCATACTGTTTGCTGTGGCATCCTCCGGATGGTGGTACGATCATTCACTGCCGCGTACCGAGATACTGGCAGGTGCACTGCTGCTGGCAATGGGTATGCAGAACGCCATGGTGTCTATGATATCGGGTGCTGTGGTACGCACTACACACCTCACAGGTTTGGTCACCGACCTTGGTATAGACCTTGCGCACTGGATAGCGGGGCAGGGAAGGGTTCTCCCTTCTTTACGGCAACACATCATCTTACGGGCCTCTATCGCCGGCTGCTTCCTGGCAGGTGGGGTAGTTGGCGGAATAACCTTTTCTTCTATTGGCTTTGCCGCATTCTATATATCCGTCGGGCTGCTGGTATTCACCTTGTTCTACGATTACCTACGCATAAGGCTGAGCAGGGCTTTGCATAAATAGTTAACACTCATGAGCAATTGCTACACCAGGTTCATAAAGGCCCCGGTTGCACTGCAGGATTTTGTGGAACTATTGGAAGTGGTATAAGACAATGGCCCTGATCTGGTAAGATCAGGGCCATTGGTAGCTATGCTTGATGCATACTATTGCCTGGAAGGATATACGCCGTTAAAATTGATGATAAAATTAAGTACAAGAAAGGGTTGCCGGTTTTCGTGCGGCATATCACCACCCGTTGTATTCATAGTTACCCCCGTATACTCAGACGGCGTAAGCTGGACTGCAGCTGGTAATTGTACTTCTGAAGTGATGAGCGGGTTGGATGCATAATTATTGATCACATAATTAGCACCGTTCGAATCGGTTTCAGGGCTATTGGCAGCCGACGGAGGGCCAATGGGCTGTGGTGAAGTTGCCGGATTGCCGGAAGTTTTAAATGGCATACTTCCTGTGACCCCAGATGATGAGGGCGATACTGCGTGTGCATGACTAGGAAGTTGATCCACAGTTAGCTGTACCATATCTGCCCCCCCGGCAGTGCCCAGATTATAGTTTAATTGATTACGCATGTCTATCCCGTATCCTAGTATAGTGCGCCCTCTTAGGTCGGGCAATGCGAAATGCGCCCCCGATCCACCATATTGGTATTGTATCAGGTTAAACAAAAGATAGAACGGATTGCTTTGCTGATTGGCATTTTTTTCCGCAGTTGGTTGCATTTGTCCATTACAAAATGCCCAGCCGGGCGGGGCCCATGATAAAGACCAGGGAATGATCATCCCAATTGTAGGTTCTGACATAAGTGTTGTTTTTTTTGTTGTTAAGGACGAGTTGGATATGGTGCACCCTTGTAGCAGATAATATAGTTTAGTGCCAGGTAGGGCATCATATTAGGATGAGTTGCGGATTTTCCGGTGTTAGCGGCATTGATACTATTGGCCGATAATGAAACAGAAAGGGCCACATTGCCGGCACTAATAGATGGTGAAATGTCAGACGAGTATAAATTAACTGTTACATCATCTCCATTAGTGGTACCGGGGCTTGCTCCAGCTGCGGGAACGACACCAGGAGATGGCGTATTTGTTGTTGCCGCATCGTTCGAAGCCATTACATTTACTTGTGCCTGAAATGAGTTGAGGGTCACCTGGTGAGAATGTACCGGCATTGTGCTTATGTTAAGTTGACATGTAGGATTGCCCATCTGCTGGCCTGTACGCCAATTAGAAAGTCCCGGACCCTGGCCTTGCCCTACAGCCACCTGTCCCCGCAGGTCGGGAACCGCAAATGTGTTGTTGTTTCCGCCATAACTGAACCCAATCACACCAAATAGGTATTGGTATTCTCCCGAGATTGGTAATTGGCTTCCATCACAAATTACCCAGTCGGTAGGCGCCCAGTCTCCTACCCAGGGCAGTATCTGCCCAATAAATACTCCTGTCATATTCGATTGTTTTTGATTGTTAAATATTAAGGTCTTATAGGATATAATCCTTCAAAGCAGATGATATAGTTTAATGCAATTGTTGGTTGTATATTGTTATGCGAGGTATTATTACCTGTCAGGCTTACATCTAGAGGGAATCCGATTTGGGGTTTTATAGTGCCACTTGCAATTTCAACCAGATTGGTAGCACCGCCATAGTTATATACAGCTGGCACTTCGGGAGAAGTACAGTTACCGGCTCCTAATTTGCAAAAAGCTCCTGCTGATGTAGTCAATGTGGCTGGGGAATTACTTACAGATAAGCCACTCCTTACAGAGAGCTTTGCGCCTACAATGTTTAGTACATGGGTGTGCTTTGGCATTGTTGCATCGGTTAATGTAACTTTTTCTACGCCACCTTGCTGGGCTAGTGTATAGTTAGTGCCCGTAGTTGGCGGCTGGGTAACTCCCATAGGCACACGCCCCCTGAGGTCTGGCAAGTTAAAAGTCTGATAGCCATCGCCGCCATAGGTGTTGCCAATAAGAGAAAACAGCTTTTCATATTCTCTTACCTGCAACGACTGGCCATTGCATATTTGCCAGTTTAGAGGAGCAAAATCACCTGCAAAGGAGATGATCATGCCAATTGTTTGTTCCATATTGTTTGATTTAAATGATAAAAATATTGGGTGTTGTGAAGTTACATAGTGCTATTGCAGATTTGAAATAGGCACAAGAGGTATATATATATGTTAATTTATTATTTTTGTAATTTATTCTATTTTATGTTGTTATGATATAGTTTGTAACTTAATTTGTTTGCGCTCATCCATATTAAACACGTAATGGCTACAACAAATACCGTTACTCATCATCAAAAAATACCAGTTTCATCATTTCGGCAATACACTTTCATGAAATGGCCTCGTTCTGCACTTATTCTCCAGGTAAATTGTTTATATGGAACTCTATAAGTGGTGAACTTAGCTGCAATATTTACTTTTGCTACGCTCATAACAGCTGCACTTGAATGAGTGACGCATATGTAGTTAAACCATGATGCATACCTTCTACACCAAATTCATAAAGCCCCCGGACGCACTGCAAGACTACGTGGAAAGCATTGGCATGTTCCATAATAACTCCGATGAGGCAAAAGAGGTGGTGATAGTGCCCGATGGCAGGGTAGACCTGTTTTTTATATGCTCGGGCAGCGAACCATTCCGCGTGATACAGGTAGGGTTAGAAACAGGGCCTGATCAACGGAGTATCCCGCCACAAACGCTTGCATATACCATAAGCTTTAAGCCACTTGCTGTAGAGTATATCCTGCATACGTCTATTGCAGATATTGTGGATATGGCGAAAGTAATACCCGACGATTTCTGGGGTTTTATTCCAGGTGCACTTGAGAGTTTCGATGTATTCTATGCCAGGGCAACTGAAAAGATACTATCGCTTTTACCTAATGATGTTGACAACCGCAAGCTGGAACTGTTCAGGCTGATCTATGCATCCAACGGAGAGATGACGGTGCACGAGCTATCTGAAAAGGTGTACTGGAGCAGCCGGCAGATCAACAGGTATTTTAATCGGCAACTGGGCATGTCGCTAAAAGCATTCTGTACTATACTGCGTTTCCGGAAGTCGTTGGAGCATATTGCAGAGGGTGTGCTCTTTCCTGAGCTGAACTTTACCGATCAGGCACATTTTATAAAAGAGATAAAGAAATACGCCGGCGTAGTGCCTAAAGACCTTGCAAAAAACGCTAACGACCGATTTATACTATTATCGGTGCTGAGGCAGAAATAGTTTTGTGCTGTAATTATATTCAACGCTGGATAGTTTTGTGCATTTAGAGTTCACGCAAAGAACGCAAAGGTTTATCGCAAAGGGCCGCAAAGACTATTAAGCAGGCAGAGAGCGCAAAGACCATCATAATGCACATTATTATGCAGCAAGTGCTAAAAAAATATACAGCATGTTACTAAAAGATAAGCAAGTGGCCATAGTAGGCGGTGGCCCGGGAGGATTGACATTGGCCAGGCTTTTACAGCTAAAAGGTGTACAGGTAAAAGTGTATGAGCGCGACATTAACAAAGATGCCCGTGTGCAGGGTTCTCCACTCGATATGCACGAAGATTCTGGCCTCGAAGCCATACGACAGGCGGGTCTGCTCGATGAGTTCAGGCGCAACTATATGCCGGGCGCAGACAAAATGATGATAACAAATGAGCAGGCCGAGATATTTCTTGACGATCATAGTGACACGGAGGGGCCGGATGCCACTTTCGGCGATGCACATTTCCGCCCTGAGATAGATAGGGGCGTGCTCCGGAAAATGTTGCTGGAATCTCTTGATGCGGATACAGTAGTATGGGATAGTCATTTCTTGTCTATGGACGCGCAGAATGATGGGTGGTTACTACATTTCAAAAATGGATCATCTTTCTACGCCGATGTGGTGATAGCGGCTGATGGTGCCAACTCTAAGATACGCCCTTACCTTACGGATATCAAACCATTCTATACCGGCATCACTATGCTGGAGGGGGTTATTTACAATGCAAAGCAGGCTGCGCCGGGCATAAGTGCTTTGTTGAAAGGCGGTAAGATAATGGCCTTCGGTAAGGATAAGGACCTGCTGATGGGCGCCAAGGGTAATGGAGATATTGGCTTTTACGCCAGCCTGAAGACCGATGAGCAGTGGGCGCGCACTAACGGGCTTGACTATACCGACAAAGAGCAGGTATTGAACTGGTTCAAAACCGAGTATGCGGATTGGAGCAATGTTTGGTACGAGTTGTTTGAGCACGCAACCATGCCATTTATTCCACGCCCTATCTATTGCATGCCAATAGATCAAACCTGGGAAGCACAACCCAACCTGACAATGATAGGCGATGCCGCACATGTAATGCCCCCATTTGCGGGCGAGGGCGCCAACATGGCTATGCAGGATGCTTTGGAGCTTTGTGCGTGCCTAACATCGGGCAGCTATACTGATATGAAAGAAGCTATAAGCAATTATGAGACAACTATGCGCCAACGTGCCGCAAAGGCTGCGGCAGAATCGCTGGAGAATGGCAACAGGATGCACTCCGATGAGGCGCTGGATAATATGCTGAAGTTATTTGGCGGGTTTGAAGGATAATGCGGAGCTCAAGGAGGCGAAGACATTGCCCTTCGCTCGTGTTTACTGGCGATAAATATATGTCGGTTGTCGCATCGTTTTGCGGAAACAATCCAGGGCTGAGGCAACAATCGGTAAGATCTAATGTCTTTAGCTTCTGAAAATCACCATTAGAATTATACTGTTTCATATGATTGTTAGCAATTCTATTGATACAGTATTTTCTGTTGTAGCAAGCGGCTTTTTGCAGCCATTCTACTGGTGGCGACCCGTAAGGCGCAAAAAACTGCTGCACAAAATCTGGAGGCTCGTAAGTGCTTACTTACTGCGGTTATGTTTTATGGTCAGCCTTACCGAAAGCCCCTCACAGGGGGGAGACTTTATATCGAGTACGCCATTTAGAATTTTGGCGCGCTCTTTCATATTCATTATGCCTATTCCGCTTGATGGACCATTTTCATTGCAGCCTATGCCGTTGTCGGCTATGGTCATTGTAAATTCATCGGATGCATAACCAAGCACAATGTTCAGTTGGCTGGCAGCTGCATGTTTTACCGAGTTTTGTAATGCCTCCTGTGCTATCCTGTAGATCAGCAGTTCTTCTTCTTCGGTAAAGTTGTTATCGTTACCTGTTATTTCTATATCGCATTTAATATTCCTGGATGAGGATATGTATTTTAACTGGCTTTTCAACACATCAAAAAGCCCTCTTTTCTTGATATAATTACTGTTAAGGGAATAGCTTATGTTATGTGCATCGGCTATCAGCTGTGTTATAATGCTGCCCGCGTTATCAATAGCCTCTTTCTGGTTGTCACCTGTAGTTTGTGTTCTTATCACATGTATGTTCATCATGGCCAGGTTAAGCAGGCCGCCCAGGTTGTCGTGTACCTCGCGCGATATCTGGCTCATGGTGCGCTCCTGCTCTTCAAATATGGCTTTCTTCTTCTCCAGGAACAGGTTGTTCCTTCTCTGCTTGCTGATAATAATGAAGAATATAATGAAAAAGACAAAAACCACGAACATTATAGTACCCGATATGAAAAGGGGGATGATGTAGTTATCTTCCATCTAAATCTTTCATTTTCGGGTACATGATAAATACGGTGCCCACTCCGGCATAGGTGAGCAGGTTTACCAGCAGAATAAGCTGGTTGATGATGTGCGTATATTCAGGGTTGTTGCTGAAATGGTCGTACAGGCCCCAGTTAAGGAAAGTAACGCTCCAGAAAAACGCCAGGCATACACCAAACCAGAAATGAGGGTTATTGCTAAAGCTGTGCTCATCATCGTTCTGTATGTAAGTAGAGAAGGTGTATAGCGTCATAGAGATGACAAAGATGCCATCGAAGAATATAAAATAAGTATTAAGATGATTAAGCGACTGCAGCATTATATCTGCTATGCCTCCGGTAGCGCCGGCTATACCCACCCATACTCCTGTATTGTGCTTACCCAATGCCGCATTGCTGTAATTGAAGTAGGCGCATATAAGCACAAACTCCAGTATATTGAATACATTGTACACCGGTATATTGTTGTGAAACCTGTAAGCGGCGTAAAAAGAGAGGGACTCGCTAAAAAACGTAAGCGTTACCACTATACTTAATATTTTTCCGCCTTTATCCAGCTGCCTGAAACGGAACAACCCAGCCAGCGAAGAGCTGAGCAGCAGTAATAAATAGAAATTGTACAAAAAAAGCCTCATTGCGTGTAGCTATGTTTAGTAAAGAAGATCAGAAGCTGCACTGCCCGTAGCAGGGCAGCTTGTAGGGCAGGGGGCGCCCATTTCCAGCACCTTGCCTGAGGGGGTGTAAACATAATTGCCTGAAGAGTCGTAGCCGGAGATGATAACGGTAAGCTCTCTGGATTTATAACCGCAATATTCACCTGCGCCGCCTGCGTTGATATAGTCGAGTGTGTGCGCCAGCATTATCTTCACGTTGCTGATCCTTCCGTCTGAGAGCATCTGTCTGAGGTCTGCTGCCTTGAAGATGATGGCGTGCAGCTCAGTATCGTTCTTCTGGTAGTCAATGCTCGACAGGTAGCTTTGCAGCATCTTGTTGGCCGAGTCGATGCTGATGAACTTGGAGAAGCTATCGTTCCTGCCGGGAAGCAGACTTAAGGGTATTATCCTGCCTGCATGTGTGCTCCCCTGCGGCTGCGGCGCAGGAGTAGCCTCGGGATATGTAGGATGTGTACAGGCGGAAAGCAGGATGACTGTAAGTGCAATTAGTTGTGACGTGCGTTTCATGTTTTCTTTTTTTGGTTTAGGATGAACTTTTTCTGTTTATCAATATCTACTTTTACAAATCCAAATTGTATGGCATACATTGCCAGTCCTATCCTGCCTTTTACATGCAGTTTCTCACACAGCCGTGTCATATACCCTTCCAGCGCCTTTACCGTAGTGCCCATTTTAGCCGCTATCTGGCTGTAGTTAAGGTCTGTAGGGCAGTGTTTAAGATACTCCATTTCGTTGTCTGTAAAGTGGGGTAGCTTTATTTTACCTGTCTGCACTTTATCAAAGAAGCGCTCTTCAGTGCTGTCGGCATAGTAGAAGCCGTACTCATGTATCTCTACCAGCGCCTGCTTTATATGCTGCGGATGGCAGCTTTTCAGAAGGTAGCCATTAACACCCATATAGATCATCTGTATCAGGTACAATTCAGTTTCAAAGGCTGTTAATACAAGTATTTTTATCTGCGGCCATTTCTTCCTTAGCGCCTGCACAGTCTCAAATCCGTCCATGCCAGGCATATGAATGTCTATTATGATCACATCGGGCAGCACTGCCGTCTTGTTTATACGGTTGAAAAGGTCAAGACCGTTGTCAGCTTCAATATCTATTGTGATGCCGCCCAGTTTTTCAATGTAGGAGACGATGCCCTTACGGACGGCAATATGGTCATCGGCATACGCAATATGAATATTGGCTGTACTCATCACGGATAAAATTAGAAGCGTTGATAATTATAAAACAGAGGGAAAACCCGCGGCCCGGGTTTGTTGTCAAACCAAGTGCCAGTCGGCCTTTAAGCGTCACTTATACAAAATTTCTGTCCAAATACACAACAGGTAATACTGAGGAGTATAGGTGGTTATCTTTTTTGTGAATGCTACATATAGAAGGATTTCCCTCTAAAAATAATAAACTTATTATTTGATTTTTACATTCTAGTCTCTAGTTAACAATTTAATTATTTTCTTGTATGCCGAGCGGTAGCAGCATATGTGAATGATTGAGTACTACTAGAAGGGCTATAAAATAATGATATGCCGATCGCTGCATTTTATATAAGATTTACTTTATCAATTTCGGCGTGCAGAGTGCTGTATATGCGGCTGAAATATTATAGGCCATACGGCTATAGGTTCCATAAAATTCAGCGAAAACGCAGATGGCATTATCCGGTAACCGCAAGATATGCGTTTAGCGCCTGGCGCCAGCTTATTAGATCAGTTATCTCCATAGTTGCACGCATGCATGATAACTATGACCGGCGGATAGCTATATCCAGGTTCATCATCTTCCTGGATGATGTATAATGCGGCCTGCATACGCGGTACTATTTCTTCATCATTAAAACAATATTTTTATGAATATCAAATCAATATTAATGCGTTTTTCTGTGCTAATAGCGCTGGCTATTAGTAATTTCAATACCTGGGCGCAGCCGGTAGTAAAGGTGCCGCCTGCATGCCAGGTGGTACAGGTGGGCACAGGCGTCGGCACTGTATTAGGTTTTGGCGGCGTAGTGGGCAATGGCGGCGTAGTAATTATGCCCGACCCGTTTAAAGTAGTAAGTCCGGCTGGCGATTTCACCTATGTGCCCAATGGCACCACGCAGATAGGGTGGGGTATGCAGGGCGACCTCTCTATATACACTTCCACCACTTCGGGGTCGGCTATACAGGGTGCAGGGGCTTCGCCAACATTGACCATCCAGTCGTACAATGAAAATCTGAGGATACCATCGGAAAGTACGCTACCCTCTACCCCTAACCTGGCAAGGAGCAAGGGAAGGATAAGCGTAAGTTACAGCAGTCCCGGCTGCGGTGGCGGTGCGGCTATTTCTTTCGACGTATATAAAACATATGCTAACACAGGTGCCGGCGCGCAGTACGTGCCGCCTATAGTAGGGCCCGACTGCTGGCTGCCCAACACGCCTTATACCTACTCAGTAGATCAGATAGCCACCGATAATCTTCCTGACGGCATTGGGCTCGATAAATATTACTGGACCATTACTGATGCACTGGGTAACCCCGTACCAGGTATCTCAACGGCATACTACTCTGCTGATAAGAGCTCCTATACTTTTACCACACCAACATCTTTTGCAGGCTACAATTTCCCTTTTACAGTGCAGACCTGCTATGGCCGCGCTAATCCGTGGGACGGTGATGCCGGCGTATCTGCACCGCATACTACATGTGTTACACATACGGTAGTGAGCGCGCCAACCGCACCTACCTTGTCTACGCCTATCCCTACCTGCCTCAATACCGGCATACACACATTCAGCACCACATATACGCCGGTAGCAGGACAAACATATACCTGGACATCATCTAATGCCAGCTGGACGCTCACACAAAGCCCGGGCAACCTCTCGATAACCACAATGGATGACAATCCCGGCGTGCTTACGCTTACCATTACCGGGCCATGCCAGCCTGCCACATTCACTTATAATATCAACCGCAGCCTGACGGCGGGAGTAACTACCATATCGGGTGCTACCTGTGTAAGCGACGGCACCTCCAGTAACTACATACTCAATTCTCCTGACCCGGTATTGAACAACGGTACCTGCTGGACCCTGCCTACGGGCTGGACAAAGACCAACCTTAACGGTGCAGCATCAAGTGTGAGCATACTGGTGCCGGCAGGCACGGCAGCAGGCCCATACACTGTTTCAGCTTATTCTTGTCTTTGCCCCGGCGGTGTTATCAGCCTTACCGTAAATGTGAAGCCAACGACGCCTGCAGGCATTACAGGGCCTACCTGTGTAGTACGTAATGGCGGGCCTACCGCTTCTTACACCGTACCTGCTGTTACGGGTGCCTCCAGCTATACCTGGTCATTGCCTACCGGCTGGTCGTGCTCTACTGCCTGCAGCAGCAACAGTCCTGTGTTTCAGCCAGGTGGCACAAGCACCGGCCCTGTAAACATTACTGTCGTAGCAAATGGCTCTGGCGGCTGCAATAGTGCAGCTTCATTACCCCTGGCAGTTAATTACAGCCCTGTTACACCTTCAGGTATCGTAGTAGGTTGCTTCAGCTATGGCATAGCTGGTACTACCACCATTACAGTGGGCAGCGCCCCGGCTCCTTTTTATGGTACCTATACTGTTACATCGGTACCTACAGGCTTATTCTCCGGTACACCGTCAGTTGATCCGCTCACAGGTGTAATTACCATGAACACTCTGGCCACCGCAAGCGGTACTTATGTGATCAACATTACGCATGTTACATCAGCATGCGGCAGCAGTACCACTGTAAGCACCCCCGTTACCGTAGCAGGCAACGGCGCTACACTCGCACTTTATCCTAACCCTGCTGTGGGTGGGTCTGACGTGTATATAACCACTGCACCGGGCAGCCCTACTTATACATGGACCATTGCTGGTGTAACTGTTCCTGGTGCTACTACCTCGGCACTGCTACTCAGCTCGTCTACGCCGCCTCCCGGTAATGTATGTGTAAACGTGACCCTTGGCGGCTGCACAACAGTTGTATGCCATACGCCAGGTACCCATGGCCTCAAGCAGGCATCAGGTAATACCAACGATGGTAACCAGGCTTTTGCACAACAGGTAAAAGTGTATCCTAACCCTACTGACGGCAGCTTTAATATAACCCTGCCCGCATTCAAAACATCGGCAGTTATGCAAATGGTGGATGCCAATGGAAGAAATGCCGGACAGTATGAACTTAAAGAGGGAGACAATATGATTCCTGACAAAGGATTGGCACCTGGCATTTATTATTTAATGATCAAGGCAGACGACAATGTCCTTTCGTATAAGATAGAAATATTGAAGTAAGAGACAGGTTTGCCCATGGAAAGTAAAAACAGATAAACTGCAGGTCATCGCAGTTTATCTGTTTTATTACTTAATTTTATATTTTATTCTATGCAGCTATAATGCCTGCTCAACAGCACCCCATGAAAAAAAGTCATCTCCTGCCGTTCCTGCTTTTGCTCTTATGCGCCATACCCACCTATGCACAAAAAGAATTGTGGACCGGAGTAGTATCACACATTTATTTGGCGCCGCCGTACCCGCTTGGCGCCATAGTTAAAACCGATTCCATTGGTAATTCACTATCAGTCGTTCACCTGTTTGACAGTGTGGGCGGCAGGGGGCCTAATTGCCAGTTGCTGCAGGCATCTAACGGTAAAATATATGGTACCACATCATCTGGCGGCGCCGCCAACCGTGGTACGCTATACGAATACGATCCTGTTATAGACAGTTTCAGGGTGCTGGTTAATTTTGGTGTGGCCCCAGTGGCCGCACTGCCTTATAACGGCCTTATAGAAGCTATGCCGGGCATATTGTACACTACCGCCGGCACGGGCGATGGCGGTGCAGGTGTATGCATCTATTCCTATAATATCGCGGCCGATACTATACACCTGGTAGCTACTGTGCCCAGCTTTGTATACGGCCTCACCACTTATCAGAACTACGTTAATGGCCCGTTATATAAAGCCAGCGATGGCTTTATATACGGCACTACAGGCATCTACTCATCATGTCCGTTATCGGCGCCCAGCCTGGGTGCTGTGTTCAGAATCAATCCTGTAACTAATACCTTTTCATATGTATATCCATTCAATTGTACCATGGATGATGGTGCGGGCCCCAATGGCGGATTTGTAGAAAGCGGTGGCAAGCTATACAGCAACACATTGTCTGGCGGTAGCTATAATAAGGGTGTGTTGTTTGCTTACGACCTTACTGCACATTCTTTTACCCGCACGATAAATTTCAACGATACAACAGGTATTCAGCCTGTAGCCTCCTGCATAAAGGCGACTAACGGCCGGCTCTATGGCTATACCTTCAACGGCCTTGACAGCGAGGGTACCTATACAGAGACACTGTATGAATATGATGTGGCCACCAACAGCTATACAAGGAAATTTGGCTTTCACAATCCTATCGGTGACCCTAACGATGTAGGCACTAATCCGTTTAACAAGCCCTTCCAGGCAAGCAATAATAAATTGTACGGGGCTACAGAGAGAGGCGTTTTTGAGTATGATATAGTTACTGACAGCATGCGCCATGCGGCTACGCTGCTAGATGGTGTATGGCAGCAGTTTATAGAAATATGCCGTAAGCCGGCATACAGGTATTATACCAGTGTATACGATACGGTATGCCAGGGCGCGCCCTTCTCTTTCGATCTGCACTGTACCAATGCGCAATCGTTTGTATGGAGCCATAATGGTATTGTAGACGCTACGCAGACAACAGGCATACTTTCGCTGACTGCGGCCGCTATGGCAGACACCGGCACCTGGGTATGTACCATGACCAATGAGTGCGGCACTACCACACCGCCGCCTATACATCTGGCGGTATCATCATTGCCCCCGGCAGGTATTATAACAGGAGGGCATACCGTATGCGTGGGGTCATCCATCAGCCTGACGGCTACTGTGGATGGCGGCTCCTGGAGCGTCGCTGCGGCATCCGTGGCCACAATTACGGCATCCGGCATATTGTCGGGAGCAGCGCCGGGCAGCAGTATCATTACTTATACTGTAGCCAATAGCTGTGGAACAGCTTATGATACTGCACTTGTAACCGTGATACCTGCAGTAACGAGCGCGGGCGTTATCATGGGGATGTCTTCAGTGTGTGCGGGCGATACCATAGTGCTTACCGATACCGCGGGGGGCGGTACATGGCATGCCACAAATGGCCTGGCAACGGTAGTGGGCGGTATAGTTACCGGCGTAGCCGCAGGTATCGATACTATATACTACACTATAACTACTGCCTGTGGCGCCGCAACGGCAGGAAAGGTAATCACCATAAGCGCCTTGCCGTTGGCCGGTATTATTACGGGCCGCGATACCCTGTGCCCCGGAGATACAGCGATGCTGGCGAGCACTATGCCGGGCGGACTATGGAGCAGCAGTAATGGGATAATAGCTACTATCTCTGCTGCAGGCATGCTATCAGCAATAGCAGAGGGCGGTGCAGTGATCAGCTACACTGTTACCAACACCTGCGGGTCTGCAGATGCAACGCTTGCCATAAATGTGTTGCCCGAGGCATTCTGCCATACAGGTATAGATGAAAAACAGCTGCATACAGGGCTGGAAGTGTATCCTAACCCTAATACGGGCACACTTATGTTGCTGGTGCACTCGGCAGCCGATGAAAAGGTACACATAACTATAAGCGATATAACCGGCCGCACGATTAGGGAGCTCGATATCATATCTAATTCGTTGACCACACTTACTGTCGAGGCGCCATCGGGCATTTACCAGCTCACGGCTCTCACACCCATCAGCAGGTATACGGTAAAACTTACGTTGATGAGATAAAGATCTTATTGCCCCCAAACCGGAATCGAACCGGTATTCGCATTGCTGCAAACAGGTTTTATGCCTTGTTTATTTTATGTGATAATTAAAACGTTGTAGATTATTGTAGTAAAATAAACAGCCTTTCAGCGTAATAGCTGAAAGGCCTGTTATTAATGGTGGTGTGAGCCGGGATCGAACCGGCGACACAAGGATTTTCAGTCCTTTGCTCTACCGACTGAGCTACCGCACCAAGTACCCTTTCGGGATAACAAAAATAGGGTTTTTATTGTTGTTGTCAAAATGAGGTGGTGCTATCTGTTATCTTTGCCCGCAAATGAGTTTTTCGGAAGGGCTGCACCTGTTGGCAGATCAGGCAAAGAATACACCGGTACTGGAATGGGTAGCTATCGTTGCTGCTGTGGCCGAGGTGTTGCTGGCGCGTGCCAATAAGGTGTTATTGTACCCGGCAGGGCTTATCTCTACAGGCATTTATATGTACATTTTTTTGCAGCCTTCTGTAAAGCTGTATGCCGATGCTATTCTGAATGTGTACTACTTTGTGATGAGTATTTATGGCTGGGTGTACTGGGGCAGCAGGCAAAAAGGTAGCAATGCGGTGCGTGTTACTGAGGCATCGAAGAAAGAGTGGTTACAGATCGGAGTGTTTGCGCTGGCAGGGTGGGGTGCCCTATACCTGCTGCTTACGTGGGTATTCCCGCATACAATTCCTGGTTATACGCCGTCCGATGTCGCGTTGTGGGATGCACTGATATCTGCCACGGCGTGGGTAGGCATGTGGCTATTAGCCCGCCGCAAGGTGGAGAATTGGCTGCTGCTGAATGTTTCTAATATTATTGCCATCCCTGTTATATTATACAAGGGTATGCCATTTACGGCCGCGCTTACACTATTTCTGTTTATTGTGGCTATTTTTGGATATATAGAATGGAAAAAGCAGGCTCGTTCCTTAAATACTGTAGCATAGTTGCTGTCCTGTCGGTGGCTACGGGTGCACAGGCTCAGAATGCTGATATTGATCTGTTGAAGCAGATCAATATAGGCCGCAACAAGGGCCTCGATGGAACAATGCAGGCACTTACTAATTCCGTCTATCCCATCTCTGCCGTTATCCCTGTTACAGAACTTGTTGCCGGGTATGCCCGTCATGATAAAAAGCTGATCGCTACAGGTTGGGTAACAACGGCGGGGCTTGCCTGTAATTTCATAGTTACATTTGGTCTCAAATATTCTGTAGACAGAACACGTCCATATGTTACCTATCCGCAGATACAGAATTATAAGACGAATAAGGATGCCTCATTTCCATCTGGTCATACTTCGTTCGCTTTCAACACGGCTACATCATTGGTGCAGGCTTATTCACGGTGGTATGTAGCAGTGCCGGCTTACGGGTGGGCTGCTTCGGTTGGTTATTCCCGTATGCACCTGGGTATGCATTATCCTACAGACGTATTGATGGGAGCCATAGTAGGGGCAGGCACCTCTATATTGGCTGTAAAGGGCAACCAATGGCTGCAGAAACATAAAAAGAAACACATTGAGTGAGCTAAAGAAAATAGTGGTAATTGGCCCTGAATCGACAGGTAAAAGTACGTTGAGTGCTGATTTGGCTGCTGCATTGAATACCCGCTGGGTGCCTGAATATGCCCGCGAATACCTGGAGCAACTGGGCAGGCCTTATGTGGCTGACGACTTGCTACAGATAGCGGCTGGCCAACTGAAAAGCGAGGATGATATGATGCCGCATGCAGCTAAGTTCCTGGTATGCGATACAGATCTTAATGTAGTAAAGGTATGGAGCGAAAATGCTTACGGTTATTGCCATCCGTGGGTGCTGGAGCAGATAGCGGCCCGCAACTACGATGTGTATTTACTCACTGATATCGATATTCCATGGCAGGACGATCCGCTACGCGAACACGGCCAACCCGAACAGCGCAGCTATTTCTACAATATTTATAAAGATATTGTGATGAATAGCGGCATCCCCTGGGTGGCTATCAGCGGCACTCGCGAAGAACGCCTGCAAAAAGCACTGGCTGCTGTTGCTAAGCTATCTGCGGGTAAATAAGACTATCAAGGTTGTCTATGCCTGGCACATTTTCGCATATAAACCCTTCGCCATACTGAGTGCCTATCTTTTTGCCGGCCAATGCATCCCGGTACTGTATCTGGTCAAGGAAATTGTTGGTAGATATATATGTAATAGGCTCGTTAGATGACGGATCGTGAAACTGGCTCTTGTAGCATTTTATAGCTTCGATCTTTTTCTCGAAGGTAGCCGATATGTCTACGATAAAATCGGGTTCCAGGTTACGGTCCTGTATCATATGGAACACCCGTTTAGGGCGCCACGCTTCCTGTGGTTGGCCATCCCATTCTGTTTCTATTTTGCGCAATCCGGCTAAAAAGCAGGCGTCGGCTATCAGTCTGCCGCCTTTGCCATGGTCGGGGTGGCGGTCTTCCAGTGCATTAGCTATAACTATCTGTGGCCTGAAATGGCGGATATACGTGATTATCTTCCTTTGGCTGGCTTCATCATTCCTGAAAAAACCATCGGGCAATTGTGCATTCATGCGTACCTGCACGCCCATCGCTTTTGCAGCTGTAACTGCTTCCTCGTAGCGCAGGGCTACAGAACCACGTGTCCCCAGTTCGCCTTCTGTAAGATCCAGTATGCCCACGGCGTCGCCTGCCATGGTATGTTTCAGAATGGTTCCTGCGGCACTCAGTTCTATATCGTCGGGGTGGGCGGCAATAGCCAGTATTTTCAGCATCAGATGGTTAAGTAATGATAATTGCGCGGCAAAGATACAATAACGATAAGTAACAGCTATAGTGTAGGGTTACTATCTCATCTCTCCCAGCTGCTTCCGGAGATTAGCTTTTGCCCTTTGCAGCAAAGATTCTACTGCTTTTACGGTCATATCCATTATTTCCGCTACTTCTTTCTGTGGCAGATCTTCTATATGCGTAAGTACAAATGCAGTTTTCTGATTTTCCGGCAAGCTATATATAGCTTTAAAAAGGTAACCTGCTTTTTCCCGGTTTTCGGCAAGCACGCCCGGGTGCACAAAATCCGGTGCCGTCACCAATTCATTATCTTTTCTGTCAAACAATTGCGATAGTAGCCCGCTTCGCTTTTGTCGGTTTTGCGCCCGCATATGGTCCAGGCATTTATTTACGGTTATCCTGTATATCCAGGTCGATAGACTTGATTGTTCTTTAAATGATAATATATTCTTATAAACCGTAACAAATACCTCTTGGGCTATATCTTCAGCCACCTGCATATTCTGTACCATACCCGCAGCAGTATTCAGCACCTTCTGCTGGTAGCTGTCTACCAGTGTTCGGAAGGCACGTTCGTCTCCTGCTCGTAATAAATGGACCAGTTCGTTGATGGTATAGTATTTTGGTTAAAAATAGCCATCCATGGCCGAAAAATTATCAAAATCATAAAACATTGATAATCAGTTTGTCGCAATTTTATAGGTTTTTCCAATGTTATTATTGCGAGATTTTTTAAACAAAATCAATTAAACGTTTGTTTAGTTTTAAACAGTTGTTTAATTTTGCGTCGTAAATGAAAGGGGAAAAGTAATGAGACCGGAAGTAGAATTCAGCGAAAAACAAGTGGCCATAATACTGGCAGCAGAGAAGTTGTTTGCTGAGCATGGGTTTGACGGAGCATCGGTTAGGGATATTGCCCAGGAGGCAGATGTGAATGTGGCTATGATCTCCTATTACTTCGGATCGAAGGAGAAATTGATGGAAGCGGTTTTTGAAAAGAAAAGCAATGCCACCCGTCTTAAGGTTGAAAATCTTATTGCAGATAAGACCATATCTCCGCTCCAGAAGGTGTATGTATTGATCGATGATTATGTAGATAAGTTCATTCACCAGCAGGAGTTTCATAAGATCATGATGAGGGAGCAAATGATCAATAAGCACACACCGATCGCGGCCCTCATTCACGATTTAAAAAAGCGTAATCTGGAATCTATCAAAACGCTGATAGCCGAAGGGCAGAAGACAGGCGCTTTCAAAAAGAACATAGACGTGATACTGATGATGAGCACCATGGTGGGTACAGTAAGCCAGATGATCACTTCGCAGTATTTTTATAAAACCTTGAATAATATGGAACACATGGAGGAGATGGAGTTTCAGAAACACATGAGAAAACGATTGAGCACACATTTGAAGAACCTTTTTAAAAAAATGATTACCAATGAGTAACAGTATTTTATATAAGCTGGGTATAGCTTCTGTTATGGCTGTTTTAACTGCCGGCAACATACAGGCCCAGGAAAGCAAAGCCACTTCGCGCAATCTATCTATGACAGAAGCCATAGAACTGAGCCTGAAGAACAGTAAACAATTGAAACTGAGCAATGCCAAAGTAGACGAGGCCGTTGCTAATCGCCATGAGATGTGGGACAACCACCTGCCTGACGTTAAAGTTACCGGTGCTTACATGAGGCTCAATAACCCCGATGTAACCCTGAAGGTAAAGTTGGGTAGCGGTAGTAATGGAAGCAGCGGCAGTGGTAGCGGTGAAAATGCCAATTCTGGCGGCGGGGTAAAGGTAGACCAGGCAGCATATGCCCTGGTAAACGGTTCGCTGCCATTATTCTCCGGTTTGCGCATACATTATGGTGTAGAGTCTGCTAAATACCTGGAGCAGGCAGCCAAACTGGATGCCGATAACGATAAGGAAGATGTTATCCAGAATACCATCAATGCCTACAGTAACCTGTACAAGGCACTGAAAACAATTGACCTGATAAAGGAGAACCTGAAACAGCAGCAACAGCGTGAAACAGATTTCTCTAATTTGGAACGCAATGGTCTTATAGCCCGCAACGATCTGTTGAAGGTGCAATTGCAGCGTTCTAATATAGAATTGTCGCTGCTGGATGCACAGAACAATTATAATATAGCCTGCATCAACATGAACCTGATGCTCGGCCTGGAGGAAGATGCTTTGCTGATCCCTGATTCAGCAGCCTTCTCCCGCCAGTACGAAGATGGTTCTATTGCACAGTGGGAAGAGCAGGCGCTTAAGAACAGGAAAGACCTGGAAGCTTTGTCTTACCGCGAGAAAGCTGCAGTATCTGGCATTAAAGCTACAAAGGGAGAATATTATCCCGGTATAGCACTTACAGGTGGCCTTATAGCTGCAGATATACCCAATGTGCTGACAATCAGTAATGCACTGAACGCGGGCGTCGGTTTATCTTACAATTTTGGTGCTCTGTGGAAGACAGGCGCTAAAGTGAATGTGGCTAAGGCCCGCCTGCACCAGGTAGAAGCATCGCAAGGGTTGCTCGCCGATAGGCTGAGGTTACAGATCAACCAGTCTTACCAGAATTATCTGCTGAGCAAGAAAAAAGTTGATGTATATGCACAGGCAGTAGCGCAGGCAAATGAGAATTTCCGCATTACTAAAAATAAGTACACCAACAACCTGGTAACCACTACTGATCTGCTGGATGCCGACGTAGCGCAATTGCAGGCCAACCTGAACTATGCTTTCTCTAAAGTAGATGCAGTAGTAGCCTATAAAAAGCTATTACAGACCGCAGGTATGCTGGGCAGCGATTTTCAATCTATCCGATAAATAATAATATCCAAACACACATCTAAATAAAAAAGAAAAACGAATATATAACATGGCACAGAACGAAGTAAACACACCACAGGCTGCTGAAGCAGAAGCACCTAAAAAAAGAAGCAAAGTATTCCCTATAGTATTGGGCATATTGGTTGTAGTAGGTGGCGGATTTGGCCTTACAAAATACATACATGGCCAGCACCACGAAGAAACAGATGACGCACAGATCGAATCAAACATCAGCCCGGTTATACCACGCATAGGTGGTTATGTAACAGAAGTAAGGGTAAAGGACAACCAGCGCGTGCATGCCGGCGACACCCTGATACTGATAGATAACCGCTCTGAACTGATACAGGTAGAGCAGGCCCAGGCAGCGCTTACCGCAGCACAGAACAACCTGAATGTAGCACAGGCAAACACTGCATCATCACGCGCTACTATATCTACTTACGAAGCAAATGTATCAACAGTAGATGCGCAGATAGAAGCCGCCCAGATCACACTGCGCAGGGCAACACAGGATTATGATCGTTACTCAAACCTGATCAAAGATCATTCTATTACGCAGCAACAATTTGAGCAGGCTGAAGCAACCAAGCAGAGTGCAGAACGCCAGTTGGAAGTACTGCGTGGCCAGAAAGCAGCAGCAATGCGCCAGGCCAATGCAGCCACATCGCAGAGCAATGCCACAACACAGCAGGTAGGCGTTGTAAATGCTACCATACAGCAGCGCCAGGCCGACCTGGACAATGCTAAACTGAACTTGTCTTATACGGCTATCCTCGCTCCAAGCGATGGCTACGTATCTAAGGTGAATGTACAGGTAGGGCAGTTGTTGTCCGTAGGTCAGTCGCTGTTTAGTGTTGTAGCTACTTCGGCTCCATGGGTAGTGGCAAACTTTAAAGAAACTCAGCTGGAAAAGCTTCGTGTAGGTCAGAAAGTTATAGTGCATATAGATGCATATCCTGGCCACGATTTCCAGGCAAAGGTTACATCATTGTCGCCTGCTACCGGTTCCCGCTTTGCACTGTTGCCTCCCGATAATGCTTCCGGCAACTTCGTAAAAACAGTTCAGCGCCTGCCCGTTAAGATCGAGTTTACTATGGACGACCAGTTCCTTAAGGACCTGAAGCCTGGTATGAACGTAGACGTAGACGTGCACCTCGACTAAGCAGCATGCCCCAGGTTGGTAACAACCACACGGTAAAGCCCCGAAAGGAGGGTATTACAATAGCGATGGGTTTCAACCCATCGGCTTAAGATGCCACCTAACATCTCCCTCTCCTTTGGAGAGGGGCGGGGTGAGGCTAGATAAATAAACATTTTTTTAAAATCATTTCATAATGCAACCGGAATCATTAGTAGAATACGGGCCGCGGCGGGTGATCATCACCATCACCGCTATCTTCTGCGCTTTGCTGGAGATAGTAGATACCACGATAGTGAACGTGGCGCTCAACGACATGAAGGGAAACCTCGGTGCAACACTCAGCGAGGTTAGTTGGGTGATCACGGCCTACGCCATAGGTAACGTTATCATCGTGCCTATGACCAGCTGGCTGTCGGCCCAGTTTGGACGTCGCAATTACTTTGCGGCCTCCATCATGATATTTACAGTTTGTTCTTTTTTATGTGGTAACGCCACGGGTATATGGTCACTGGTTTTATTCAGGTTCTTGCAGGGGCTGGGTGGCGGTGCCTTGCTGGTAACATCGCAAACCATCATTACCGAAAGCTATCCGCCAGAAAAGCGCGGTATGGCACAGGCTATATATGGCCTCGGTGTTATCATCGGTCCAACACTTGGTCCGCCATTAGGTGGTTATATTGTAGACCATTATCAGTGGCCATACATTTTCTACATCAACATTCCTATTGGCACAATAGCCACATTGCTTACGCTGCAGTATGTGCGCAGCCCTAAGTATGCGGCCAAAAAAGCTATTAACGAGATCGACTTCCTCGGTATTGGTTTGCTGGCTTCAGCAGTAGGTTGTCTGCAATATGTGCTGGAGCGTGGGCAGGAAGACGACTGGTTCAATAACACTACCATCACTACGCTTACGGTTACTTCTGTGTTGTCTTTCTTCTTCTTTATATGGAGGGAGTTAACAACGAAGAATCCAATTGTAGAGCTTAGGGTACTGAAGAATGGCAACCTTAGGGTAGGTACTATTTTATCCTTTATATTAGGTTTTGGTCTGTATGGGTCTACGTTCATCATACCGCTCTATCTGCAGAGTACCCTGCACTGGACAGCCCAGCAGGCAGGTATGATCATGATACCGGCAGCACTTACCACAGCGTTTATGATGCCAATAATAGGGCAAATACTGCAACGCGGTGCCAAGCCAACTATATTAGTTGCGTTGGGTATGTTGGTATTCTTTGGTTATAGTTTCTGGGGATACAAGGCGCTTACGCCAGATACACCTAAGGATGCGTTCTTCTGGATGCTGATATTGCGCGGTGTAGGTATGGGTATGTTGTTTATCCCTATTACAGCCATGTCGTTGTCTACCCTCAAGGGTCAGCAGATAGGGCAAGGTGCGTCGTTTACTGGTATGATGCGCCAGCTGGGTGGATCCTTCGGTATTGCATTGATCACTACCTACATGGCCAGGATGAACATGGTGCACCGTAGTGTATTGGTGTCAAAGCTGGACATAAATAGTCCTGCCGTACAGAACCGGGTAAATATGATGCAACGAAATTACATGTCAAAAGGTATGTCGCCAGATGTGGCGCTGCAAAGTGCCTACAAAGCGCTGGACTTTGCAGTGGGTAACCAGGCACAGGTGTTGTCTTATATGGATGTGTTTATGTTTATAGGTGTTATGTTCCTTATTTGTATACCTTTTGTACTCATGGTAAAGGATAATAAGCAAAAGAGTAAGATCAGCATGGCTGATGCGCACTAAACAAGGGTGTTTTTAAATTAGCAATAAACCAGTGGCCTCCGTATTAATTGGAGGTCACTTTTATTTTGTGAACAGGTAGTTACACGCTTGTTGTCATTTGGTTATCAGTTGTGCTTTTCTTGTTAAATCTGTTATTTTCGCAGACTTGAATTTTTATTTCTATATACGGCCATTTTTTTCACACACAACACAAAGGCTTATTTTCTGTTTCCTACTTGCTTTTATTGTTAGCTGCGGAACAAAACAGCCCGATATTGTTGATTATCCGGGCACTGACAGCCTCATTGCTGCTGCCCGCTATGTTGGCGATTCCATTGGCCCAGTGGAAAGGCTCCGTTTCCTGGATAGTGCGGTAGTTGGCAAGCCGCTCTCAGCCAACGACAGGTTCCGAATCTACACTATGCGCCACCATACTTATCTTAATAAGCTATACGACTATAAAATGGCGCTGTTGTATGCAGACAGCATGCTGTGGCTGGTGTCTAATGCTAAAGTGACAGATGCAGGCGAAAAGCAGTTTACCGCACATAAACAGCTGGCCGAAACACAATACCTGCTGGAGCAGTACAAAACAGCATACGAGCATTATGAGATAGCAAGGCATATTGTTGATACCGTAAGCTCATCGGCTGTACGGTCTCGCTACTACTACGGGTTGGGTATGGCCTATTATAAAGAAGAGAAATATGCCGATGCAGCCCGCCTGTTTGTAAGCGCATATAATGCAGCTACGCATGGCGATGGTCCACGGATATTGAATAGCATTTATTACCGTCAGGAAGTATTGGATGATGCTGGCCTCTCTTATGCAAAGGCAGGTATTCGCGATAGCGGGCTGTTATATTTCCGAAAGGCAATAGCTTATATACACGACCAGAAAGCCAACGCCGGCAAAGCGAAATTTGCCTGGGATGAAGCACTTGCTGTTGTTTACGGCAACATGGCATCGCTATACCGTTCTGCTGGCGTTACGGACTCTGCCTTTTTCTACTACAATGCCAGCCTTACCTGCACTAATAGTGTCAACCGTAGTCTTAAAGACAGGCGGTATAACCAGCTGAAACTTGCAGGCCTTTTTATAGAGAAGAAGCAATACGATAGCGCCCGGCAACTGATAAGTGCGGTCGAGCAGTCGGTTGCTGCCGATAGTCAGCGCTACAACAGCGATGACAGCCTTGAACTAGCCCTGAGAATGGCTGAAATATACGCAGTATATAGTAAGGCTACCGGCAACTACGCTACAGGATACGAGTGCCTGGAACGTTATCACGCCCTGCAGCAGGCTAAGTCCGAAAGGATACAGAAAATAAAAGTGCACAGCCTCGATGCCGGCACCATCAATGTAAGCCGCGAACGGCAGATAGCACAGCTGACGGCCGATACCAGGATACGCAACCAGAAGATCACTATACTCGCACTCATCATAGTATTGGCAGTATTTAGTATTATTATCATCTATTTTTACATGCGTGCCCACAAGCTCAAGTCTGAGCAATTGATGGAGCAAAACCAAAAGATAATATCCGAAAGCACCAATATCCAGCGCGAACTGCAGAAAAAGATAGACGCAGACAGGGTCAATTACCTGGCTCTTTTGGAAAATACAGACGATTGTCTATGGTCAATGGATAAGGACTTTAATATCCTCGCATTCAATAAGGTATACAAAGAATTTATCTTCGTGGCTTCCGGCAAATATCCTAAAGTAGGTGAACCGGATATATTGAGACAAGTAGCACCTCAGTTTTACAACCAGGTATTAGAAGGGTATAATGCCGCATTGGCAGGTAATGTGTTTAACAGCCTGGATAAGGGCATCAATACGGAAGGGGCTGACCTTGACTTTGCCACCAGGTTTAACCCCATACGAAATAAAGAAGGGGAGGTAATTGGGATATCCTGCTCACGTAAAGACATTACAGAGTACCTGGATCTTACCGACTCTTTGATGAAACACAGTGAGCAGTTCAAGAATATTGCCTGGATACAGTCGCATGCGCTTAGGGGGCCGCTTACTACTATAATGGGTATTGCAGATATACTGTCTGACGCAGACGATAAATTAGATCCGGATACCGCCCAGCTATTGTTGAAGGGACTTAAAGATAAGCTGACAGAAATGGATAAACTGGTGAACGAGATAGTGAAGCTGACTTATTAAGCGCTTTCCCACACATTATCCATATTCGGCAACACCTCACGGCTTACCTGCACAACTTTAATTACCTTTGCCGAAACTCAAAAAATAACATGTCTTTACTGATTGTTGGTACAATGGCGTTCGATGCGCTGGAAACTCCTTTTGGCAAGGTTGATCGCATAATTGGTGGTTCTGCAACTTATGCTGCATGGGCGGCTTCTAACTTTACTCAGCCTATCAAGCAGGTGTCTATCATTGGCGGCGATTTTCCGCAGGACGAACTGGATGCCCTTGATGCCCGCGGAGTAGAGTTTGAAGGTGTGGATGTAATCAAGGATGGTAAAAGCTTCTTCTGGAGCGGCCGCTACCACATGGACATGAATACCCGCGATTCACTGGTGACAGATCTTAATGTGCTGGCACAGTTCGACCCTAAGATACCTGATAGTTACCAGGATTGCGACTATGTGATGCTGGGCAACCTGGTACCTGCTGTTCAGGCCAAGGTGCTCGATCAGCTGAAGCACAAGCCAAAGCTGGTGATCATGGATACCATGAATTTCTGGATGGATATTGCAATGGACGAGCTGAAGCAGGTGCTGAAGCGTGTAGACCTGCTGATGGTGAACGACGGTGAAGCCCGCCAGCTAAGTGGTGAATACTCCCTGGTGAAGGCAGCTAAGAAGATACAGGCAATGGGCCCTAAATACCTCATCATTAAGAAGGGTGAGCATGGTGCATTGTTGTTCTACGATGGTAAGATATTCTCTTGCCCGGCGTTGCCGCTGGAAGAAGTATTTGACCCGACCGGTGCCGGCGACACATTTGCCGGTGGCTTCATTGGCTACCTGGCCCGCACCGAAGATATCAGCTTCGAGAATATGAAGACTGCCGTAGTGGTAGGCTCTGCAATGGCATCCTTCTGCGTAGAAAAATTTGGTCCTACCCGCATGAAGGAACTGACCAACGAAGACCTCGTAAATCGTATGGCTGACTTCACAGCGCTGATGAACGTGAACGTAGAAATATCGCTGGCCGTATAAGCCAGTCGATACGGTGCGCTAAGCAAGACTTACGACTTTATACTTACTACTGAAGATATGACAATAAAACCGGGAGATGTAAAGACCGCGCAATTGCACGCTTATCTGTTGGGCTCCGTAGCGCCACGTCCTATATGCTTTGCCAGTACTATAGATAGCGATGGAAATATGAACCTGTCGCCTTTCAGTTTCTTCAACGTGTTTGGCTCCAAGCCGCCAATACTGGTGTTCTCACCTGCACGCCGTGTGCGCGACAATACCATTAAGCACACGCTGGAGAATGTGCAGGAAATGAAGGAGGTAGTTATCAATATTGTTAACTACAGCATAGTGCAGCAAATGAACCTGGCCAGTTGCGAATATCCTAAGGATGTAAACGAATTTACGAAAGCTGGCTTCACACCCATTGCTTCTGAAATGGTGAAGCCATTCAGGGTAAAGGAATCGCCGGTGCAACTGGAGTGTAAAGTACTGCAGGTAATAGAAACCGGACAGGAAGGTGGCGCCGGCAACCTGGTTATTTGCGAGATGGTATGCATGCATATAGATGATGAAGTACTGAACGCAAACGGCCAGATAGATCCTGATAAGATAGACCTGGTAGCCCGTATGGGTGGCGATTATTACTGTCGTGCTTCTGGTAGTTCTGTGTTTACGGTACCTAAGCCAAACACTGCACTGGGTATTGGTGTAGATGCATTGCCTGCACACATACGCAACAGCAAGGTGCTTACCGGCAACAACCTTGGCCTGTTAGGTAATAGCACATCTATACCGGTGCTCACAGAAATATTGGAAGATACCCGCTTTGCTGACCTGATGAAGACCTATTCGCACGATAGTGACGGGCTGAGAAGCGCTTTACACCAATATGCCAAAGACCTGCTTGATGCCGGTCATATAGAAAAGGCATGGCAGGTATTGCTGGCAGGCTAACTTTTAATAAAGAACATATAATAATGTCATGGCTCATTTGGGGTCATGACATTTTTTTGGAAACACTATTGGGCAGAATGAATACTGGAAACCCTGTATTGGCAGTTATCAGGCGGCATCCTAAGTCAGCCATCTTTACTGCTATCTACTTTGCGGTATGGATTTTTGCCGCTTGTGTATTGTATAGTTCGCGCAATGAATCATGCGGAGCGGGAAGCGGCGGATTGACCGTAATGCTGATGTTATTCTCCGCAATATACATTGTAAGCCTGCTGATAAAGCTTATACTAGGCCCCAACAGAAAGTTTTTTACAGTGCTGCTGATAGTATTACTGGCAGTTCCGATGCTTATTCAGTTCTTATTGAAACTGATTATCTAACGGGTTGTCTGGATAGTATTGATGTATTAAACCGAAATACTTTTCAATGCTTTCCACTCGCTCCTGTTTATCCGGAAAACATCCACTTCCTTACCCCGGAAGAATGTACCTTGCTCGCTTAGTGTCATCCCGTTTTTTCGGGCTACATTTTTCGACTGAACATTGAGCGGGTGTATTATAGAGATGATGCTGTCTGCTGCATTGGTCTTAAACCCATAGTCGCGAAATAGCTGTGCAGCCTCGCTCGCGTAGCCTTTGTACCAATGCTTACGGAGTATATGATAGCCAACCTCTACCTCGTTTATCCCGTTCAGTTCCTGCAGTAATAAACCGCATAGGCCAATAAATTCACCGGTCTCTTTATTTATCAATGCCTGCAGGCCGTATCTGTTGGTAGCATAGCGTTGTATACTAAACCCTATCCAGCGGTTCACCCATTCTTCTTCGGGCAACTTATCCTCATTGGGGAAGAAGGTAGTATTGATGGGGTCTTTTATAAACTCCATCCAGGTACCGGCATCTTCCGGAACAATAAAGCGCGTGCGTAACCTGGCTGTTTCCAGGCCATCGGTATAAGTATACATGGTGGGGAGATTTAGTACTATTCTACACCAAACTGCCTCAGGTGGTGCGTGCCATGCTTATGCAGCAGTTGCACCTGCTGTTCATAGTTCAGCTCCCCGAAGAAGGAGTTCATCACCTTCATGCCCGGGGTAGTCGTAAATACGTTTTCAAAATGTTCCAGCTCGTCCTGCAGTTCAGCTATGGCATCGGTATGGTTGGCATGCCTTACCGGCGGCGGTGTATCTGCCATCAGTGTGTTTGGCGTATTCTCTTTAAATGGTTTCTCACTCTCCAGGAAAGCCTGCATACGCGGCACCATAGCTTCTTCTGTCACCAACTGCGCGGGTGTGCGACCGCTGGCTATGCGCACGGAGTCGCTCATATGCTCTATCATCTGCTGCGGGTTCATCTTTCCCCACTTAGGTGCAGTTCCTGGCGTTATTGTTGCCAACTGTGCCAGGTAGTCACTTTGCAAAAAGGCAGCTTTCTGTTGTATGTTCTCCATTATCGATAATTACAATAGTTGTCTTATCAGTGCATCTTGTTGTATGCCTTCGGCCTCGGCCTTATAGTTGCGCATTATCCTGTGCCTTAATACAGGCAGCGCCATCGCTTTCACATCTTCTATATCCGGAGAGTACTTGCCCCGCAGCAATGCGTGGCACTTGGCACCCAGCACCAGGTACTGCGACGCACGCGGACCCGCACCATAGGCAATGAACTGGTTGGCAACCGATGCGGCACCAGCAGTATTAGGGCGTGTTTTCTGCACCAGGCCTACTGCATATTCCAGCACATTATCCGGCACCGGCACGCGCCTTACCAGGTCCTGGAACTGCAATATATCTTCTGCGCTCAGCACCTTTTCCAGGTCTACTGTTTTAGCGCCTGTTGTGTTTTTTACAATATTTACCTCTTCCGCAAAGCTCGGGTAGTCCAGCGTTACCTGGAACATAAAACGGTCCAGCTGGGCCTCTGGTAGTGGGTAGGTACCTTCCTGCTCTATTGGGTTTTGTGTGGCTAGTACAAAAAAGGGAGCGGGCAGCTTATACACCGTGCCGCCTGCAGTTATATTACGTTCCTGCATGGCTTCCAGCAGTGCCGCCTGTGTTTTTGGCGGCGTACGGTTGATCTCATCCGCTAATATGATGTTGGCAAACAAAGGGCCTTTTATGAATTGGAACTGACGCTGTTCGTTCAGTATCTCGGCGCCGGTTATGTCGCTTGGCATAAGGTCGGGCGTAAACTGTATACGCTTGAACGACAGATGCAATACTTCTGATATAGTTTTTACCAGCAGGGTTTTGGCAAGGCCGGGCACACCTACCAGCAGGCTATGGCCATTGCACAGGATGGATATGATCAGTTTTTCCACCACATCATCCTGTCCTACTATTACGGTGCCTATCGATTTTCTTAGCTCTGCAACACTGTCCTTCAGCGCGTTGGCCGCTTCTATATCATTCGCGTAAGATTGCATTGGGTTGTTTTATTCTTTTTTATAAAGAACGTGAAAGTTCTATTATTTTGCGAAAACAAACAAATACTTTAACGTGGATGTAACTATAAGGCAGGCCCAGCAACAGGTTGATGAATGGATAAAAACAGTAGGGGTGCGCTACTTCAACGAGCTTACCAACCTGGGCATACTGATGGAAGAGGTAGGGGAGCTATCGCGCATAATGGTGCGCAAGTATGGCGAGCAATCTTTTAAAGATAGCGATAAGCAGAAAGATATGGCCGATGAGATGGCCGATGTGCTTTGGGTATTGATGTGCCTGGCCAATCAGACCGGCGTAGACCTTACGGAAGCCCTGCAAAAGAACTTCGAAAAAAAGAACATCCGCGATATAAACAGGCACAAGGATAATGAGAAGTTGAAGTAGCGTTTACTCCTTTATCATATCCCCCTTCAGCACCTTGGCTTTTACCAACTGAGTCAGTAACGTCTGCATTTCTTCAGGCTTTTGTGTGCCTATCAATATTTTTTTACCTGTTTTTAATTCTATCTGCAGGCCCATGTTACCGTCTACATTATAGGCTTTGCCCTTGCCGCCCAGTCCTAGGCGTATGCCCCAGCCGCCGAAATCACCCAAGGGACTGTACTTTCTCACATACGCTTTTTTTACCTCGTCCCAGTTAATGATCAGCACCTGGAAGTGTATGGGAAAAAAGCGGTAGAATATGCCTTGCTCATTTACCTGCGTGCGCAACTCCATAAAAACAAACAGCAGTACAACCAGTGCCGGTCCTATCAACCCAATTAATATCTCTGTTAAAAGGTCTCCTTGCGTAGGTTTGTTGATCAGCGTTAATATCACTGGCACCAGCAATACACCTATTAGTATCAGCCACAACCACCACTGCCTGAATTTCTGCTTTTCCGAAAATGTATTCATTATTACTATTACTTACCCTGTGATAATTAAACTTTGTCGTTAGCCGCCTTTGCGTACTTTGCCCTTACGAAAAAAAACCTTTGCGGCTCTTTGCGTGAAACCGCTAAGCTATCTTCCGTTTCAGCCATGCGCGCAGCTTCTCCTTCTTCAGTATAGCTTCCGGCGGATCTTGCAGGGGGCCTGTATATTTCTCGCCCCGGTGGGTAAAGTGCTTGCTGAAAGTGCTCTGATTAATGCCCCATTTCATTAAAAATTGTTTGCGGCCATTGTTCTTCACGATCCGCAGTGTCGATTTCGATTGGAAATGATACACCCTGCTTTTGCCTATGCCTTTAAATATCCTGCATCCTGCCGCCCACATCTTCATGGCAAAATCGTCATCGCTGCTCACTCCGGGGCTTAACTCTATACTGTATCCTCCGGTTATGTGCCAGTATTTCTTATGCACTATAGTTGGTGGCCAGGTCGATCCGTACCAGTCATGCATCGGGAAGCTGTTACACTCATCCAGCAGGGCTTTTTCATTGAAGGTTTCTATGGTGATGCCATAGTCCTTTACTATCACGCATGGGTTGCTATGGTCGGTAGGTTCTATCATGGTCGATGAGAACATAAAGCTATCCGTACCCACCGCCTTTATCTCTTCTGCCAGCGCCACGTCCCACTGTGGGCACACATACATGTCGTCGTTCATGTACACAATATAATCTTGCGTAGCTATGCCCGCGGCCATATTCACCGCTACACATATGCCTGCATTATCAGGCGTATGCGTAAAATCTATCCCTTCCTTTTTAGCCCACTCCAGGGTGCCATCGCTGCCATCGTTTATATGCAATACCACCTGGTGCGGGTAGGCCGAGTTTTTTCGGATACTCTCTACACACAGTTTGGCAAATGGCAGGTTATTCCAGGTAGGTATTATAATAGATAGCATTTGGCTGTTTTACGACTGCAAAACTACAATTTTCACCGCGGTTGCACTAATGCGCTCTTTTTTTGAATAGATAACAGAACGATTATATTTGGAGCTATGTTCAGCCGACTGATCACTTTTGCCAGGCGCAAGCTTTCCCGGCAATACAATTTCGACCTGCAATACGCCAACCACCAATGGGATGACCTTCATTCCTTGGCTGAGCTAGGGCGCTACAGTATTATAGTGGGGTTGGCGCAACATTTCGCTCCCAATGGTGCCGTACTCGACCTGGGTTGCGGTGAAGGCGTGCTGCAGGAAAAGTTCGGCTCCGCCGGTTACCGGTATTATACGGGTGTCGACTTCAGCCATGTGGCCTTGGATCGGGCTAGGGCAAAGGGTTTTGCCAATACTACTCATATGGTTGCCAATCTTAATAAACTCGAGATAGAAGGCTTGTTTGACGTGATCATATATAATGAAAGCATCTATTATCTCGATGATCCCGTTGCTGCCATAAGCCGGCTTGTTCCCAACCTGGCGCCGGGTGGTATTTTCATCATCAGCCAGGTAGATAAACATGGCCGGGAGGATACTGCCATGTGGCAGTTGCTTGAGCCATTACTGGAAATTAAAGATCGCACGAAGGTCACCAATGTAAAGAGCCACTCCTGGACCATTCACGTATACCAGCCCAAAAACAAATAAAGTAGGCGATATATTATGATATCTCAGCATTGTTTATTTAATTAGCTGATAAATCTGAAAATTTATGGAAGCAGGTATAGCTACAGCCGTCATTCTCATTATGCTTTTTGCACTGGGCATCGCAGTGTTCTTGATTGCGGCAATGTGGAAAATATACAAGAAGGCAGGATATGAAGGATGGGAATGTATTATACCTATTTATAACTATTTAGTTCTACTGAAGATAGTTGGCAAGCCTTGGTGGTGGCTGCTCCTGGTGTTTATACCTATTGTAAACGTAGTGTTTGCCGTTTGGGTGTACAATATGTTGTCTAAGAGCTTTGGAAAGGACGAAGGATTCACTGTTGGTCTCATCTTCCTCAGTTTTATATTCATCCCTATTCTTGGGTTCGGTAATGCTACTTACCAGGGGCCATACGGAGACGCTGTAGCATACCGTGCATATCGTGAAAGGAATGCCGGCGGTTTCGATTTTGAACAGCAAAAAATGGCTTAATCACATCACACTTATTATAAACTTTAATGGCTATGGATATCTTGGCAGCTTTAGTTACAGTGTTTGTCCTCATTTTTGTCGTACTCATTTTGCCTAGTGTCATAGGGCTTTGGGGTATATTTAAGAAGGCCGGAGAAGCCGGATGGAAGAGTCTGGTACCAGTATACAATCTGCTGGTGCTGCTTAAAATAGTAGGTAAGCCATCGTGGTGGATATTCCTGGTTACAATCAATTACCTATTCATGCTTGTCTGGTACATGGGCGGCGGTAGCTTTTATAGCGGAGAATACAAGTTACTCAGCTTCATTAGCTCAGCTACCTGTCTCACCTTCCTTATCTGGACCTTCAATATGCTCTCCAAGAGTTTTGGCAAAGACGAAGGGTATACAGTTGGTTTCGTTTTCATACCATTCATTATGCTGCCCATCCTGGGCTATAACAAGTCCCGGTATCTTGGCCCATACGGAGATTCGGCCCGCTTCGCTGAATACCAGGCCAACCGCGGAGAAGGGTTCGATTTTGAGCAGGATAAACTGGCATAAATTATATTCCTACAACTATAAATATACACGAATATGGAAGGGATTGTTGTAATGATGATTATTTTCCTGCTGTTGATGCTTGCTATTGTAGTGGTATTGGCAATAGGCCTGTGGAAGATATTTGAGAAAGCAGGAGAGGAAGGTTGGAAATCGCTTATACCTATATACAATCTGGTCATATTGCTCGATATAGTTGGCAAACCACGGTGGTGGATGCTGGTAATGGTGCTTAACGTGATTACTGCTGTGGTAAAAGCAGGCAGCGGAGATGAAGGGTTGATCGTATTCATAGACTTCGGAGCAAATGTTGCTAGCCTCGGTCTTACTATCTGGATGTTCAATATGCTCTCCAAAAGCTTCGGTAAGTCAGAGGGTTTTACTGCCGGGTTAGTCTTTTTCCCGTTTGTTACCTTGCCCATGCTCGGATTCGGAAAAGAGCAATACCTCGGGCCATACGGAGATCCGGCCCGCTTCGCAGCGTATCAAGCCAATCGTGGAGAAGGTTTCGACTTCGAGCAGGATAAACTGGCGTAGCAATTAATTATATTAGTAGAAACAGATAAATTTTATTCTATGGAAGGGAACCCTATGATGAGCTTGATACTTTTGCTTGCTTTAGTACTCCTATATATGTTGCCTGTGGCATTGGGCCTGAGTAAAACATTCAAAAAAGCAGGCGTTGAAGGCTGGAAAGCGTTTATACCGGTTTATAACCTATTGGTTATGCTTAAAATTATTGGTGAGCCATGGTGGTGGGCATTGGCTATATCCAGTAAGATCCTTTTTGCCATTTTATGGAAATTGGCCGGAGGTACTTTTTCTGGTGACGTTTACCGTGTGCTTTCTGTTTTGTGCTCTTTTTTAAGTGTTGTTTTTTCTTTCAGAACATTCCGCATGCTTTCTTTCAGCTTCGGGCAAAGCACTTCGTTTGCCTTTGGGTTATCATTCTTGCCGTTTATCTTCTTCCCTATACTAGGGTATGGCCGGGCTGAGTACGAGGGTCCTTTCGGCGATCCTGATTTATATGAAGCGTACCAGCAAAGCAAGTCCAGTTCTTTCGATTTTGAAAACGATATCCTTGCCACGTAGTTGACAGCGGTTAGATAAACTTATTATCCTTAGCTGCCTTTATAGCATCGGCTTTAGAATGTACATCCAGTTTATAGTATATATTCTTGATGTGCGATTTTACTGTCTCCAGGTCTATGAACAGTTCGTCTGCTATGCGCTTACGGCTTTTGCCTGTGGCTATCTGTTCCAGTATCTCTGTCTCGCGGCGGGTGAGGGGAGTGCTCTCATTACGCTTGAACGATGAGATGACCATACGGGCTATATTGGCGCTCATGGGTCCACCACCTTCCATTACTTCTTTTATTGCTGCTACTATTTTTTCAGGCGGGGTATTCTTGGTCATGTAGCCGGCAGCGCCATTGCCCAGTGCGCGGAAGATCAGCATCTCCTGTTCATATACCGTAAGGATAAGTATGTGTGTGTCCGGTAATAGTTTCTTTAGCTTGGGTAGTGCATCTACACCTGAGATGCCCGGTAGTTCTACGTCAAGGAGTATCACATCCGGGTCGTCTTTTTCAATTCTTTTAGCAGCCTCTTCGTAAGATGGATAAGTTCCTGCTATCTTATAGCCATTGGTATTGCCTATCAAAAACGCATAGCCTTCGCGTATCGTTTCATCGTCCTCAATTATAGCTACACGGATATCGAGATCATGGTTCATAAAAAGAAATATTTAGCTGTTAAGACATCATTTTTTCCAGTTTCAGGAAGCCATCCGAAGGTGGGTAGTTTTCCCAGAGCATTTTGTAGATAATGGTTGCCATTGGCAGCGCTATACCGTACTCTTTAGAGATGTTCTGCATACCGCGGGCAGCATAGTAGCCCTCCGCCACCATATTCATTTCAAGTATGGCGGCCTTTACAGAGTAGCCCTTGCCTATCATGGTACCAAAGGTGCGGTTGCGGCTGTGCAGCGAATAGCACGTTACCAGCAGATCGCCCAGGTAAGCGCTCGTATGGAAATCGGGGCGCTCATTCGATGGGTGTACCTTTTCAAAATGCGCTTCCAGGAAGTTATACATTTCCCTGTAGCAATTGGTGGCGTACACGCTTATAAAGTTGTCGCCGTAGTCCAGCGCACGGGCTATACCAGCGCCTATGGCAAAGATATTTTTCAGCACGGCAGCATACTGTGCCCCCCATATATCGTGGTTGTGCGTGGTGTTTATATATGTACTGCTGAAAGCCTTGGCCACACCTCCTGTAAGGGCATCATCAAGGCCGGAAAAAGTAAGGTAAGATAAGCGCTCATCTGCTACCTCTTCCGCATGGCATGGACCTGTTATGGCGACATATTTATTAATATCGGTGCCCAGGTTGGCGGTCATATAATCGTTCAGCAACAGGTTGCTGTCGGGCAGTATACCCTTAATGGCAGATATTACATTCTTTTGCTGCCACAAGCTTTTATCACCCTGTTCTATCACCTTCTGCGCATAGGCCGATGGTACGGCAACAACAACCGTGTCGCATTTTTCCAGCACACCATTCAGGTCTGCGCTTGGCATAATGGTCTCCGGCAGAAAGCGGACAGAAGTAAGGTAATGCGGATTATGCTGGCGCGTCTGCAGGTGCTTTATAGCTTCCTCATTACGTACCCACCAATGTATCGGGTTATTATTATCCGTCAATATCTTGGCCAGGGCGGTGCCCCAGCTACCATTACCTATTATGCCTAACTGACCTAAGTTTTTGCTCAATTCGAGTGGTTGTTGTTCCAACCAAAGATAATCAGAATGTTATTAAAAACAGGTGGTAGGAATCAGGGGATTTTGATGACGGAGCATTCGTGCCGGGTTTCAGGAAGTTTACGTTGCACGCCGGTACGGACGATGCATGCCAGCCGCTGCTGTGTCTCCCGACCGACAGCCATCGGGTGGGGAAGATAGGCACGATATTATACCATTTAGAAAAAGGATATCGTTTCCAAACCTTATTGGATGCCATCTCTTCTCCTTTGGAGGGCCGGGGTGAGGCTTACACGCCATACCGTCTTTTCATGTCTAAATGGCATAATGCCTTGCATGATCACGCCTGGGCAAATCAATGAAAATAAATACGCCTCCCTAAACGGAAGGCGCAAAAACTTATTAACCCTTTAATTTGTTATCTCTTTACCTTATTGCCCTTTTAACCTATTACCCCTTTTAACTACTTATCATCCTTGCCTTCAAACAGCTTATCCTTGGCTACAACCTTCACTTTTTTATCATTGGTAAGCGTGCGGGCTACGGCGCTGTAAGGGGCTATTACTATTTCTTCACCTTCTTTCAGCCCGTCGGTTATCTCCAGGTTGGTATTATCCTGTACACCTGTTTTCACGTCGCGGATGTTTACCTGTTGTGTTTTGGTGTTGTACACAAAAACTACTTTGCGGGCACCATCTACTTTACCGCCATTCTTCTTTACTATGCTATCCGGCCATTCGCGCGTGGTTACAGCATTAACAGGAACCGAAAGCACATTCTCCTGGCGGTTGGTGCGGATGTCTACAGAAGAGGACATGCCCGGCTTGAACGGGAACTTGCTGCCCGGCCTGCCGATAAGGTCGGCATAGCTGGATGGCAGAATGTAAATATGCACAGTATAGTTGGTTACCTGGTCGGAACTGGCAGTAGCTGCAGTAGTTTTAGAACTTACCGCCACCTTAGATACAATACCTATGAACTTACGGTCGCGGTAAGCTTCGGTAGTTACTTCGGCAGTGTCGCCCACTTTTACTTTTTCTATCACGGTCTCACTCACATCTACGCGCGCCTCTATACGGCTCATATCGGCGATGGTAAGCATTTCTGTACCTGCGTACTGTGCCGTACCTACTACGCGTTCGCCCTTTTTTACATTAAGTGCGGACACAACGCCCGATGTGGGTGCAATGATAGTTGTTTTCAGCAGGTTTTCCTGCGCCTGGCTGAGGCCGGCACGAGCGCCCACAATACCATACTGCCCACCGGAAGAACTGGCCCTTGCAGCATCCAGCGTAGCCAATGCAGACTTATAAGATGCTTCGCTCTGTTCAAACTCCAGCGACGATATCACCTTATCTTTAAATAGCTTCTGATTCCTTTCGTAGGTAGACTTGGCCAGGTTATACTGCGATTCAGCCTGTGCCATCATCTGCCTGCTGTTCTGTGAGCTGGCCTTGGTTTGTTCTACCTGCGCCTCTGCCTGGTTCACCAACGATGAGTAGATGGCAGGGTTGATCTTTACCAGCAGATCACCTTTATGCACACTGTCGCCTTCCTGCACATTCAGCACAGTTATCTCGCCGCTCACCTCGGGGCTTATCTTCACCTCGGTCTCCGGGTATATCTTACCCGTTGCCGATACCACTTCGGTAATAGTGTGGCGAGACAGCTTATCGGTAGCTACTTTAGTTACGTCGCCATCGCCCTTTTTGGCTACCATTACCAGTATGACTATCAAAACGAGCCCGCCGACGATCCACCACCACATGCGGTTCTTTTTCTTTGGCTTGCTGCCTGCGTTTATTTGTGTTTCAGTGCTCATTGGTCGTTTAGTATAAAGTAGTAAGTATAAAGTATAAAGTCACGAGTTGCAAACAACACAGCCACATTGTGTCTCCTTTCAGCTGCCATAGATTTACCGAAGGCTACCGACCAACGGCCACGGTACGTATTCGTTTTCGATTTCACAAACCAAACACTTGTACCACTCATGGTTCACAAACCAAACAACTCCCACCTCAGCGCCGCTGTCCTGTCTTCAGACAGACAGCCCACAAGCGGAAGTATTCGTTTTCGATCACTAACCAACCTCACTGGCAAACAGCCCACAAGCTAATGGACGCACTAACAACATCTCACTTTAGGGCCGGGGTTTAAGTTCACAACACTACTTCACCTCGCTCCCGTTATCTGCTGTTTCCAGCGGCGATACAAATATCAGTTTGCCGTCGGCATTCTGCGCCATCAGTATCATACCGTTGCTTTCTATTCCCCTCATTTTGCGCGGTGCCAGGTTGGCAACAACCGTTACCTGCTTGCGTACAATGTCTTCAGGCGCAAAGTGCATAGCGATGCCCGATACTATGGTGCGTACTTCGGTGCCCATATCCACCTCCAACTTCAGCAGCTTGTCGGCCTTTTCTACCTTTTCTGCCTTCAGTATGGTACCTGCGCGCAGGTCTATCTTGGCAAAGTCGTCGTAAGTTATTATGCCTTTGGCTTCGGCTACTGGTGCCGCCTGTGCTTCTGTTTTTGGTGCTTCCTGTTCCACTTTTTGTGATGTTGCATTTTTAAGATTGTCGCGCAGCTTCTGTACCTGGGCTTCCACTTCTGTATCTTCTATTTTGCGGAAGAGCAGTTCCGGCGCCAGCAGGGGATAGTTCACCTTCAGCAGGTCTATTCGGCCTGCATTTTCCCACTCCAGCATGCGCTCTACCACCTTCATCTTTTTGCACATTTTGTTGGCAGTAAATGGCAGGAACGGGTTAAGCAGTATGGCCAGGTTGGCATTCAATTGCAGGCACAGGTGCAGGCAATTATCAATACGCTTCTGGTTCTCTGCCTGTAGCTCTGGCGTTTTTGCCAGGCTCCAAGGCGCATTATCCTGCAGGTATTTGTTGCCTTTGCGGGCCAGGTCTATCACTTCGGCCAGTGCCTCGCGGAAACGGTAAGTCTCCAGCGATGTTTCCACTTTAGCCTTGGCAGCCTTAATATCGGCTATCAGTGCATTGTCCAGTTCATTCTGCACATCGGCATGCAGGGCAGGTACGCGGCCCTTACACAGCTTGTGCATCAGCACAAAAGCACGGTTCTCAAAATTGCCCAGTACTGCAGATAGCTCGTTATTTACCCTGTCCTGGAAATCCTTCCAGGTAAAGTCATTATCCTTATTCTCCGGTGCATTGGCGCACAATACGTAGCGCAGTGCGTCCTGCTGATCGGGGAAGTCTTTTATATACTCATCTACCCACACTGCCCAGTTGCGCGATGTAGATACCTTTTCGCCTTCAATGTTTAAAAACTCATTAGCAGGCACATTTTCCGGCAATACAAAATTGCCATGCGCCTTCAGCATAGCCGGGAAGATAATGCAATGGAATACGATATTATCCTTGCCAATAAAGTGCACCAGCTTGGTATCTTCCTTACACCAATAGTCTGCCCACTGAGCCGTCAGTTCTTTTGTGGCGCTGATGTAACCTATCGGCGCATCGAACCAAACATACAGCACCTTGCCTTTTGCATCGGGCAGGGGAACAGGTACACCCCAGCTGCTATCGCGCGTCATGGCACGTGGTTGTAGGCCGCTATCCAGCCAGCTTTTGCACTGTCCGTATACGTTGGCTTTCCATTCGTCTTTTTTGCCCTCAACTATCCATTCTTTCAGGAAATCCTCGTACTTATTCAGCGGGAAATACCAGTGTTTGGTCATCCGCTTTACAGGCTTGGCATTGCTCAGCGCGCTGCGAGGCTCTATCAGCTGCTCAGGCGATAGCGACGTGCCGCATTTTTCGCATTGGTCGCCATAGGCATTAGGATTACCGCAATTAGGGCATGTACCTATAATATACCTGTCGGCCAGGAAAACGTCTTTTTCTTCGTCGTAATACTGCTCGCTTTCGCGTTCTTCAAACAGACCATCGTCGTACAGTTTTTTAAAGAATGCCTGCGATGTTTCTTTATGCGTAGGATTGGATGTACGGCTATATATATCGCAAGAGATACCCATGCCTGCAAAGCTATCGCGGATGATAGCATTGTATTTATCCACCACGTCTTGGGGAGTGATGCCTTCCTTCATAGCGCGGATAGTAATCGGCACACCATGTTCATCGCTGCCGCAAATGAATTTAATATCTCTTTTCTGCGCCCTCTGATAGCGCGTATATATATCGGCAGGTAAGTAGCAGCCCGCCAGGTGCCCTATGTGTACAGGGCCATTGGCATAAGGAAGCGCTGCCGTTACCAGTAAACGTTTGTATTCCATAATTTCAGCCTGCAAGATAATTAAGATAGGGGAGTTTATAACCTGTTTTGTCCTTTTCGGGCGGAGCGGGCAGGTGTAATAAATAAGCAAAGGCGCATACCAACTAATACAATACCTTTGATAACTGATAAAAAGAAATTATATGAAGCGCTTAACACTCCTCCTTGCAACAGTACTGTTCTCTTTAGCCACCCGTGCCCAGGTGCCCGACATAGGCGGTGCTGCCAAGGCGGGTGCGGTTAGCGAAGCCATGGCCGATAGTGCCGACGCCGGAAAAGACACCGCCAACACTCCCGGCGAACCCATGAAGCGCGCCCCTATGTTCATCTTTACCGGGGCCATTGTAATCATTATCGTTGCTGTTGCCGCCAACCGGCGCAGGAAAAAGGGGTAAGATCAATCCCGCCTCATCCTTAGCGCATACACCATAGGCAGCTTCCCTTCCATGCCGGGTATCTGGTATTTGCGGGGAGCTACTTCTATTACTTTGGGGAAGCAGGCATATGGCGAATAGTCGTACTCAGCAAATTTTTCCAGTTGCAGGTTGTTGTTCAGCAGGTTTTGCAATACTTCAGCCTGGTCGTGGTTCCAGGTCACGGAATTCAGATTGATGCTTGCGCTGTAGTCTGCATAGGTGCCGCTTTCTGTTTCTTCTATGGTTTGTTTGTTAAAGTAGGAATACTGTACATGCGTGAAATCATTGTCAAACATCCATAATACCGGGTGAAACTCGGCAAATACAAAGCAGCCACCAGGCTGCACGTAGCGGCCCACTATTGCTGCCCATGCCGCAAGATCGGGCAACCAGCAGATGGTGCCATAGGAGGTGAAAACAATATCGAACTGCTTATCCAATACGTTCGGCAGATCGTAAATATTACTGCAGATGAACTCTGCATCCAGCCCCAAGATGTCGTTCTGCTCCTTTGCCCTGGCTATAGCTGCATCCGACAAGTCGATGCCGGTTACTTTGGCGCCCATGCGCGCCAGGGATAAACTATCCTGGCCAAAATGGCATTGCAGGTGCAGTATGCGCTTGCCTTTTACATCGCTCAGTAACGATAGTTCTATATCGTTGAGCGAACTCATGCCTTCAAGGAATTGCTTGTTGCGATAAAAATCTGATGCCACATGGTGTCCCGTTTTTGCGTTCCACAATTCTTTGTTGATGGCTATATAATCCGGTAGTGTATTCATGGTAATTAATGTTCGTAAATGTATAAAGTTAATGTACAAAGCCCCGACACCTTGTTGTAGTCCATATCCATGGCAATATGCCCTGTTGGCCGCTTATCGCCAAGCTTAAAGTCGGGCATGAACAATGTTTTATGGTATTTTTCAAGCCTCTTGTTAAGATTAGGTACTTCCCGCATTACATACCCCATTGATGCCAGGCACGCGTTCAGCTGGTTGCGATACATATTGTAGGCATCTACCAACTCTTCGGGTGTTCTTGCCTGCTTCAGCGCGCCTTCGTAAAAAAAGCTGCCCGCCTGCATGAACCTCGATATGATGGTACCCGGTACATTTACTTGGCTCTTGTACATAGTGCTGCCCTGTATCTTGTCAGGGTCGGGGTTGCGCACATTGCGGAAAGAGTTTTTACCGTCACGCAATATCACATTCACAGCAGTACAAAAGTCTTTATTCTGCGCTGATGCGCCTACAGCAACCACACAGAATATCAGGACTGAAAAAAGTCTCTTCAACATCCTGCTAAGTTAAGTTTTAAATACAAATCAGCGAGATTACTACTATTTGTGAGGTGCTTTGCGGCCTTTGCCTGCTCAAATATCTTTGCGTTTCTTTGCGCTGCTACTTTGCGCCCTTTGCGTGAAATCTCGCTACAAACTACATAAACCTCACCTTTATCTCGATATTACTATTCCTGCCCTTATCGTCCGAACACGATATCTTCATTACCGAGGCGTCAGCCTTAAAGAACAGTTTTTCATTGGCACCAGCCGCTGCATAGAATTTATCATTGATGTACCAATACACTTTATGCACATCGCCCGCTGCCGAGCACGATAGCTGCAGCTTCTGCTGTTCCCGGTTCTCTATAATGTAGGTCATGCCATTGGTGAGCGAGGTGATGACTGGTCCACGCCCCTGTAGCGTGTGCGTGCACAGCGGGTTATGCGGCGGCCTTGCCGTGAATGGGATATGCGATGCCAGATAGTACGCCGCTAGTTCAGGCGATATATTGGGTAACTGCTTTGTCTTATATCCAGTAGGTGGCAGGCAATACGTGCAGTAGCTATACTTGTCATCGGCCGATACCCATACCTGCGTTATGTGGTCGCACTGCTGGCTGTTAGATACTCCCGGTATGTAATAGTCCATTACCTGGTTGGTGCAATATTCGTTGGGCACCTTGCCACTTTCCGCACACACCAGCCTGAACCCAATACTCTTAGGCGGTTCTACCCATTCATTATCCGCATTATGATCTAATGCGTTGAACAGCTGGAAGAGCAGGGGAGTAGCAGTGGATGCCCCACTCAGTTCCTGCACGCCTAATGCTGAGAAGTTGCCTACCCATACTCCAATTGTATATCGTTTATTATAGCCAATGCTCCAGCCATCTTTGCGGCCATAAGATGTGCCGGTCTTCCAGGCTATGCGGGGCACATGCTGAGCCTCATCGTAAGCATTGGGAAGATCTGGCCGGTGCAGTTCGCTCAATACCCGCGTAAGCATAAAGGTTGCCGGCTCCGATAGAACTGTGATCCCTGTGTCTTTTACAGTAATCTTCTTGTCAGGCATAAAGTATTGCAGCGGATAATATTTTCCATTGTTGGCAAAAGACGAATACAGCGCTGTTAACTCTTCCAGCCGCACTCCGCAGCCGCCCAGTATCAGCGAGAGACCTATCCTGTCTTTTGTCTTGGCTATAGATGTAAAGCCGGCCTTGGTCATTACCCCCGAGAAATTATTGATGCCTTCCTCATCCAGCAGCTTTACTGCAGGTATGTTCAAAGAATGACTCAGCGCATATTCTATGGTCACATTGCCCTGGAAGCTACGATCGTAGTTTTCGGGTGAATAGCCTTTTATGTTGATAGGCACATCGGCAATAATAGTTTTTGGTGTTATCATGCCTCTATCCATACAAAGCCCGTAGAGCAACGGTTTCAACGTACTGCCGGGAGATCGCAATGCTCGCACGCCATCCACCTGCCCGTAGTTCATCCTGTCGCTAAAATCCGATGAGCCGATGTACACCAGTACCTCGTGCGTTTTATTATCCACCACCAGCACAGATGCATTGTTGATGCTGTGCAGCTTCAGTTGGTTCACGTAGTTAGCCACTATACCCTCAGCCTTTTGCTGCATTGGTAGGTCGAGCGTTACATGTAGCTCTTGGCCAAAGGGCATCATTCGCTTCATGCGCAACGCGTATTGCGAAGCGTCTGCGGGTGCACTGTGCCTGTAAGCTGTCAGCGGCTCGTGCAATGCATCATTGATAATACCTTCACTGAACAATCCATCCTGCCTGAACCGCAGCAGCCACTTGTTGCGCTGTTGTACTATGCGGTCATTGTCTTTGCCCATCACCAGCGAGTTAGGCCGGTTGGGTATGATGCTCAGCGCCGTTATCTCTGCCAGCGACAAATGGTCTGGTGTCTTATTAAAGTACAGCAGCGATGCAGCCTTCACGCCTGCAATGTTCGACCCATAAGGCACAAGATTCAGATACATCTGCAATATTTCATCCTTGCTGTAACGTGTCTCCAGTTGCAGCGCCGTAAACATCTCCAGGCACTTGTTAAGGTACGTCCTTGGCTTAGGGTCCAGCATCCTGGCCACCTGCATGGTGATGGTAGATGCCCCGGAAGTACGCTTATGATAAAACACATTATTCATCACCGCCCTGCCTACTGCCGCCAGGTTTACACCGGGATGATAATAGAAGTGCCTGTCTTCTTTATAAACAATAGCCTTCTTCAGTTCTGGTGTTATCTCATCCAGCCGGGTAAACATACGCCACTGCCCATCGCTGGCCAGGTAAGCATGCAGTACCGTGCTATCCCTCGCCTCAACCACACGTGCAAAAGCTATCTCTGTCCGCACCGGCAATAGCCTCGCCAGCACTACCAATAGCAGCACCCCGCCCAACACCCACAAACCGATCTTTCTTACCTTCTTCAAATCTTCTGTTATTTCTATCCACCCAACACGGTCAAGCCCTGAAAGAGCGTCTTATCGCAGCACAGGGTTTCAACCCTGTGGCTTCAGCGGACATATTGTAAAAACACTTCCTTTAGGGATAGGATCTAAGTAACTAACCCCCATTAAGCCATTGCGCCATTAAGCTATTGAGCCATTACCTTAATAACTCCCGCACCGTTATAAGAATGGAAGTTGCCATCATACATCGCATCAGCCTGCACCGGCCCCAGTTGGAATGTACCCGGCGATACCGCCCTTACCATATAATAGAAGTCCTTGCGCCTTTTATCTACGTTGGTAAAGAAGTTGATGCGGTCGTCGCGTACATCCATATAATCTGGCGTTGCGGCATCCTTCACCCATTCCATCTTCGGCATTTCACGCAGGCGTGTATTCTCTATCTCAAAACCGGCCGGCAGCATATCTGTTATAGCCACATTGTCTATTCTGCTATCGTACTGGCTCTCTATCGATATGCGCACCACCACAAGGTCGTTCTGCTTAAAGGTTTTTATCTCATGTCCCTGTCTATCAAAGAATGTCCTGCGCACACGCATATAGTTGTCCTCCTGCTTATAGCTGCCATCTGCGGTAATACCATCTATTTCCCAGAAGTAGTAGTAGGCACCGCTGCCTTTTACCTGCACGCCCAATACTGAGCTGGCATAGGCTTTCAGGTCTTGTGTCAGTGGTGCTCCGCTGGTGGTGCCTATAGGCTTGCCATTGGCCAGCACGGTTGCAGTGGCGTTGGTCTGGTTGGCCATCTTCATTACTTTGCCCAGCGCCAGTATGCTGAAAGCATTTTCCTGCGTGTTCAGGTAGCGCTCCTTTGTGATCTGGTCGGCCAGTTGCTTGCTCATGATGCCCACTTGCCTGTCGTTCGGGTTTACATCCAGCAACACCAGCAGCGATAGTGCCTCGTCCCTTATATAAGAATAGAAACTGCCGCTGAAGCTATGGTTAGGTATCTCGCCCGCAAATGCCGATGGCAGTACATCCTTAGCCTGCGATGGCTGCCCCGACAGCGTATAGGCTGCCGATAGCATATACCTGCCATCGAGTGTCAGTAGTTCCTTGTGCGCCTTATAATAGTTCATGCTCGATTGCTGAGCCTGTCCCGCCATAGCCAGTACATACAGCGAATAAGGTACTTCTTCAGGCGCCACATCCTTCTTGCTGTTGCCGTTATAGAAGAAGGTCATTGTCTCTTTTTTATACAGCTTGTATATCATGTAGCTCTGCAGGCGTTGCAGGGTATTGCTGTTTACATCGTAGCCGGCCTTCCTGGCTTCCAGCAGGAAGTGACAAGCATAAATGCTGCCCCACCAGCTTTCTTCGCCGCCTTCCGGCCAGTAGCTCATGCCGCCATCGCCCTGCTGCATGCTCTGTAGCTTCAGTATAGCTGCCTGTACATTGGCTGCCGGGTTCATATCCTTGTTGGTAATACCTGTCATGCTCTTTACAATGTCCGCATAATACAGTTGCGGGAACGCTGCCGATACTGTTTGTTCTACGCAGCCATACGGATAACGCACCAGGTCTTCTATGTTTTTGCTGAACCTGGTTATAGGCGACTTGCCCACTACCAGCTTGCCGGTGACAGACGATGGAATGAAGTTGTTCTTGATGTCTATTGGTGTTGTCCTGTTGGCCTCAGCCAAGCCACTACCGGTAAACTTCTGCAGCGATGCCGGCGGTCTTACGCCGATCTCTGTTTCATTAACATACGTCTCGTTAAATGCACGTACGGTTACTGTTACCTTAGCCGCACCAACCGACGGCTGAGCCACTACATTGAATACTGCTCTGCCTTCTTTGTTCGCTGGTATCTGCACAGTTTGCGTTGTGCTGCCAGCCACACCCACAGGGCCGGTCGTAGTTACCGTTACGCTGGCCGATGTAGGTTTATTGGTCGTATTGCTCATCGATACATTCATGCTGATGTCATCCTTCGGTGTCAGGAAGCGGGGCAGGGCAGTGCTTACCACTATCGGGTCTACTACCTTCATGTGCTTGTCGCCGCTGCCAAATCCTTTGTTCTTGTACGCCAGTGCCATCACGCGTATGTCCCCGCTAAACTGTGGCACATCAATATCATACTTTACGCGCCCGCTGCCATCGGCCTGCATTATGCCGCTCCAGAAGCTCACGTTCTTTACCCGGTTAACGAACATCGGGTTCACGCGCCTGCTGTCACTTTCGCTGCCATCGCCACCGGTGCTCGACATCCTCGTCTTTATTTCCGGCAGCAACCATGGGTATATGTCATAGCTGCGCGTAGTCAGCGCTTCTTTCTGGAAGAAGAAGTTGTACGGATCAGGTGTCTCATAATTCTTCACCTGTAGTATGCCTTCATCTACGGCCGCTATGGTCACATAGGCACCCGGCTTAGTCTGCACATTTATGGTTTGCTTTGTCTTGGATCTCGACTTCTCAGCAACAGTCACTGTTACCGGTATGTGGTAGCTCTTATTGGCCACCTTTACCGATTTAAAACCATGCCCAACCGTCAGTGGCAGGTCGCTGCCATCCATCGGGCGGAACAGCGTTGCCGTAATGTACACATTCGGTAAAGACAGTTCATCTGTAGTAAAGTTCAGCGCCGCACTCTTGTTCTTGGTGTTCAGGTAGTAGTACTTAATAATGTGGTCGCGCTCCAGTGTCACCAGCATCTTACCTTCAAACGGCGTGGTGAATAACGCCTTTACATTTTCACCCACATTATATTCCGTCTTATCCGTCTTTATCTCCACATTGCCCTCATTGTTCACCTCGAACGATGTATAACTCGCATCGCTCCAGCCATAGGCATATAGCATTTTAGAGATATAGCTATTCGCACCCCTTATAGATACGCGCACTTCATATTGCCCGCTTTCCTTTGGTGTAAAGGCATAGGTATAGTTGCTGCCTATTATCTGTACCGCCTGGGTCGATACTACTCTGTCATCACTTACAGATACATATCGGTATGTAGCGCCGTTTTGCTGTATCACGCTATGCCAGTACTTTTTGGTAATGGTTACATCGGCCATTGTGTTCTGCGGTATGCCCGCTTTGTTCAGCGCTATCAGCCCCATCTTCACAGGTGCCTGTGTACCCACATAGCTCTGGTCGCATTTCATACCTATGAATACAGGCTGTGTATACACCTTAAAATGTTCGTAGCGGTGCAGCGGTCTGCCTGTCTCGTCAAATACGCTCACACTCACATTGCCGTTGATCACGCCGCTGTTGCCCAGCGATGGATCCAGCTTGAAATGTTCTGTAGCTCCGCCGTTGTCATTGGTCTTGCCCTCGTGCATGTCAGTTACATAGTTCAGTTCCTTAGCTATGGTAAAGTCATAGTCGGGGAACTTCTCTGCCTCAAATGTGCCCTTGCTCAGGTTCAGCTCGCAATGGTAGTTCCTGCCTGCTGCCGGTGTGCCAAACAGGTTGTCGGCCTGTATATTCACATCAACATTATCGCCTGGCAGGTATTCCGGTTTGTTGGTGGTTACAGTGGCCTTCATCCTGTCGGGCATAAACTCTTCCACGCTTATGTTGTAGGAATTCAGCAGCACATTATTACCGGTAAATACTTCCAGCAAATAGTTGCCGGTAAGCGCAGTAGGCGGGGTAGGGAAGGTGGCTTCACAACTTCCCTGCTCGTTCAGTATCTTCTGTGCAGTGGCAAATTCCTTGCCGTTGGGCATAGATAATTTCAGCTTCACAGGCATACCTACCTGCTGCTGCCATTGTTCGTTACGTACTATAGTGCTTACGTGTATGGTCTCGCCTGGCCTGTACAGGTTGCGCTCGGGGTATATCATGGCTATCAGGCCTGCATCGTTTGGTGTTCTGCCACCCACGTCAAACCTCGATGTGCCTATCTGTGTTTTATTAAATAACACAAAGCTGAATTCATCTCCCTTCCTGGCGGTCACCATGCCCGGCTTAAAGCCCGGCGCGGTCTGGCTGATGTTCTTCATCACAGCCACACCGTCCTTGTCTGTTGTCACCGTGGCCATCTTCTGGTTATTGGTGCTGATGAACGACACATTCACCCCGCCCATGGCTTCAGCGGTCTTTATCGAATTAGTGAACACATACACATTGTCTTTTTCTTCTTTTACAATAATACCTATGTCCGATACCGATATGATCTTCGACTCCTGTATCCAGTTATGCTCTTTCGACTTTACGGTAAGCACATAAATGCCGTTATAGCCCTTTATCCTGTCCTCAAAATCCAGGTGCAGTACACGTGCAGCATTCAGTGCTGGTAGCTTAGCCGTTTCGTATGTCCTTTTGTAGATGGTATCGCCAAGATCAGCTGTCTGGTAATACGTAAACTCGCTGCTCTCATCTTCTTTGTCATCGTAGTGGTAATCATATTCTGCATCCCTGCGCATAAACTGCTCCAGGTTGTTCTCATACACCTTTATCACGGTTACCTCTACATTAGGCACATTCACTATGTTCAGCAGTATATTCTTATAGCCTGTCGATGACAGGTACATCCCCTTGCTGTTAGCAAAGCTAATGGTAGGTCGCAGTTTGCCGAAAGATACCTGCTCGGTATGGTCTGTCTTCATACGTCCGCCCAGTGCACCTTCCAGCCCCTGCTTTACGGTAAGGGTGTACATGGTAGATGCCTGCAATTCCTTGCCCGATATGATGAATCCTCCATCCGATATAACTACGTCATAATTGGCGGTAGGGTTCAGGGTTATCATGCTCTTCAGGTTCTGCTCATTCAGCGGTTGAGAAGTGCTTACGGTTATAACGCCCTCTGTTCCGGTGTGTTGTGCTTCTATGCCGGTTATGGTCAGGTTATACCTCGATGGTATGCCCATAGTAAACGCGGTATCCTTGCCCGATATATACTTGCTGCCCACAATAGGTATGCCCTTGCCCAGCTCTACTTTCAGCGGTGTCTCTTCATCTTTATCGTTGATGGATGCAAATTGTACCGATAAGGTTTTGCCATTGCCTGTATTGCTGGTGCCTACAGATACCGGGTTGCCATTGCTGCTCAGCTTCAGCTTATGCAGCACATCAGCAAGGTTCACTTCGTAGTTCAGACTCATGTCCAGCTGCACCGCCACGGTTGCTGCATTGGCCCCGCGCACCCACGATACGTGTGCTTCCGTTATCTTCAGCTCTGCCGTATGGAAAGGTATCGGCGCATCATTAAAGCTCAGTTTTTGTTTACTATACTTCACCACCTCCCTGGTTAGCCTGGCGGTATACTCCGTACCGGGGGTAAAGCCTGCATCGGGCGAGAACGTCAGCATGTTGGAACTGTTCCATTTAAACTTACCCTTCACTGCTGGTGTTATCTCCAGGTAGGCAGTTGTATCCCACCTGTTCAGCAGGCTGTCTGGGAATATGTCTTTGCTAAAAGTGAACTCCAGGTTTTGCTGCTGCTCTATCTCCGCTTCAAAGTTGCGGGTCACGTCCAGATCATACTTACTGGTCTTGCAGCCATACAGTATTATGCATAAAAAAAGGCAACTCAAGCCAGCGCTCAATTGCCACAGTCGAGGTTTCATAAAAAGGAGAATTTATACTAAAAGTATATCGATTTTTTATCATTCTAATACTTGCAGGGATAATTATTTTTCGGTAAGAATTTTTACTGTTTGGCTCTTTTTTATACTGTTGAGTTTCATGGTCTTGGCAGTAAGGGCGCACCATCCCTTGTTAACAAAAGTTAATTCTGAAAAATAAGTTTGCAAGATGTACGAAGCTATTCGTACATTAGCGCCATAATCGCACATACATACATAAATATCCATGAAAACAACCTTTATCAGCCTGCTGCTTATAGCCTCATCGTTATCACAAGCGACAGCGCAAAAGATGCACACCATATCCGGTCGTATTACAGACACTGCCGCGTATCCGCTCGATTTCGTCACCGTTATTCTGCATGCTTTGCCCGACTCTACCGTGGCCAAAGGTGCCTATACCGATTCCACAGGCAATTTTACCATAGAGCAAGCCAAGGCGGGTACTTATTACGTAGAAGTATCGTCGGCCGGGTATATTGCTTTTAATACGTCGGCTTTCACAATTGCCGCCGATACCTTGTTCCCCGCAATTGCATTGCAGGCAAGCACCAGGCAGCTGGGCGATGTCAGCATTACAGGCCGCAGGTCTATGATCGTGCGTAAGCAGGACCGGACTATTGTTAATGTAGATGCGATGCTTACAGCCGCCGGCGCTTCTTCGCTTGATATGCTGGAGAAATGTCCCGGTCTGCAGGTAGACCAGAACGGCAATATCACCCTCAAGGGTAAGCAGGGTGTTAATGTCTTTATTAACGACAAACCTACTTATATGTCGGCCGAGGAGTTGGCCAACTACCTGCGTTCGCTTCCGTCATCGTCTGTAGACCAGGTAGAGATAATGACCAACCCACCTGCCGGTTACGATGCAGCGGGTGGAGCAGGGATAGTTAATATTAAGTTGAAGCGCAAAGGAGCAAAGGGCGTGAATGGCGGTGTTAATATTGCTTACACGCAGGGTGTCCGTGCCCGTGGCAATGGTAGTCTCAATCTCAATTACCGCAACAATAAGGTAAGTGCTTTTCTAAGCGGCGGTTATAATGTTTTTAACGGATTTACCGACCTTACGCTCAATCGTACATACAACGATGCGAATAATAACCCGCAATCTTACTTCGAGCAACTGAGCTACTTTAAACGGCATAACGATGGTTATACACTGAACACCGGGCTCGATTATTCATTGTCCGATAAGTCTACAATTGGCTTTGCTTTTACGGGTATGGCCAACGCCTCCTGGACCGATAATGCGAACACCAGCCGCCTGCTCGATGATGCCCGTACGCTCGATTCGGTTATTGCCGCACAAAACAATAATCAGAGCCATTTTAGTAATGGCGGCATCAATCTTAATTATCGCAGGCAGTTTAAAAAAGAAGGTCATAGCTTCTCTGCCGATGCAGACTACATTGTGTATAATACGCACGGCACCCAGCAGTTCTATAACAATTATTACGCGGCCTCCGGTGCGTTTGTCTCCAGCGACCGGATGAACGGCGACTTGCCCAACACAATAAAAATATACTCGCTCAAGGCCGATCATAACATACCGCTTAGCCGGTTCTTAAAGTTGTCATCCGGCGTTAAAACAAGCTACACCACTACCGATAACCAGGCCGACTACACTAAAACGCTAAGCGGTATCACCAGTCCCGATTATGATAAGAGCAATCGTTTTATGTATAAAGAGACGATCAATGCTGCCTATGCAAGCATGGCCTGGGAAGCCACCCACTTTTCAGCACAAGCGGGCCTGCGTGTCGAGAATACTATCTCTGATGGTCATCAATTAGGTAATCCTGTAAAGCCCGACTCCGCGTTCCTGCGCAACTATACCAATGCATTCCCTACCGTGTATCTTTCCTGGAAGATCGATACTCTGTCCAACCACGTCCTCAACTTTAATGTTGGCCGCCGCATCAACCGTCCTTATTACGAAGACCTCAATCCATTTGTCAATCCTATGGATAAGTTTACATATTACGTAGGTAATCCGTTTCTCAAACCTTCGCTAGCCAATACATACGAGCTGTCTTATGTCTATAAAAACAAGATAGCCTTTGGCCTCAATTACACAAGAACGCACGATGATATCAACGAGACCATCGAGATCAACAATGGCATATACTATAGCCGTTCAGGCAATATAGGCAGCAAGTCTATCTTTACAGCATCGGTAGATGCCGACTTCGATCCTGCTAAATGGCTGAACGCCCATGTGTACTCCGAAGTCGGTAATATCAAATCAACGAGCGCATTTTACAATGGTACCACATTGAATACCGAAGGTACCTATTGGTTCATGTCGGGCGTGGCGCGCATCAATGCCGGTAAAGGATGGGATGTAGAACTGAACGGTAACTACAGGAGTGCCATTACCGATGCGCAGTTTGTTATTAAGTCGCTATGGATAGCTAACACAGCGTTGCGTAAAAAGCTAAGCAAATCAGTGATACTCAAGCTCAACATGTCCGACATGTTTTATGCACAAAAAGTAAGAGGGCAGATAGGCAGCCTTACCGGTGCCGATGCCAGCTGGATCAACCGTCGTGATTCCCGCTGCATAACATTTATGCTCACCTACAACTTCGGCAAGTCCACAGACAACAACCGCCGCACCACCTCCGGAGCCGAAGACGAAAAGAACCGCGTAAAATCATAACTCAAGAAACCTAAGATGTGGCACACCTCCAAGGTGTGCCACATCTTACCAATGATACTGCTAGCTTCACAATACATGTGTACTATTAATACTGAAATACTGACCATACTGATTCAAACAAAAAAATAAGGGCAGCTAAAGCCACCCTTATTACTTATCAATTTAAAGACATGAGCTTTGCGTGCTCTGCCTGCTTAATCTTCTTTGCGGTTCTTTGCGATAAACCTTTGCGACCCTTTGCGTGAACCTTAAAGCACACTCGAATTAACCCAACTCCGGATACAACGGGAATGCCTTCATATACTCATTCACCTCGCCCTTTACGGTGTTCAGCGTAGCTTCATTGTCAGCATCCATCAGCACGCGGTCTATCCAGTTCACTATCTGCGGCATATCGTTTTCCTTCATGCCACGGGTAGTAACAGCAGGCACACCTACACGTATACCCGATGTGATGAATGGCGACTTATCATCAAACGGAACCATGTTCTTATTAATGGTTACATCAGCCTTTACCAGCGTATTCTCGGCCTTCTTGCCGCTTATGTTCTTATTACGCAGGTCTATCAGCAGCAGATGATTGTCAGTACCGCCCGATACAATGTTGTAGCCCTTCTCGTTAAATGCTGTGGCCAGTGCTTGTGCATTGCTGATCACTTGCTTGGCATAAGTAGTAAAGCCATCAGAAAGGATCTCATGGAAAGCCACTGCTTTAGCTGCGATCACATGCTCCAGCGGGCCGCCCTGTGTGCCCGGGAACACCGCCAGGTCTATCATCTGGCTCAGTGTGCGTGTTTCACCTTTCGGTCCTTTCACGCCCCATGTGTTCTCAAAATCGTTCTTCATCATAATAAGGCCACCACGCGGACCGCGCAATGTCTTATGTGTGGTAGTGGTCACAAAATGGCAATGGTCGAACGGGTTGTTCAGCAAACCCTTGGCTATAAGGCCGGCAGGGTGAGATATGTCAGCCATTACCAGCGCACCAACGCTATCTGCAATAGCACGTATGCGGGCATAATCCCAGTCGCGGCTGTAGGCCGATGCACCACAGATGATCAGCTTAGGGTTGTGCGCCCTTGCCTGCGCTTCCATCATGTCGTAATCTACCAGGCCCGTGTCCTTGCCCACGCCATAGTGTACCGCCTTATACAATTTGCCCGAGAAATTTACCGGTGAACCATGAGTAAGGTGGCCGCCCATGCTCAGGTCCAGGCCCAGTATAGTATCACCCGGCTGCAGCAAGGCCAGCATCAGCGCAGCATTAGCTTGCGCGCCACTATGTGGCTGCACATTAGCATAGCTTACACCAAATATCTCTTTGGCCCTGTCTATGGCCAGTTGCTCACTCTTATCTACTACTTCGCAGCCACCATAGTAACGCTTGCCGGGATAGCCCTCTGCATACTTGTTGGTCATTACGCTGCCCATGGCCTGCATTACCTGCAGACTGGTAAAGTTTTCAGATGCTATCAGTTCCAGCCCGTGGCGCTGGCGCTCCATCTCCTCATTTATCAGGTCGAAGATCGCGGTATCGCGTGTCATTTGTTATTCGTTTTGAGGTGCAAAGATAGTGTTATAATACTGCAATTGCCCGGTATAGATGGTGCATTATCATGTTGGGGTAGCGTACGGCATTTCATTTTACTTGATATTTCTTATCTAGTCTGAATAAAGGCTAGGGGAGGCAGCATTCTGATAGACATGTCGTTGCTCCGTAGGAGCAAAAGCTTTGTAGAAAACCAAAGGGGGTAGGTAAATGCGCTCCGTAGGTGCGCCCCTCAACAATAATTGCGCCATTCAACCATGCATTGAGCCATCGAGCCATTAAGCAATTAAGCCATTATTTTTTACGATAAACCGTCTCCGTCACCTCCACTATCCCCTGGAACAGATATATCTTGCCGTTTTGCATATTGCGGCAGCGGGTGCGGGTGCGTATCTTTTCCAGTTTCTGGTACACAGTTCCATCATCGGTCATAAAAAACTTGTTAGGCTCTATGTCATCAACCAGCTTCTGGCCTTCCTCTTTTTTGTCGTATTTATATAAGGCTTTAAACAGGCGCGGATCGGTGCACGTGCTGGCTGCCGGGTCGTGTATATACGCCAGCAGCGCTTTCTCTACATCGGCGGGGAAAAGCTTTTTACCAATAAAGGGGATCAGCACATGCCGGAACTGTGTTTTCCACTCCTTGCCATGCGGACTCACCGAATGCTGGAAATGAACGAAGGTAAGCAGGTGGGCCAGCTCATGCAGCAGTGTTATCAGGAAAGAGTAGGGGTTCAGCGTAGCATTAATGCTGATGCGGTGATAGGGTTCCGATGGTACAGGGTTGCGATAGTCGCCCAGCACGCTTTTGCGCTCATGCGTCAGCGTCAGGTGTATGGTGTGAGTCTTAAAAAAAGGCGCTACCTCGTCAAAGGCCCCGGGCGGTAAGAACTGCTCCAGGAAGGTTAGCGACGTCTCTTTCTTCTTCATAGTTTATTTCATTGCCCTTGCCATTTTCGATAACAAAATGGTTTCGGCAGCGGCATATACCGCGTATATGGCCATTAATACAAATATGGTTGGTTTGTGTATGTTGGCCCTGTTGATCATGCCGTATACTAGCACCCCAACAATACACACCATTAATTTCAGTAATGAAGCCCCCGAAACTCCGCGCACGAAAGCAGCAGCATTTTTGCCCGATTGCTTTTTTACCAGCATGAACGACGTGAGCGACAGCACAGCCATAACTATATTGCCCGTTTCCATTACTACCAGGCTGTAGTCGGGCATTGCCTTATTAAAAATACCCAGGCCTATGCCCAGTGTCACAAATATGCCCGTTATGGTTGCGAAATACGATTTGTTCATTTTTTCTTGCTGAATTCCTTTATCAGTTGGTATAGGGATACGCCCAGTGCCAAAAGCGGAAACAAAAGTAAGAATAACGGGTATTTCCAGCCTATATAAATATCCAGCTTGTGTCCCAGCCACACCCCAAGCGCCATCATCACCATTAGCTGGGTAGCTAACCCTGCATATTTCAATATGTTTACTTTGTCATTTGCCATACTCAATACGTTTCCGAAATTATAATAAACACGCAGTAAAACAGAAAGTATTTTGTTAATAAATAATTACACCACAAACGGCTAACCCGTTTTTTTAGCTATTTTTGAAACTGTACCGCTGGCTGGTCGCCCCACGACCGGCTACGTAATTTTTTGCCCGCTTTTGCGTTATATCATCGGGCCTGGTAAATAAGGATTGATAAATTGAATATTAAACTAGTATTATATATACTTTTTGGTGCGTTGCTCTGTTGCTGCTTAGGCCACAGGGCGGGGGCACAAACCGTAAAACCTACTGCTGCCGATAGCCTGCGGGCTGCCCGTGCATATATGGGTACTAAACACTATAAAGATAGTGTAGCTAAGGCACGTACCAATAAAACAAAAGAGCTGCAGAAAGCCCGCCAGGCTAAAACAGATTCCATTAAACAGGCCCGCGAGGCATCCACAAAAGTGGCCCTGGATAAGCGCAAGGTGATCACCGATAGCATTAAGGCAAAGCAAAAGGAGCGGACAGATAAGGCCGAGGCAATAAAAAAATATAAGGCCAGCAAGCGCTATACCGATAGTGTGACCATTGTAAAACGCAACCGTACAGATGCTATTAAAAAAAGCATCAAAAAGCACAGCGACAGCCTGGCCACCATCCGTAAACATACCTTGGATAGTTCCCGCGCCATACGGAAACACGTTACCGATAGTATTAAAGTAGCCCGCACAAAGTCGCTGGATAGCCTGAAGAACATCCGCAAACGGCGGCTGGATAGCCTGGCAAATGCCAAGAAAGTGAAGGGCAAAACCGTAGCCACAAAAGACAAACAGGCCGACCAGAAGAAAAAACTGGCTTTCGAGCTGAAGATGAAACAAAAGCATGAGGCGTATACCAACCAGACCATGCTGAAAAAGAAGTGGACGCCTTTCCGAAGTTTCACGCAGAACGCCTTTACACATTATAATTATTACTATAACGCTAATCGAAAAATGGAAGAGGCCAAAGCTAATATGCTGCGGGCCGGCCCCAAAGAAAACTACGATTCGCTCATAAAAATATATCCCTTCGATCCCGACCGCGACTCTATGTTGCTGGCAGGCGATATGGACAGTATCATCCGTAAAGCATCGGTTGGTATACAGATACACGACCCCCGCGTAAAGTGGGCCAATGATATGTACCTGCTGATGGGGCAGGCCTATTACTACAAGGGTAATTACAACAATGCAGCAGCCACCTTCAAATACATCATCAGTGTAGATGAGGAGGCCAAGAAGAAAGAGAAGGGGGCAACACAGCTGGTGCAGGAGGAAAAGAGCAACATCTTTACGCACAAATCGGTGCATAACGAGGCTATCTTGTGGCTGGCGCGCACGCTGGTGCAGGCTAAGCAGGTAGAAAATGGCCAGGCGGTGCTATCATTGCTGGCCGGAGATGCTAAACTGCCGGAAGACCTGGTGGGCGAGGTGGCTATTGGTAAGGCATTTGCCTACTACACCGATGGAAACTATTCTGCCACGTCCGATCAGTTATCTATAGCAGTGGAAGATCCTTACCTGCCTGATTGGTTGCGGATGAGAGCGGCATTCCTTAACGGGCAGCTGCAGCAGAATGATGGTCGCTACAAACAGGCGGCACTTAGTTTTGAGCGTTCGCTCGACTTCTTCCCTAAGCTGGAAATGGACTTTTTTGCCCGCAAGAATATAGCCTACAATACGTTGCTGGCAGGCGGCGATGTGGAAGGGGGATTGAAGCCGCTGAAAAGCGTGCTGAACGATACCAAGTATGCATCTTATCACGACCAGGTGTACTATGTGCTGGGCAGGTTAGCGGCCAAGGCCAAAAAGCCTGATGATGCCATAAAATACCTCAAGTTAAGCGCGTCGGTACCTAAGGCTACCAAAAAACAAAAGTCGTTATCGTTTGTGGCCCTGGGCGATGTGTATTACGACCAGGCCAGATATTCCGACGCTAAAATGGCTTACGACAGTGCCGCCAAGTATGCCGGCACATCGTCTAAAGATGAGACAATACTTGCTGCACTTCAGCGCAGCAAGGGTCTGAGCGAAATATCGCAGCCGGCAGATATCATTCACGATCAGGATAGCCTGCTGGCATTGGCGGCCATGAGCAAAAAAGAGCAGCTGGCCGTTGTGCGTGAGTATTTGCGCGAACTGGAGAAGAAGCTGAAAGACAGCATAAAGAATGCAGCAGAAGGCGCTACTGCAGCCGTGCCTGTTGTAGAAACCTCTGCCGACCCGCAGGATGCTGCGGCCAGTTGGTACTTTAGCAGTCCTACTGTTATGCAGCAGGGTGCTAACGACTTTAAACGCCGTTGGGGCAACCGCCCGCTGAAGGACGATTGGCGGCGCGCGGCAGCCATAGGCGCTGCCGGCAGTGCATCATCCACAGGTGGCAATGGCGCCTCCTTGGCCGAGACCGAAACGGAAGAGGAAGATAAAGCGGTAAATACTAAAAGCGGCCTGCCAAGCGAGGAAAGCCTGCTGGCCAAAATACCCGATACAAAGGCTAAGCAGGATGCTGCCATAAGGGCCATACAACGGGCATATATAGCACTGGCCAAAGGCTATATGAAACAGCTCGACGATCACGTACAGGCTACCAAAACACTGGATACGCTGGATAAGCGCTTCCCTGATCATAACCAGAAGGAAGAAGAATTGTACCTGCGCTACCAGATAGCCATACGCGAGAATAAGCTGGATAAGGCACAGGCGGCGGCTACAGAATTGCTGGCCAAGTTCCCCGACTCTAAATACGCCGCTTCGCTAAGACCTAAGGACAGCAAGACATCCTTAGCCAATGGTGGCATGCCTGTAGCTAAATACTACGACGAGACCTATGCCCTCATAGAAGCACACAAATACGATGAAGCATTGGCGCATGTAGCCACCGCTATGAAGGAATATGACGACCCGGTATTCCGCAAGCGCTTCCAGATGGCAGAAGCAATGACTTATGCAGGTATGGCGGAGTATGATAAGGCCGATACACTGACCAGCCGCTTTATTGCATCTAATCCCGGCGACAGCCTGGTAATGTGGGCGTCATCTGTGGCCGATTATGTTCGCGATATAAGGAAAACGGGTAAACCGTCGTGGTACAAAGAAGGTCCTATAGTGCGCGACAGTGCAAAGACCGCGGCTGCAATTGCGGCTGCTACGCCGGTAAAGCCGGCTAATTCAGAGCCAGACGAGCCACCAAGGCCGCCCGATGTACCTTACCAGTACCATTATAATGCTAATGAAGAGCACCTGGCGCTAATCATGTTCCCCGGGTTAGATTCCCGTACATTAAAACTGAAGAAAAAGCTGCTGGCTTTTGATGATAGTCTGAATACGCCGGGCGCACATACTGTACTGCTGGATATGTATAACAGAACAACAGCGGCAGCCGTTGTAGCCAGGTTTAGCAATGCAGCAACGGCAAAACAGTATATTGATACGCTGTTGGCAGATTCGTTATTGAGTGATTATTTGCCGGCAGAGTTGAAAGTATATATAATTACGGCCAGCAATTACAGGAAGATGTTTTACGATAAGGACCTTACAGATTACAAAACGTTCTACGAAACATTCTATCGCAAACCAGAATAATTAAGAGGCCAGGCGTTCGCGCACATTGCGCAGGTTGTCATACTGGTCCTTTACAAAATCGTATAGCGTTTGCTCTTTGGCATCGGCCTTAACCGCCAGGGTGTTCAGGTGGCCTTTAATTACTAAGGCATCCTGCTTTACGGTAGCAACGCCATCCTGCCATTCGCTCTTAACCCACATGCAGGCAAGCTTAAAGAGTCCTGCCGCCACTATAAAAACGGTAAGTGAGTGCAGCAAAGTATTGTAGTCGAGGTCAAAGAAGTATTTGAATCCCGTAGTAAGTATCTGGTCTATGTATTTCCGGCTCATGGTCACAAGTTTCAGTTCCTGCTACAAAGAAATTAAAAACCGTGCCACGTTATATTACGTTTATGTTATACTGTAAGTGAGGTGGTTGTGTATATTATCAGGTTATAATGAAACGGATATTTGTATATGGTTTTCTCGCCTTTCATCCACTTTGTGGAAGCGGGCAGACCGTGCATTTACCCATGCCCGCTGCCGATACCGCAACAATCTTCCGCCATTTAGCCCTTAAACCTGTTCCTACTTTCAAGTCTGCCAGTGTACCCGCCAACCTCTATACCCAAAATTTCGGCTTCTTTTGCAGGCAGGAACTGAAGATGTATAAGGCTAACGTGCCAGTGTCCTTCCGCCTGGGCAGTATGGAATACTGTGACAGACTGGAGGGGAAGGGGAGGAAGTGAGGGAATTCAACACTAAAACGGGTTTATTAAGCTGGTGGGCAGCTCCCCTCTTGCCAATAGAGGAGATGCCGAAAACGGATACGTCCCCTTGCATACTATGCCTCTTGCTTAACATCGGGGAACTGCAGAGGAGGCTAATTTCACATTATTTAGCAACTCCTGCCACCACCACTTTCGATGCATACCTGTACAGCAGGTATAGCCATGTTGCAAACAAGCCGGTGAGCATCCATATCTCTATATTGTGGCGTGGGTGGCGGATGTTTTGGGCAATGGCCAGTAATAGCCCGAACGGTTGTGTGAAAAGGTCCCAACTGTTCCAGCGCTGGTAGCGGCCCAGGTATATGCCATAGCCACATAGCAGGAAGATGCTGAACAGGGCCACATGTATGTAGCGGGTGGTCATTTTGCTGCGCAGGAATTGCTCTATATTATACAAGGATACCATGCCCATCAGCACCCCGTTGAGCGCGGCGGAGAACAGCAGCAACAGATCGAACCACTGCGGCACATCGTCCGATTCGTGCAAGTGAAAAAGATCGGTAACAATATACATGGCATTGGGGAAGAATAACAGCCACAGGCCAAACATGCACCAGCGGGAAAGGCTGTCGGCCGACTTTTGCAGCCAGTGGCTGAATACCAGTGGCAGCAGTGCCAGGAAGAGATTCCACGGGATGAACATAAACTGGATACTGCGGGTGTGTATCATACGCATCAGCAGTAATACAATAGTGAAAGAGAGCATTGGCAACAGCCAGTTGTAGCGACGGATGAATTGCATATGTGTTGTTTTTACTTAGTTTTTAAAAAATGATCAGTTCCAGAAAAAGAAGACGATGATACCTATTGCCACACTTACTGCAGATGCTATAAGTACGGCACCCGCAGCTATGTCTTTTATTGTTTTGATGGCTGCGCTCCATTGGTTATTGCAGCTGTAATCGCAAAGCTTTTCTATGCAGGTGTTCAGCGCCTCTGTTATCCACACTATAGCTATGGCCAGTAAAATGGCTATCCACTGTGCGTGTGCTATATGCCTGGCAAGGCCTGCGGCTACAACGCCGCAGGTTGCTGCCAGGTGTAGTTTTATATTAGGCTCAGCGAACAACAGTTTTATACCATTGAATGCGTAAATAAAGCTGTTGCCGCGCGATGCCAGGCTCATGTTTTTAGTCTTCGGCAGGTGTTCTCCAGGAGCCGCGCTCAGGGGTATCTGCCGGTTTGTTTTTAGTTCCATACCAATCTACTTTTCTTGAATAATGCATGATGATGGCGAGAATAAGAAATAGCCCAATGCTGCCGAATAAGAGCGCATAGTCTTCCAGTTGTATCAATATGTATATGTAGCCGTAAAGCCCTGCCAGTGCGGCGGTAAACATCGTAGCCGTCTTTATTTTCTTAAATATGCCCCATACATAAGAGCTGATGAGGCCTACCGTTGCCGCCGCTGCAATAAGGTAGGCAACATCAAAGCCGGTATACTCTGATATAGAGAGCAGCAGGGTATAGAAGATGGTAAGCGCCATGCCTACAAGTATATATTGTATAGGGTGGATCTTGCGGCGCATAATGATCTCCAGGAAGAAGAAGAAAGTGACCGTAAGCGCTATGAAGAGGATAGCGTACTTCACACTGCGGTTGGTTTTGGCGTAGCCATCTACCGGCTGTATAAGCCCTACGCCAAAGGCTGCGCCATGCATATCGTAATGGTTGCTCTTCCAACATTCGGGGTAGCTGCGGGTAAGCGGCATTATCTTCCAGTGCGCTGTAAAGCGGTCTTTGGTGATGTCCGATGTTTCGGGCAGGTAAAGGCCGTCAAACTTAGGGTCTTTCCACGATGCTATCAGGTTCACCTCGGTAGTTTTACCTGCCGGTACAAAGTTCAGGTGGTCCGATCCGCGCAGGCTCATATTGATAGAAAAGGAGGAGGGGTTCTGCGGATCTATAGCTACTGGTATACTAATGCCATTGTCCACAATGTCATTGTTGGGCACACCCGCTTCCATTTGCTGGTTGGTGCCATTCCAGTTGAGCGTTACCTGGTCGGTAAGACCATGCATATCATCAAGGCTCACCACTATGCGGGCGTCCTTCCATATAATATTATCGCTGTGCAGGCCCAGCTTTTGCAGCGGCACGGGGCTAAACCTGCCATCGAGCGTAAGCTTTGCGCTGTACAGCATTACATTATACAGGCTGCGTTTCTTTTGGGTGGGTTGCAAGGTGCCGTTTATCTTTAGCTCTTCCGGTAATACGTATGCCTGTTTTACCACGCCACTATCCAGGTAGGGGAGCATCAATACCGGCCCCGTTATGGTTTGCCGCGCAGCCCACTTACTGCTCACTTCGTTCACTACCTGCGTTTGCCGCTCTTGTCGTTCATACACCAGGTTGCTGACGAATACCTGCGGTATCATCATAACAAGGATGAGTATACCTACCAATATGCCCTTTATCAATACCCGGTTGTTGTCCCAGAAGCCGTATGGCTGTTGCTGTGTGTCCATGTGCTATTTGCTTTTAGTTTTTATAAAAGTGCTTTGTTTTTCAAAGTTTATTGAGCAAAAAAATATTGTAGATCAATTCAGAAAGCTAAAACGTCCGGATGTAAACTATCAGTAGAGGATGATACATTCGCGCTGTTGTGGCTTATCCGAAAACAAATACGTCCTTATGTGAGATTGCTTCGTTCCTTGCAATGACCGGCGTCTTTATTTTCTATTCTTTCCATAACGAACATCGCCATTTTTTATTTTATAAAGTGCTTTTTATTTCAAAGTAAATTGGGCAAAAAAATATTAGCCGAGGCCTTTTATTATTTTTTCCAGCGCATCAAGGTGGCTACGGAAAGCTTTTTCACCAGCCTTGGTAATAGTATATGTTGTATTGGTCTTACGGCCTACAAAGCCTTTTTCCACTTTTATAAATGCATGTTCTTCCAGCGTCTTCAGGTGGGTGGCCAGGTTGCCATCGGTAACATCTATCAACGACTTCAGGTCATTAAAGTTCATACGCTCGTTCACTATGAGCGCACTCATAATGCCGATGCGTATGCGGCTATCAAAAACCTTGTTTAATGCACCTATGGGGTTGTTCATCTGTTACTTATCGTATTTATTCCACATTATAGCACCATAGAGCACGTGCAGCACGCCAAAGCCCAGTGCCCAGAAGATGAGCCCGAAGCCGGGGAAGAATAGGCAGCAGCAACCCAGCACTACATCAAACATACCCAGGTAGCGGATGTCTGACAGTGTGTGCCTGCTGGCGCTGATGAGTGAGAGGCCATAGAACACCAGGCAGGTAGGGGCAATGAAGATGCCACACCCACGATACAGGAACACCACGCTGAACACGCCACCGGCCATCAGCGGGAAGAAACCCTGCACCAGTAATGCTCTCGACGCATTGTTCCAGAGTGTGTGCCCGTTACGCTTAGCCTTTCGCCAGGTAAAATAGAAGGCACCGATAAGCGCTACCACGAAAACAGCTACACCTACCAGCATCAATTGTATAGTGGTCGGGTCAAAGTTTTCCGGGGCTATTTCCAAAGATCGGTTGGGGTAGCGGTAGTTGGGCGTCTGCAGGATGCGCCAGGCTGCATAGGCTCCGGCCAGGGCTACAGATCCCGCCCATATGCCACTCATGCCACTGAGCGACACAAAGCGGGCAGAGCGGTCCATAATGTTACGGATGTCTTGCAGCGTTTCGAGGGAAGCATGGTGTGTGTGCGTATCCATAAAAGTGCTTTGAGATACAAAGTTATAAATTTTTGTAACTTGCCCACAATTTAGTTTACACTGGGGAAAATATTAACATTTGCATATCCGCAGGCGCGGATAACTTTCTACTGAACAATGAAAAGTGTTAACCGATATATAGTAACGCTGTTGCTGGCAATGGCTGTGTTGCCGGCGCAGGCACAGGAAGATCTTTTCGGATCGAGCGCAGAACAGAAAAGGCACAGCGGTTTTATTCTGTGCGGCAATGTAAGTGCAGATATGCCCATGCTGGATATGGCCAAGCGCTTTGGCTACGACTACAGGGTGGGCGCGTCTGTTATTTACAAGACAGACAAAAACTGGATATTTGGCGCGAAGTACGATTTTTTGCTGGGTAACAACATTAAAGAAGATTCGTTTGCCTTTAATATCCGCGATAAATACTCTAATAGTTTTAGCGGTAAGGCTTTCCAGTCGCTGAATATTAACGGCGAGCGTGTAGGCGTGCCGGTGTATGAGCGAGGCTTTTTGTGGGGATTGCAAGTAGGTAAGATAATACCGCTGAAAAAGAGCGAAAAAGATAACGGGCTGATGCTGCTGACAACCGGCGGTATGATGCAGCACAGGATAAACATATTTAACCGGGATGGCGATGTAGCGCAGGTGCAGGGCGATTATAAAAAAGGCTACGACCGCCTTACCCAGGGCTTTTTCCTGGAGCAATATGCAGGCTATGTGTTCTTTTCCAAGAATCGTTTTGTGAACTTCAACATAGGGCTGGATTTTGTATGGGGCTTTAACGAAGGCAAGCGGGCTTACCTTTTTGACGTAGGCCATGCTGATGTAGGTAAGCGCAACGATGTATTGTTTGGTATACGCGGCGCGTGGATGATACCGATATTCCGACCAAAATCAGAAGACATCTCTTTTGAATGATCCAGCTGCTTATTTACAGGCTGGTAATAGGGCTGTATACGCTGGGTATACGGGTGGCATCGCTGTTTAAGCCCAAGGCTAAGTTATTTATAGCTGGCCGGCGCGATCTGTTTACCCGCTTACGGCAGCAGCTGGAGACGGAGCAACGCCCGCGTATATGGGTGCACTGTGCATCGCTGGGCGAGTTTGAGCAGGGCAGACCGGTGATAGAGCAACTGCGGCAGCGTTACCCGCAATATGCTATAGTACTTACTTTCTTTTCGCCATCGGGCTACGAGGTGCGTAAGAACTACGATGGCGCAGACCATATCTTTTACCTGCCCGTAGATACAGGGCGCAATGCGGCCCGCTTCCTGAATATTGTAAAACCATCGCTGTGCGTATTTGTAAAGTACGAGCTGTGGTATGGCTACCTGAGTGGCATAGCTGAACGAAAGACACCGGCAGTGCTGGTATCGGCCATATTTAATGAGCGGCAAGGGTTTTTTAAATGGTATGGTGGGTTGCAGCGCAAAATGCTAACCTGTTTCAGTCACATATTTGTGCAGGACGCCAGGAGTAAAGATCTGCTGCAGGGGCTTGGTATCACCAATGTTTCAGTAAGCGGCGATACGCGGTTCGACAGGGTGATAAAGGCAGCTGCACAACAAGCCACACTACCGCAGGCAGCTGCCTTTAAGCAAGACCATAAAATATTGATAGCAGGCAGCACCTGGGCTGCCGATGAGGCACTGCTACATAAGGCTCTGCCACTGCTGCCACCAGACTGGAAGCTGATACTGGTGCCGCACGAGGTGGATGCCGGCCATATCAACGAGATAGAGAAAGTATATGGTGACACACTGATAAAATGGAGCACATGGAATGGCCAGCCAACTGCTAAGCGCGTACTGCTGGTAGATAAGGTGGGCTTCCTGCTGCAACTATATGCCTACGGCGATGCTGCGCTGATAGGCGGCGGCTTTGGCCGTGCGGGTGTACACAACGTGCTGGAACCCGCTGTATACGGCATGCCCTGCTTTTACGGTCCTATCTACCACCAGTTCCGCGAGGCAATAGAGCTGATAGCCAAAGGCGGTGCTGCCGAGGTGCGCAGTGCAGAAGAACTGGCTACTTTAATAAAATCATCATCGCTGCCTGTTATGGGTAAAGCCGCTAAAGAGTATGTACATGCTATGAGCGGCGCTACGGATATGGTGATGGAGGGGGTAGCCGGAATGATAAAATAAATAAAACAGGCCACCTTACTGGGTGGCCTGGCTAAAATGCAAAAAAACAATTGGCAGCAATTATTCCAACACTATCTTCTGATTATATTTTTTATCGTCAGTCTCTACCTGAATTAAGTAGATGCCTTTGGGGTAAGTGCTGAGATCAAAATCTTCTTTCTCACGAGCCGATATACGCGTACTTATGGTTTTACCAGTAATGTCTGTAATGGTTATGGCACATGACGAAGTTGATGCTGGCAGATCAACTGTAAATATTCCGCTTGTGGGATTAGGATATATTTGAATGGCTCCTGTTGGCATGTCATTAACGCCTGACCCTGACTTACAAGGGTTGACATTAATTGTTATATCTGCTGTAGACTGGTTAAGGCACCAGTAATATCCTGTCTTTGTTACAGTATAGGTCTGAGAACCCGGAGATAGGGCGTAAATAGTATTAGAGCCGCATGTTGTACATGCCAGGCTGCAGACAGCTGAGGTAGCGGGTGTCCATGAGAAAGTACCGGAGGTTCCTGTAAGTGAGATGGCAGATGACGTAGGCCCTGCGCAACCCGAAGTTGAAAGGTTTGTTGTTCCGGTTAATGTAATAACGGGTTTATTTACTACATTGATACGTATAGGCATAGCATCGCCCTGGCATATGCTGGAGTCATCAACCTTTGAGTAATGAAAAGTAAAGGTTGTAGCGTTACTACCTGCGCTTATACCCTGTATCAAGCCCTTGTAGTCCGCAATAGTACTTACAACAGCGATAGATGGAGAAACAGGGGTCCAGGTAGCTGAATTATATCCCGTAACCTGAGGGGACCCTTCTATGCTAATGTTTTCACCGGCTCCGGTACAAATATTTTTTTCCGCACTCAAGCCGTTAGTAGTGGTTGGAAAACCTTTTATGCGGATCGGTACTGTTACCATTCCGGTTCCGCAGCCCGTCGGGGCAGTATAGGTGATCATGCCAGGATGTGATGATGCGCTTGTAGATGTAGTGCCCGTCACAACACCTGTAGTCGCATCGACAGTGGCCCAGGAGTTGGCTGATGACCAGGTGCCGCCGCTCACCGCATTGGTAAATGTACGCGGCATGCTACGACACATTATTCTTCCGGTGTCACCGAAGTCAATAGGAGGCAAGTAGACTCCCACGTAGACGACTGATGTGGCATAAGTAGTACCGCAACTATTAGTTACAGTATAGCTGATGGTTGTAACGCCATTGGCTACGCCATGCACCATGCCGCTGCTATTGATGTTAGCTTTTGTTGGAGCGCTACTGCTCCAGGTGCCGCCCGGTGTGGCATTGGTCAGATAAATATTTGAGCCAACACATACTCTGGTAGCACCAGATATTGGTGCGGCTACATCACTAACGTTAACCGTTGTAGTGGCAGGTGTGCCACATCCGTTATTATAAGTAATTGTGGCTGTACCAACGGCATTACCAAATACTTCTCCCGTATTAGCATCAATATCTGCCACCGAACTATTGCTACTGCTCCATGTGCCGTACAAGGTTGCATCAGTCAGTATACTAGAGGACCCGAGGCAAATGTTCGTGGTGCCTCCTATTGCTGCCGCCGCAGAAGTAGAGCCAACGCTAACATTTATGGTTGTTGTGGCTGTGAATATACCGTCGGTGATCTGGATGGTGAAAACATCAGAGCCCACATATCCTGTGGTCGGGTTATAGGAAAGACCGGTTGGAATAACAGTACTTCCAGAGCCTGCAGTATATGATGCTGACACCGATCCATGCGATGGACCAGATAAAACACTCCAGGTTAAGGTCTCCCCGGAACTTGCGTCTGCGGCCGTTAGCAGAGCGTTTAATGATGCGCTGGATCCCTGGCATACAGTTAAAGATTGACTGGGGCCATTAACGAAATATGGTGGAGCTTCTGTGGAAAGACGGCGAATTGATGTGCCACCTGGAGTGTATCCCGGAGTGGTTGATGAAATAAATATATTTCCAGAAGCGTTTATAGCTAAACCAAAAATAGTGTATATGCCAGTAGATGTAGCAAGCATATTATCTGACATTGGATAAACAGGACTCGTACCCGCAATAATATTAACAGAACCAGAGGTTATTTTTTTTACATAACAGCCCGCAGAGCCAGTGACTGATGTAGAGAAAATTAGATTTCCGGAGGCGTCAAACGCAAAGGCAGGAGAGACTTCATTTGTTATTGTTGTTAAATGGGATGTACTGTGGTCAATCATACGAATCGCACCACCGTTTGAGGCGCTATAAGAGGAAAAATATACATTTCCGGAACCATCAGTTGTAAGTCCACTAAAATAAGACAATTCTAAACTGCCGGACGATGCGTTATAACCATCTGAAATATATCCGCCAGTTGAGCCATCTCCTGCAATAGTAGAAATAATGCCACTTGCAATGCGACGTATTCTATGATTACCAAAGTCAGCAAAATAGATATTTCCACTCGCGTCAATAGTTATAGAATGCGGTTGATTGATCTGAGCAGCGGATGCACTGCCGCCATCTCCCGAAAATCCAGCAGTGCCGTCTCCAGCAATAGTTGTTATCGTGCCAGTATAGTGGTCTATCATTCTGATCCTGTTATTATATGCATCGCATATATAAATGTTATTGCTTGCATCAATTGCAATTCCTTGAGGATTCCACAGTTTAGCAGCAGAAGCAGGCCCCCCGTCACCTAATGGTGAATAACTGCTATAACTTCCGGCAATTGTTGTAATTATCCCGGTAGTACTTACCTTTCTTACTACAGCAGCATAGGCATCTGTAAAATATAAGTTGCCATAGCTGTCAAATGCTATAGATGACCATCCTTCACTACTACCCAATATAGCTAGTCCACCATCTCCGAAATTGTCAGGGTCAAAACTGTATGGACAAGCTACAGTGCTGATATAATAACTCTGCCCGTACCCGCGCCCTACACATAGCAGCACAAGCAGGCATAAAATGATTTGTTTTCTCATTTTTAAATGATTTGATTTAAAGTTTGATTGTTTTTTAAAGTCGCGTCCAAATGCAGTGATAGTTCAGTGATAAAGCGCGTGTTGCATGCACCCGGTGTGGGAGAGGCCCGGCGGATGAGGGGCATAACCGCGTAAAGTGATAGTTTTTGTTTCTGTGCCTGGCAAATAGTTTTAGGGGGGTGAATAAATGAAGAATAAAGCATCATAAAGTTATAGCACCGGCATGGCTTGCGGCAGGTGAAAAGACCCTGCGTGGAGAGGGTTTATCACCTGTGTAAGGAGTGGCTATGCAGCCAATTGCTGGTGCTGCCTTAGCTTGTCTTGCAGCCGGGCAATGACAGGGGTGCCGCGCACCGTGGTGGTGTAGGGCAGGAAGTCGCCGGCTTCTTTATGGGCGGCATATTCCAGCACGTTGTACAGCAGCCACAGCAGCTCCACATGGTGCCCTTTGTATACCATCATCTCGGTATTACCCGTGCCTATATTGGCCTGCAGTAGGGCTTTGTACTTCTCGTAGTCGGCCCGTGCCATTATGGGTTCTGCAGTGGGTTGCGGGTTGCTGTGGGGTAGGGCGGCGGGGGCTGCAGCGGGCACTGGCGCGGCAGGCGGTACGGGTGCAGGTATAGGCATGGCCGATACTGCGGCTGCGGGTATGGCGGTGTTGGTGTCTGCTTCGGCGGCCTGTTTCTTCAGCAGGGTTATCTGCCGGTTTATTTTCTCTATACCCGTAACCAAGCGCAGCTGGGCATTCACTTCATCTGCATTGGGCATCTGTTGTCCGGGTTCGCGACTTTCTATACTGGCCTGCATATTCATAAGCTGCAGGCAAAAACTGTTGACGATGCTGGTGAGTTGGGGGATCATAATTTTAAATGGCTTAATAGCTCAATGGCGTAATGGCTCAATGAGTGGAGTTAATTAATGGCTTAATGAGGCGGGTTAATTAATTGGTCAATCGCTTAATGGCTTAAGGAATGGTGGTGTTTTCTGCTTCATAGTAGGTTGTTTTTTGTTGGTGAACTGAAATAGTGATTGGTGATAAACGCGTTTTCTGAGACAAAGATGAGGTGAAAAAATACAGTTTGCGCTTTTGGGCAAAAGAAGATATCCACCAAAATGGCTATGTTTTTATAGCTGAATGCCCGCCGGTAAAGGGTTTGAGGTACTGCGGAAAATGTGGATATCTCGCTTTTTTAGTGGCTAATACCGGTTAAGGTAGCGTGCTATTTTAAGGGAAAACCTGCAGGCTTTTTTCTGCGATGTATTACACCATATTTCGTACCCTCAGCAGTTGGTTTACATAGTTAACGACTGGCTGTGGACGGCTAAAACAGTAAAATAATTGGGATAACATTGTTAAATTATTGTTAATGATAAGTTAACGTTGGTGGTTGAAAAGAGAGATAGTGATTGAATATTTTAATATAATGGTCAATTAATCCGCAATTAATATGTGTTTGTAGAGAAAAGATTACAGTTTTTACATATCCACACTAAAATGTATTGTCATAATAACTAATCTTATTTAGCAGGCGGTTATAAATGTACTGTAATTAGGCATTTACTATATATTTGTATTACTTATGTAAAATAATAAAATAATTAACTGCGCGGAAAATAAGTGTACAGTTGTATTCCAGAAACGTTATAGATGGGGTATTTATATTCATAGAAAGTTTTATTTGGATTGTCTGCATATAGGTATTATCTATATAGTTGGGCAACGGGCACGATTTTGTAAAGGCTTTGCTAACGTTTCTTGAATTTTGTGTTAAAAATGGATGAATTTAGTTACTAACTTTAAGCAATCAATACCCATAGGCGAATTGATATAAGTACGTACACCTTTTTCTTAGCATCAAACAATTATTTATTTAATCATGAAAAAGCTCTCCTTAGTTTTTCTCCTGCTCTGCCTGTCGTGGGCTGGTTATAGCCAAACGGCTGCCAGTTACGGGTTCACGGCAACCAGCGGAACGTTTACCAGCATCTCGGGTACGGGAACGCTGCTCAGTAGTTTTTATGGGGATGATGTGAACAGCGGTAGTGTATCGCTTCCATTCAACTTCGATTTTTGTGGTTCTACCTACACGAGCCTTACCGCCAACACAAATGGATGGATATCGCTCGCGGGGTCAACTTTAGGCGGTTATCCCAGTTGGATAAATGATGATCCGGCTAATATGGCGAGCAGCGGAGTAGGGTTTTTAATGCCTTTCTGGGATGATCTATACAGCAGTTCTGGTACTTCCGGAGGATATTGGGAAGTACAAGGTACAGCGCCGAACAGGGTTTTTGTTTTTGAATGGAATAATTTCGGACGTAGTGCCGATCCTTCGCAATCAGGTTACATTCAGGTTCGGTTATACGAAACGTCTAATATTATTGAGTATGTATATGGTTCTAACAACTATACCGGTCCATCGGCTGCAATAGGTATTGCTAATAGCACGACTGATTACCAGACATTAACGGATGCGTCAACTGCTCCCGGCACGTCGTCATCCACATTTTACGGCTCCCTTGGTTTTCCGACGGACGGACAAATTTACCGTTGGACACCGCCAGCGCCTTGCAGCGGCTCAATAGTGGCGGGTATTGCTCATGCAAGCCTGATCACTGCTTGTGCAACTGACAATGTGATTTTAAATCTTTCAGGAACAACTGCAGCGCTTGGTCTTAGCTACCAGTGGCAATACTACGATGGCAGCCTGGGCGTGTGGACCAACTTTACTGGTGCTACCACTAATCCTGCAACTGTTAATATCCCAACAGATGCTACCATAAGGGCATTAGTTACCTGCGATGCATCTGGTTATGTTGATAGTTCTGCCAGCATTGATGTGGCATTTAGCGATGTTTGTTTTTGTACGCCTACATATTTATCCAGTCCGACGATATATACTTATGGAGGTTGGCTAGACATAGTGCACATAGACGGATATTCAGGTTCTACCTTGAATGATGCAGGCCCTGCAGCTGTGCCCAATAATGGCTATGAAGACAGGACGGACCAGGTAATTTCTTTTCAGCAGGGTGAGGCTTACAGTGGTAATCTTCAATATGGTGCCAGTTCATACAATGTAGAAAGCCAGATATGGATAGATTTTAACGATGACGGTACATTTGACGCTTCAGAAGCCGTAACACCAGTGATCAATGGTGGTTCTTCATATCTTTCTTCTGACAACTTCACTATCAATATACCATTAACTGCACCAACAGGATCGCACAGGATGCGTGTGAGGTATGTTGATCTGACTTATTCTTCAGGTGTTTCCTCTGCAATGGATCCTTGCAATAGCTATGACGGTACGTTTTCTTACTACTACGGCGTAACCCGCGATTACTATGCCAACATCCTGGCGGCTCCGGCTTGCTCTGGTACACCAGAAGCCGGCACAGCAACAGCATCTACAGGTTATGGCTGCGGTACTGCTCCATTTACGCTTACAGCAACCGGCTATACAATAGCAACAGGGTTAGGCCTGCAGTGGCGCACCTCTACAGATGGCAGTACCTGGACAGACATACCGGGGGCCACTACAACTACTTACGGCATGACACCAACCGGTGCGGCTTATTATCAATTTGCTGTAACGTGTACAGCATCTGGCGAAGTGGATACTACGAACGCTGTGTTCGTTAATTTTTTCAGCACTTGTACCTGTCCAGTCAGCTATTATTATTCAGCTACATCTTCTGCTAACATGACAACCTTTAACCTTACAGGTTATTCGGGATCAAGTATAAGTGATGGCGGTCCGGCAACGTTGCCGTCGAGTGGCTACCAGGATAGAACTTCCATTAGTGTAGATCTGCAACAGGGAAATTCGTACAGCGGAGATATAAGCCTGACATACGGACCTTATACTCATGAATCGCAGATATGGATAGACTTTAACGATGATGGTACTTTTGATGCTTCAGAAGCCGTTACACCAGTCATCCCTACAGGTATATCATACTATTCTTCATTTGACGCATATACCCTAACCATACCATTAACAGCGCCGGTTGGTGCTCACCGTATGCGTGTGAGATATGCTGATATCAGCTATAGCGGCACCTTGTCCGGTTCAATGGACCCTTGTAATAGTTCCGATGGAGATAACACTTATTATTACGGTACAACGCGCGATTATATTGCCAACATTATAGCTGCTCCGGCTTGTGCTGGCACTCCGGAGGCAGGTGTAGCAGCTGCATCTACTTCATTTGCCTGTCCATCATCAGCCATTGTGCTTTCGGCATCAGGCTATACCGTTGCTACAGGGTTAACTTTCCAGTGGTATAGTTCTACAACCGGAGCAACAGGTTCATGGACCGCTATTTCCGGCGCTACAGATGTTAATTACAGTGCGACAACTACGGGTGAAGTATATTATCAGTTGGCAGTTACCTGTACAGCTTCAGGCGAATTGGACACTACCAATGCAGTGCACGTAGGATTCTTCAGTGCATGTACCTGCCCGGTAAGTTATTACTATTCAGCAACGTCATCAGCTAACATGACTACCTTTAACCTGACAGGTTATTCTGGTTCAAGCATCAGCGATGGTGGTCCGGTATCACTTCCTTCAGATGGATACCAGGACAGGACTTCGATCAGTATCGACCTTCAACAAGGTGGAACATATAGCGGTGATATAAGCTATACCTATGGTGTTTATACGCATGAAGCGCAGATATGGATAGATTTCAATGATGATGGCACATTCGATCCATCTGAAGCTGTTACTTCAGTTATACCATCGAGCATAGCATATTATTCTTCTTTCGACTCTTATAACATGACGATCCCAATGACAGCAACTGTTGGTGCTCACAGAATGCGCGTTCGTTATGCTAATATCAGCTATAGTGGTACACTGTCTTCAGCTATGGATCCTTGTAACTACTATGACCCTACTAACTACTACTATTATGGTACAACGAGAGATTATATTGCTAATATCATCGCATTGCCTGATTGTAGCGGTGCGCCTGTAATGGGTACAACTGTTGCAACTCCATCAAGCGGTGGTGTTACTATTCCGTTTACGGTATCTGCACCAGGTACTGTACTTGCGGCAGGTGTAACTTATCAGTGGCAGTCGTCACCTGACGGCACAACCTGGACAGATATTCCCGGTGCAACAAGTATGACCTATTCGTTTACCACTATAACTGCAGATACATGGTTCAGGCTGGTAGGTACCTGTACCTTAAGCGGTGGTACTGTTGCGAACTCAACGCCGGCGATGATCACTTACGTACCAACACCGCCATGTTTCCCTGATGCTTCTTCGTGGAATTCTCCAAGTCCATCTAATGGAGTTGATGCGTTTAACGTCATTGGTTTTTCCGGTACAAGTATTACTGATGCCGGTATTACCAGCACTGCCGATGGTACAACGGGTTATCTGGATCACACCTCGCTTACGCCTGTAAGTTTTGAACAAGGTCTTACCTACGCAGCGAATGCTACGTTTAACCCTTCAAGTAGTTACCAGGAATTACAGGTGTGGATAGATTTCAATGATAATGGACTTTATGAAACAACGGAAGAAGTTTCTCCAGTTAGTGGATTCTCTACCGGGTCGACATCATCGCCTGTTAATTTTAATATATCAATACCAACAGGTGCGGCATTAGGCACACACAGTATGCGTGTACGTGGTGTGTGGGAGCAAATTTCTACTACGCTCGGTACAAGCCCTGCACATCTTGATCCATGCCGTATACAGTATTTGTCAACCAATCCAAGATATTGGAGCGGTACCGTTGTCGATTATCATATAACCATTGTTCCTCCATGTCTCATTACAGCATCTGCAACAACAGGTGGCGCAGTTTGTCCTGCGGATAGTGCGCAACTTATAGGTATTACTACAGCACCTACATATTTCTGGAGCGGCCCTGGTGGTTATTCTTCTACATCGCTTTCTCCTAATGTTGTATCAACGCCGGGTACTTATACCTTTACTGCTACAGACGGAGCATGTACGCTTAACTATACAGCTACTGTAAGCAATCTGCCAGCTCCTGCTACGCCGGTTGTTACACCGTCAGTAGCTACAATATGTAATGGCAGCACGTTGACTATCACAGCCACCGTAGCTCCTATGCTGCGTGACCTGATACCAGTACAGGATTTTGAAGTAGGTGTTCCTACAGACCCGGCAGTGTCAGTAGATGGATGGAACACAACGGCTCCTTACACAAACTACATAACGCAGGAGAGTTCTGGAACCAATCCTCCGGCTGGACCGCAGTCAGGTAGTTATTTTGCCGACTTCCACAGCTTTAGTTTGAGTTCGCTTGCAGCTCCTACTGCTCTTATTTCACCGAACGTCGATATGACGTCAATAACTTCAGGTCAGATTAGTTTCTGGGTATATCGTGACTCTTATAGCTATCCGGCAACATGGGGATATACCTCAGAAGGTTGGACTGTATTAATGAATACATCTAACGATCTTTCAACGGCTACTACTCTTGGTTTCGTACCTCGTGCTTATGACGCGTCACCAAGTGGTGATGTGACCGGCGAATACTATCCGGCAACAGGTGGCTGGTATCAATATACGGTGAATATCCCTGCTTCCTACACAGGTGCCAGCAACTACATTTTCTTCCAGGCAACTACTCAATGGGGAGATAACTGCTATCTTGATAATATCCACGTAACAGGTCTTGCACCATTGGCCCCTCCAACATGGACGCCTAATACATATCTTTACTCGGATGTGGCAGCTACATCATCTTACACTTCTGGCACTCCGGCATCTACAGTGTACATGCACCCTACAGTATCAGCTACTACAACGCAACCATATGTTGTAACTGCTACAGACGGTACATGTTCTACTGCTGATACTATAAACATCACAGTTAACTACGTATCTCCAATAGTAGCAGGTGGGTCTACCACTATATGTGCGGGTAACAGCCTGTCGCTTACTAATGCTGATGCGGGTGGTACATGGAGCCTGTCTAACACTACGGTGGCCAACATCACTACTGGTGGTGTGGTAACAGGCCTGGTAGCGGGTGTGGATACTGCTTACTACAACGTGGGTGGTTGCAGCTCTTACATTGTTATCAATGTGTCTACCGTGGCACCAACTATCAGCGGCACTATGGCGCTGTGTACCGGTGGTCTTACCACTACACTTACTGCTACCGGCGGTGCAGGTACGTGGAGCGGCGGCAGTGCATCAGTTGCTACTGTTAGCGCTGGAGGTATGGTTACATCTGCCGGTGCGGGTTCTACTATTATTACGTATACATTGGCTTCCGGCTGCAGCGATACTGCACTGTTCACAGTTCAGGCGCCTCCGGCAGCTATTACCGGTACTGCTTCGGTATGTTACGCAGGCGGCCAGACTACGCTGTCTGACGCCACTGCAGGCGGTACCTGGAGCATCAGCACCGGTGGCGTGGCTACCATTACCGGCGGTGGTGTGGTAACAGGCCTTACCAGTGGTTCGGCTACAGTTACTTACACTACATTGCCAGGCTGCTACGCTACACAGGCGCTTACACTTAATGCATATCCTTCTCCTATTACAGGTGCATCTACTGTATGTACAGGCTTCAGCACATCGCTCAGCGATGTTACCGGATCAGGTACATGGAGCACCAGCGTTGGTGGTCCGGCTACTGTTGATGCCAGCGGTAACGTTACCGGTGTAAGTGCAGGTAATGCTACTATTACTTATACAGGCAGCAATGGCTGTGCGGTTACCACTGTGGTAACTGTCAACAGTTCTCCTTCGGCTATCACCGGTACAGCATCAGTATGCTACGTAGGTGGCCAAACAACACTCAGCAGCAGCCCGCTGGGCGGTACGTGGAGCAGCAGTGCAGGCACTGTGGCTACTGTTACCAGCGGCGGTGTGGTTACTGCCCTGGGTAGTGGTGCAGCTACTATTACTTATACTTCTCCGCTCAACAGCTGTTATGCTACACGCACGCTTACGCTCAACCCTAATCCTAACCCGATCGGTGGTGTGGGTACGGTATGTGCCGGCGGTGGTACGCTGACGCTTACAGAGTCTTCCGGTTCAGGTACATGGACATCAGGCGCTACAAGTATAGCTACTGTAACCAGCAGCGGTATGGTTACCGGTGTATCAGCAGGTAATGCTATCATCACCTTTACCGATGCCAATAACTGCCGTGCTACAGCTACGGTAACTGTAAACGCACTTCCTGCGGCTATTACAGGTACTACCAGTATCTGCGACCTGGCTTCTAGCACGCTTGCCGATGCGAGCACACCTGGTACGTGGAGCACTACAACGCCAACTATTACTACGGTAAATGCATCGGGTATGGTTACAGCTTTGAGTTCAGGTATTGGTACTATTGTGTTCACGCAAACGTCTACAGGCTGTTCAAGGTCTGTGAATGTAACGGTTAACAGTCTGCCTACTTCCATTACACCTGGTGCTACAGCTATATGTGCGGGCACTACAACTACTGTAACAGGCTTGCCGGCATCTGGCACATGGAGTGCGTCACCATCAACAGTGGCTACCGTATCGGGCGCCGGTGTAGTAGGTGGTGTGGGGGCAGGTACTGCTACCATTACTTATACCAACGGCAGCGGCTGTTATATAACTACAACGCTTACTGTTAATCCTTCGTTCGTGCCATCAGTGGTTATCAACGCTACTCCGGGTACAGCAGTGTGCGACGGTACATCGGCCAGCTACTTTGCTACAGTTACCAATGGTGGTTCTGCTCCTACTTATGCATGGACAGTGAATTCAACACCGGTATCTACTGCAAGCAGTTACAGCTACACTCCTATGAACGGAGACGTGGTAGGCCTCACAATTACCAGCAACCTGGCTTGTGCTATACCAACTACAGCATCTGCTGCGGTAACCATGACGGTGAACCCTGTAGTGTATCCATCGCTTACCATCAACGGTACGCACAACGATACCTCTTGCGCAGGCGCTCCGGTAACTATCAATACCTTCCCGTCAGCGGTGTCTATCAGTCCTACTTACCAGTGGTATGTAAACGGTATACCAACAGCTACAGGTTCCAGCTATTCTTACACGGCTACAGATGGTGATGTAGTAGTGGCTGTAATGACCGCAGGCGGTGCCTGTCTCTCTGGCGCATCTACTTACACTGCTGCTGATACCATTGTTATGGACGTAGTTCCGGTTATTACTCCTTCGGTGGCGCTGAACTCATCTACCGGTGCGGTGGCATGTGCAGGCAACCTGGTATCTTACCTGGCTACGCCTACCAATGGCGGCACGGCACCTGCTTACCTGTGGACGGTTAATGGTATAAACGTGGCTACAGGTCCTAGCTATTTCTACACGCCAAACAATGGCGATGTGGTTGTAGTGCGCATGACCAGCAGCTACCTCTGCGTATCTGCGGCTACAGACACTGCTATGATGACCATGTCTGTATTAACAGGTTCATCGCCTATAGTGGTGGTCACTACTACCCATGCGGGTGAGGCTTACTCCGGTATGACCGATACCTTTACCGTGAACATAGTGAGCGGTGCCGGTACAGCGCCTACCTATCAGTGGTTTGTGAACGGTATTGCGGTAACAGGTGCAACAGGACCTACTTACATTACCAATATGCTGTCTTCGGGCGATGTGGTAACCTGCCACGTAACCAACGGCGATCCTTGCGGTGGTGTTACTATCTCTAATGCAATTACTACAATGGCCGGTGTTGGTGTGAACCAGGTAACACAGGCACAGGGTACCATAGAGATGATGCCTAACCCGAACAATGGTTCGTTTGTAGTGAAGGGTAACCTGGGTGTTACTATATCGGAAGATGTGATACTTGAGGTTACTGATATGGTAGGACAAGTAGTATATACAGGCCATACACAGGCTAAGAGCGGCGCCTTCACAGAGCAGGTGCAGCTGAGCGGTTTGCTGGCCAACGGAATGTATATACTGAACGTTCGTTCACAGCACATGCAGAAACAGTTCCATTTTGTACTGAATCAGCAATAAGCTGTAATAGTTAAATTTTACCAACCGCCTGTCTTGCGCTGCGAGGCAGGCGGTTTTGTTTTTGCCGGAGTTCCGCAAGACTCTTAGTTCATTTATTTACATGCAATTAAAAAATGAGTAGAGAAAATGAACAGTTTGATATACAAATTACTATATAAAGAAGTGAAAAAGAATGGCTGTTAAATGTGTTGAAATTTCCATAGAAAAGAGTATTTATGGTACGATTTTATATTCTTAAAGCTGTGTGAAAAAATGCACCTGAAAGTTGATGTAATCTTCTCTTTTAATTAACTTTAAGACAATAAAAATTGTGAAGAGAATTCTTGCCGGGCTTGGATATATTGAAGTGAAAAGCAGGTTTCTTGTTGGGCTCTTAAAACATACAGTTTATGAAAAATCTCGCCTTATTTGTGCTGGCAGCGTTGCTGTCAATTTCCGGTCGTGCGCAGACAACCGCTGCTGCATATAATTTCACCGCTACCACGGGTACGTTTTCCAGTATTTCAGCAATAGGTACAATTCCTGCTGCATCATCATCACCATTTACTATTTCCACGGATGATAAAACAACAACAATAACAAGTTTACCTTTTAGTTTCACGTACTGTGGCGTGGTTTACAGTTCTTTTACTGCATGTTCAAACGGTTGGTTTTCTTTTTCTAACTCTACAGCAACGACCTTTTCGAATTTGCTGAGCAATGTGTCTACTATAGGGCCTGCTGTGTTAATGCCATACTGGGATGATCTAACAGGAGCTTCCGGTACAGCATATTATGCCACAACAGGTGTGAGCCCAAACCGTGTTTTTACTTTTGAGTGGAATAACTGGAAGGAACTATCATACGTTGGTACAGCAAGTTTCCAGGTAAAATTATATGAGACGACCAACGCGATAGAATTTTGTTATGGTTCGGGGAGTTTTGGCGGCGGAAGTGCTACTATTGGAATCGCAAATAGCAGTACAGATTATAAGACTTTGCCTAATTCTACATCCTCTCCAACACCATCAACCACTACTTTTACCACCTCAATTTCAAGTTTGCCAGCCGCTAATCAAATATACCGCTGGTTCCCGTGCCCGGTTACAGCTACGGCTACGGCCAGTGCAGCGGTTTGCCCCGGTGGTACGGTTACACTTACCGGCACATCAACTGGCACATCTTATACCTGGGCAGGTCCGGGCGGTTACTCGTCTACACAGCTCAGCCCTGTTATTAACAATGTAGCAGCAAGTGCGGCCGGCATTTATACCCTTACTGCTACAGATGGTACCTGCAATACCAGCACTACAACTACTGTGTCGTTACTTTCTGCGCCAACAGCACCTGTTGTTACACCCGCATCAGCCATTATATGCGATGGCATGACGCAAGCGCTTTCAGCTACGTTGCCTCCATCTGCCATCAGCCTGGTGCCGTTCCAGGGTTGGGAGACGGGCGTGCCTACTACTGCGGGTACACCGGTAAACGGCTGGAATACAACAGCTACATCTACTGCGTATATAACACAGGCTACATCGGGTTCGTTTCCTTCCGCAACACCGCACACCGGCAGTTACATGGCAGATTTTCACAGCTTCAGTTATAGTACCATCAATGTATCGTTGATATCGCCATCGTTCAGCATGACGGGCATTAGCGGCGGGCAGATCAGTTTCTGGATGTACAGGGACAACGGCTATAATACTTCGTCGTACAATACTGAAGGTATAACCGTTTACGTCAATACTTCTGCATCAACCACCGGCGCTACAAACCTGTGCTTCATTCCCCGCAGGATAGGCCTGGCGCCAACGGGCACAGTTACAGGCACGGCTACGCCATCAGGCAATGGCTGGTACCAGTATACTGTATCTATACCGGCTACTTATACTACCGGTGCCAACTATGTATTATTTAACTTCAATAGTAATTTTGGTAACGATATATACCTGGATGATGTAAGCATAACAGGCAACCAGAACATAGCGCCGCCGGTATGGACGCCAACCACATATTTATACAATAGCGCAGCAGCCACTACCGCCTACACCGCAGGCGATACCTTGCTGAATGTGTATGTGCACCCAACCGGCATTACTGCACCAACTGTAGTTAACTATATAGCCACAATAACCAATGGCGTATGTACAGCATCAGATACTGCTGTAGTGACGCTTAATCCCCCGGTAGGCGCTATCACCGGCAGCACAGATGTGTGTATCTCTACCAATGTTACCTTGTCTAATGCTACTGCCGGTGGTGTATGGAGCTCATCCAATACCACTGTGGCTACGGTAGATCCGTCAACCGGCGTGGTGCACGGCATCACCAACGGCGTCGATACCATTTATTACACTGCCCCTGGCGGTTGTGTGGTATCCGCAGTAGTAACAGTATCCAATTCTACTACTCCTACTGTGGGTAATACCATGTTGTGCAACGGCGGTTTCACCTCATCGCTCAGCAACCCTACAGGTGGCGGCACTTGGAGCAGCAGTAGTGCAGCAGTAGCTGCTGTAAGCAGCACGGGTGTGGTTACATCGGGCACAGCAGGCAATGCCGTTATTACATACACTGCACCATCAGGCTGTACAGATACTACACTGATAACAGTAACACCTCCGCCACCTGCTATTACCGGATCGCCCAATGTGTGCTACAATGGTGGCGTTACTACGCTGGCCAATGCAGTAAGCGGCGGCACGTGGACGACAAGCGACCCAGCGTTAGCCAGCGTGAACAGCAGCAGCGGGGTGGTGACCGGCCTTGCCGCAGGTAGTGCTACAATAACTTATACATCGCTGCCGGGTTGTTTTGCCACGTTGCCGCTCAACCTGCTCTCTAATCCTGCGCCTATTACAGGCAGTGGGGAAGTTTGCGAGGCAGGTAGTGTAACTACCCTTAGCAGTACTACACCGGGTGGTACCTGGTCTACCTCGGCAACCGGCGTAGCCAGCGTAAATGCCTCAACCGGTGCAGTAACAGGTTTGGAGTATGGCTCTGCTATTATTACTTACACCGCCCCCAACAATTGTTATGTAACTACACCGGTGGTAGTTAACCCATTGCCATCGCCTATAACAGGCACCTTCAGGTTGTGCGAGACCAATGTAACCTCATTGGCATCTGCCAGCACCGGTGGCACATGGACATCGGGCAACCTGGCCGTAGCCACTGTTAATACAACTACAGGCACTGTAGGTGGGGTAGATGGTGGTAGTGCAGCTATTACCTATACGTTGCCTACCGGCTGTAAGGTAAGCACTGTAGTTACCGTTAACGATATACCGGCTGCCATTACCGGCAATAACTTTGTGTGCAATGGCTATATATCTACACTTAGCGATGCCACTACCGGTGGCACCTGGAGTAGCAGCAACAGCGCTACCATAGGTGTAGATAGTACTACCGGCGTAATTACCGGTAACACAGTTGGCGGCGCTACTATTACTTATACCACAGGGCCCGGCAGCTGCTATGCCGCCAAGGCCGTAACAGTAAGCCCTATAGCACCGCCAACAGTGTCGATCTCCGTTAACCCCGGCACTACTGTTTGTGCGGGTACTACAGTAACCTTTACTTCTTCCGTAACCGGCGGCGGCACATCGCCCATCTATGTGTGGAGTGTAAATAATGTGATCCTTTCCGGTGCGGTTAATTACAGTTACGTACCTGCCAATGGAGATCTGGTAAGGCTGTGGGTATATAGCAGCTACCAATGCGCAGTGCCCGATACTTCGAGCGCGGCAGTGGTGATGACGGTGAACCCGATAGTTACCCCTGCGGTTAGCATAGCCACCGGTATGGGCGATACAGTGTGCGAAGAAACGATGGTAACCCTTACGCCAGCACCGGTAGGTGGTGGAGCTACCCCGGCGTATCAGTGGAGTGTTAACGGTGTATCTGCCGGCGTATCGCCTACTTATACTTACATACCGCATAACGGCGATGTTGTGAACGTGGTAATGACCAGTGTTGCGCCTTGCCGCACGGCTAATACCGCTACGGCTACCAAAATACTTACCGTTAGTCCGTTTGTTACGCCTGCAGTTACATTTAGCTCATCATTAGGGCCTGTTTCGTGCGAAGGCTATCCGCAGGTGTTTACCGCTATACAGGTAAACGGGGGCACAATGCCAACCTACCAGTGGACGGTTAATGGATCGCCTACATTTGCTGCAGGCAGTGGATCAACCTTCAGTTATGCGCCGGCCAATGGCGATGTGGTAGGGGTAACGCTTACCAGCAATTTCCCTTGTGTTACCACATCTACAGCCACAGCCAACACCACGCTTACCGTGCTGCCCGTAGTAGCGCCAGTGGGCAATGTATATGCTGTGCCGGGTTACATAGTGGCCCCCGGCATGTACGATACCTTCTATTGCGATATTATAAGCGGCGGTGGCAGTGCGCCAACCTATCAATGGATAGTGAACGGTGTGCCTGTAGCGGGTGCTACAACCAATGTGTACATTACCAATGTGCTGAACACAGGCGATTCAGTTACCTGCCTGGTAACCAATACCGATGAGTGCAGCGGCATTTCTACGTTTAACTACGTAACAATAACCGTTGGTACAAACGTAGGTGTGAATACTGTTTCCTTGAACGCAGCTGATATAACGCTGGTACCTAATCCTAACAGCGGCAATTTTGCCGTAAAGGGTACTGTAGGCAACGCTACCGCAGAGCTGACCCTTGAGGTGACAGATATGCTGGGTAAGGTGCTATATCGCAACGCGGTAACTGCCCGCGGTGGCCAGCTAAACGAACAGGTAACCCTAAACAGTGACCTGGCCAATGGCATGTACCTGCTTACCCTCCGCGGTAATGGGGTGAACCAGGCAGTGCATTTTTCTGTACAGAAATAGGTAAGTGATATTAATATTTAATTTGAAGCGTCCGCATTTTGCGGACGCTTTTTGCTTAAGATCAACGTTTTACGGATGTTACGGATATGTGTTGTTGTATTTGCTGTGGATAAAATCTTTACAGATGTAGAATTAGTTCAATAAATATTTGGTTTAGCTGAATAATTAATTAAATTTACCTATTATTAACTTTAGATTAATTATGAGAAAGCTATCCATTGCATTCTTTGTAGGACTTTTTGCCACGCTTAACGCGCATGCAATTTGTTATCCGACCGCTGCATCATGGAATTCAGTTGCCAGTGTGGGGTACGGTATCAACGCATTAAGTATTACTGGCTATAGCGGGTCTACACTAACTGATGCTGGTATGACCGCAGCTACCAGTACAACAACTGGCTACCTTGATCGGACATCTATGGCCCCCGTCAATTTTCTGCAAGGTGGCGTTTATTCGGCTACCGGTACATGGGGAACAGCGTCTGGCTACCAGGAATTACAGATGTGGATAGACTTTAATGATGACGGTGTTTTTGCTGCAACAGAAGAAGTAACGCCTGTTTCAGGATTCTCCACAAGTGCACCTCCGCCAACAGTTTTTAATATTACTATTCCTGTGGGAGCTGCCACTGGTATTCATACTATGCGCTTACGCGGCATTTGGGAACAAATATCGACAACATTAGGTACGGCGCCTGCACATCTGGATCCGTGCCTGATACAATACCTGACCACTAATCCTAAGTATTGGAGCGGAAATGTTGTAGACTATAGGGCTAACATCATTAGCCCGTGTCCATTCACCGCATCTGCTTCTAATAGTGGGCCTTTCTGTCCTGGTGCTCCGGTGTCTCTGGTTGGCGCTACAACAGCTCCAACCTATTCATGGACGGGGCCTGGTGGATTTAGTTCGGCTTCTCTTTCTCCGACCGCGCCGGGGATCACGACTGCGGGTACGTATACATTCACCGCCAGCAATGGTACATGTACTACAACACTTACAACCAATGTAACGCTGCTTGCTGCAGCTCCTGTGCCAACTGTTACACCTGCAACGGCTGCTATCTGTAATGGAGGTAGCTTATCGCTGGTAGCTACTGTGCCGCCAACTCCCGGTACTATACTCAGCCAGGATTTTAATACATCAATTGCCCCATGGACAGTAGATAATACAGGTGCTACAGTTACTGCTGCACTAATGCCATGGCAATTACAGACCAGTCCGTATACGTACGGTTTTTATGCAACTTTCAATAGCCCTGATGTAAGTAAGTTTGCTATTACAAACGGAGACGTTGGTGGCTCAGGTTCTACGACACGTTCCAAGCTAATATCGCCTACTTTTTCATTGGTTGGTTATTCAGCTGCTACGCTTACCTTCCAACACTTTTACCAATACTGGAACACTGCAGATATAGCCCGACTGGAAATATCCATTGATGGAGGTTCTACCTGGACGCTGATCAATAACTACACGGCAACTACAGGGGCTGCAAGTTCGTTCGCTTCTGCAAGTTTCTCGCTGGCAGCTTACCTGGGTAATGCCAACTGCCAGATCCGGTTCAATTATGGTAGCACGTGGGGCTACTTCTGGGCAGTAGATAACGTGCTGATCACAGGTACGCCAACAGCAGGCACAGCTCCTACCTGGAGTCCGACAACTTACCTGTTTACAGATCCTGCATTCACAACACCATATGTAGCCGGTACACCTGCTACTACCGTATACGTACATCCTACTACAGTGTCTTCTTTAACAACAGTTAATTATATAGCAACCTCTACAGGCACCACATCATGCAACTCTTACGATACCGGTGCTGTTACTATAAACACAGGTCTTCCCGCTATCACAGGTCCATCATCAGTTTGCTGGGGCGGTACCATCAGCCTGGCTAATCCTACGCCTTCGGGCACATGGAGCGCTTCTAACAATACAGTGGCTACTGTAAGTCCTTCTGGTGTGGTTACTGGTTTGTCTGTGGGGATAGATACTATTTACTACAATGTTACCGGCTGCGGTGCGTTCCAGGTAGTTAGTGTTAACCCTGGCACCGCAATTACCGGCGCGGGCAACGTATGTACGGCCGGTACCATTTCGCTGGCCGTTGCTGCCGGTGCAGGTACGTGGGTAAGCGGCAGCCCGGCTATTGCTACCGTCTCAGGTACAGGAGTGGTAAGCGGTGTAGCAGGTGGCTCCTCAATCATTACATTTACAACAACGGCTACCGGCTGTAAAGATTCTGCCATTGTAACCGTGGTTACCCCGGGTGTTATCTCCGGTGCCCCTGGTGTTTGTACTGGTGCTGTAGCAGCCCTCAGCGAAACGGTAACAGGCGGTACCTGGACAAGCACCCCAACGGCGCAAGCTACTGTAGATGCATCTACCGGCGCGGTGTACGGTGTTGCCGCGGGTAATGTTACCATTACCTATACGGCGGCTCCGGCTTGTTATACCACGTTCCCAATGACTGTCAATGCTTCACCTGCGGCTATCACGGGTGTTGCATCTGTATGTGCAACCAGCTCTACCACACTTGCTGATGCAACACCGTCAGGCTCCTGGAGCGTAAGCGCCGGTAGTATTGCTACCGTTACACCAGGTGGGGTAACTACGGGCCTTGTAGCGGGTAACGCTACAGTTACTTATACCACGCCAAATACTTGCTTCGCAACACTACCTGTTACTGTGAATGTCTTACCGGCACCGATCAGTGGTATCACCTCTGTATGCCAGATGGCTGTAACTACATTAAGCAGTTCGCCTTCCGGCGGTACCTGGACATCGGGTGCTACGACAGTTGCCACTGTAGCTGCTGACGGTGGTGTTTATGGTATCAACGGTGGTACTACACCAATCACTTATACAACAACAGCCGGCTGTAAAGCATATACTACCGTAACCGTTAACCTGATACCTGGTGCTATCACGGGCAACAATTTTGTATGTTATGCGGGTTCTACCACGCTTTCCAATCCTACGCCTTCGGGATCGTGGAGCAGCAGCAACCCGCTAATAGCCAGCGTAGGCACTACAGGTGTTGTTTATGGTATAGCTACAGGTTTTGCAACCATCAGCTACACAACCGGCACTAATGGCTGCTACGCTGCCAAGGCTATGACGGTTAGCCCTATAGCGCCACCAACGGTCAGCATCACCTCCAGCACAGGTTCTACCGTTTGTGCCGGTATCCCTGTAACATATGTGCCTACTATTGTAGGCGGCGGTACTGCGCCGCTGTATGTATGGAGTGTGAATAATGTGATCCTGTCGGGCGCATCTTCTTACACCTATACGCCTGCCAATGGCGACATGGTAAGGCTGTGGATCATCAGCAGCTATGCCTGTGCCGTGCCGGATACCGGCAGTGCAGCTGTCTATATGACGGTGAACCCGATAGTAACGCCTGCTGTATCGCTAACAACAGGTATGGGCGATACTGTTTGTACTACGTCGCTCACTACCATATACCCGGTGCCGACCGGCGGCGGCACCACGCCAAGCTACCAGTGGACGGTTAATGGTGTTCCATCCGGTGTTGGCCCTACTTATACCTATGCACCTAATAATGGTGATATTATAAACTGTGTGATGACCAGCAATGCGCCTTGCCGCACGGTTAATACGGCTACTGCATCTAAAACGCTTACCGTAAGTGCACCAATAACACCAATGGTCAGCATATCTTCTGCTTTAGGCTCAGTAACCTGCGATGGTTATCCTGATGTACTGAACACAACCATGTATGGCGGCGGTACTGCACCTACCTATATTTGGAGTGTAAACGGTACGCCTGCGGGTATGGGTGCCGGCTATACTTACGTGCCGGGCAATGGCGACGTGGTAACTGTAACCATGACCAGCAACTTTCCTTGCCTGGCTACGCCAACGGCAAGCGACAATATAACGCTGACTGTGTTGCCGATAACGCAACCAGTGGGTGAGATAACTGCACAGCCCGGCTACATTATCCCCGCCGGTATGTACGATACCTTTACCTGCAACATTATAAGCGGTGGTGGTATGGCTCCAACTTACCAGTGGTTCATTAACAGTATTCCGCAGGCAGGTGCTACCAACAGTGTGTACATTACCAATAACCTGCACACGGGCGATTCTGTGGCCTGCCAGGTGGTAAATACAGACCAGTGCAGCGGTGTTACGGTGTTCAGTTATATGAATATTACTGTAGGCAACAACGTGGGCGTACACGACATCAGCGGCCAGGGCAGCAATGTAATGCTCGTGCCAAACCCTAACAATGGTACCTTCCGCGTAAAGGGTAATATAGCGGGCGTAATATCCGGCGCAGTTGGTATACAGGTTACAGATATGCTGGGCCGCGCTATATACACCGGTAATGCCGATGTGGTTAATGGTCTTGTAGACAGCGAACTGCAACTGGGCAGCGACCTGGCCAATGGCACTTACCTGCTTACTATAAGGAACGGAGCAGCAAGCAACACACTGCATTTTACACTGCAGCGTTAATATACTGCCGTGAAACAGTTTACAATAATGAGGGTGCCGCGAAGAGCGGCACTCTTTTTTTATTACTGGTTTTCTGAATCAGAATTGGCCAGAATTAAAGAATTGGCAGAATGGTTGCTCAACGCAAAGAGCCGCTGTCCTGTCTCTGGACTGACAGCTATCGGGACGTATTTGTTTTGGAATATCAGTGATAGACAGGATCGACCGCTTGTGTTGAGGTGATATCAGCGACTTACGTTGCTGGTGGAATAAAGTCTTACTCGGCAATGTTTAATAGGACCATCTTGTTTGTTATAGATAAAGCCCTACAGTTCCCCCCAGGTTACGGGGCTGTTTTTCAGGGTGTTTTCCAGTTCTTTTTCGCGCCTGGTTACCTGTACGCGCATAGGTGAGAACAGCCAGCGGGTGCGTAGTTTATGCAGCCTGTCCTGCGGCGGACGAATAATAATGCGGCTGAGCAGGTTGAGGGCTGCAAAGTGTTTGAATGCCCGCGATAACTTTACAAAATAAACGATAGTACCGGCGTCGCAGCGATCCAGTATGTTTTGCAGTGCTGCAGGGTCGGTAAAGGAAGAAACGCAAAGCACTGTGCCCACCCTAGGATTAAAGTATTCGTGCAGTTCTTTGTCTTTATGCCACTTGCTGTTACTGATTATTCGGGCTGTGGTTTCTGCTTCATCGCCGCCGGCAGGTATGTGCATATCCTGGTCGGAAATGAACGACATTTTCCATTCCTTTTTAGATAAGGCATCATAGATGGTCCACACATCGTTTTTGAAATAGTTGAGCATTTCTTTGGCGTACTCACTATCTACCCAACTGTCTTTTACACCTGCATGGAAAGAGGCGTAGTAATAAAGATGCGATGCAAAAGGTTCAAACATTTCCGGCACGCGGATAACCAGCTCCCTGTTTTTGGCATATACCTTCCATATGATGCGGCGGATATCATCGCCTGCTTCAAAGTCTTTATAGTTCAGGTATTCGCCCTCTACGCGGCGCAGCTGCTCTATACGTACATCCAGTGTTTTCGTTTTCTTAGGTGCTACATCGGCATCGTCCTCGTCCTGCAACACCGGTGGCTGGTAAAAATGGCCGCTGATGGGCTGTGGCACCGCCAGTGAGAATATATGCAGCATATCCTGGAAGTACACAAAGCCGCCCTTCAGATCATACTCCTTTATGTCGGGCAATGTCACCCTGCTTTTACCGGTAATGGCCAGCCGCCAGATGCTGCGCTCTTTTAGCTGGTTAGAAAGCAGGCTGAAGCGGTCGGTCATCAGGTTGTTATCGTAAATAAGGCGGCCCTTTACAAAACCGAGGAATGGACGAAAGGCATGCGGCAGGCTGGCATTAAGGAACAGCTTGTTTTTCTTGCCACGGTGGGTTTCTGTATTGAACTCAACCTTCAGCAGGCTGTTTTTGTTTTTCCTGATGACGAGGTAGTATATCCAGCATATTATTGTAGACAGTATTGACAGCGCTACCAGGCTGCCCAGCACCCAGAATACCATTTTGCCCATCAGTATGATAAATGGCAGGAACGCAGATGGCGTCTCACCCTTGGGTACAGGCTTATACAGCAACTTATAGCCAGCCCAAAGCAGGGTAGCCCATAGCAGGGTATTGAACGTAAGCGGGAAATACTGCATGGCGTAGCGGATACGCCATTGTACGTTTTTCAGGTTCATGATTCCGGGTATGAAAATAGATAAATAAGGATTTATGAGGTGTTAAAATATGAAATGTTGGCTGGCACGGATTTATTAATCTTCCGGCAAAATTGAGGTATGATAGAGCAGATGACGGATATGCCGGAAAATGTGGTGGGATTCCGCGCTACAGGTAAGGTGACTAAAAATGAGTTTGACCGGATATTGATACCGGCAGTTGATGCATTAGCTGATAGGGCAGGCGAGCTGAGATACTTGTTTGTTCTGGATACAGATGTAAGTAACATGAGCATCGGTGCCTGGTACGATGATATGCTGGTGGGTGCCAAACACCTGCTGCAATGGAAAAAGATAGCTATAGTAACCGATCAGCCAAATGTAAACAAGGTAACCGAAATAGCAGCCCACGTAATGCCCGGCGAAGTGAGAGCCTATAAAATAGCAGAACTTGAAGTAGCCAGGAACTGGCTGGCTGCATAAATTATGTCAACAGCCGCATTGGTTTTGCGGCTGTTGACAAGTTGTGTTTATTTGGTTGTGTTTACATAGGCTACAATTCCGGACAATATTTTCCTGCATAGCTTTTCGCGCTGTGCCGGGTCTTTTACCGCAGCCACATCGGCGTTGTTATCTATTGTGCCACATTCTACCAGTACGCCGGGCACTGTGTTCTCTTTTAAAACAGCCAATCCTTTTTGTTTTACTATTGATTTTTCGGCATTCAGCTGTTCTCTTATGGCAGCTGCCAATGCACGGCTATCGGCGTAATAAGGGCTTTTCTCTGATACATACAATTCATACCCCGTATGTGCAGGTTCGGTTGGCGTATTTGTGTTCATATGCACCGATAAGAACAACGATGCTTGAGCGGACGCTGCCAGGCGGGCTCTATCTGTAAGGGTGGGGTAGCTATCCCTTTCGCGGGATGGGATGGCGGTAATGTTATATTCCGGGGCCAGTTTTACCAACTCCTGCGAAATGAGCAGGTTCAATTCTTTTTCTTGTTGACCTGCTGCGTTTACCGCTCCCGCATCCTGTCCGCCGTGGCCGGCATCAATTACAATAGCCGTTGATACTTTGGCTTTTGTGACATTGGCTTCTTTTACTGAGAAAGAAAAGAGTAGAGCAGTGGCGGCCAGCAATGGTGCCGCAGCAAGCATACGCAGGCTCCCAAATTTTGTTGTGCTTTTGTGTAACATGAGCAATCGTCGTTTTACGGGTGAATAAAAAAATGGTTGTATAATGCCCGGGTATTTGTTGCCAAGATGCGCGCGCAACAGCATGACGGCAAATGCACCGGTGTCATTATCTTTTATTGCCGATTCGTCGGCGAGGAACTCATGCACGAGCGATAGCTCTTTGCGGATGAGCCACAGGAAAGGGTTGAGCCACACTGAGGCCAGTGCCAATTCTATGAACAGCCTGTCGATAGTATGCCGCTGGCGGATGTGGGTAAGCTCGTGGGCCATTATCCGCTCGCCCTCAGGGCTTTGCCTGTCAATGGTATCATTCCAGAACAGATTACCGAGAAAAGAGAAAGGAGCTTGTTGCAGGGTAATGGTTACAATAAGTATCCCATCTTCCAACCGGGTGGGTGAAGTTTTTTTCAGCTGGTATAGCTGGAGGATCTTTTTGGCAACTGATGCCAGTATAACAATGCTGATAGCCGAATAAGCCGCCAGCAATAGGCCGGCCCAGTTGAAAGATGGATTTGCTACTGTGGGTTGCACAGGCTCATCAATACCCGTATTTATTACCTGCAGTGCATGCACTACGCCGGGTGCCTGGGGTGCGGCAGCTATATTCCAGTTGATATGCACTAAAGGCAGCAGCAGCCCTGCAACTACGGTGAATAGCAAGTAAATCCTGTTGAATATATGCATGCGCCGGTTGCGCAGGGCAACGTGGTAATAGCTATACAACAAGCCTGAAATTGCTACAGAACGCAGCAGGTATATAAGAAACGGATACATGGCTATTTCTTTTTCTTTAATTCATTAACCAGTAATTCCAGGTCAGACACGGAAAGCTTCTCCTCATCTACCAGGAAGGAAACAATATTACTGAACGACCCATTGAAGTAACTTTTAGCGACACCTGTAAGTGTTGTATTGGAATATGCTTCTTTACTAACGAGGGGATGGTAGCGGTGTATACGGCCGACGTTCTCAATTTTTACAAATTCTTTTTCTACCAGTATCTTCAGCAGGGTGGCAACGGTATTCTTATGCGGCTGTGGTTCAGGCATGGCCTCTACCACTTCCATCAATAGCCCTTTGCCCAGTTGCCAGAGCGCCATCATTACCTGTTCTTCTGCTTTTGTTAGTGTTTTCATAGTTAAACTAAAAACTTAGTTCAAATGTAAAACTAAATTTTTAGTTTGAACAAGTAAATTGGCCGAGCGTCATTTATTTAATTTTTTATCATAAAAAAGGAATGGGCTAACTTTAGCGTCTTAACCTTTAAACAAAATAAAAAATGAAACGCCTTCTTTTTGCGGCAGTGCTCCTATTTACTGCCAACGCTTTCGGGCAAACTATCCCCGAACCAGGATTTGAAACATGGGTGTCGTCAGGGCCTTTCACTGCGCCAAGTGGCTGGGTAGTAACACCCGGTGTAATAAAATCACCCGATGCCCACAGCGGCAGCTGGGCCTTGCAATGTAAGGTAGATACATTTACTAACCCTATAACATCAACACTGGATACTGTGCCCGCTATGGCCTATACAGGCGCTGCTATGATAGGCCCGCCAACTTTAGGCGCCTCGTTTGGCGGCTATGCCTACAGCGGCTGGATGGCAGATAGTATGATCGGGTATTACAAATTCCAGGGTGCGCCGGGCGACTCTATGATGGTAGTAGGCTATTTCAGTTATTGGGATACTGTCACCCATCATCGCCAGATAATAAAGCAGGGTGTATTTTCTACAGATCAGCAGTCGGCCACTTATCAGCGTTTTGCTGTACCGGTGAGTCTGTTGGGCAGTTATCATAATTGCGACACAGCATTCGTGCAGGTAATGGCGGTAAACCCGCAACACCCTTATCATATGGGCACAACCGTGCTGGTTGATGATCTGTCGTTCTTTACGTTCCCCGATGCGGTGAATAATGTGCAGGCAGATGCATTTAAAGTGTATCCTAATCCTTTCTCAGGCAGGATAGTGATAAGCGGTGAAAATGTGAAAAAGGCTAGTTTGCTCAATATTGCCGGCCAGGTAGTTGCTCACAGTGCTACGGGTGAGCTGGACGCAGCTGGTGTGCCGCCGGGCGTATATTTTGTGCGTATAGAAGCAATGGATGGTTCTATAGCTGTAAAACAGATGGTTAAACAATAAAAGAGAACGCCCCGGAAACGGGGCGTTTATGTTTTATGTTGTCATCATGTCCGTTATACGAAAACGATTACTCCGCTTGCGAGGTTGCTTCGTAGCTCCGTTTCACTGCGCTTCTCGCAATGACCAGCCGTTTATTTTAAGATTGCTGTGGCGCAGTCTCAAAATTCACACGGCCAGCCAACCAGCTTTGGTGCATAGGTACCAGCCAGTTTTCCAGTAGTTCGCCTTTGGTTTGTACTACGTTGTTGAATATTGGGGTGTCTTTATTGATCATTCCTTTATCCAGCGCATACTGTACCTGGTTAAAGGGCAGCATATCAGCCTTGCCATTACGCAGGAAGGTCAGCATCATACGGTCGAAGAAATTGACATCATACTGGCGCTCAAGGCTTTTGATGACCCGTACCGAGCTATCGGTGCTGCAACCGCTTACCTGTACATCGGTTTCGTCGGCTATTATTACTATGAACTGGTTAAAGAGCAGTTTTGCCCAGCCTTTCACAGGTTCGCCATGGGCCTGCCACTGGCTGTAGAACTGCAACAACTGTTCGTTTACTTCATTAGCTTCCTTTTCTATAAATGCCCTGCTGCTCTGGTACACCCAAACACGAGATTCATCAGAAAATTCGGCCGGGATCAACCCTACAAGTTCTTTTGCTATCATAAGTGGCTGCAAAATTAAGAACTACAGGCGTAAATGCGGCGTTAATGTTGAGTTTGAGAGTTCACGCAAAGCACGCTAAGAGAGGCGCAAAGTACGCAAAGAGCATAGTTGAGCAGGCAAAGGGCGCAAAGTGTGAGATCGTAGGGAGGGGCAGGAGATTTGACCATCTGTTGGTGAATGGCATGCCCTTATACAAAAAAAATGTGTTAATGAGCAAAAAAAATGTAACTTTGCACCCTTTCTTTAAAATATCTTTCTGACTTATGAAGTTGTCGCAATTCAAGTTCGAATTACCATTAAATCTAATAGCACAACATCCTGCCAAAAAACGTGAAGAAAGCCGCCTGATGGTGGTGCATCGCGATAGCGGTAAAATTGAGCACAAAGTGTTCAAGGATGTGCTGGGCTATTTCCACGATAAGGATGTAATGGTAGTGAACAATACCAAGGTATTTCCTGCACGCCTGTATGGCCGTAAAGAAAAAACTGGTGCGAAAATAGAAGTGTTCCTGCTGCGCGAGCTGAATAAGCCTAACCATCTCTGGGATGTGATCGTTGATCCTGCACGTAAGATACGCGTAGGCAACAAGCTGTACTTTGGTGATAATGACGAGCTGGTAGCAGAAGTTATAGATAATACTACATCGCGTGGCCGTACCATCCGTTTCCTGTTCGATGGTTCTGAGCAGGAGTTCAGGAATATGCTGGACATACTGGGCGAAACGCCGCTGCCTAAATACATAAAGCGCAAGCCAGAAGAAGAAGATAAAGAGCGCTACCAGACTGTTTATGCCAAGTACGAAGGCGCTGTTGCTGCCCCTACTGCGGGTATGCACTTCAGCCGCGAGCTGATCAAGCGCTTGGAAATTGTTGGTGTTAAGTTTGCCGAAGCCACGCTGCACACCGGCCTGGGTACCTTCCGCCCGATAGAAGTGGAAGACCTGAGCAAGCATAAGATGGATGCAGAGTACTTTAAGGTAGATGAGTATGCAGCCAACATTGTGAACAAAGCTAAGATGGAAAAGCGGCACGTATGCTCGGTAGGTACAACTACCATGCGTGCACTGGAAAGCTCTGTAACTGCACAGGGCCTGCTGAAGCCGGAAGAAGGCTGGACGAACCTGTTCATCCATCCGCCTTACGAATTCTCAATTGCTGATTCGCTCATCACCAATTTTCACCTGCCTAAGACCAGCCTGATGATCATGGCGTGTGCTTTCGCCGGTTACGACCTGATGATGCATACATATGAAACAGCCATCAAGGAGAAATATCGTTTCTTCAGCTATGGTGATGCGATGCTGATTCTTTAAGTCAAAAGTCAAAAGTGAAAACTAGAAAGTGGTTTCGTTGAATATTGAGCGGTGCAGAGATGCACCGCTTTTTTGTTTTGGCCTTGTTCGGAAACGCGAGCCAGAGACTCGTTCACTTTTGTCGTCACGAGAGCGCTTCGCTGAACTCTCGCGACAGGAAGAGCCGCTTTTTTTGTGTACACAAAAAGAGCAGACGGCATAGCGGCATATTTTGTGCTGCTTTTTTGTTTTAAGCCATTAATTTTGACGGGTCATGAAGATATTCGTTGCGCAGCAGAACTACCATATAGGCAATTTCGAGGCCAATACAGATAAGATAATAGCCGCTATAGAGCAGGCGAAGAAGGATGGGGGAGACCTTATTGTTTTTTCGGAGTTGTCGGTATGTGGTTATCCGCCAAGGGATTTCCTGGAGTTTAATGATTTTGTAGAATCTTGCCTGGCGAGTATTGAGCGCATACGGCGGGTAGCCGATACTATAGGTGTGTTGGTGGGCTGCCCATCGCGTAACCCTACGGTAGAAGGTAAAGACTTGTTTAACAGCGCTTACTTTTTGTATGAGAATAAGGTAAAGGCTATAGTGAACAAGACGCTGCTGCCCAACTACGATATATTTGACGAGTATCGCTACTTTGAGCCTGCCTACGAATGGAATGTGGTGGAGTTTAAAGGCAAAAAGCTGGCAGTAACTATCTGCGAGGATATCTGGAACCTGAACGACAACCCTATGTACAGGTATTGCCCCATGGACGAGCTGATAAAGCAACAGCCGGATATAATGGTCAACCTGAGCGCATCACCGTTCGACTACGTGCATGCTGAAGGCCGTAAGGGTATTGTAAAGCGCAATGTGCTGCAATATGGCTTGCCTATGGTGTACTGCAACACTGTGGGCGCACATACAGATATTGTTTTCGATGGCGGATCGCTGGTGATGGATGCAAACGGCAACATCATTAAAGAGATGCCATATTTCAAGGAAGACATGCAGAGTGTGACCTTTAATGACAACGGCACATTTGCTGAAGAAGTAGTATGCCCTGCGGATAAGGTGCCGGGTTTGCAATTGGTGCCTGAAACACTGATGCCGGAGAAGAACATAGATGCCATACACATGGCGCTGATTACCGGGATAAGGGATTACTTTGGTAAGATGGGCTTTAAGAAGGCCATTGTAGCGTCGTCTGGCGGTATAGACAGCGCTGTGGTGCTGGCCCTGGCCAGCGAGGCGCTGGGATCGGAAAATGTAAATGCCCTGTTGTTGCCATCGCAGTTCTCTACCGGGCATTCGGTAGATGATGCTGTGCAGCTGTCGCAGAACCTGGGCGGCCATTACGATATTATACCCATTAAAGATGTGTTTGATGCTTTTGAAATTGCACTGGAACCGGTGTTCAAAGGCCTGCCTTTTAATGTAGCAGAAGAGAACCTGCAGAGCAGGATACGCGGAGCAATGGTGATGGCGCTGTCTAATAAGTTTGGCGCTATATTGCTCAATACATCTAACAAGAGCGAATTGTCTACCGGTTACGGCACGCTGTATGGTGATATGGCCGGTGGCTTGGGTATACTGGGAGATCTGTATAAAGAGCAGATATATGCCTTGGCCAGGTATATTAACCGGGATAGAGAGATAATACCTGTAAATATCATTACCAAGGCACCGAGCGCGGAACTGCGACCCGGTCAGAAGGATAGCGACAGCCTACCGGACTACCCGGTGCTGGATCCGATACTGTACATGTATATTGAGCGCCGTCTTGGCCCTAAGGAGATAGTGACTGCAGGATTCGACGAGGCATTGGTGAAACGCATCATGAAACTGGTGAACACCAATGAATATAAGCGCAACCAGTTCTGTCCTATTATCAGGGTGTCGCCGAAGTCGTTTGGTATAGGGCGCAGGATGCCAATAGAGGGGAAATACCTCTCTTAGAAAATAACTTAATTGCTTAATGCGTAATGGCTCAATGTAAACCATTAAAGTAACTATGAAAGACAAAATTGGTGCTATTGGTAAGGTTTGTTCTGTATTGGCGGTAGTGGGGATAATTGTTTTTTCGCTGTACAATCGTCATAAAAATCGCGACGGTTTAGTAAACAATGGGATATTGTTGCCTTGTCATGTGGTCGACTGTTCCATAACTAGTAAAAGCAATGTTGTTTATTTTAGTTACACCTTCGCTTATCACAATAAGCTTTATGATGGTAAGTCGGGAGGTTACTATTTTAGAGATCATATTGATTATTGCGAAAAATTTAAAGGGAAGGCTTTTCCGCTGTTAGTTGATACAACCGATGTGACTAATACCTGTATACTGCTTAACAGGAAAGCATTTGCGGATTACGGGCATCAATATCCTGATACTTTAAAGTGGGTGTCTGAATACATTAAGTAGCGCGATTGATAACGTTTGTGGCCAAATGGCGATGGCGATTGTCATAGTAATGTCTGTGGATTAAAGTGAATGCTTATCTTAGCAATCATTATTAACCACTCAACATTCAACCCATGAGATTACCATTCGGCAGCAAGGCACTTACCATAGCCGCTTTTTGTGCAGCAATATTCGCAGCCCAGGCATTTGTTCCGCAGCACCATGAAGAACCACAGAACCTGAAGGTTTTACCGAAAAATATATCAGAAGAGGAACTGCACAACGTAATGCGCAACTATTCTATGGCATTGGGTGTGCGCTGCAATTACTGCCACGAGAGCCAGAAGATAGAAGGGCAGGAGCGTCCTAAATTCGACTTCGCTTCAGACAAAAAAGAAGAAAAAGATATAGCACGCGAAATGATGAAGATGACCGAGGGCATCAACAAAAAATATATGAGCGGCATACAGAACGGTACGCTAAAACCGGTTACTTGTGTTACCTGCCACAACGGTCATGCGCATCCTATAAATAGTGTGGATTCGCTGAAGAAGCAATAGCGCGATGGCGTGCAGGCAAAGCGCATAAAGGCGAGTTGCTTGTGCATTTTACACGATATTTAAAGTGGAGCAGACGTTCCTGCCGGATTTTTATGTTTCAAAAACGGGTGAAATATGCAACATATGCTTGCGCATTTGTTGCTTTGGGTGTTTTTATATTGGTGTTTTTTACAGACCGTAATAGGGATGCTGCTATTCTGCACAGCGAAGTGAAAGGCATAATATCAAAAGTGGAAACGGAGGTTACAAGCCGTAGCAGAAGCGGTAAGCCTAATCCATTGCCCTTTACTGTAAGTCTGCGGGTATTGGAGAACGGGCATCAAATAATGAAAGAATATCATTTTCACTATCCTGCAATTAAGGCAGGAGATTTAAGTTTGGGGGATTCTATATATAAACCGGCCGATGCTAACAATTGCTCTCATTATAAGAGGCAGGGAAATACGTTTGTGTTTGTTGAGAGGTTGGAGGATGTTTTGTAGGGGGAAGGACAACGACAGCCGTCAAGGATAATATTGTTACCGATTTATAGCTATTTTTGCACCCTTATGGGTTTCAAGGGCCTTTTGTTGTTTTTGCTGTGCATACCTGCGTTTGTAGGGTGCAAGGTGTATAGTTTTTCCGGCGCTACTATAGAAGGCAAGGATATTTATATACGTCTGCTCGAGAACAAGGCACAGAACGTAATGCCCAGCCTGGCGGCCACACTTACCGATAAGCTGCGTAGCCGTATCCTGTCGCAAACCGGCCTGAACCCGGTAACGAGGGATGATGCAGATTACGATATCAGCGGTGCTATTGTGGGGTATACGGTAACGGTAACCGGTGCCACCAACGTGCAGACCGCCACTAAGAACAGGCTAACCATATCCATAAAAATAACCTTCAAGAACAGGAAGAATGAGAAGGCAGGGTTTACACAAACATTCAACCGTTTTGCAGACTTTGATGCCAGCCAGACCCTGCAAAATGTAGAAGCTACCCTGATAGAGGACATTGGCAACCAGCTTGCCGATGATATTTTTAATAAAGCATTCGTAAACTGGTAACATATATGGCAGACAATAGCGCGGTTAAGATGATATCAGATATTATGGGCAACCCCGATGCGGGTGCCGTTGCTGATATTATTGAGCAGTATCCCTATTTCGTGCCCGCACGATACATAAAGGCGGCTGCGGCACATAAGGCCAGTCCTTACGCGCCGGCTATGCTCAGCGACATGCACGCCTATATGGGCAACTGGTTGCTGTTTTTAGATCACCTGGAAGGTAAAGGCGTTACAGTTGTAGAAGAGATACCAACTGTGGTTGCCGAAGAGGTAATAGCACCAGTGCTGCAGCAGGAAATGGCAGGCAATAGCCCGGAAGATGTGCCACAGGAGCCTGAAACCATACTGGAAGCAGTAATTGCTACCGAGCCGGAAATAGAAATTGTTGAAACTATACATACCGAGGAAATAACTGAAGAAGTGAACAAGGAAAGATTAGAAGATATTTTTACACCTATACAGAGTGATGATTACTTTATGCAACAGGGCATAAAAGTAAGCCAGGAGCTGCCGGAGCATATAGATGCATCGCTGAACACAGAAGGAGATGATGACAGCCAGGATAAATCGCTGATGGTAATGATGAGCTTTACAGAATGGCTGGTACATTTCAAGCGCACGGCTGATGAGAAGAACTCTGAAATAGAAGACCAGAAGGCGGTGCGTGCTATGTGGCAAAAGGAAAAGCTGGCAGCCGCGCTGGAAGAAGAAAACGACGAGATACCGGAGAATGTATTTGAGATGGCGGTAAATTCTATAGCTAAGGAAGAGGGCCTGGCCAGCGAATCGCTGGCAGAGATATACCTGAAGCAGGGCAAGCGCGACCATGCAATAGAAATGTATAAAAAATTAAGTTTGCGTAATCCGCAAAAAAATGCTTACTTTGCTGCCCGTATTGAAGAAATAATAAAAGGAAAACAATAATGATCGGTTTAATAACTGCAATAATAATACTGGCAAGTGTAGCATTGGGTTTCTTTATCCTTATCCAGAACCCTAAAGGTGGGGGCCTGTCTGGCACTTTTGGTAACATGAGTACACAGGCGCTGGGTGTTAAGCAATCTGGCGATATTATGGAAAAAGGTACATGGGTGCTGATGAGCGTTATCGCCGGCCTGTGCATCGTTTCTGTTACATTTATGACCAAGCCAGAGCGAGGTGACGATGGTAATGCTGCAAAGCAAACACAGAAATCAGCTCCTGCCAAGAAAGGAAAGTAATCGGATAAATAACGATAAAATACTACAGGTTGCTGATCACTCAGCAACCTTATTTTTTTATGCCTTGTGTAGATATGGCAATATTTCACGCAAAGCACGCTAAGAAGGGCGCAAAGCACGCTGAGATAAACTTTAAGCCGGCAAAGGGCGCAAAGTTCAGTTTTTAGAGCGCATTTTATCTGAAAGTACTTTAAACAACTATTTTTACACAAAATATCATCGCATACCAATGACGCTTTTTAATCAGACAAAACATGCTGTTGCTTCTGCTCTTAAGCATATGTTTCCCGATACGGAGATAGCAGCATCTATGATACAGGTAAACCTTACCAAGCCCGAGTTTACCGGCGATTACACAGTAGTATTGTTCCCGTTTGTAAAACTGCTGCGTATGAAGCCTGATGCGCTGGGCGCTCAGCTGGGTGAGTACCTGGTGAGCAATACGGAGCTGTTCAGCGAATATGCGATCGTAAGCGGGTTTCTTAACTTGGCTGTTAAGGATACTATCTGGGCCTCTTTCCTGCAGAATAACTTTAATAACCGGGTTTATGGAGAGCAGGCTGCGAAGGACAACCGGGTTATGGTGGAATATTCTTCGCCCAATACCAACAAACCGTTGCATTTCGGCCACATGAGGAATATATTCCTTGGTGCTGCTATGTCGCAGATATTAAAGGCGACCGGTAACGAGGTGGTGAAAGCCAACCTGATCAATGACAGGGGTATCCATATCTGCAAGTCTATGATAGCCTGGCAGTTGTATGCTAATGGTGCCACGCCAGAATCGAGCGGCATCAAGGGCGATCACCTGGTGGGCGATTACTACGTTAAGTTTAATGATATTTATAAAGAGCAGGTAAAAGAACTGATAGCCGCCGGTAAAGACGAAAAAACTGCAGAAAAGGACGCACCTGTAATGCTGGAAGCCCAGGCCATGCTGCGCAAATGGGAGGCCGGCGACCCTGAAGTATATGACCTTTGGAAGAAGATGAATGGATGGGTGTACGACGGCTTTGAGGTTACCTACAAAAAGATGGGTATCACCTTCGACAAGTGGTACTACGAGAGCGATACTTACCTGCTGGGTAAGCAAATGGTGATGGATGGACTGGAAAAGGGTGTGCTGTTTAAGAAAGAAGACGGTTCTATATGGATAGATCTGAAGGATGATGGCCTTGACGAAAAGCTGCTGCTGAGAGGGGACGGCACATCGGTATACATAACCCAGGATATGGGTACTGCCAAGCTGAAGTATGACGACTTTAAGCTGAACCAAAGCATATACGTGATAGCCGATGAGCAGAACTACCATATGCAGGTGCTCAAGCTGATACTGAAGAAACTGGGCGAGCCTTGTGCCGATGCCGTATACCACCTGTCTTATGGTATGGTGGAGTTGCCAACAGGCCGGATGAAGAGCAGGGAAGGCACGGTAGTGGATGCCGACGATATGGTGGCAGAAATGGTGAGGCTGAGCCGTGAGCAGGCAGAGGAAAATGGCAAGACCGAAGGCTTTACAGAAGAAGAATTAGTGAAGCTGTACGATACCGTGGGCCTTGGTGCGCTTAAGTTTTACCTGCTGCGGGTAGACCCTAAGAAGAAGATGATCTTCGACCCTAAGGAGTCTATAGATCTGCATGGCTTTACGGCTACTTTTATACAATATGCCCATACGCGTATCTGTTCTATCTTAAGGAAGGAAGGTATGCCGCTGATGCCGGAAACCAGCGTATTCCAGGCGTTTAAACTAACAGAAGGTATAGCGCCAATGGAAAAGAAGATGATCCTGCAACTGGAACAGTACCCTAATGTATTGGCAGCTGCGGCATCAGAGTATAATCCATCGGAGCTGTGTAACTATACCTTCCAGTTGGCACAAACCTTCAATTCTTTTTACGATGTGCACAGCATATCTAAGGCAGAGAATGAAGAGAAGAAACAGCTGAGGCTGATGACGGTGGTAATGGCTGCATCGGTAATGCGCCATGCTATGGGCTTGCTGGGTATAGCCTTGCCAGAGAAAATGTAATCTTCTTAACCCTTATCCTGTTATCACCATGCTGCATAAAGAAGAGCACGAAGAACTGTTTTATCAACTGGCGCTTACACTGGTGTCGGGTATCGGTAGCAAAACCGGTCGCGTACTGCTGGAGCACACCGGCAGTGCCACCGAATTATTCAAGATGCCCCTTAAGCAACTGAAGAGCCTCGATGGTATAGGCGAGGTAAAAGCCAAAGGTTTCCGCAGTGCTGACGTGCTGAATGCCGCGGAGAAAGAGCTGAGCTTTGTTATTAAGAATAATGTGCAGGCGCTCTTTCATAACAATAATTATCCTAAGCGGCTGGCCCAGTGCAGCGATGCACCGTTGTTGCTGTTCTACAAGGGGTCAGCAGACCTGGATGCTGAAAGGGTAGTGGCGATAGTTGGCACCCGCAAGAATACCGATTATGGTCAGCAACTTACAGAAGAACTGATAGAGGGGCTAGCATCGGTAGACAACCTGCTGGTAATAAGTGGACTGGCGCTGGGCATAGATGCTATAGCGCATAAGCGTAGCGTGTCGGCAGGAATAGCCAATGTTGGCGTATTGGGACACGGTCTCGATCGTATATACCCTTCAAGCCACCAGCAACTGGCCAAGCAGATGGTGGCGCATGGTGGTGTGCTGACAGAATTCCCATCAGGTACGATTCCTGACAAGGGTAATTTCCCCATGAGGAACAGGGTAGTGGCCGGCCTCAGCGATGTTACCATTGTGGTAGAAAGTCAGGTATCAGGCGGTGCATTGATCACGGCCAAGATGGCGGCCAGCTATAACAGGGAGGTGATGGCTTACCCCGGTCGGGTAAACGATAGCCGCAGCGCCGGCTGTAACGACCTGATCCGCTGTAACATGGCCGCCATGATCACCAAAACAGACGATCTGCTGGAGCAGATGAACTGGATAGACAAGGCTAAAAAGAAGCCGGTACAAAAGCAACTGTTCATCAACTTCACCCCCGATGAACAGAAGATAGTAGACCTGCTGCAAACCAAGGATACCGTACATTCAGATGAACTCTTCCATCGCACGGGATTACCTAATTCCCTCTTGGCCGCTACACTGCTGAACCTGGAGATGCAGGGCATCATCAAAACATTGCCGGGAAAGAATTATCGGATGGCGTGAGTTTTAATGGCTGAATGGCTTGATGGCGCAATGGCTGAATGTGGGGCTATTCAATAATACCGCCATCATGATGATCGATGATGAGATATTGCAATGATCGTATCTTTAGTATATATATGGCCCATTTTATAAAAGATATCGATGGAAGCAATATTGGCGTTTTTATTCCTATTGAAGAATGGAAAGCGCTTGTCGCCCGATATGATGATCTGAACGCATTGGTAAGTATTGAATCAAGCGGAAAGAAGAAGTTATCTGACTTTATTGGTATGTTGTCTGATGAAACTGCCGCAGAAATGCAGCGATATGTGCGGGAGTCTAGAGATGAATGGGAAGATGAATCAGTAGATAAATGAATAACATTTTTCTAGGCCGTTTTATAAGACTATATGAGTTTGACAGAGGAACAAACGAGATTCAGGAACTTATTAAGAAGAGTTTTACCTAATCTTTTTTTGCTAATAGAAGGAGAGCCAAGATGGTCCGAAATTGAAAAGAGGATGGCTAAAGTTTACGATAAACGAAAATTTGAAGAAAAGTATAGCCGAAGTGATTATTATTTGTCTCCATTAGAATGTAATTTTTATGACATTGTGCATTTGGCACTCCGAGGAGACCGCCAATATCTTGCTATTGTTAAACTGTTTAATATTATTTTTTACCGCATCTACATGTCTATTACTGGGGAACTAAAAAGTAAAATATCAGCAAGAGTTAAAGACAAGATTCTCGGAGTTTTTGAAACTGACTATAGGACATATATTGGGGAGTTATTAGTTTACGATGTAATAATATCGAATGGTAATTATGATATAGTTGATTGTGATAAGAAATTGATGGAAGGATCTAATAAAGACGCTGACTGGTATATACAGGACAGAATAACTCGGGAATACTTTTTTATCGATGTCGTTAATTATACGCTTGTGAACGATGATAGACAATATAATTTACGGAAGATTGTAAGTGGGCTAACCGAGAAGACAAATTATAAAGTGGGAGAGAGTATCATCAGGGAAAATTTCTCAATATTCCCTATTATTTGGTCATCAAGCACAACAATTATCAAAAATCTTGCTATTGATATGTTGTCTGTGAAAATAGATGTTAATTATAATGGACCATTTACATTACTTGAGGACAAATTCGTGCCAATATATGATATCTAATAATCATAAATAGTAAATTTCTCTTATTTGGAATAGTTAAATAATAGCTTTACTATTCTTTGTGAAAGTATTATATTGTATTTTTGTGGTAGCAAAATGTGAACATGGAATTACAGCTCCACATAAAAATGAATCCTAACTTGTTTCTGCGCGACCCGGAGTCGTCGGTGTTGGGCAAGAACATAGTAAGGCATAGCGTAGAGCTGATAGATGAACTGGGTTTCGAAGATTTTACATTCAAGAAGCTGGCGCAACGGATAGATACTACCGAGGCCGGTATCTACCGCTATTTCGAGAATAAGCACAGGTTGCTGACTTATCTCACCACCTGGTTCTGGACCTGGATGGAATACCAGATCGTTTTCCAGACCAATAACATTGGGGATAACCGGAAGAAGATAGAGACTATAATTGCTTTACTATCTAACCCAAAGGAAACGTCTTTCCTGATGGCTAATATTGATAAGGAAAAGCTGAACAGGATAGTGGTTGCCGAGGGGAACAAGGCCTATCTTACCAAGCATGTTACAGAAGATAATAAGGCCATGCTGTTTGCCCCCTACAAAGACCTGTGCCATAAAATAGCATTGGTGTTCACGGAATATGCCCCCGGTTATGTTTACCCGCACTCATTGGCCAGCACGCTGGTAGAGACTGCCCACCACCAGATGTTCTTTAAAGATAACCTGCCGCGCCTTACAGACTTTGGTCCAACCGCTGGCGACAACTCGCTAAAGGCTTACCTTACCCACCTTATTTTCGGTGCACTCGATGCCGGTAAGTAATAACTTAATACTTATTGTAAGGTGCCTGCTGCGTAAAACATGCCGGCATATGCCTTGCGATATTTAGCTTTAATATCTACCAACTTTTGCAGTGTTTCCAATAGTTTCAGTTCGCGGGTGTTGACCATGAAAATGGTGCTTTCCCCGGCATTGAACCTTGTATTTTCCCCATTGAATACCGACCTGTAATTATTATACGCTCTTGTGTAGGCCTCTGTTTGCTGTTGCAGCGATACAAAATCGTTGTAGTAGCTTTTCACCTTGTTGTCTATCGTAAGCGTAGTCTGGTCTTTTTCCAGTTCGGTCTCTGTTATCTTCAGGTTAGCGGCACGCAGGTTGCCCCTGGCCTCGCGCAGGAAGATCGGCATATTGAACTCTAGCCCAAGCTTGTTGTTATCTGTAACCGTGGTCTGGTTCACATCGCCTTTTATACCATAGCCCTTAGATAGCAGGTTGGCATTTACGCTTAGTTTAGGCAGCAGGTATTGGGCTTTCAGTTTGTGGTCCAGTTCCAGTATGTCTACCTTGGTGGTAAGGGCCTGCACCTTGGGGTGTGCAGCCGCGTCAGACAACAATTCTGCAAGTGAGGGTATTTCTTGGCTGGTGAACTGCTTGTCCAGCTCTGCGGTGTCGGGTACAATACTCTCATCCAGCGCTGCGGGCTGGTTATTTTCCAGCCACATATAGTTAGATAGTTCCAGCCCGGCGTTAATGTAATTTACCCTGCTGTTATACTGTTGTTGCAGAATAACCTCGTACTGGGCCTGTGCCTCGGTAGTGTCTATGGCAGGGCGCGATCCCAGTTCCACTTCCGTACGAAGAAACTTCATCCTGGTTTCGTTGCCGGCTGCAAGCGAGCATATGGCTTTATATACCAGGTATTCTTTGGTCCAGTTAATGTAGGCTGCATTAGCGTCGTAAAGCAGGTTGTTCACGGTTAGTCTCTGTTCGGCAGCTGTTTGCTGGGTAAACAGTTTTGCCTGCTGCAGTGCTGCACGGCGCCTGTCATATAGCAGGGATGTTACCGGGATCTTAACGCCCACAAAACTGGTAACACCATTAGTGGCTTCTGATGACAGCCTGTCACCTATAGCCTCTTCATAACCTGCTTTCAGTTCTACGCCGTACCAGGTAGGTATGTTCAGTTCGGGCTTAAAGTAGCTGTAGTATAGTTTACCATTAAAGGTCTTGCGGTCCAGTCCGGCATTCAGCATGGGGTCGAAGCCGCCGCGTGCCCTCATTACTTCGGCCCGGGCTTTGGCCACCTGTATAGATGCCTGCTTCACTATCGGGTGATAGTTACGTACTATGCTCAGCAGTTGGTTCCTTGTCATTACCCTTGTGCTGTCTGCTCCATAGCCAGTTACTATGCCCGCTATCAGCAGCAGTAAGGTAAGCAGGCTATTTGTCAGTTTTCTTTTCATTATAGTCTTTTTTAGCATAGTAATAATCCGGCGGGAAGCCGTTTATGTTTCGCCACAGTTCGTACCACACTGGCACATCGTTCAGCAAGGCTATACCTTGTGCGCCTGCGCCCAGTTTCAGGCTACGGGGCCATGGTTTAAAGGCGCGGTCCTCGGCCACCAGTATGCGGAATTTACCATTATCGCTTACAGAGCTTTCCACCGCCACAATAGTTCCGCTGAAGATACCATAAGAAGCCTGTGGCCAGCCGCTGAATACAATAGCGGGGTAGCCATCGAACAGGAAGCGTACTTTCTGTCCTTTCGATATCAGCGGAAGATCTACAGGGCGCACAAATATCTCTACGGCATACTCTACTGCCGATGGTACTATCTCTACTATCTTTTCGCCCTCTTTTACCATCTCATTGATACCCGATTTCTTGGCCTGCGTTACCTGTCCATCCTGCGGTGCCAGCAGGAAGTACATGCCGTTACGAATGGCATAGTTGGCATAGGCATTGTTCAGCTTGGCTATTTCCGCCATGCCGCCTGCTATCTCGCTACCTGCAGCCGCTCTGTCGCCACGGGCTTTAAATATCTTTTCTGCATATTCCTGTGTTACCTGTACCAGGTCGGTCTTGGTATTGTTGAACTTGGTTTCTGCCGATATCTTTTTAGCCAGCGTAGTTTGCGCGTACTGTATGCGCTGTTCCAGCTGCAGGGTAGATGCCAGGCCACTATCCTTCATTATGCGCTGCCTGCGCAGCTGTTCTTCGGCTATGCGGTAGTCGTTGGCTGCAGCCAGCATTTCCATGCTGTCGGCTACTACTTTTAGCCGCAGCTGTCTCATCTTCAGGGTCAGCGCCTGCTCCATAGCCGATATTTGCGCATCTATTGCGGACACCTTATTGTTGTAAGATTCCACGCTTACTTTTTTAGCAGCCAGTTGCTCTTTGGTACGGGTGAGCAGTTCCGGATCCAGGTAGCTGTCCTTTATTTCGGCCAGCTGCGCAATGGTATCACCCTTCTTCACATAATCGCCTTCCTTTACATACCACTTCACTATTTTGCCCGGTATCACGGAGTTCAGTTCCTGCGGTCTGTGCTCCTGCCGTAGGGTAGTTACAGCGCCCTTTGCGCGTATGTTCTGCGTCCATGGCAGCAGCAGTACAATGCCTATAAGTATCAGCGTGCCGTATAGCCAGTATTTAATGGTGCTTTTCCTGCCTTCCAGGTATATTTTATGCGGAGCGGCCAGCCCGTTATTATTTGCCAGTATCTTATTTATGTCTTGCATTTATCAGCTGTTTTTGGTAGGTGAGGCAATACCGTTTTCCAGGTTGATGACTTTATTGCATGAAGAATGATAGGCAGCATCGTTGGTTACTATGATCACTGTGGTGCCCTGCAGGTTTAGCAGGTACTCCCTGATACTGTGAATATACTCGGGTTCCAGTCCCAGCCACGGCTCTTCCAGCAGCAACAGGGCAGGGCGGTGCACCAGGGCACGCACCAGTAGTATCTTTTTAATGATCTTGCCCGGCAGGTGGTAGCCTGTTGGCTGCAGCAGAAAATCATAACCTTCGCGGTGGCTGTCGATAAATGGTTTCAGCCCTGTTATGGTGGCCAACTCGTTCAGGTAGTTATAGTCGTGTGGGTCCTTACCCATCAGTATATTTTCCTTTACCGTTCCCTGGAATACGCCTTGAGTGGCCAGTTGCACACCTATGTGCCTGCGCAGAGAGTTGATGTTGTAATTGCCCAGCGGAAAATCGTTTATGGTGATGCTGCCGGCATAGTTGCTATACAGGCCGCTTATTATCTTTAATATGGTGGATTTACCGCTGCCCTGGCTGCCGGTAATAGCTACTTTCTCGCCCTTGTTTATAGAGAACGATAAACCATTAAGCACCATTGTCTCTTTATAACTGAAGTACAGGTTCTGCACCTGTATGGCGATGCCTTGTCCTGCAACTGGCTCAAGCGCCATAGATCCGGACGGTTCCATAGGTTTTTCCGGCAGTTTGTTGATCTTTTCTACCGATGTAAGTATGTCGTAGATCTTATCCAGGTTAACGATCAGCTTTTCTACCGATTCTATCACCAGGATGATAACGATCTCTGCCGCAATGAACTGCCCGATGTTCAATTGCTGGTCTACCAGCAGCACAGAGCCAACTATCAGCATAGACGCTATGATGACTACCTTGAATGCAATGAGTGTAGTATACTGAGTAAGCAGTACCCTGAAGTGAGCCGTAGCCGCTGTGATATAGCCGGTAACATACTCATCCGTCACTTCCATGTGATGAGATTTGTCCTTGCTGAACTTGAATGAGAAGACATTACGGGCTATTTCCTGCAGGTAACCGGCTACCTTATACTTATAGTCGCTTTTCTGCAGGCTTGTCTCCAGGCCTTTGTTGCCCGTTTGCCTCAATATAATGAAGAGCAAGGCCAGCAGCAGCATGCCGAAGAAGATGAACACCGGGTGGTAGAACGACAACAGGATAAGCCCGAAGATGATCTGTATAGAAGCAGCAGGGATATCCAGCAATATTTTGGAAATACCTTTCTGCAACGACACTATATCAAAGAAGCGATTACTTAGTTCCGGCAGGTAGTAGCCGTTCACTTCGTCCATGCTTAGCTTCGGCAGCGTATCGGCATACAGGAAAGAATAGCGAACGAATAGCTGCTGCTGTATACGCTCAATGATCTTCATCTGCGCCACCTGCAGCAAGCCGGCTGCCAGCACACCTAGTATAACGAAGATAATGAGCAGGACCAGCGATGTGGATATAGAACCACCCAGCACAAAGCTGATGATGGATTGTATACCCACCGGCAGCGATAGCTGCACCAGCCCTGTGAACACGGCGAAGAAGTATATAGAGGTGATCTCCGCCCTCTGGAATTTCAATACATCCAATAGCTTGGTGACCGTATTGGTTCTAAAAGTTGCCATATCTGCTGCTTTTCAGCAAAAGTATATGGTTTACAATTAGAAAATGATAGTAAAGCTATCAAAATTGTGTTAAAAGCTATTTTTTGTGATAGTTATTAAAAGGGCATTAGAGTGAGATTAAAATCGCATTAGAAATGCTGCAGTTGAGGCCAAAAGTAAAAAAGAGATAGCGTTGCCACTATCTCTTTCTTAAAAGTATTGTTGTTATATTCTTTAGTTACCTGCTGGTTCTGCGGCGGTATCTACCTGTTGCTTAAAGGTTTCGCGGATAAGGCCGGTGATATTGGAGCTAACCATTTTCTCACCAACTTTTATCATGTTCACAAAGGCTTCAGCTTTAGATATGCCATGGCCAATGATCACCGGGCTGTTGATACCTATGATAGGTGTACCACCATACTTCTGGAAGTTAAAGTCATCAAGGAACGGATCCTTAAAGCCTTTTTCTATTGCCAGTATATCGTACAGCGATTCTGCCATCTTCAGCATTACATTACCTACAAAGCCCTCGCAAACAATTACTTCGGCTTTATTGGTGAATACGTCGCGGCCTTCTGCATTACCTACGAAGCGAATGCCCTGGCATTCCTTCAGCAGCGGGTAAGTGGCCTGGGCTAAAACGTTGCCCTTACCTTCTTCCTCGCCCAGGTTCAGCAATGCAACACCCGGATCATCGTTACCCAAAACATGTTTTGAATAAAGAGCGCCAAGCTGTGCAAACTGTACCAGGTGTTCCGGCTTACAGTCGGCATTGATGCCAACATCCAGCAGGAGGTTGAATTTACCGTCGAGACGTGGAATAGGCGATGCTATAGTAGGACGCATAATGCCATCGATAGCCTTTACAGAGTACATGGCACCCACCAGCATAGCACCGGTATTACCTGCACTCATAAATACATCTACCTTACCTCTCAGCAGCATACCGAAACCCATAGCAATGCTGGAGTTTGGCTTCTCCTTCAGTGCTTTGGTAGGATGTTCGTGCATACCTATCACTTCCGGCGCATCAACCAGTGTAAATCGGTCTTTGTAAGGTTCCAGCTCCGTCATCAGCGGTGCTGCTTCAGCGGCGCTACCTACCAGAACAAGATGTACACTTGGGTCGTGCGATTGTTCCAGGAACTCGCGCACCCCTTTAATAGCCTCGGCGGGGGCATAATCTCCCCCCATGATATCCAACCCTATCTTCATCAGGCGAATATAATAGTTTATTGGTTATTTTCACCCTCTGTGGTTGCAGCTGGTGCAGCAGGAGCGTTATCTATCACTAATTTACCCTTGTAGTAGAGTTTACCTTCTACCCAATGTGCGCGGTGGCGCAGATGGCTTTCGCCCGTTGTTGAATCAATGCTCCAGGTTTCAGCGAAAGCTTTGTAATGTGTCCTGCGTTTTGCACCCCTTTGCGCGGAGTGGCGTCTTTTAGGATTTGGCATTTTACTTTATTTATTGCTTGTTATTACTAATGTTTCCGTAAAAACGGTATTTACTTCTTTGTTTTTTTAGGCTTCTTTTCTTCTTCCTGTATCTTAATATCTTCCAGTCCTTTCCAAAGCGGATTGGCTTTCGGCTCTTCGTGCTCTCTCAGTTCGTCGAGCAGGTGAAGCGCCTCCTGGTTGCATCCCGGCTGGCCATTGGCTGCGTCGGGGTGTATGTGTTGCAAAGGTACGCTTAGCAGCACATACTCATATATCCAGGTGCTGAGGTCGATAACAGTTTCGCTGCGGGGTATGAATACTACATCATCCTCATCATCTGTGTCATCTGTTTCTTCACTGGTCAGCTTGATGATGAGATTGAACTCATCCCACAGATCCAGTTTAAAATCGTCGCCGCACCTGTCGCAGGGAACGGTAACATTGCCCCCTATATCAAAATGCAGCATGAAGAAACCCTCATGCTTATCAAAGATCAGTTTAACCTTCGCATTCCAGTTGGTGAACTCGTCGCCGCACCCTCTTTCCTGCATGAAACGGTCGTCAATATCGTATTCTAAAGTATGAGGACCCGGTTTCAATCCCTGCCATGCTATCTCGTATTCCCGGTTGTGTTTCATACCCTTACCTTACCGTTATATTCCTTTTTAAGAGCTTTGTGTAGTCAGTGTGGTACGGTTGTACAAAGCACACTATCTCCACTCTACACCCAAAAGGGTTGCAAAGGTAGGTAAAAAAATTAAATTTACATCATTTTATTTCGCTTTACTAAAAAAGCATGCAGTACCTCATCTACGGGTTGGGAAAGGTCCACTTTTACCCTGTCTATCTTGTATTGATGGCACTTATCCTCTATCATTTGCTGGAAATCCCTCATCCGGCTCACATACTGCTCTTTTATCTGCTGGGGTTGCAGTTTTATGCGGTCTCCGCTTTCCATATCCACAAATTCGTAGGGCCGGTTCTCAAATTCAAAGTCCATTTCCTGTGCGCCATCCATTACATGAAATAAAATTACCTCGTGTTTGTTGTAGCGCAGGTGCTGCAGGGCCGAGAACAGCTCTTCTACATTGTCGGTATCGTCTATCATATCGCTGAAAACTACCACCAGCGATCGCCGATGCATTTGCTCTGCAATAAGATGCAGGGCCGCAGCAGCATTTGTCTTTTTATCAGGCGATGTGTAGTTGAGTGTATTTTGCAACTCCATGGTCAACTGCCGGTAATGGCTGTGTGCACTACGGCATTGCGAGAAGTAGTTCACCTCATTGTCAAACTTGGCCAGCGCGGCAGCGTCCAGCTGGCGCTTCAGCAATTGGATAAGGCTGGCTGCGGCTACGCAGCTGAATTGCAGTTTGCTAAGTTTTTTCTCGTCCTGGGGAAACTGCATAGAGGAAGAAGTGTCTAACACCAGGCAGCAGCGCAGGTTGGTCTCTTCTTCAAATCGCTTTATGAATAATTTATCGGTGCGGCCAAATACGCGCCAGTCTATGTAGCGCAACGGGTCGCCCTGGTTATACAGCCTGTGTTCGGCAAACTCTACCGAAAAACCATGGAACGGGCTTTTGTGGAGGCCTATGATAAAACCTTCAACCACCTGGTGGGCTATCAGTTCCAGGTTATCTATAAGCGGATGCTCTACTATCATTTACACAACGCGCAAAAACTGCGGCTTTCAAAGATAACTGAAAAAGCGTGTAAGAAAATGTTATTTACATGGGCATATAAGTTTCACGCCTGTCTGTAGACAGACTGGCAATAGGTGAGCGGAAGGCGCAAGGCAGGCAAAGCGATTTTAAAGTAGGCAAAGGCCGCAATGGCCCGTGGAAATGAGCGATTCACAGGCTGATTCAGTTGGTGCGTTTGCTCGTCTTTTTACTGCTGAATAGCAATACTAATGCTGCTACAAGGGTAAAAGGTGCGGCTTCTATTGCGCCCAATATGAACCCGGCAACGGCCAGCCAGCCACGCAATTCCATATGTTTCTTGTTTTTAAGGGCAAATTTCAATGCCATAAGACCCAGTAGAAAGGTGAGCACAAAGAACGCTACAGCCCAGCCGCCGGCTGTGGCCAGTAATGCGACCGCAGCAATTCCCGTTGCTACGCCCGCCAGGCCGAATAGGAAGGACGCTACATCGTATGTCTTTTCAGGCTCCCCGGCAGGTGGTGCATCTGTTTCCCGGTTGGCTGTGGTTACAGTAGCTACGCTGGCTGTAGTTGGCCTTGCTGCCAGACTTTCTGTAACAATGGTTGTGGCACACGGCTTTTTAACCACAAAAGCTGCCTGCGAGGGCAGCGTCAGCAACAAGGCCAGCACTAACAGTAATAATGTTTGTTTCATGAGTATACAAATGCAAATTACGGATCAATTGTTACCTGGATTGTTATATTTCTGCTACAGATACTGCTGCTCTTTACCTGAAAAGGCTATATATCAAGAATAAAAGACCGGCAGGTAGTAGCAGGGGAAGCACCTCCAGAATGCCGAGGGTAATAGTTACAGCCTTTGCGAAAATGTGTGGCTTCTTTCCCTGGTCGTCTGTATCTACCAGTATCAATGTGGCTGCACCTAATAATACGGTCAATAACCCCAGTCCTATTGCACCCAAAAGCGATGCCGGGAGGACAGCAAAAAAAGCAATAGCGGTACCAACGCCCAATAACGACGTGATAACCGCACCTGTAGCCGCGCCACGCACATCTCTTGGCGGATGCATATCGTGCCTGCGGGCAAACATATCGCGGTGGGCATTGCCGGTTGTTGCCGGTGTGTCGCAAGCTGTTGTGGCTGCATACCTTGTTATAAATGCAGCATCAGCATTGGTGAAAGTAGCCAGTATGAATATAGATGACAGCAGAAAGAATAAACGCATAAGCATAAAAATAGCAGCCTGTACGGCTGCTACACAACGAATAATTGATTATAATATTGTTTGTTATTTGTTTTTTGTCTTTTTCTTACCACCGCACAGGTAATAGATAAAGGCGCCCAGGCCAATAACTACAAGAAGGGGCAGGCATTCTATAACGCCCAGTATGGTGCCCATGGTAGCAAAGCCTTTCCGGGGCAGCAGGCTCTTTTTGTCCATAGACGCAAGGCCAATAGCCGTAAAGCCCAGCAGCAGCGTTACTACGCCCAGCGCCACAGCGCCAAGCAGCGATACCGGCAATAGCGAAATGGCTGCAGCAGCCGTGCCAACGCCTATCAGGCCTACAATAAACGATGCAACGCCATTACCCCGCTTATACTGTTTGGCTTTCTTAGTGCCATCGGCAGGGGAGGATATAGCGCCTTCGGGTGTTTCTTCAACTGTTGTGATCTCTGGTGCCACAGTTGGGTGGCTGGAGGTGCTTTCTATAGCAACGGGTTGTTTTATTACAAAAGCAGCACGCACAGGTGCGCAAAAAGTTAGGGTGGCGGCCAGCGCCAGTAAAAAAGTGCTTTTCTTCATTCTGTTTAAAATGTTGGAAATAAAGGTAATAGGGGGAAGATTGAAAAACAAGCAACGTTTATTGAATAATAGAAAAAGGCGCTAGTTATCTTTAAATTTATCTGCCATTTCGTGCACGTATTCCTTTATTTCTTCGGTGGGGTAGGGGAATTTTTCTTCGGGCAGGTTGGTTGTGAGCACGGTAAACAGGTGAGCGGCCTCACTTTTTTGTTTCTTCCTCACCAGGTCGGTAACGGCGGTTAGATATTTATACTGCAGGGATGTTACATTGGCCATTTCCTCTTGGTTGTTTACATTTAAGGATGCCAAGATATCGAACGGGAAATTATCAAGGTCCAGGCGTTCGTTAAAATCTGTTTTCTGTAAACTATCAGTTACAAGCCGGCTGATGAACATCCTGTTTCTTAGATAGCTGGTTAATCCTGCCTGGTTTTCAGGGTTCATGTCGTATGTGAAATATACAGGGCGCTCAAATTTGTTGTAGCGCACTATATCTATCAGTATAAAGTCCCCCAGGTACAGGTAGCCGCTGTTTTGCCGGGATTGCGGCAGCCAGCGCAGCTGTTTGTTGCTACGCCTGTCGGTTATTACTATTGGTTTTCGAGGGCATTCAGCATACAGTGTTGTATCCAACGCTACCTTAGGAGATGAGAACAGGCTGGCGTGTTTCTGGTACAAAAAAGCATTGTACCACGGCACTTGTATCATATTCACATCCAGCACAGCCACATCTGCCCTGACATTCTCTATTTCCTGCAGATACCACAATGCCATTGTGCACATATCGCCATCTGTAAAAAGAATAGCGTTATGCGGGCAGCTATTAAGCAGATAACGGTAAAAATTGAGCGTAAAATCGCCATAGCCGCCCCGTTTTTTTCCCTCTTTAAATGCCCAGCGGGCAGAATCGTAGTCGTTTCGGGCCATGTAGGCTATTGCCAGGCAACCCCAAATGCTGCCTATTTTGGTATAAGGCCCGAGCAACACTTTCTGGCCATTGTATTTTGGCGACAGCTGGTTTACTTTTTCGAATTCCGCACTAGCCAGCAGGGTATTGGCGCGGGTGGTCCGGTTCATTTTGCTGCCATCGGGGTTGCCATTATAGTCTATGGCGCTACCTAAAAAGTAATGTGCTTCGGGGCTGTCCGGGCACATATTTACCGCTTTGCGCAAAAACTCCAGGGCTTTGGTGTAATCGGGCGTATAGCTGGCATCCGGCATATCGCGCTGCTCTTTTATCTGCTTTTTGCCTTCGGCCAACAATTCCGCATAAGTTTGCGCACGGGCTGTAATTGTAGATAAGGCAAGGGCCAGTACTGCGAGGCGGGTAATACGTAACATTGGGGAACCGGTATTAATATAAAAATGATACAGCAGCCCGTAAGGGGCTGCCGTAAATGACCTGATGATCTTAATTATTTAAAGAAAAACTGCTTCAGCACTTCTTCCATGCGGTTGCTGCCGGCTTTTTTCAGTGTGCTGTGGCTCCTGTTCTCCATAGTGCCGTCACTCTTCAGGTACCCTATAGTGTTGTGGTGACTGTCTTCTATGGTGCCATCTTTCTTTATATAGCCGATTGTACTATGGTGGCTATCCTCAACAGTGCCGTCGTTTTTCAGATACCCAATAGTAGAGTTGTGGCTGTCTACGATAGATCCGTCGGATTTCAGTTGCTGGGCATTGGCCAGACCTGCGGTAAGGCTGGCGGCTGCTATAAAAAATAATTTTTTCATTTTGTGTTGTTTGCGGTGGCTAAAGTATAATTATTGCTGCTATTTACCTACGTAGGTTATTAAGTGCGCCGGAACGTTTTATAACTGTGCAGTTGTGTCTGCATTAATATTCACATTTTAATTGGAGTGGCGTTTTTAACTTTGTTGTATGAGCAAAATAAAACTAGCCCTGGTCTTCCTGCTTTTACTTAGCTACCCGAGTGCTTTTTCGCAGGAGGTGCTGTATTCTGCCTTCGATAAGTTTGACTACCGTAACGGCGACTACGATGTGGTGGGCATGTGTGGCGGAAAGCTGTTCACCTATCGCAATACCGGGGACGGGGCATTGCTGGATGCCTATGATGACTCTATGAACAAAACAGCTACAGTTGTGCTTGATTTTTTTCCGACCAAAATATATGCAACCAAATTTATTGCTTACCCCGACCGTATGGTGCTGCTGTACCAGGCACTGGAAAGCAATAAAGTGGTGCAATACGCTGCATTGCTCGATCAGCGAGGGCTGCTGAAGGGCAAACCGATAGAACTGGGGCATATAAAAACCAGCATCTTCGGTGCTATGAAAACCTATTACTATGCGGCGGTGTCGGAAGACAAGAAGAAGATACTCATTTACACCATTGACGATAAGGCTAAGGGCGTAGAAATGGACTGCAAATGGCTGGACGACAGCCTGAAGATAGTGCGCAGGGCCAAAGTGAACTACCCCAGCAATACCACGTTGAACAAGGGCGAGGTGAACATAGGTAACGATGGAACTGTATATGTGGCCGCATACACAACCGCCGGCGCCAACAACTATGCCGATGATTATATGATATTATCATTGCCCGAAGGCGGCACGAAGTTCATTGTAAGCCCCATGAACCTGGACGGCAAATATGCTACCAGTGGTTATATGAAAATAGACAATGTGAACCGCAGGGTATACTTTGGGGGCTTTTATACAAATAAGAAGAATGGCAGTTACGACGGGGTAATATTTGCTGCCATGAACCCCCTCAGCGACAGTTTCGACAATTTTAAATTTATTCCGTTTGATGAGGAGTTGGTAACAATAGCTTCTGAAAAAGAAAAGCGTCATCCGTTTGATAACTTCCTGCCCCGGCAGCTGATAGTAAAGAACGATGGCGGCTTTGTGCTGGTGGCAGAGAATACTTTTATTACTACCCGCACCAACTACATGCCAACAGTAGGATATTATTCTGCGTTCTACACACCATATAATACCACGCTGGTAAAAGAGTACCACTACAACGATATTATGGCGCTCTCTTATAATAAAGATGGTGTGCGTGAATGGAAATCATTCATCAGTAAAGAGCAATACTCGCAGGAGGATAATGGCGCATTCGGATCTTACGCGTTACTTAATTCAGGCGGCTCCCTGGCCTTCCTGTTCAACGATTTCAATACTACGCGCTCTAAGATCCAGCTCGTGACTATAGATCCCGTAGGCAAAACCGAGATCAGCAGTTTTACCCCCATGGGTAATAACTCTCCCGACTGGATGCCCCGGGGGGGCAAGCAGGTATCATCGCGCACGCTGGTTGTTCCCTGCCTGTCTAAAAAGCAAATATGTTTTGCTCGGGTGGAGTTTTAAGGGAAGGGCGGTTTAATATTTAGATTTGACAACTTTTAAAAAGTTGTCAAATCTGGCTACAGTTTTAAGGATAAAACATACGGCCTCCCTCCTGGCTTTTCTTCCAACAACTTATTCACACCTGTTAAGAGTGGCAGGGGAGTAACACACAGATAACTTTGTTAACTTGCAGCCCGATTACTTTCAGCCATATATACTAACGGTAAGTGCTCAGCATACTCAGAAATAATAGTCCTTTTGCGGTCATATTCCTGTTCATTTTTGCCCTGGTGGTAAAAATACAGGTATTGCTGCACCCGCAACTGCCGGTAATGATGCATGAGCATTTCATGTATAATTATGTGCTGCGGGCGCTTAGTTCAGTATTTGGCCGGGCGGCATTTGCCTATACTTTGCTGGCGGTAATTATGATTTTTATACAGTCGCTGTACCTGAATAGTATAGCGCTGCGGCACAAGTTGTTCCCGCGTAACAGCTATCTTACGGCGTTTACCTACCTGTTGCTTACTTCCATGTACCCCAGGTTCAATTTTTTCAGCGAAACATTGATACTCAACTGGTTGCTGATGGGCGCTACGGATATTATGTTCAGCTTTTCGCAAACCACGCAGCCGCGTAAACATATATACAATGCGGGATTGCTGTTCTCGCTGGCGGCGCTGTTCCAGTTCACCTCTTTGGCATTTTTGCTGTTGTTGCTGGTGGGTATGGTACTGTTTCGCTCCTTTAGCCTGGGCGAATGGTCGGTGGCGCTGTTGGGTTATACCACGCCTATCTACTTCCTGGTGTCTATCCTGTTCCTTTTCAATAAGCTATACCTGTTCCGCTACTGGCCACATGTAGGTTTTTCAATATCGCCTGTCAAAAAAGGTATCGGGCCGTTTATTGGCACTATGTCCGGCCTGTTTGTATTGATGACAACCGGTATATATGCCATGCAAAAAAATGTGCAGATGAGTAATATATACGTTAGGCGAGACTGGATAGCGCTGTCGTTCTATCTCATCATTTCCATAGTAGTGGGTTTCCTTACCGACCGTAAGGTGGCCAGCGCCTGGATGATAACCTTGCCTGCCGTGAGTATTATTGTTACACACGCGCTGGCCCTTGAAAAGAACAAACGGTTTAGTAACTTTATCTTTTATTTCTCTCTATTATTCCTGGCTTTTTGCCTTTGGCTCAATAAATAAATATTAATGAAATTCGGAGTTATTGTTTTCCCGGGATCGAATTGCGACAGAGATATGATGCATGCGCTACGCGACGATCTGAAGCAGGAAGTGGTAATGCTATGGCATAAAGACCGCGACCTGAGTATGTTTACCACCGACGACTGTATAGTACTGCCCGGTGGTTTTTCTTATGGCGACTACCTGCGCTGCGGTGCGCTGGCGCGCTTCAGCCCTATGATGGAGGCGGTGATAGAGTTTGCCAATAAGGGTGGAAAAGTACTGGGCGTATGTAACGGCTTCCAGATACTGTGCGAAGCCGGGCTGCTGCCGGGTGCCTTGTTGCAGAACGACCACCAGAAATTTACCTGCAAGAACGTATACATAAAGAGCGAAGGCGGCAGCAACCTGATGGGTGAGCATGTAAGCAATAAGCCGCTGAAAATACCTGTAGCGCACGGTGAAGGCCGTTATTACGCTGATGCTGCAACGCTGAAGCAGCTGCATGATAACAAGCAGATCCTTTTCCGCTATTGCGATGAACATGGCGAAGTGCATATTAACTCTAACCCCAACGGTGCGCTGAACAACATTGCCGGGGTATGCAATGCCGGTCGCAATGTGTTTGGTATGATGCCACACCCGGAAAGAGCGACGGCCGATGTGCTGAACAATATAGATGGCAGGGCGATACTGATGGCGCTGACGCACAGTAACTAACGTTTTAACAAATCCGTATACGTATGCTGTTGCGTAAATGCTTACTATTGTTAGCGGTGTTGCTGGTGGCGGATACATCTGTCCACGCTCAGACTTCATATCCGGCGAAATGGCGATACAACCTGAAGCGCACTGCGGCAAAGGAGTATCAGCTGGTGTTTCACCTGCAACTGGAAAGAGGTTGGCACATAAGGGCGCATAACGACAAAAGGGATACCCTGATGATGACGCCGGTTTTTGCTTTTACACCCAATCCGGAGCTGGAGCTGAAGGGCGAAATAAAGCCGCAGGGAATGCTGGATGTAGTGAAGGCGGATAGCCTGGGCCTGCTGGAGGTGTACAGTTATAATGTATTGTATACACAAACACTGGCAGCAAAGGCAGGCACTAAGATAAGTGGTAAGTATACATACCAGGTATGCGACGACCATCATTGCCTGCCGCCTAAGACAGAGAAGTTTGCTTTTATTATGAAAGAATAAACGGAACAGCGTATGAAAAAGATACTTGTTTTAGTTGCAGCAGCTATGCTGGGTACGGCAGCCGCCGATGCGCAGCTACTGAAGGACAACAGCAAAATAACCTACGAGGCCAAAAAGAAGGAAGGCAATAAGTACGAACTGATCGTGCACATGAAGCTGGAAAAAGGCTGGCACGTATACGCTATGCAGCCGGGTGGGGATGGATCGTTAAAGGCAACTAAGGTGTCGTTCAGGCAAGACCCGAAAGTGAAACTGGTGGGCGGTGTAAAGGAAAAGGGCAAGCTGATATCGGAAGTTATGATAGAGGGCGATCCTAAAGTGAACATGTACACCGATAAGGTAGATTTTATACAGGAAGTAACCGTGAATGGGGCCACAACTGTAAATGGTACCTACGAATACCAAATATGCAACGACAGGACGTGCCTGCCGGCAGCAAAAAAGGAATTTAAAATTGTAGTAAAAGGGTAGTGGGGGCCGGTGGCCAGTAAGATAAACCTTGTCGTTTTTCTAAAAATGATAATAGTATAACCAGGCATGAAATTGTTTAAGCTGTTACCGCTCATCTTATTTATGTTCTTGTTCCACACGGGGCAGGCACAAATGCTGAAAGATGAAAGTAAATGGACCTTTGAGGCAAAAAAGAAAGAAGGCAATAAGTATGATCTTATTGTGCACCTGAAATTGCCGAAGGACTGGCACATTTATTCTTTCAACCCGGGTGGAGATGGCTCTCTGATACCGCCGGTAATCAAATTTAAGGGCAGCGACAAGGTAAAGCTGGAAGGCAAGGTAAAGGAAAGTGGTAAGCTGATAACCGAGACGGTAGATGGCATTGATGGAGCCATACACATGTTTAAGGGTAACGTGGACTATGTGCAGTCTGCAACCATTACCGGCAATACTACAGTTACCGGTACTTACATGTACCAGATATGTAACGAACAGACCTGCCTGCCGCCAACTTCCGACAAGCCATTTAAAATAGATATAAAAGATGCCGGAGAGGGCGGTGCCTCAACCGGAGGCGCTGACGCAGGCAATGGTGGAGCGGCCAGTGCTGACTCTACACCGGCAACAACCGCTGCAGCACCGGCGGCAACAACTACGCCACCTGCTGCAACTCCGACAGCAGATACTAACAAAGCTGCGGCTACCGGCAACAAGACCGATGGCAAGAATGGCCTGGAAGATAAATCGCTCCTGGCCTTATTCCTCATTAGCCTGGGTAGTGGTATAGCTGCCATATTTACGCCATGTATCTTCTCTATGATACCGGTAACGGTGAGCTTCTTTACCAAGCGTAGCAAAACCAAGCAGGAGGGCATCAGGAATGCCATCATTTATTCGTTGTCTATTATTGTAATCTTCACCCTGCTGGGTGTATTGATATCAGCCATATTCGGCCCGGCCAAGCTGAACGAGATATCCAGCCACTGGATCGCCAACCTTGTCTTTTTTGTAATGATCATCTTCTTTGCGTTCTCATTTCTTGGCGCATACGAGATCACATTGCCATCGTCGTGGACCAGCGCAACCGATTCTAAAGCCGGTACAGGCAGTGTTATGGGTATCTTCTTTATGGCGCTTACCCTGGCTATCGTGTCATTCTCTTGTACCGGTCCTGTGGTAGGCCCACTGCTGGTATTGGCCAGTAAGGGTGGTATCGCCGGCCCTACTGTGGGTATGTTCGGCTTCTCGCTGGGCTTGTCATTGCCATTTGCATTGTTTGCGGTATTCCCCGGTTTGCTGAACAAAATGGCATCTTCAGGCGGTTGGCTCAACCAGGTAAAGGTGGTGTTAGGCTTTATAGAACTGATGCTGGCACTTAAATTCTTATCGAATGCGGACTTGCAAAAAGGCTGGCGCCTGTTGGACAGGGAGGTATTCATTGCTATTTGGGTAGTGCTGTCTGTGTTGACTGCCGCTTACCTGATGGGGTGGATAAAACTATCTCATGACGATGAACCGGCTAAGAATGTATATGGTCAGACATACGTCAACACCTTTAAGCTGATACTGGCCATGTTGTTCTTTACGTTCGCAGTGTACCTGTTCCCCGGTATGTGGGGCGCTCCGCTCAATGGCATGAGTGCATTTGTGCCGCCTATGGGCACCTTCGATGAGTTTGGTGGTACTACAGCGGCTCCTGCGGCAAGCAGTGGAAGCTCTGATAAAGAAACACGCAAGTACTACGATATCCTGCACAAATACGAGGGCAAAGCTGTAAAGCAACTGGGCCTGGAAACATACTTCGACTACAACGAAGCGCTGGCAGCATCTAAAAAGCAGAACAAGCCGTTGATGCTCGACTTTACAGGTATTACCTGCATCAACTGTCGCAAGATGGAAGGTCAGGTGTGGGCTAAGCCGGAAGTGGCCAAGCGCCTGAAGGAAGACTTTGTCGTAGTATCATTATTCTGTGATGCTTACCAGGTACCGCTGCCTAAGGAGGAACAATTCTTCTCTAAAGAGCTGGGTAAGCAGGTAGAGACCCTGGGCGACTATTGCTCTTACCTGCAGGTATCTAAGTTTGCTTCAGCAGGTCAGCCATACTATTTCTATATAGATGCAGAAGGCAACAAGCTGGCCGATGGCGGCTATGGCTACGACCCTGATGTAGATAAGTTTGTGAACCACCTGGAAAAGGTGAAAGCAAAGTATAAGGAACTGCATCCGTAATTAAGAAGGTAGAGCCGCAAGAGTTTGCGTCTCCACATTAACGATGATATTCTACTGGATTAAAAAATAGATCGGTCCGTATCACGCGGGCCGGTCGGCTTTTTAGGATAAAAACCTAACGCAAAAAATGATCAAAGAAATTTCCATTGCATTGCTGCCATCAGATGCAGCAGACGAAACTTCGGTAAAGCGGGCCATAGCTGCAGAATGTGCAGTAAAGCCATCGCGCATTACCGGTTACAAGATAAAGAAGCGCTCTATAGACGCCAGGTCCAGGCAACCGCAGGTACTGTTATCAGTAAGTGTGTTCATAGATGAGCGCATGCCGGAGGCTGTGCCTTTTGACCCCGAGCTGAACAACGTGACCAATGCCCCGCATGTAGTTATAGTGGGCGCCGGCCCTGCGGGGTTATTTGCCGCACTAAAGCTGATACAGCAGGGTTACAAGCCCATTGTTCTGGAGCGAGGCAAAGATGTGCGCAGCCGCAGGCGCGATCTCGCGGCCATGAACAAGGAAGGTATTGTTAACCCCGAAAGCAACTATTGTTTCGGAGAGGGTGGCGCTGGTACCTATAGCGATGGTAAGCTCTACACGCGCAGTACCAAGCGCGGTGACGTGGGTAGGATACTGCAGTTGTTCCACCACTTTGGCGCGGAAGAGAACATCATTTATGAAGCTCACCCGCATATTGGTACCAACAAGCTACCGCAGATCATCACAGCTATCCGCGAGCAGATAGAAGCCTGTGGCGGAGAGGTGCGGTTCAATCAAAAACTGACGGATATACTCCTCGACCGCGATGCCATAAAAGGTGTGCAAACAGCTGACGGAACCACCATTGACTGCAAGAGCGTCATACTGGCTACCGGCCACTCCGCACGCGATATTTTTGAGTTGCTGCATCGCAAGAAAATAGAGATAGAGTGCAAGCCGTTTGCATTGGGTGTGCGTATAGAGCATCCGCAATCGCTGATAGACAGTGCACAGTATCATTGTACGGTGCGTAACGAATATCTGCCACCTGCCAGCTATTCGCTGGTAGCACAGGAATATGGCAGGGGAGTGTTCTCGTTCTGCATGTGCCCCGGCGGTATTATTGCCCCCGCAGCTACAAGCCCGGGCGAGTTGGTGGTTAATGGCTGGTCACCTTCTAAACGCAATAATCCATACGCCAACTCAGGCACAGTGGTGGCGGTCGACGAAAAATATTTTGCTAAATATAAATTCACTGGTCCGCTGGCTGCGATGCAATACCAGCAAATGGTGGAGCGCAAGGCCTGGGAAGCCGGCGGAGGTAAGCTGGTAGCGCCTGCACAGCGCATGGTAGACTATGTGAATGGCAAAGTGTCTGACACCTTGCCCGACTGCTCTTACCTGCCCGGTATACATAGTGTAGGGCTGCAATCGGTGTTGCCTAAAGAGGTAGGCGAAGCACTGAAGGCTGCTGTGCAGGACTTTGGTAAAAAGATGCGCGGTTATTATACTAACGATGCTGTACTGGTGGCCACAGAATCACGCACCAGTTCACCCGTCCGTATTCCCCGAGACAAAGAAACGCTGGAACACGTACAGATCAAAGGCTTGTATCCGTGTGCAGAAGGTGCCGGCTATGCAGGCGGTATTATATCCGCGGCTATTGATGGCGAGCGGTGTGCTATGGCGGCGATAAGTAAAGTGCAAAAACCGTAATTTCGGCTAATGAACAAGCGTTTTAACATCCGGGTATATGGCATACTGGTTGATGATGGCCGCCTCCTGGTGAATGAAGAGATCATTAAGGGCCGGAAGATCATCAAGCTGCCGGGTGGTGGGCTGGATTGGGGGGAGGGCACCCACGATTGCCTGGTGCGGGAGTGGAAAGAAGAGCTGGGCATTGATATCAAGGTTAAAGCGCATTTCTACACTACCGATTTTTTTCAGCATTCTGCTTTCGATGATTCTCAGGTCATCAGCATCTATTATATGGTAGCTGCCACCATGCCCGATGTGATCGTTAACCACGTAGAAAATGAACGTACCTATTGGATACCGGTTGAGCTGGTAACGGAAGATACGTTTACCCTGCCTATAGATAGGGTAGTGGGTGGATTGTTACATGAACTGTATTCCAAATAGTGACACCAGAATTTTACCGTTGAACTATCGACAATATTCGCGGCATGGTACGTACTTAGGTAAAGGTGTAAGCTCCGGGACCTCGCCTTGTATCAAGCACAGATGAAACGTAGATCTCCGTGCCATTTATCTGAAATATAACAACGAAGGGGAAACGCCTCATTTTTGCAGCTCTGAATTTGTCGGTAGGTATATTCGATACATAAGAATATAACTCAGGATTGGTCATTATCTTATGGTAGACGTGGTTTAATTCAATAAGGAAGCGTTTCCCGATTATTTCGCTAACGCTGTCGTAGTAGTCCAAAGCGATGGCCGTTTCACGAATAGCTCTTCGGTCGGTTCGCAGTTTATATTTCATTTCTTTTTTCGCGAGACTTTAGTATTTCCATTGTCTCTTCAAAAGAATATGTTGTTGCCTTGCCCGACAAATATTCCTCGCTCCTTTCACGGAGAACGTTAAGTGTGGACTCATCAAATACATATCCACTATCGCTTTCCGTATCTACAAAAGACACCATTTCCATCACTTCTATCTCACTGGCACGTTCTATATAATCGTGCAACTTCTTTTTCGCTTCTATGTATGTCATAAGGGCTATTTTGACCTGACACAAATTTACTTAATATTTCGCAACTACTATTACCTGGATTTTCTCCCTGATGCTATCTATAGTCGTACAATAGCCTTCATGGTATATTGCGCTATTAACAATATTAATACGGTTATTTTACGCCTTACATGCTTTAGCATGTAACTTCGCGCCTTATGAAATTACTCTTGTCTTATCTGTCTCGCTATAAAGTGATGATAGTTCTGGCTATAGTCCTCGCCGCCATAAATCAATGTTTCTCTTTACTCGATCCCATGTTCGCCGGTAAACTGCTAGATCAGTTTGTCAATCACCCCAAGACGTTTGATAAGGCTGGCCTGCACATGCGCAACCTGGGCGAATATATGAGCGGTGCTATGTGGATTATCGGCGCATTGATAGGCGTTGCTATGGTATCGCGCATCGCCAAAAACTTCCAGGACTACGCCGTAAACGTAGTGATACAGAAATTTGGCGCACAACTGTATACCGATGGACTGAAACACGCACTGCGCCTGCCTTACCAGGATTTTGAAGACCAGAGTAGTGGTAAAACATTGTCTGTACTGCAAAAGGTACGTGTCGACTGCGAAAAATTCATCACCGCGTTCTTCAGTGTGTTACTGCCTACCCTGGTGGGCCTGGTATTTGTTATTGTGTATGCTTTTGCGCTCAGTCCGCTGCTGCCATTGGTATATGTAGGCGGTGCTATCGTGCTGGGTTTGCTTACCTCATCCCTAAGCAAGCGCATCAAAACCGTGCAGAAAACCATTGTTGCCGAGACCAATGCACTGGCTGGGTCTACCACAGAATCGCTGCGTAATATAGAGTTAGTAAAGAGCCTGGGCCTTACGCACCAGGAGATCCGTCGCCTCAATACCACAACTATTAAGATACTGAAGCTGGAATTGAAGAAGGTGCGTACTATCCGTACTATATCCTTTATCCAGGGTACATTTGTCAATACCCTGCGCCAGGCTATTGTTATGTGCCTGCTCTACTTCATCTTCAAGGGTACTATCTCTCCCGGCCAATACCTCACGCTCATCTTCTATTCATTCTTCATCTTTGGCCCTATGCAGGAAATAGGTAGTGTCATCATGGCCTACCGCGAAGCCGAAGCGTCTTTGAATAACATACAGGAACTGTTTAAGAAAAAGGTGGAGTATACCCCGGCAGAGCCTGAGACCATAGGCGAGATACAGCAGGTGAAATATGATAACGTTGTGTTTAAGCACAATACCGCCAACAGGCCTGCACTCAACGGTATTTCTTTCGATGCTAAGATAGGTGAAACTGTGGCTTTTGTTGGCCCGTCGGGCAGTGGTAAAACTACATTGGTAAAACTGCTTGTGGGTCTATATCATCCTAACAGCGGCAATATTTATTACAATGGTCATAAAGAAATGGCCATCAATTACGAGGAGTTGCGCCACCAGATGGGCCTTGTTACCCAGGATCCGCAATTGTTCTCCGGCACCATCCGCGAGAACCTGTTGTTCGTTAACCCATCTGCGTCGGACGATGATATCAACCGCGTGCTGAAAATGGCTTCCTGCCAGAACCTGCTGGCCAGGGCCGAGAATGGATTGGATACTGTGATAGGCGAGGGTGGTCTTAAACTATCAGGTGGTGAGCGCCAGCGTATCTCTATTGCCCGCTCCCTGCTGCGCAATCCAAGACTAATGATCTTTGATGAGGCCACATCAGCGCTCGATTCCCTGACAGAAGAAGAAATATCTCAAACCATACAAGGCATTACATCCCGCCGCGAGCATATCACTATCATGATCGCGCATAGGTTGTCGACCATTATGCATGCCGATCGTATCTATGTGCTGGAAAAAGGCAATGTGGTAGAAACTGGTACGCACGAGTCGCTGGTGGCTGAAAAAGGCCTGTACTACGCCATGTGGCGCCAGCAGATAGGCGAGCGTAAAGACTCTGCTGTAAAAGTAGCTTAAGAATAAATGGAGTGCTGGGCTATACGGTAGTATAGTCCAGCTTTTTAACCAGTGCACACACTTCTTTAAGGTCTACCGGCTTATTAAAGAAGCCGTGTACCCTGCTGGTGTCTATGTGCATTACGGTTACATTGTTGCGGTAGTCTTCTTTATCCAGGCTGGTTATCAGTATCACCTTCACATCACTTGTAGTATTGTTGTTGCTAAAGTGTTTCAGGAAGATAAAACCGTCGTGGGTGGGCATCAGTAGGTCCAGCAATACTACATTTATGGCAGATTCACGTTCTACAACTGCAATGGCATCTTTACCATCTGTGGCTTCTTTCACTACAAAGCCATTCTTTTCAAAGTAGGTCTTGTATACCTGCCTGGTAAACTTGTCATCGTCCACCAACAATATGGTTTTACTTCCTGTGCCGTAGTTGCCTTCGTTTTTATCTAATGTTATCATTCCTGTTGGCTGTATACTTACCGCTGATAGCTAAATGTAATTGTTTTTCCGCAATAGCTGTATAAGTTTTTCTATTACTGTTAAGTAGTATTATTTATAATGACTATATTGCTTATTATAATAATCGTTGTATATTTGCATGTACATACATGTAATTTCAAAACAAACACAATAAACAAAACAATCATGGCAGCAACACAATGGGTACTGGAGCCCTCACATTCAGAACTGCAGTTCAAGGTAAGGCATAGATGATCTCTAACGTTACCGGCAGCTTCGGCAAATTCGACGGCACTGTAGAGACTGATGGTGATGACGTATCTACAGCAAAGATCAACTTCAATGTAGATGTTGATTCTATCTCGACCAATAACGAGCAGCGTGATGGTCACCTGAAATCAGGCGACTTCTTCGATGCAGCAAATCATCCTGCTATCAAGTTCGAAAGCACTGAGATGAAGAAAGATGGCGATGAGAATTACAAGCTGCATGGCAACCTTACTATGCGTGGCGTTACCAAACCAGTAGTGCTTGATGTTGAGTACGGCGGTACTATAAAAGATCCATGGGGCAACATCCGCGCTGGCTTTACTGTAGATGGTAAGGTTAACCGTAAAGACTTTGGCCTGGCATGGAGCGCAATGACAGAAACAGGTGGACTGGTGGTAGGCGACGATGTGAAGATCCACGCCAACGTAGAGTTCATTAAAGGATAAGTAAGCAATATTAAAGTGCAAGCCCGGGAGCATCTGTTCCCGGGCTTGTTTTATTAAGTGTTTCTATTGCAAATTTCTTATCAAGCTCTGCGCTTTATGCTGCAGCCCACAGATTTTGTTTCAGCCGGGTCGGGCGTTTTGCCTGTTGCTGTTGCTTCCATTGCGTTTATAAGAAAGTTCTTTTTAGCAGCTTTAGGATTGCCGGGGTTGTCGTTCATGCCGCCTTTATATACCAGTATGCCGTTATGGTCAAATAGGTACACCTCTGGCGTATGGTTGGCGCCAAAGGCATCTGCTACTCTGGATCCTATATCGGCAAGGTAGGGTACTTTATAACCCTGCTCGCCCGCATATTTCTGCATCGCATCAATAGCATCGTCCCCGGTGCGTTGCGCTTCGTTCGAGTTCAGGATGACCACACCAAATCCGTGTGCCCTGGCGTAGGCTATAGCTTTTTTGGTTACGTCCTGGTTTTTGATAACGAACGGGCACGTGTTGCAAGAGAAAATGACCAACAGTCCCCTTTTTCCCATTTCGCTTTTCATGGTAATGCCGCGCCCATCTATGTTGGGCATGGCCACATCGGCCAGAACAATTGGCTGGCCTATGGTCAGTTCTTTGGGCTGTGCATAGGTAGTACTACATACTGCAGCCAGTAATAATGTGCAGGCAAAAAGAATAGATCTCATTAGCTAAGTATTTATTATGTATGTGAAAAATAGTTTCATTTAATAAAGTAACAATTTAAAATTTAAATCGTAAATCGTTAATTATCAATAGTCTTGCAATGTTAATTGATTTTTATTACTTTAGCCCAGCAAATAGCAGGCATTGAAAACAATATTAAAACGAACAGCAATCGTAATAGTGGTTGGCGCAGTTCTCGTCCAGTTCTTACCGTTAAAAAAGAACCAGGATACCACTGTTGGTGTCAACGATATTACAAAGGTATATGCCGTACCGGAGAACGTACATGCCCTGCTGCAAAAATCCTGCTACGACTGCCATAGCAATAATACAACTTATCCGTGGTACAGCCACGTGCAGCCTGTTGGCTGGTGGCTAAACGATCATGTAGGCGAGGGTAAGCGCCACCTTAATTTCTCGGAGTTCGGCACCTATGCCACAAAGCGGAAAATTAAGAAGCTAAAAGAAGTAGCAGGTACCATCAACGAAGGAGAAATGCCATTATCCAGCTACACATTGATACATACGAATGCTAAGCTGAGCAACGAAGAAAAGAGCGTTGTTACTATATGGGCAGCATCACTGGCACAGCAGCTGGCTGATACTTCACACATACAATAATGTGCTTGGGCTATTGCCTGCTTTATGTATCTTTAACCCATGACATTGAAAGAGACATTTGAAGCAGCAGTAGCACAGAGTAAGCAACTATCTTCGCGCCCCGATAACGAAACTTTACTGAAATTATATAGCCTGTACAAGCAGGCCACAGAAGGTAATTCCCCTGATGATGGCCCCACTAATCCCTTCGATATTATAGGAAAGGCCAAGCATAATGCCTGGAAGAAATTGCAGGGTCTGGCTTCAGAAGAGGCTATGCAGCAGTACATTGATCTGTACAATAAGCTGAAGGGGTAATGAGGACGAACTATTCAGATCTTATTGATAAATTGATTTCGGAAAGAAAAGATCAGGAAAGAGAGAAGATAAGAAAATTAAGTAGTAAGAGTGATTTATGGTTTAATGTATTTGGGTTGATGTCGGAGCTTTATTATCGTGAAAATTTTCATAGTGATGTTATTTCTGCGATTCTAGATGTTAATAGCAAGCATAATGAAAGTTCCAAATACCTTGAGGAATTTATTGCTATTTTAGGACGCATAAGTTCAGTATTGATTTTTCCAGATATATACAATGTTAAGACTACGGTTTCTCGAGAAAAGGGAAGGCGCGATATAACAATTTACAGCGATGTCGATAATGATGGAAAGAAGCATGCAATAGTAATAGAAAACAAAATAAATGACGCTGGTGATACTTTCAATCAGATTCCAAAGTATGTTTTACAATTAGAAAGTGAAGAATATATTGTAGACGCCGTAGTATATTTAACATTGAATCAGCAGAAAGAACCTGACAAAAGTTCTTGGCAAATACCCATTACTAAACAAAACGAAATTGAGAATAAACTAATTTTTATAAGAGCGTTTGAAAAGGATGGATATGATGTATGTTCTTGGCTTAAGAAGTGTATTTCTAGAACGGACAACTCTGACAATTTATCAATCCTAAAACAATATCTAATTTTGATAGAGCATTTGACCAGTAAACATATGGATCACCAATATTTTAGTCAATTTGAAAAATATTTGAAGGAAAATGAGGATATGTGTGATGTCGTAATCGGAATAAAACAATCTATCGAAGAGTATCCCTATCATATTTTAACCAATATTAAAAATCGCTATGAAAATGATAAGTGTAAACCATTTAAAGCAATAAAGGAATATACAAATCGTATCTTTTTTTTGTATAATTATCAGATAGCTGGATATTCGTTCAACATGGATATCTACATTGATAACTTAGATAGCTGTGTTGTTGATTTTTCAGTCAGAGGTGAGGTAGAATATCAGCAGAAATTTCCCAAAGCTATACTTGATCTCATTGGCTTATCTAATGATTTCAAATGGGATGAAGACGGTCGATATTATCATAAAATAAATGGGCCTTTTACTAGATTTGAGGAAAAGGCGATTAATGTAATTGATGACTTTCTGAAAAGGTTAATAGACAATCAAAGTGAAATTGAACACAAACTCAATCGATTAAAGTAACATGAGACTATAAAAAAGTAAAAGCACCCAACCGGGTGCTTTTACTTTTTTATAAAATCGTTACTCTTAATAATCAATGGTCGCCTGTATTTCCCTGTCTATAAGGGCTTCGGCTTGTAGGCGCAGTTTTTCAAAAGGGCCCCTCTTCACTGCATATTTACCGCTGTGGTGAATGATGAGTGCGCATTGTTCTGCCTGGTAGGCATCGTGGCCGCATACATCTATCAACGATTCTATTACCCAATCAAACGTATTTACATTGTCGTTCCACACGATCAGGTTGTGCATCTTCTCGGTCTCAATGTCGACCGCTACATCTTCCTGTTCTTCCCACTGCGGGATGGCGTTGCGCAATAAGTTACTCATAGATCAAATATACGAATAAAATAAAAAATGAACAAATGGTTGTCAGGCTTATTTATTCACATACATTACTTCCTTCACCAGCTTTACAGTGCGCTCTACATTGGGCAGATACGCCGCTACCAGGTTAGGTGCATAGTGCATATTGGCATCGGCGCTGGCTATACGGCGCACAGGTGCGTCCAGGTAATCGAACGCTTCTTTCTGTATGCGGTAAGCTATTTCAGATCCTACGCTGCCAAATGGCCACTGCTCTTCCACTATTACCAGCCTGTTGGTCTTCTTTACAGAATCAACAATGGTCTGCCAGTCGAGCGGGCGTATAGTGCGCAGGTCTATTACCTCTACGCTTATATTTTCCTTGGCCAGCTCATCGGCAGTAGCCATGGCCACCTTCATCATTTTGTTGTAAGACACCAGCGTTACGTCAGTGCCCTGGCGTTTTACTGCTGCCTTACCTATTGGTATCAGGTATTCTTCTTCAGGCACTTCGCCCAATTCTCCATAAAGGCTTTCGCTCTCCATGAAAACGACAGGGTCATTATCACGGATAGCAGATTTTAGCAATCCTTTCGCATCATACGGATCTACGGTAGAGATCACTTTGAGGCCGGGTACATTGGCATACCAGTTCTCGAAAGCCTGTGAGTGCTGCGCAGCCAGCTGGCCGGCAGAACCGTTAGGGCCGCGGAATACTATTGGCGAATTAAAGTGGCCGCCGGTCATAGAAACCATTTTTGCAGCATGATTCACTATCTGGTCTATTGCCAGTTCGGCAAAGTTCCAGGTCATGAATTCTATTATCGGGCGGGTGCCGTTCATAGCCGCACCTACGCCTATGGCTGCAAAGCCCAGTTCGCTTATCGGGGTGTCTATTACACGCTTGGGGCCAAATTCGTCCAGCATGCCCTGGCTCACTTTATATGCACCATTATACTGTGCTACTTCTTCTCCCATAAGGAATACGCTCGGGTCGCGACGCATTTCTTCTTCCATTGCTTCCCTTAGTGCTTGTCTTAATGGTATTGTACGCATTGTTATTTACAGTTGTAATGTTCTTTAATTGTTTCTATTTGCCTCACAGGCCCCGCAAAGGTAACTATCCCTGTGTTATTTTTTCTCCTTGTTAAAGGTAATAATGGTGTATGTGGTGTCCTGTATTATTTTCAGTACCAGCGTGTCAGTTTTCAGCTTCAGTATGTTCATCCTGGTTTTGCGCCCTTTGTCCGGGCCGGTAAGCTCTTCCAGTTCCAGTTCAGTCTGCTCTTTATTAAAGAATTTCCAGTTTCCGGTGTCCAGCTTACTGCTAAAGTTCACCATCAGCTTATTGTTGCTGCCAAAGTCGAACGAAGTATTTTTTATCGCTTCCAGCTGTGCCTGCATAGCCTCGTCGCGGCTCTGGCGCAGCGCTGCCCGCAGGCTGTCTATATTGGTGGTATTGTACAGCTCGAAATTGGTCATAGCGTTGCCATTGCTGCCTATCGTGTCTATTATCTTTTCAGATTCGGCAAACATATTTTGCAACTCCGGATTCTCGTAGTCTACCGCGCGCCACTTGCCCACCAACATGTCTTTCTTGGTTTGCTGGCACGATGCCAGCAGCAGAGCAGCACAAATTGCGGGCAACACTATCTTTTTCATACCTATTTATTATTATCCTCTCTGAGAGGGGCTATTTTATTTTTTGTTTCCAGGTTGTACAAAGAAAAGTTATCGCCCTCCTTGTTCAATATAAATCCACATTTACCCGATGCAGGCACATCTATCATAAATTTCTGCACCGGCCATGCATTTTGCTGAAACAGGATCTCTACCTCTGTTTTGCCCGGCTTCAGCTTAGGTGCTATACAATAGTATTTGCTATACCGCTGCTGCATCACCCCATTTACCTTTACATAAAACGGCAGGCTCTTGTCGCTTTGTATATATACATATGCCTGTGCCCGGGCTTTTATACCGGGCGCTACGGCCAGCCCTCCGGCAACGAGCATTGAAAAGATACCTTTATGCATAACATACTGTGAGCTTATTCCATTTCTATCAGTATGGCCCCCTTATCTACTGCTGTACGCTCGGCTACTTTAATAGCTTTTACAGTGCCGGGGCCTGCTGCTTTCAACTGGTTTTCCATTTTCATGGCTTCCAGTACTATCAGGCCATCGCCCTTATTTACCTGCTGACCGGGCTCTACCAATACTTTTAGTACCATGCCCGGCATTGGAGCCTTTACAGGCTCCGCCTTCTGCATAGATTTCAGGTCCATGCCCATGTTGGTCAGCAACTGGTCTATGGGTTCCTTTATAGCGGTGGTATATACCTGGCCGTTTACGCGCACGGTCACTTCTTTGCTTTTGCGGTCTACCTTTTCTATCAGCGCCGCATAGCTTTTGCCATTGTGCAGCACGCTGATCATGCCATTAGGCAACAGGCATATGTCAAGATCGGTATTGTTATCGTTTACAGACCATTGTCCGTCATTACTATCTATAGAATACGCGCTTTTATCGTTTACCGTGACCTGCAGCATTAATTATGTTTTTTTGAACAGACAAATGTAATGAACTTTATAACGTACCGCAACGCCACAACCACAATGAATAAGGGTATGTATATTGATGTATTCAGCCGAACTCATCCTGGTAGGCGCATATGGTAGTACGTAAATGGGTCGTTAGCTCATCTTTACCGGGTGTATTGTACGCTTCGTAGTATTCGGCAATAACGCGCTGATAACGAACTATATAAGTATTTTAAATAAAGACGAGGGCCAATATTCTTTTATGCTATAAGCCTATTATTTTTTATTTTTTGACAATGTTTATTGTATAACTTTGCGTCCGCTTATACGAAAAGTAAGTCCAAACTTGTCAAAGAATATCAATAGGGCATCAATAGCGGGAATTATAATTGCGCTGGGAATTATTTATGGCGATATCGGTACTTCCCCCCTTTATGTGATGAATGCCATATGTAGCGGAAGAGTTTTAAGTGAAGACCTGATCCTGGGAGCCCTCTCTTGTGTTATCTGGACACTTACCCTGCAAACAACAGTAAAATACGTAATGTTTACCCTGAAGGCCGATAACAAGGGTGAGGGTGGTATATTCTCGCTTTTTGCCCTGGTAAGGCGGCATGGTAAGTGGACGGTCATCCCCGCCATGGTGGGTGGCGCAGCCTTGCTTGCCGATGGTATGATCACTCCGCCTATCTCGGTCACATCGGCCATAGAGGGTTTGCGCAACATCCCCCGGCTAAGCGGCCTCAGCGACCTTTCCATAGTATATATGGTCATTGCCATACTCAGCATCCTGTTCTTCTTTCAGCAGTTTGGTACATCTACCATCGGTAAAGCGTTTGGTAACATTATGTTGCTGTGGTTTGTTATGCTGGCCGCATTGGGTCTGCGCGAACTGTACCTGGTAAGCAGCTGGAGCATTTTCCGTGCACTTAATCCTTATTATGCCATCAGGATATTAACTATTTACCCCGGCGGTTTCTGGATATTGGGAGGTGTCTTCTTATGTACTACAGGTGCCGAAGCTCTTTATTCTGACCTCGGCCACTGCGGGCGCGCCAATATCCGCTACTCATGGGCTTTTGTAAAAACCTGCCTTATCCTTAACTACCTGGGCCAGGGTGCTTACATGCTTAGCCAGATAGGTAACGGTCATGTAGTTTGGACCTCTTCCATAAGCCCTTTCTTCTCGCTGATGCCTAATGGCTTTAGGCTGGCAGGCGTTATCATTGCCACTGTGGCGGCCATCATTGCCAGCCAGGCATTGATATCAGGTTCTTTTACCCTCATAAGTGAAGCCATAAAGCTGAACCTGTGGCCTAAAATGAAGATCAACTACCCAACCGTAGAGCGTGGCCAGTTGTTCATACCCGGCATCAACGCCCTGCTGTTTTTTGGCTGCACAGCCATTACACTGTACTTCCAGAAGTCGTCAAAAATGGAAGCGGCTTACGGTTTGTCTATCACCATATGCATGATCATGACGTCGTTCCTGTTCTCCTACTACATGTTTGTGAAGCGGGTGCCACTCATCTGGATAGCCAGTTACCTGGCCGTTTACCTTACTATCGAGTTCTCTTTCCTGTACGCTAACCTGGTAGAGAAATTCATAGAGGGTGGTGTGGTAACTTTGATAGTTGCCGGTGGATTGTTCATGACCATGTTCATCTGGTTCAAGAGCCGGAAGATCAAAAACCGCTATGTAGAGTTTGTACGCCTGGAAAATTATGTGCCGGTGATACAGGAGTTGAGCAACGATCCCGGCATTAATAAATATGCTACACACCTGGTGTATCTTACCAGCGCCAACAACCCTAAAGAGATAGAACACAAGATCATCTATTCTATATTATACCGCAAGCCTAAGCGTGCCGATATCTATTGGTTTGTGCATGTCGATGTATTGGATGATCCTTATACTATGGAGTACGTAGTACAAACCATTGTGCCTAACGAGATCATCCGCGTGGAATTCCGCCTTGGTTTCAGGGTAGAGCATAAGATCCAGACCATGTTCAAGCGCGTAGTGGAAGAAATGGTAGTCAACAAGGAGGTAAACGTAGTGAGCCGTTACGAATCGCTGAGCCGCAATAATGTAATGGGCGATTTCAGATTCATAGTAATGGAGAAATTCCTGTCGCGCGACAACTCCTTGCCATTATGGGAGCGCCTGATGATGCGTGGCTACTTCCTGCTGAAAAAAGTAAGCCTTTCTGAAGAGCGCGGTTTCGGCCTCGACCCTTCAGATGTTACTGTAGAAAAATACCCGCTCATCGTATCGGCCATTGCAGATTACAACCTGAAGAGGGTAGACGAGTAATTAAATTCCAAGTTCCAGGCACCAACACCCAAATTTCAAGCACCATCCTGTACTGTCGCGAGAGTTAGGCGCAGCCGTCTCTCGTGATGAGATAAGTGAACCAGTCGAAGATGAAGGTAAATAGTTTTGGCCCGGATTTTATTATTTTGAGGTGTTTATGCGCATATCGATCGCTACACTTTTTTGCATCATTTTCACTGGTCAGGGCATCGCTCAAACCTACGACTCGATAGCTATCAGGCATATAGAACTGGATAGTTTTGTGGTGCGTAGCGGTTTCGATACTAAGGCATTTATCCGCCGGGTACAGAATGATACTACTTTTTACAAGGCGTTCCGCAGTATGCGTATAGTGCCATATAAAGCTACCTGTAGCTTTACGGCCCGCGATAAAAAGGGTACGGTAACAGCTGCAATGACCACAAAGGCAGATCAAAGATTCAATAATAAGCATTGCCGCTACACAGTTTTCAGCGATCAATCGGTAAAAGGTAATTTTTATAACCGCGATAAAACATTGCATTACTATACTGCCGATCTTTTTTATAACCTGTTCTTTTCCGAAAAACCTGTTTGCGGCGAGAACGATATTGTAGCCGGTGGCTTTGAGCTGAAGGATAAAAGCCGCCTGGAAAAGAGTAAGTACGAACTGAAGCAATTGATGTTCAACCCCGGCTCTAAGGTGTCCGGCGTGCCGTTCATGGGTGATAGGGCTTCTGTGTTTGATGCAGATGAGGTATATAAGTACGACTATAAGGTAACCATGGAAGAGTACGGCGGCGAAGATGTTTATGTTTTTACCATAACGCCCAAACCTGACTACAAAAGCAAAGTGGTATTCAACGAACTGAAGACCTGGTTCCGCCGCAGCGATTACAGCATTATGGCCCGCGATTATTCTCTATCTTTCAATACAATGGTTTACGATTTTGATGTGCGTATGAAAGTGCGCATGGCGCAAATCAACGGCAAATTATATCCCACCCATATAGATTACGATGGCAACTGGAAAGTGACCCTGAAAGACCGGGAACACATGAGGGTAGTGATGGATGTTGTATATTAAACAAGAAAAGGGGCGCAATTTTTTTGCGCCCCTGTTGCTCTTGTTATTTGTTCTTCACTGCCAGCTGTCTTGAATACAAAAACATCTGTGTTGCCTGTGCACCAAGCGTACAGAATAGTGCAACTGCGGCTACCAGCATTGTATTGAACGGCAGGTTAGTAACCAGCAATTTTGATACAAATATCAAAACGCCGGCTATAGCCAGGCCCGACAACAGATATTTCACCTGGTCGTTGAATATGGAAGTTATCTTTTTCATGATTCTATAACTATTATGTTGATTCTAAATTAAGCAATGAACTTTGCGTGAAACTTATTTACGACCCTTGCACATACTTCGTTGGTTTCAGCTTAAACGCCTTTTCACAATTATCGCTGCAAAAGTGCACTGTATCGCCCTGGTATACGGTTTTGTTTGTCCAGGCCGTGTCATACGGCATATCGCAAACAGGGTCTACCTTGTCGCTGGCCATATGTTTAGGTTTTTCTGTTGTAGTTGTGCTGGCGGTACTGTTGTCTGCATGAGTAGGCGCGTTGTTGCACGATACCGCAACTGCCGATAGTAATATCAATATGTATTTCTTCATGTTAATCTATTAAAGCGTTAGTGTATTGCTTATTTGCGATAGTAAAAGTACAACGATGTATCCTTTTGATTGCCATTGTGGTCAATTTCCACGGTAAGGTCCAGCTTCAGGGTAGCCGCAACCGTATCGGCGTACACAAAGGTCTGGTCTATATCAAAGTGGTCGTCATGCACATGCTCGTCGGCATCAAACAATACATTGCCTGTTGCGCTATCGGTTACCGTCAGTTCATACCCGTGCAGTTCAGATGGATAACTAACGGTAGCATGTATGTGCGTGGTATCGCCTACACGAAACGCCTGACCCCTGGTAGGCGAAGAAATACCGATAGTTACCTTGGCAGCATCAGGTGTAGTGCTGTCTTTTTTCTGGCAGGAAATTGCAAATAATATAATGGTAATAAATAAAATAGACTGTTTCATTTAAAATTAATTTTAGAATAAAAAGAAAATGTTTGTTTCCAGCTTATAGCTGGCAGTAACGTTGCCAGCGGCAAAGTTTTGGGCTATGGGGAGCTGCCCGGTTATCCTGGCACCCGCCCGTTTGTAATAAGCTTGCAGGCCTGCCGCGGCAAAGGTCATATACCCGCCGCTCTGCTCATTAAGCCATTTACGTTTGTAATTGTCATAGTCGTGCAGGGTATACTCGTACCGTATACCTGCCACCGGCATCAGCGATACCCGCCCGGCCGATAAGGAGTAAAAGGCCAGGATACCACTGTTCAGCTTGTTGCCATATTTATAACTATCACTGCTTGCAGTAGTTAAGGTATACGATGCATCTATGTTTATACCCAGCTGTTTATGCCTGGCAACATAGTTGGCATTTACCATAAAATCTGTGGCGCCCGTCCCAGGCTGCATATTAGGCAATCCCTCTTTGTCCAGTATAGATATCCCGTCATGGTGGCCGGTTGGCAGCTTTACACCCAACCCCATAGTAAGCAGGTGTGTTATATTACTACGTTCCCGGTCCAGCACCTTACGGCTGGCCAGGATGGTGATATCGCCCACGCCCGAATTGTTATACCTGGTAGAATCCTCGTGGTGCATATTATATTGGTACGGCACAAAAACAAATACCTGGTACTTATGGCCAATGTTGTACCTGCCCCATAGCTGCACGGTGTTATAATAGTCCTGCGAGTGTTGCACCGGGTCGGTTTCCCGAAGGCCGGCATGTGTGCCGCTGTAATTGCTGTGCAGGTATTGCAGCCCCACAAAATTATAATCGTACCCGGGCAGCACCCCCAGGAATTGGCTGCTGGTTGAGCAGCCGCATACATCGCACGCCCGCGCAGAGGCATATGCGACAACTGCCAGCAGCATAAAGCTGATGATCTTTTTCATCTTAAGCAGATTGAAAATGTAAAATCAATTCTAATCGGAAGAAGTTTTGAGAAAGCATGGTTATATACATAGCTGTCATGGTGAGCTTGTCGAATCCATGATTGCGGTCATAGTCTAAATATGCTCATGACGAAAATGAATGTATGGTTCGACAGGCTCACCATGACATTAATTTTCTATCGGCAATTTTTGACGATAAGTGAATTAACCTATGCTATTTTAGCAATCACCCCCGGCGGATGAAAAATATCGGCCAGCAGATCCAGGTCATGGAAATTACCGGTAACCGGTGTATTAGAAGGAGATATTGGAAATATGATATGCGGAGTTGCAGTAAACCTATCTGTAACAACAAACTCTGTTACTTCGCTCTTTTCGGTTTTTACCTGCCCTTTTTTACCAGTGCTACTGCCGTCTTCCACCTTTTTCATTTGCTTGCGCAGGTAGCACTTACCGCAGCAGTTTTTCATTGGCTTGTCTTTGTTTTCACAAAGATTTTGGGCAATGTAGGTCTTGTTCACCTGGTAGTACCCCCACAAGCCCAGGTGCACCAGTACCTGGGTGAGCAAAGAAATAAATACTATTATGGCGACGAGGCGTTTCACTGATGTGCAAAGTTAGCGGTAAACAATTGGGGCTGCCAAAAATAATTGTTGGTTTGTTTATGACGTTGATCATAAACCTATCCTTCATTTAGCCATCAAAAAATACACTTTTGAATAATAAAAATAAAAATGTGAAAATATTTTGACAAACACCCAAGATTCTGTTTTGGTGTTGCGTCTTATTAGTAGTGGTTAGTTTGAATATTGACAAAGGCGCCTTTGAAATATTTAAACACCTGTAGATCTTATCAATTACCGGATTCAACCTTATCAGTGTAAAAAAGAGTGGCTATAAAACCTATCAAAGATTTTTTAAAAGAGCCGGCAAGAGCGTAAAGCCCCTATAAACGAACCCTATTTGTAACAAAACAGTAAAAGGTGTGAGGAAGCACCAGTAAAAAGTGAAGAGATGAGAGATATTTAGTAATTTAAAGTTTACAATTAAAAATTATTATTACTCGCAATTATGCCCGCATATTCTGAACAAGATATTATAGCAGGGTGCCGGAAGAAAAACCGGGCTATTCAGGAACATCTGTACAAAACATACTACAGCATGTTCTTGAAGGTGTGTGCGAGGTATGCCAAAAATATGCAGGACGCTGAGCAGTTGCTCAACGATGGTTTCCTTAAGATATTCACCCAGATAGATAAGTACGGTAATACCGGATCTTTTGAAGGCTGGATGAAGCGGGTGGTGGTAAATACCTGTCTCGATTACTTAAGGAGTACTTACCTGAAAGAAGAAATGACAATGCATGTGAATGCGATACAACCGGAAGAAACAAACCTGTCTGTTACCAACGAGGGTATGAAGCAGATAGAGTTCCGCGAATTGCTGAGCATGATCCAGATATTACCTTCAATGACGAGGACCGTGTTCAACATGTTCGTTTTTGAAGGGTTTAATCATAAGGAGATATCAGAGCAATTGGATATAAGTGAAGGTACTTCTCACTGGCATGTGCACCAGGCGAGGAATATGCTTCAGAAAAAGATCAACAAGGTAGAAGACAAACTACAACAAAAAGTGACGTATGAAACCAGGAGAATTTGACGATCTGGTCAGACAGAAGTTCGACCAGGCCGACTTTGAGTACAACCCACGAAACTGGGAGAAACTCACTGAAGAATTAGACGGTCAGAAAAAGAGAAGGGGAGGCCTGCTTTTTTGGTGGATGCCCGTAGTGGGTGTTGCGGCTTCGGTGGCCATGGCTTTCGGCCTGTCTACTGTTATCCGCGATGGTAGCCGCATCAACGGCAATACCGCCCAGCCACAGGTGGCCGCTGCTATGAAGCATAAGGCGAACGCCGCAGGAAAAGCCGGCGTTACTCCGTCTGTTATCATCTCCGCACAGGATGATAACGCAGCCGTATTGCCTGAAGAGAATACTGCAACCATAGTTGCTCCCGTTAATGCGGAAAAGAATGTAGTTGTAGCTAATACTAACACAATAAACAAAACAGAAAAAACAGAGGGCGTTACGCTCGCCAACCATATACCAGGTACATTTAAGTCTGCTACTACCGAATTTGACGAGAATACAAAAGAGAACCTGGCTAAGAAGAAGAAAACAGCTGCGGTAAGTAATGGCTATTACACTTTCCGCGAATCTGCTGAGATCAAAAAAGATCCTAAGGTGGCCATCATCCTTTCCGGTGGTGTTAACTATAGCAACAATAGCAATGGTTATATGGTAGGTGCTACAGCCCGCCGCATGATCAGCGATAAGGTGTATATAGAAAGCGATATCGCCTTTATTGGTACCAACAACTCCCGCAAGGTAGAGTATATGGACTACAGCTCTGGCTCTGCCACTGCGGTTAATTCTGCGGCCACTATGGCTTCAGGTTTTGCTGCAAAAGGTACGCTTACAGCCAGCAAAAACACAGATCAGGTGCAGAAAGGCACATCTACAGAGCCTGTAGGTGTACTGAAAACCGCTAACCAGTCTTACAACCTGTACTATGCACAGGTAACCCCGAGCATTGGCTACAAGCTGGCTAAGCGCGTATCTGTAGGCTTAGGCCCCGACTTCCAGCAGATGCTGGTGGATAACAGGCCGGAGATCAATACCGCCGACCGTGGCAACATAAAGGTGGCGCCTATTTTTGATATGGGTTTCATGGGCAAGACAGAGATCGCAGTTACTAAGAATGTAAAGGCTGCTGTTTACTATCGCGAAGGCATCAACAACGTTATTACCCCAACCAACAAATACATAGATCGCAACTACCTGCAGTTCCAGATCAAGTGCGCTATCCTGAACAGGTAGTAGTTGGTAAAAAGATTAAAGAAATTTTACAGTCCCCTCATATCCCGGCTATTTTTAGCCGGGATTTTTTTTGTTTTTGGCCCATAACAGCCGCCGTTGTTGGTCTCCCGACCAACAACCACGGGACGTATTCGTTTTGGGTATTTTTGCCGCAGCGCTTCATCTAAATTTAACTAAAAATGAGCCTTTGCACACCATGCCTGCTCATTATTCTTTGCGTACTTTGCGTAATGTCTTCGCACTTTTTGTGTGAACGCTCAAAACAAACACAACATGATAGCATTTTTGGGTATGGGCCACCTGGGCGCCAATTTCGTAAAGGCCATGCTGGGCAAAGGCAGGCAGGTAAATGTATGGAACCGCACGTTTGCTAAGGCGCAGGCGCTGGAGGCAGATGGCGCAAAGGCATTTGAACAGGTAACAGACGCAGTAAAGGGCGTAAAACAGGTACACCTTACGCTGAAAGATGATGCCTCTGTAGATGAGATACTGGCACAGGCGAGCACAGCTTTCGAGCCGGGCGTAGTCATAATAGACCACACCACCACCTCCACTGCAGGTGCAGAAGAGCGCACGCGCAGCTGGAAGGAAAAAGGATTTACCTACCTGCATGCGCCGGTGTTCATGGGGCCGCAGAATGCCCGCGAGAGTACAGGGCTGATGCTGGTATCGGGAGATCAGAAGGTAATAGAATCGGTAATGCCCGATCTTTCTGCAATGACGGGTAAGGTTATGAACTTCGGCACCGACCATAGTAAGGCTGCGGGCATAAAGCTACTCGGCAACCTGATGCTGATAGCTATGACGGGCGGCCTGTCTGACGCGCTGGCGCTGGCAAAATCTACGGGTATAACTGTTGATGAGATAGCCACACTGTTCGAGACATTTAACCCAGGCAATACGTTGCAGGCCAGGCTGAAGAAGATGACCAGCGATACCTTCGATCAACCAACATGGGAGCTGAACATGGCGCGCAAAGATGCCGGCCTGATGATGAAAGAAACTGAAGGCAAGCACCCGCTTACCGTAGTGCCTGCTGTAGCGCGTGTAATGGATAACTACATAGCCGATGGCCTCGGCAGTAAAGACTGGACAGTTATAGCCAAAGAGAACGTGTAAGATTTTTACATAACATGGTTAAGCCCTGTAAGCCCCTTCCGGTAGGCAGGGTGCATTACACTGTCCATGGTTTTCGCCCATAACTGCTTTAAACGCTCTGAAAAGCAACTGTAATTGCTCCGTAGGAGCAAAAGCTTTGTAGCATCTTTATTCAGAAATCAGTCGTGCTCCGTAGGGGCTGTCCAACAAAAGACATGGAAATTATCCGCTTCCGAACACTTGTGTGTTGCACTCATGTAGCTTAAGAGATAAGATTTGACAACTTTTCAAAGGTTGTCAAATCTTCACACCCTCTATTTTGCTTCCTCTATATCTGTTATTATATAAACCGGCACGACTATATCGGCAGAATATCCCTGTATATGCCTGCGGTCGCCCTCGTTAGAATAATAACCCGTCGGTATATCAAACTTGTATTTGCCCAGGTAATAGTACTTTATACTTGCAGCCGGCAACCGGGAATAAGCAAACGTGCCCACATCTGTTAGTGTTGCTTTGGCCAGCAGATTGTTGAACTTCGCCTTCAGCGCCTCGTCCGGCACTGCCTTTTTATGATAGCCATACCGCTTTAAAGTACCCATATCGCATTGTAACAGGTAGATGCCATTTTTGTAACTCACCCGCTTGCCGGCGGTTACCATCACTGCACCGCGCGTTTCGCCCCGCCACAGTATTATGCTGTCCCGCTCCAACAGCAGCGTTTGGGTGGCCGACATAACGTGGTCTTCGCCAACCACCATTTTTTTAGCACAGCCGGCAAAACACAGAAGCACGAACAGGGAAAGTAAATAACGCATAAGCTTATCTCTTTTTACTGCCTGCAATATAACCCGAAAACCTGCCACACCTTTTAAAAAGTTGTTCAGCACGGCTATGCCGTGTGGCGTTAGTGCTTTATTACATATACTTCAAAAAAAGATACACACAAAAATCAGCATACCTGTATCCCTTTACCAACAGGGGTTTCAGCCAATTTATACCCCGCTTTTTGTGGATATGTTTATTTTGTTTGTAATATCTGATGGTTCACCTTTGTGGTCTAAAACGTATCATCTAATGGAACGATATACCTACTTGCTGAAAGAACACAATGCTGCCCGCAGAGATGATGTGGTAGTGGTAGAAGGTAAAGAACAGAACCGGCGCTGGATGATCTATAACATATTCCAATACCTCCTGCCCGAAGCAGAGCGGATGTACATAGAAGACCTGCAGGACTTCAGGGATAGGGTGCATATGGGCGAGGTAAGCCACAAGATCGCCGCATACCTCAGCCAACGGCAATCGATGGCTGCATAGAACAGCCGCCAGGTTATTGATGGGTATAATGTTAAAATGATCCCGGTGAATGAAAGGTCTGAAGGACCGGAAGATAATAGCCCGGGATGCAATCCCGGGTAAGACGTGAATCAAGAGTAAGCTCTGTAAGAGCGACAGATACCTGGTCGCAATTATACATTTAAACAATAACCCCGCCCTATCACCGTTAACCCATAAAATCGTATTTTGAACCCGCATATGCCGCAACTCCCGCAAACAAAATGGCTGCCGTACCTCTTGCTGGTACTGCTGGCCATACCCTTGTTTTTCCTCAATGTGCACCAACAGCACTCGTGGGGCGGAGACGATTATGCGCTCTACATCAAAGAGGCCGATAACATAAGCAAAGGCATACCATTTTATAAGACCAATTTCGTTTTTTACGATCGGAATATCACCTATTCGCCGCCACAGTATCCGCCGGGCTTCCCGTTGCTGCTGGCGCCCGTGGTTAAGGTGTATGGCCTGTCTATAAAGCCAATGCTATGCCTCATCACGGCTATGACGGTGGCGTTTATGCTCACAGCCTTCTTCTGGCTGCGCAAGCGTGGGGTAGGCGATGTGGCAGGTCTTTGCATCAGTCTGCTGCTAAGCTATAGTTGGTTTCTGGTAGATACCAAAGACCAGGTGCTGTCAGACATTCCCTGCCTGTTGTTTACCATGCTGTACTTTGCCGTGCGTACCACAGGAAAGCACTCATGGTGGCGGATAGCAGGGCTGATCCTTTTTGCAGAAATGGCCATGCTCATCCGTACCCAGTCTGTATTGATACTGACTGCAGAGGCCATGTTTATGGTAGGTGCGGTATTGTACGATTTGTACCGTACCCGCACCTTCAATAAAACCGCATTGTTCCCGACAGTATATGTTATCCCCGGTGTGCTGGTGCTCAATTTTATCCTGTCTAAAACGGTATTCTATGTACCCTCAGCAGCCTCATCGTTCTATGCCAATTACCTGGGCACAGCCCTGCAAGATGGGGTAGTCACCCTGTTCCGTAATAGCGTGAACTTTGTAATGGAGGTGCTGAACGGATGTTTTTATTATCCTACCGATCATGGTTTCCGCACGGCAATGGTCACCATTATGCAGGGTGCCGGGTTGACGTTGTGCCTTACAGGTTTTGTAATCTCCATAAGCAGGAAGCCGAGTGTAGAAGATATCTTTTTTGTGTTGATGCTGGTAATGATGCTGTATTACCCCATACACGATAAACGCTATTTTCTGCCCGCAATAGCATTGGTGTATTACTATTGCTATTACGCACTCAAAACCATACTGCCCGCAATAACCGGCATCCGGCCACGAACAATTGGTATTGGCATCACAGTATTGATACTATTTGCCGGCTTCAAATATTTAAAAGAAACTACCGCACAGCCCACCGGCTATGTACCCGGCGATAACGACCGCAAAGCATTTGCCTACCTGGCCACCCACGTGGCCGATAATGACATTATCCTGTTCTCTCGCCCGCGCTTTCTTACCCTGTATACCAACAAACGCAGCATGGTGCAGGCCTGGCTGCTGCCCATGGCGCAGAACCGCCAGATATTCGACAGCATGCAGGTAAAATACGCCCTCACCGTAAAAGGCCTGGCCGATGATTTCAACCACCACTACCTGCATAAGGTGCAGCAGCCACTGGACAGCGTGGTGATAGCTGATGGGTACACCTTGTATAGGTTGAGGTAGGGAAAGCAACCAGGTAGTTTTTTACCTCTGGATTGTCGTAATAGTAGCCCTTGTTATGTTTCGTTTTGTAGTTACTTTGGACTAACTATAAGGGAAGCAATGAGACAAATATTTATCAATTTGCCGGTTAAGGATGTAGACGTATCCATGCATTTCTACAGTCAGCTGGGTTTTTCCGTTAACCCGTTATTCACCTTCAACGACCAAAAATGCATGGTTTGGAGCGATCATATATATGTGATGTTGCAAACCATGGAGATGTTCAGATCAGGCAACAGTAAGCGTCTTGCAGACCCCCAAATAAATACCATTGCTACGTTTACACTGCCTGTAGAGAGCGTGGATATACTTAACGAGATCATAGAAAATGGTGTGAAAGCGGGCGGTATCGAGTCTACTCCGGCAATCGATGAAGGTTTTATGCTGGTGAGGAACATTGAGGATCCTGATGGACACAACTGGGGGATCATCTGCCTGGATATAGATAAATTCAGGGAAATGACCGGCAAATAAAAAAGCGAAGCAACTGCTCTGTTGCTCCGCTCTCCTGTTGTGGTCTTGCCAAGAATCGAACTTGGATCTAAAGTTTAGGAAACTTCTATTCTATCCATTGAACTACAAGACCTCCATTTCATACCGAAGTGGGAGCGCAAAAGTAAGGGTTTCGGAGAATTACGCCAACGGGTGAGGTTAGTTTTTTGCTAAAAAAAGTTAAATGAACGGATTATAAGGATCGTGCAGGCTACTTTTGCGCTGCAATGATAACTACTGTATTATACGATATGGACGGGCTGCTGCTGGATACAGAGCCTTTGTGGGGCGAGAGCATGCTGCGCGTGGCGGGTAAACACAACATTCCCATCACCCGCGAGCAATTTAAAGAGACCACCGGGCTGCGTATATACGAGGTTACCCGCCATTGGGAGATCCATTATCCGTGGCAGGGTAAGTCGGCGCACGAAGTGGCCGATGAGATAATAACGGATATCATTGATGCATCAAAAAGGAAGGCTACGGTATTACGGGGTGTAGAGGATTCCCTGAAGCTGCTGAAGGCTAACGGATATAAAATAGGCCTGGCATCATCATCTACCAAGCGGATGATAGATGAGCTGGTAGCACACTTCGGGCTGACAAAATACTTTGATGAGATCACATCTGCCGACGCTGTAGAGTTGGGTAAGCCGCACCCTGCTGTATTTATGCATTGCGCCCAGTTGCTGGGCTCTGCACCGCATGAATGCCTGGTACTGGAAGATTCTGTAAATGGTATGATAGCCGGTAAAGCTGCCCGCATGAAGGTAATAGTAGTTCCTGACGAACTCCATTTCGACGATCCGCGTTTCGCCCTGGCCGACATGAAGCTGAAAAGCCTGGAACAACTGGACCTGGAGCTGGTACGCAGATTTTAATAAGATTTATACCGAAAGAAAATGATTGTCATGGTGAGCCTGATAATCATTATCGCCATGGGTTATTTACTGCTCATGTCCGTGCCATGGATTCGACAGGCTCACCATGACACTCTGCGAGGGCTTGGTGTCTCGTTCCAGGACTTGGAATTTGGTTCTTGGTTCGTGGAGCTTGCTAGCTTGTTTGGTGCCTGTAGAGTTGCGCGTAGCGGCCATTCAGCTGCATCAGTTCTTCGTGCGTGCCCTGCTCGGCAATGTGGCCATTATCCAGCACAATTATCTGGTCGAACGTCCACGACATAAATATGCGGTGGGTAATAACCAGCGTGGTCTTATCTGCTAAAAAGTCTTTCAGGTTGGCCAGTATGTTCTTTTCTGTATTAGTATCTACCGCCGAGAGGCATTCGTCCAGCACTAGGAAGGGGCTGTTTTTGAGCAGTGCCCTGGCCAGCACCATACGCTGCTTCTGGCCGCCGCTCAGCATTACTCCGCGCTCACCCACTACAGTCTCATAGCCATTGGCCATGCCCTGTATATCATGGTCAAGATCGGCCATGCGGGCCACGCGTTTTACCTCTTCCTCGGTAGCATCGTTCTTGCCAAACCGTATGTTGTTGAAGATAGTATCTGAAAACAGGTAGGCTTCCTGCGGGGTGTAGGCTACCTGTCTGCGCAGGTGGTGCAGGTCCAGTTTTCTTACATCGGTGCCGTCATACTTTACTTCGCCCTGTGCGGGATCGTACATGCGCAATAGCAGGTGTGCCAGGGTAGACTTACCCGAACCAGTTTTACCAATGATGGCTACTTTCTGCCCCGGCTTTATGGTGAGCGAGAAATCCTGCAGTGCAGTAATGCCGGTATTGGGATAGGTAAATGTGATGTTATTGAAGGATACCTCTCCCTTTAGTGGTGCAGTAATGCCGTTTGCCGGCGACTGTATCTCCGGTTCCAGTTCCAGGAACTCATCTATACGCTGTTGCGATGCGCCGGCTCTTTGCGTCATACTGGCTACCATGCCTATGCTGGATATTGGGAACATCAACTGGTTAATGTAAAACACAAACTGGGCAATGTTGCCGGTAGTGATATGGCCATTAATAGCATAGTAGCCACCAATCAGCACGGTACACAGCATACTGAGGCCTATGAACAGGTTCATAGATGGGAAATACACCGCTTCGGTAACAGACAGGTTAATGGTGCTCCTGCGATACTCTTCCGAATTGCGATTGAAGAAGCGCATCATATTAGCTTCCTGCACAAACGACTTGATTACCCTGATGCCTGAATATGATTCCTGTGCTGTAGTAGTGAGGCCGGATAGCTGTGCCTGTATCTGCCCGCTCTTCTTAAAGATGATGCGGTTGACGTAGTAGATGGACAGCGCCAACAAGGGTAGGGGCGCAAGGACAAACAGGGTAAGCATATGATTGACCTGCCACATTTCGATGATGCAGAAAATGGTAAGCCCTGCAGCATTGGTAAAGTACATAATGGATGGTCCTGTATACATGCGCACGCGCGATACATCTTCGCTAATGCGGTTCATAAGGTCTCCCGTAAAGTTCTTTTTGTAAAAGCTGGTATTCAGACGTTGGTACTGGTTGTATATTTCCTGCTTCTGGTCGTACTCTATGTGGCGCGACATTACTATAATCGTCTGCCGCATCATGAACATAAACAACCCGCGCAACAGCGCCAGGCCCAGCAGCAGCATACCCCCTTTAAAGACGACCGATATCACAGCATCACCCTTGGCGCCGCTGTCTATCATGGTCTTTACCTCATCCAGCAGGCCTTTGATCACATTGCCGGGCATTACGGCAAACTTGCTGGATATGCCTACGAACAGCAGACCCAGCAACAGGCGCCATTTGTATTTGATAAAGTATTTATTGAGAGACCGGAGCTTTTTCATTTGGTGGGGCAAAGGTATCAGTTATTGCAGTAGAACTTTTGTTATTTTCCCTATAAAGCTGTTGACGGTAGCTATAAATGCAGCACCAGTAATAGTACCTTTGTAATCAAAATAACAGTGCACATGAAAGTAGCAGTAGTAGGCGCCACCGGCCTGGTGGGTAGCATGATGCTGAAAGTATTGGAGGAAAGGAACTTCCCGGTAACGGAAGTGATACCCGTGGCCTCTGGCAGGTCTGTAGGGAATAAGGTGGTGTTCAAGGGAAAGGAATACACCGTGGTTTCTGCCGATGATGCTATAGCTATGAAGCCTGCACTGGCGTTGTTCTCTGCCGGCGGTAGTGTGTCGCTGGAGCTGGCGCCTAAGTTTGCAGAGGTGGGTTGCAGGGTGATAGATAACTCATCGGCATGGCGCATGGACCCGACCAAGAAACTGATAGTGCCCGAAGTGAACGGCCATGAGCTGACCAAGGACGACATGATCATTGCCAACCCCAACTGTTCTACCATACAAATGGTAATGGTATTAAAACCGCTGCACGATAAGTATAAGATAAAGAGGGTAGTGGTGAGCACTTACCAGTCGGTATCTGGTACAGGCCAAAAGGCAGTAAAGGAAATGATGGACCAGCGTTCCGGTATACAAGGCCATAGCGTGTATCCGCATACTATAGATATGAATGTGCTGCCGCACATAGATGTCTTCCAGGAAAATGGCTATACTAAGGAAGAGATGAAGATGAAGCTGGAGACCATGAAGATAATGGGCGATGACAGCATAAAAGTATCGGCCACATGTGTGCGTGTACCGGTAACAGCAGGCCACAGCGAGAGTGTGAACATTGAGTTTGTAAACGATTTTAATGAAGGCGATGTGAAGGCATTGCTGGATAACTCTGCCGGTGTTTCTGTTATAGATAACCCTGCCATGAATGGCTACCCGATGCCGCTGCATGCGGCAGGAAAAGATGAGGTATTTGTAGGCCGCATAAGGCGCGACGATACGCAGCCCAATACCCTTAACTGCTGGATAGTAAGCGACAACCTGCGCAAGGGAGCTGCAACTAATGCCGTGCAGATAGCTAAGCTGTTATTGAGTAATGGTATAATTGCTTAATGGCTCAACAGCTTAATGGCTCTATGGCTCATTTATTGTGAGTGAGATTCACAGTTGCTGCCACTTTTCTATTATAGGTTTTGATAGGCGTGCGGGGGCTACTTTACAGTAGGATACTTCCAGGGCGTGTTGCAGCATTTCTTCCTTTATCTTACTCAGTTCTGCAAACGTGGCTCCTTTAAGTCCCCATTTGTTGGGTACGGGGTAGATAACGTTTTTATCGAAGGTGCAGAATGAAGATTGATCTTCGGGAGACAACATCAGGCATACCCTGTTTGCCGCGGCATCGTACGTGGCGAATATCTTTTTATTCACCCTGAATGATGTTTTTTCGAAGTGTGGTTCTTCCGTGGTTTCCGGGAGGGATAATGCTATTTGGCGTAGATGGCTGACAGTTACCATAAGTGGTGTTTTAAGTATGCGTATAATCCTGGTATAGCTTTACGAGTAGTGATATAGGTCGCCGTCTGAAATACTAAATGAGTTTTGGCTATGTTTATTATAAAGCGAATACTAAAAACTGTAGCCAGATTTGACAACTTTTAGAAAGTTGTCAAATCATATTTTAATAAAAATTGACAGGTGCATATGAAAGGGTAAGAACAGGAGCATTGGAAGTGTGCGAATATCAGCAATAACAAAAACCTCCTGCGGAAACAGGAGGTTTTTGAATATATTAAAGCTAGTGCTATTAAACTTTGAAGTGAGAGAAAGCCTTATTAGCTTCTGCCATACGGTGAGTATCTTCTTTCTTCTTGAATGCACCACCTTCGCCCTTAGCTGCTGCTACGATCTCGTTAGCCAGCTTGTCTGCGATAGTTTTGCCGTTGCGCTCACGAGAGAAGCGGATTAACCACTTCATGCTCAGAGAAATTTTACGGTCAGGGCGTACTTCAGAAGGTATCTGGAAGGTAGCACCACCTATACGGCGGCTACGAACTTCAACCGCAGGAGTAACATTTACCAGTGCGCGCTTCCACACTTCGTATCCGTCTTCGTTGGTGAATTTAGAAACTTTGTCAAGAGCATCATAGAATGCGCTCAGAACTACAGTTTTGTTACCACCCCACATAAGGCAGTTTACAAAACGTGTAACTTGCTTATCGTTGAATTTAGGATCCGGTGCTAACGGAAGCTTTTTGGCTTGTGCCTTTCTCATCTTTTATTACTTAATGGAAATTATTTAATAATTATTTTTTCTTAGCTGCTGCTGCGCCGCCTTTAGCCTTTTCTTTCTTAGTACCATACTTAGAACGGCTCTGTTTACGGTCTTTTACACCGGCAGTATCCAATGCGCCACGCACAATGTGATAACGCACACCTGGTAAGTCTTTAACACGACCACCGCGGATCAGCACGATAGAGTGTTCCTGCAGGTTGTGGCCTTCACCCGGTATGTAGGCGATAACCTCAACTTTGTTAGTTAAACGCACCTTAGCTACTTTACGCAGCGCAGAGTTTGGTTTCTTAGGTGTTGTAGTGTATACACGGGTACAAACACCACGGCGCTGAGGGCATGCATCAAGAGCACGTGATTTTGATTTTGTCCGCATCTGTTCGCGGCCTTTGCGTACTAGCTGTTGTATTGTAGGCATTGTTAGCTTTAAGTAAAAAATTAAAACGGAGTGCAAAGGTATGCAAAAAACTGAATAGAAAACACAAACAAGATAAAAAATATTTTTTCCTTTTTGATTTTATCCACAGTTTTTCCCCTTGCGGACTGCAAAAGTATGAAAAATCTCTTTTAAATATTCTGAACGATAGGAAAATGTGCGCTGATTTTTTTGAATTTGATCCTTTTTTGTTGTCTTTTATATTGGCAAGTATACATTTTGTGGATAATTGTTGTGTATTGGACGAGGGGGCGGAGATGCAGGATTGAAACGCTGCACTATTATAACCAGTCATTAGGACACACAGTTGCTTTTGTAGTGTATGCAAATATGCTGTTGGGCAGGAACGGGCAACGGCGGTGTTATTGCTGTGTTGCGTGGCAATAACACCGCCGTTGCGGCAGTATTCATTAATAGTAAGAAAAGGCGGTTTTAAAACGTTTGGGTCAGTACGTTTCCGGTGTCCTTCATGCACAATAGCGCATCAGTTCAAGTGCCGGAACGGGTGTGCGGCCGGTGTGGTCGTGTTCAAAGTGAAGATCATAGTTCTCGCCGGCCAGCATTTCTTCGCCCAGCGCCCCAATCATATATGGAGCAGTACGTTCTTTGCCGGCGGGGTTATTATCGCCATGGCCAAAATAATATTTATCGTGCAGGGCATTTACGGCATGCACGCAGCTATGCAAGAGGGTGTTGCAGATGCTGGCTACAGGCCGGTTTAGCGTCCAGATATTCATTTGGATAATATTCGGGTGGGCTTCATCAGCATACAGGTCAATATTTTCTACCGGGCTAATAGCGTAATACAGTTCCACTTCCATTTTGATGGTACTATTATACATAAGCCTTGCCAGGTCGGCAGGAGTAATGTCTGCCAGGTCGAAGGCGGGCAGCATAGCAATGCGCTCATAAAAGCGGATGTCTTTGAGTAAGCGATTGGTCATGCAAACGGCTTGCTGAACAATAGGTCTCATTCCTGCGTATTCTATCTGTATGTGCTTCATAATACCTGCCGGTGTTGGTGATACCGCGCCGGCGCACGGTGTTTTATGGTTAAGTTTCTATTACTTCTGTAAAGGTCAGCAATGCTGAAACATTGTAAAAGGTGAATAAATGCAGGGGAGTGGGGGTATTTTTCACGGGGTGAGTTTTTGGTTTTTTACACGTGGTATTGATATATTTACCTCTGAATCAAAAACATAAGTCTATGCCAGTAAAATTGAAATCACAAATCGATCCGCTGAATCCAATGGTTATTAGTAAGGATGAATATGAGATAGGGAGAAAGAATTTTGTAAGTCACTATTACAGGACCGGGTGCGACCAGAAATTTGGTGGGCAGGACCTGGAAATCCCGTGGCAGCAATTGGCTGAAGCTGTAGGTTCTTACTCTAAGAAGAACCGAATATCGGATGTTGCTTTACGTATGGTTTATTGCTACAATCCTGCAGATGAGGAAATGAATCTGCGTATACAGCTGTGTGCTATGCAGGAATCGCAGGATATTGCGGACACGTATCTGCTGGTGGATGATGCATGTGACTGGTATAAAATAGAGGAAGGAGAGCTGGTGTCCTGCCAGGATCATAACTTGTACAGCCACAATTACTTTAATAATTTTTACTATTGTCCCAGCCCGCCTTGTGATGGCACAAACGCACAATTGCTGGCTGATGGCGCCTCGCAGCAGCTATATGCGCGGACAATAACATTTCCGTGGACAATAGAAGTGCTGCAGATGTATATAGATAACGACTACCCTGAAGATGCTACGATATGCTTTGGCGCTACGTCTTACGTGCACGCCAACAGCGGAGACTCCAATATTGCTTACCCGCACGGGTTGGTTTTATACCTGAAGGATGCTGACGGCAATCCATTCCTGAACAACGATAGGGATTCTGTGGCTATTTTTCATAATAAGGGTGCTGACTTTGCTACACTGTGTCCAAGGTATTGCGGCATTTATGTATTGCCAACCCCGCTTCCGAGACAACAAATGCAACAACAACATAGCTAATGTAGATCTGTATAGTGAGCGTGTGGCGGGAGTAGTGTCCTGCCACACGTTTTTTGTTGCCAATTGATTTGTTAGATTTGTACTGTAAATCACCACAGTTGCATTTTCTTTTTTTAGTTGTCTTACCTAAAGTAATTGTCTGTTGCGTTGGCTTGCTGTTTTTCAGGAAGTTGTCAATGCCTTATAAAGTATTATTGGGTGCGAATCTGCTAGCCCTTTGCGTAGAATATGCCGGATATTTTATAGGGCATACTATGAAGCAGCCTAATCTGTGGTTGTTTAATTTTTATATGCCGGTAGATGTTGCTCTTGATATGTGGCTGGCATCTTTCTTTCTTCGTCCCCGGATAAAAAAGTGGTTACCAGTTGTTTTGTGGGGGTATATATGTTACTGGGGTGTGCTGGTTAATGAAAATACAATATACAATTTTGCTTTTGCCGGGTTGGTAGCCGATGCATTTTTGCAAACAACGCTATTTATGTTCATTTTAGTGGACAACACGATGAATTCTGCAAGCAATATATCAAAGAACCCTCTTTTCTGGCTTTGTATGTCGCTGATCTTGTACTATGCCGGCAACATTCCCTTTATCAGCACATTAACCATCAAAGCAAATGATCTGATACTACCTAAAAAGACGTATGTTACGATAAATGATGTACTCGGCGTAGTCTGCGCGCTGTTTACTTTAACCAGTTTTATACTTTGTGGCAAGACAAGCCAATTGAAACACAGCTATGTTAGAAGCAAGTAATACAGTATTATACGCTACTTTGGCCATTCTGCTGTTAGTTTGCGGTATCATTATCAGTGTTTTTGTTGCCAATCGCCGGCACATTAGTCAGCAGGTGAAGATAGCGCGCCTGGAGACTGACTACGAAAAGGAACTGCGCCAGGTAGAGAGCGAAGTGCAGGAGCGCGTACTGGCCAATGTGGCGCGGGAGCTGCACGATAACCTGGGGCAAAGGCTTACGGTGCTGAAAATGCACCTGGAACGGCATAAAATAGTACACCGGGAGCTGACACCGGAGATAGAGCCGATAACGGCTGACCTGGACCTGACGATAAGAGAGGTGCGGCAGCTGAGTAAAAGCCTGAACAGCGATCTGTTGGAGAACGGTGGCCTGGTGGCAGCTATGAAGCTGGAAGCAGAACGTATGAAGCAGGTGAGCGGGGTAGAGGTTGCCTGGACCGGTGACGAGGAGCCGGCACTGCCTAAGGACGGAAGAGTGATGATGTTCCGCATCTTCCAGGAGGTGCTGAACAACCTGATGAAGCACAGCGGCTGCGAGCATGTATATATAACGGTGCGCGCCGGGGACAGCTTTATGCTGGAGGTAAAGGATGACGGGCAGGGATTTAATGTGGCTGAAAAAATGGAAAGCGGATCGGGGTTGCGGAATATGATAAAGCGGGCTGCCATTGCCAATATAAAGGGGGAAATTGAAAGTGAGCCAGGCGTAGGTACGATATGCAGGTTTACACAAACAACATAATATGAGTAAAGTAGCCATAACACTTGTAGATGACCACGTGGTGGTGCGCAGTGGTCTTAAATCGCTGATAGAGGTATTGGGCGACTACACCATAATCAATGAATACTCTAACGGCGAGCAGCTGATAAAAGCGCTGGAGGCCGGAAAGACGAAACCGGACATAATTATTATGGACCTGGAAATGCCGGTGATGGATGGAGAGGCCACCATGCGCTGGATGCAAAAGAACAGGCCGCAGCAAAAAGTGCTGACGCTGACATGGGATGCTGACGAGCGCAAGATCATACAACTGTTCAGGCTGGGGGTACGCGGCTACCTGATAAAAAGCTGTACTGCCGACGTACTTCAGAAGGCTATAGACGATACTTACAAGGTAGGGTATTACCACAGCGAACTGTTGCAGACGGCGATGATGCACCAGTCGGCCATGGATGAAAAAACACAGGATATAGAAGCGAAGATAAGTGAACGTGAGAAGACATTTATAGAACTGGTATGCGACAAAGAGGAGTATACTTATGACAATATTGCAGAAATAATGCATGTGCACCGCCGTACAGTAGACGGCTACAGGGAGTCGTTGTTCGAAAAATTCAACCTGCGCTCCAAGACCGGGCTGGTGATGTTTGCCATCAAGCATGGGCTGGTGCAGCTGTAGGTAATGGAAATTTGCGTTTTTCTGCCCACCTACTTGTATTTGCCCGTAAATGCATTAATTTCGCCATCAAATTTTAAAAACCAACTGGCTCATGTCTGTTTTAGTAAATAAAAACTCTAAGGTTATCGTTCAGGGTTTTACAGGTACCGAAGGTACTTTCCATGCTACGCAAATGATCGAATACGGCACTAACGTTGTTGGTGGTGTTACCCCTGCAAAGGGTGGTACTACACACCTGGACAGGCCTGTGTTCAACACAGTAAAGGATGCGGTTGATAAGACCGGTGCTGATGTGTCTATCATCTTCGTTCCGCCGGCATTTGCTGCTGATGCAATAATGGAAGCTGCTGACGCGGGTATCAAGGTGATCATCTGTATCACTGAAGGTATACCTGTACAGGATATGGTTAAAGCCCGTGAATACATAAAAGGCCGCGATTGCCGCCTGATAGGCCCTAACTGCCCAGGTGTTATTACTGCAGGCGAGGCTAAGGTAGGCATCATGCCGGGCTTTATTTTTAAGCCAGGCAAAATAGGCATCGTATCTAAGTCTGGTACTTTGACGTATGAAGCAGCAGACCAGGCTGTTAAGGCTGGTTTGGGTATCTCTACGGCAATCGGTATCGGTGGCGACCCTATTATCGGAACTACTACCCGCGAGGCGGTAGAACTTCTGATGAACGATCCTGAAACTGAAGGTATCATCATGATAGGTGAAATAGGCGGTAACATGGAAGCTGAAGCTGCTAACTGGCTGAAGGACAACATGCGCAAGCCTGTGGTTGGCTTTATAGCCGGCCAGACAGCACCTGCCGGCCGCCGTATGGGTCACGCAGGCGCGATAATTGGCGGTGCTGATGATACTGCAGCCGCTAAAATGAAGATAATGGACGAGTGCGGCATACACGTAGTAGCCAGCCCTGCTAATATAGGCGCGACCATGGCCAAGGCACTGAAAGGTGAGCTGGTAGCCTAATAACAAATAAGATTTTATAAGGGTCCCCGGCTGTGCCGGGGATTTTTTTGCAAATACGCTGAAATATTGGCATCATTATTGGATAGTACTAGTGTGAGGGCGATGATATTGAATATTACCCTTTGAAAACGAAACTGATAAATAATAACAATATGAAAAAAGTGTTGAATAGCCTGTTTATCACTGCTTTTACCAGCATGATGCTTTTGTTTGCTCCCGCAAGCAAGGTGCAGGCGCAGGATGTAACGGTATCTTACCAGGATTTTTACGATGAGCTTTCGCCTTACGGCCAGTGGGTGTATGACCCGGATTATGGAAACGTATGGGTGCCTAATGAAGACCAGAGTTTTCGCCCATACTACAGCCGTGGCCATTGGGTAATGACAGACTACGGTAATATGTGGGCATCTGACGATCCGTGGGGCTGGGCAACTTACCACTACGGCCGCTGGACTTATAATGGCTATTACGGCTGGATATGGGTGCCAGGTTATGAATGGGCTCCGGCATGGGTTAGCTGGCGCTACGGCGGTGGCTACGCAGGTTGGGCACCTCTTTCTCCCGGCATCAGTGTAGGGATGAGCTATGGTTGCCCTGATTCATGGTGGGTGTTTGTTGGTCCGCAGTACTTGTATACACCAAACTATTACAACTACTGGAGAGGTCCCGGCTACAACCGTACCTACATCAACCAGACGACCATCATTAACAACGTATATGTAGATAACCACACACATGTGCAGTACAACTACGGCCCGCGTGCCTCTACCATACAGGCTACCACACATGCACCTGTGCAGGTATACAGGGTATCGCAGGGCAACAGGCCTGGAGTAACCTCAATACAGCGCAACACGGTGAGTGTTTACCGTCCTAACGTGAACAGAAATACTTACACCACTGCCCGCCCGCAGAACGTAGTACAGGCGCCGCGCAATATTGGCCGTCCGGAAGCAGCCGTGCCACAAGGTGGTGGTAACAGGCAGCCAGCGTTCAGGCAGGATGTACAGCGTGGTAATGTAACACCGATGCGTGGTACGCCACCGCAGCCGGCACGCACTCCTAACAATCCGGCCAACCGTTTTGACCAGCGCCCTACACAGGGCCGGCAGGAGCCGATGAGGAACCAGCCGCAAGAGCCAGTACGCCAGGAGCCAATGAGGAATAACCCCCAGCCACAGCAGCCGGTACGCCAGGAACCACAGCGCTTTGAGCCACAGAGGAACAATCCTCAGCCGCAGCAGCCAGTACGCCAGGAGCCACAGCGTCAGCAAGACCGCCCCGAGCCACAGCGCTTTGAGCCACAGCGGAACAACCCTCAGCCACAGCAGCCGGCTCGCCAGGAGCCACAGCGTTTTGAGCCGCAGCGCAACAATCCGCAGCCACAACAGCCGATGCGCCAGGAGCCACAGCGTTTTGAGCCACAGCGAAGCAACCCGCAGCCGCAGCCACAACGGATGCCAGAGCAACCAAGGCCGCAGATGCAACAGCCACGCCCTCAACCGGCGCCAGCACCTGCACCACGTCCTCAGCCACAGCAGCAGGAACAACGCGGTGGTGGCCGTAGATAAGAAGAAAGCCATAATTTTAGCATAAAGCAGGTCGCCCGGTAAAGGGCGGCCTGTTTGTTTATAGAATATCCAGTAATTTCGGGGCTATGCGGTATATCTGGCAGCATATAGAGGCAATAGTGGGTGTTTATGATGGCAAAATGCCATTGACACACTTTTTAAAACAGTATTACAAGCGGCACCCGCAACTGGGCAGCCGCGACCGGAAGATATTGAGCGAGATGGCCTATTGCTGGTATCGCAGCAGCAAGAGCCTGGAAGACACATTACCTTTTGAATACAAAGTACGCGCCTGCCTGCAACTGTGTGGCAATGAAGCAGTACGGCAACGATTTCCGTATGAGGGGCATACCACCCCTGATATGCATAAAGTATTTCCTTATGACGTGGTGATGTCGCCCGGTATGGACAGGGAAGATTGGCTTCGTTCGTTATTAGTACAGCCGGAGCTTTTTATCAGGATCAGAAAAGACAAGAGTACTATCGAGCGGATACTTGATGACAAGCAAATGCCATTTAAGCTTATTACTGACACCTGTATGGCCCTGCCCAATGGCGCTGCTATAGACAGCCTTTTGCCGCCCGATAGCTATGTAGTGCAGGATGCGTCGTCTCAGCAAACGGGTACCTATTTTAGGCCTTTTGCGGGAGAGCATTGGCTGGACTGCTGTTCAGGGGCAGGAGGGAAGTCGCTACTGCTTAAAGATATGGCGCCAACTGTGAAGCTGGCGGTATCGGATATACGCGATACTATCTTGCACAACCTGCGGGAGCGTTTCCGCAGCTATGGCCACCAGGCACCCGTAACATATACAACCAACGTAAGCGATGCAAAGGCACTGGCCGCTACGCTAAAAGAGGCGCATTTTGACAATATCATCTGCGATGTGCCGTGCAGCGGATCGGGCACATGGGCGAGAACACCGGAACAGATGTATTTCTTTGACCCGAAGGAAGTAACAAGATTCTCAACTCTGCAAACTACCATAGCTACCAATGTAGCCAAATACCTGAAGCCCGGCGGCAGGCTGATCTATATAACCTGCTCGGTGTTTGATGAGGAAAACCAAAAGGTAGTGGATGCTGTAGTAAAGCATACACACCTTAAGTGCACCTCTTCCGGCATCATCAATGGAATATCCATTAAAGCGGATAGTATGTTTGTTGCAGTGTTGGAGCGGTAGTGAGGAATTGGTATTGTTATAAAAGAGTAAAGGCAGCCTTCCGGCTGCCTTTACTTATACAGTAATTGTAAGGTAATTACTTAGCTACAGTGAATTTGCTAGCGATGCCTTCGCCTTCTGCAGTATGCACAAGGTACAGGTATTCGCCGGCAGCAAAAGTAGAAGTATTAAGCACCATTATTTGTGTACCTGCATTGCAGTTTTGCTTAATGGTATTAATAACTTTACCAGCCATATCGTAAACTGTAACAGTTACTTCTGTGTTATTTGCTACAGCAAACTTGATGTTAGTTTCGTTGTTCGCAGGGTTAGGGTAGTTGCCATACAACGTGAAGTTATTTTTGGTGATGCCACCTACACCTGATGGGCTGTTGATCTTAACAACAGGGAACAGGAAGAAATGGTTTCCAATGAAAAAGTTGTCCAGTCCATTATCGTGCCATGTATTGTCTTTAAATAATACAGCGTTGGCGTTGTTGATAATAGTATCAGTACCGTCCGTAAAATCGTATGGGAATGTAGCTGTATGCCTTTCATTATCGCGGGAAACTATCAAGCTGATCGTATCACCGTTAAGTGCAGCCGGATCGTAAGCCAGGGTATAGCCAACAAAGAATTTGTGTGTTGCTGCAGATGGTGTAGTAAACCAATGTAATTTGACAGTATCACTAGCAGTATCGGTTGTAGCTATACCTACAGCTGTAATTGGCTTTGTTATAGAAGCGATTGAAGTTGATGGCAGACCGCTGTTATAAACTTTGCCGCTTACAAAGCGTGTATCAGCTGTTCGGCCGGCAACGCTCCATGCATTAAACACAACATTTTTTGTAGATGCAGGGTTTACTGTACCTGTAAATCTAGCAAAAAGGCCAAGTACCTGCACATTGCTGTCGAGGTCATAACGTTCAGCAAAGCCCATGTCGCCGAAGGTATTGGTACCGAAGATAAAGCCGGTGTCAGTAGTCATACCCGCATAATAAGCAGTAAGGGTGTCAGTGCTAAGGTTGATGTTAGCATAAGATACAGTATCACCTACAGCAGTTGTTTTTGCAGCAGTGTGATTCTGAGGTAAAGTTTTGGCAGCGCCTTTCCTTTTCTCAGCAAAAGACGATAGGGCTACGGCAGTAGCCATGGTAAGAAGTAAAACTTTTTTCATTTTATTGTCGTTTTATTTTTTAGACGTGTAAAGGTATGGAGGTGTTAGACTGCCATTCTATAAAACTATGTTAATAGAAAGTTATCGTTATATGAAGTGTTTGCTATAATAGCTTATGTTATCTTTACAATATGACACTTATCGCCATACTCATCCCCTGGTTATCCTTTATGCTCAGAGGCCGGATCATTACCGGAATCCTGTGTCTTATCTTACAATGTACACTGATAGGCTGGCCCATAGCCGCCGTGTGGGCGGTGGTTAGTTTGCAGAATGCACGGGAGGACAGAAGAACCAGGAAGATAATACGCGCTATGAAAAACAGCTGATTGAATATTGGCTTATTTTTTGCTGCAAAATCATTTACACTTCACACATTTATGTTTGCTTATAAACGCTGCCGGAGACTGCCCTTCCTGTTGCTGATCTGTTGGTTTTCGGTTATTGCCTGCAAGAGGAGTAGCCACCTTCATGACCATGGTTTTTATTACTGGAAGACAACAATGCCCGATCATAAGCAAGCTATCGGGGCGCTGAAAGCATCGGGCGCAACAAAATTCTATATCCACTATTTTGATGTGGACTGGAGTGCCACTCATAATATGCCGGTGCCACGAGGTGAAGTGAACCAGACATGGGGGCATAGTGCTTTCCTGGATTACCAGTATGTACCTGTAGTGTTTATTACTAACCGTACGCTGGAGCAAATGACACCCGACTGGTGCGACACACTTGCCATTAAGGTATCGGCAAGGATGCTGAAGATGAGCGGGCAATTGGAAGATGATTACGTTTCTGGCGTGTTTTACAGTGACCCGGCCAATTATACGGGAAGCGATGCACATAAAGACAGTGTGCAACAGCGAATAAAGGCCAGCAGGGCAGGGCTTAATAAAGAGTTACAAATAGATTGCGATTGGACTGCGGGTACTAAGGATAAGTACTTCCGTTTCCTGAAGAAGTTTAAAGAGCTGAACCCCGATAAGATATTGTCTGTAACGGTGCGTATGTATCCGTATAAATACAAAGACAAGTTAGGTGTGCCACCTGCCGACAGGGCTATGCTGATGTGCTATAACCTGGGCAAGGTGCAGAAACGGGAGACGAGAAATTCTATACTGGATGTTGATGTACTGAAGCAATACCTGGGTGTCAGCTACCCGGTGCCGGTAGATATTGCTTTGCCGGTATTCAGCTGGTATGCGTGGTTCAGGGGAGATAAGTTCCAGGGCATAGTGCATATGCAGGAGGGGCCGGGTGATGATACTGTGAATTTTAAACTGACAGGTAATCTGCTGCATGTGCAGCAAGATGTGGTTGTGGGTGATAACTACATTAGAGAAGGGGATATACTGCGGCTGGAGCAACCATCGGAACGGGAAATAATAAAAGCGGCAGAGCTGGTAACGGATAAGGTAAATGACTATGGCGCTGTAGTATTTTTTGACTTGAATGAACAGTCTGTGAACACGTATAAAACTGCTATCCATGAGGTATTTACGCGTTTCTAGTATAGCTGTTATGATGGTGCTGCTGGGTGGCAGCGGTTATAGTTGCGGGCCATCGCTGGCGCCGGAGGCAACCATGTTCATGCTCTTCCAGAGAGATGTGGTACAGGATAAGTCGTTGAGTCCATTTGCCTATGCCCAACCGTTCCTGTACAGCACGGTAGTAGATGATGAAACGGATGTGATGAAGAACTGCCGGGAATGGGCTGCTTTTACGGGCGGTAAGGTGCCTGCCCGTGATGTGTATATGGTGCAGTATCAGCTGACCACCGACCAATATTTTTATGGGCGTAAGACCGGTAAGTGGGATGGTGCGGCTGACAATGCATTTATACAATTGCTGGCCAACGGCAGGAACAGAGATGCATCGAAGTACATGGACTTTGCCCGCTGGGTAGAACATACCAGTAATAGCGAAAGCGAAGATCCGTGGTCGGAAGCAAGCTATGGCGATGGGCTTGGCCAGCTGGGATATGATTCATTAATAACCGTGGCTACCGATGGGTATAGAAGCCATACGGGATTTTTACAGGAGCGGTATGCCTTCCAGGCGGTAAAGTTGTTGTTTTACAAGGGATGGCCGAAGTCGGATACGGAAAAGCGCAGCAGGGTGATATCGGACAGCCTTATCCACGTGTATGACAGATACCTGAAGGGTAAACCATCTATAACAGCAGATTGGGCACTTGTTTATTACGCGCAGGTGCAACGTGATGAATCGTTAAAACGAAAATACCTGTTGCAGGCTTTTGACAGAACCAACGATAAAAAGGTGTTTGTGTATCATAACCTGGGCCGAAAGGATGTGAATGCGCTGGAAGCAGCAGCAAGCACCAATGCTGAGCATGCAGCTGCGGCCGCTATTAAGGGCTTTAAATCGCCCGGGCCGGCACTGGTGCAAATACGTAAGGTTTATGGCTTAGATAACAATAGTAGATACCTACCTGTGCTGATAGCGCGGGAAGTAAATAAGCTGGAAGACTGGATATGGACTCCCGAGATGAAAGGATTTGAATCCCGGATACGGGCATGGTATGATAAAGGTTATGGCGAGGCAACCGGCTACACGGCATCAGCTGAAGCAAAAGATAAATACCTGTTGAAGAACAGGGCTAAAGATGAAGCTTACCTTGTATCGGTACGCTTATTCCTGGAAGAGGTGGAAAGAGCTGGTGGTGACAATGCAGACTTTGCACGGCTGGCTATTGTGCATTTGTACCATATGCAGCGCAACTATGCTGCGGCTATCCCCTACATAAATAACATACAGGTAAGCGGACACGTAGCCTGGGAACGGCAATTGGCCATAGAACGCATACTATCGCTAACATACGCTGCTGATATAACAAGTGATGCTACCAAGCAAAAGCTGAATGATGCCATGGCTGAGCTGGAGCGGCTGGGCGCAGGTGCTCCATTGGCCACATTGGAAGATTACGACATACAGGACGATAGTGATCCGCTGCATGCGCTGTACCTGCTGCTGAGCCATGAATACAGGAAGAAGGGCGATATAGTAACTGCGGGATTACTGGCGCAGCAAAGCGGGCAGATAGTGGATGAGTATATGGGCAATAACCCGGGCTGTGATAATATAGATACGCTAACAGAGAATGAAGGCGATGGTATGTACTACTATCGGATAGCATATTTCGAGAAGTTTGGCAGTCCTGCGGATATGGATGCGCTGCTGGCGTTCAGGCATAAGAAGAAGTATACTGCATTTGAGCAGCGGCTTTTGCCCTGCAGATGGCCAAGTGACGACGTATACCTGGATGTGAAGGGAACGCTGCTGTTGCGACAGGAGCAGTATAAAGAAGCGCTGGCGGTATTCTCCAAAATAAGGCCAGACTTTTGGGAACATACGTATGCGTATACACACTACCTGAGGAAGAACTCAGTAACCAGCGTGGGCACGTTGCTGCCTTTCAGCAACGGATCGGGCAGGCGGTATGTAAGGGAGAGCAAAAAAGATATAGTAGAGGAGATAGTAGCCATACAGGATTCGCTGGCCGGGGCTACTGCGGATAGTACCAAGGCGGTACTGAGCTTCTGGCTTGGCAATTGCTATTACAACATCTCTTTTGCGGGTAAAGACTGGATGGTGTTCAACTACGGTAAGTCTACCGGCGAACATGTAGGGCAACACGATTTTGTGTACTATTCATTTAACACTACCAGCCGACAGCAATACGATAACTATTACCTGTGCAAAGCAGCTGTAAATATGTATAACCAGGCCCGCAGGTATGCAATGCGCAACCCTGAAATAAATGCGCAATGCCTGCTGATGCTGGCGCTTTGCGATAACCAGGTGCATGGTTATAACACCAGTAAATACGTAGATTATGAGCACCGCTATATATCGCCGTACATAGGTATGCTGGATCGCTTGTACCGCAAGACTGATATGTTTGACAGAACTACCGATTGCCCTGATGTGCACGACTATTTAAAGCGCAGGGGCAGGATGTAATGAATAAAGGCAGCCTGTTGTGGCTGCCTTTTAAATGTATCTATTCTGTTAATTACTTTTTTGCCGGTGTAAATATCTTTTCATCAACAGCCTTATTTACTTCAACGCTCTTGATGGTCATATCGCCCTGCATACGGCTAACGGTCATTGGCACAACAATACCTTCCGGCAGTTTCTTATGGTTGCTGTAAGAGGTGGCCATCTGCTGTTCGCCATCAGGCGTTTTTATAGACATTTCGCTTTTTACCAGGTAGTAAGTAGTGGCATCGAAATAGCACTCTTTTACATTGCCTGCTTTGTCGGTTATCTTCAGTTTTATGCATGGCTTGTTGTCTATGGTGTCGGTGCCATCCATTGTAGCGCTGGCTACCAGGGCTTTGCTGGCTACCTGTGCGCTCTTGTAGTCGTACTCATCGGCAATTGTTTTAGTTTGCTCGGCAGGTATGGCCATTGGTTCTGTCTGTCCCATAACCGGCAGGTAAGACCATCCACCTGTGGCAGTAACGATCATGTAGTTCTTTTGCCCGGCAATAGAGAAGTCGGTACGTGAAGATTTGCCGTTAACAATAGTTTCGGTCATATCTATAGACTGGCCCATAGCTTCAGATGTGCCGGTCATTTTTATGGTCTTTACTTTATCCCATGCTTTTGCACCGCCAATGGCATCAATATGTTTGGTCAGCACTTCATCGGCAGTTTGGGCGAAAGCTGAGCATCCTGCAAAAACCGCAATAGCCGCCATCGATAATTTAAGATGTTTCATTCTTCGTCTTTTTGTGAGTAGTTTTTTACAAATGTAGGTGAAATGGCATCTTACCCCGCCACCCTTTACTGAAAATAGATATATTTTAGCTTTTGTATAGGTAAATACAATATAGCCGATTAGTTGAGTAGGTATGGAGGCCGTATTTTTGCACCGCAAAATAGACGCCTATGCGTATTGTATTCTTATTTTCTTTGTTGTTTACAGTAATGGCTTGCAACAGCCCGAAAACGCCTGTGCATAAGGGACCTGCTACCAGCACCTTATCTAAAGCAGGAACTGATAAGGTAATGGGTTTGCTTGTGCAATACTACGAGCTAAAGAATGCATTGGTAGCGTCGGATGCGCAAAAAGCAGGCGCTTCGGCGGCTAAGCTGCAGGCCATGGGGCAGGAAGCTATAGTTGTTTTGCAGGCAGATGAAGGGAAGGCTGAAACGGGTGTGGGAGACCACCTTAACCAGTTGGTGGCTGGCTGCGCGGCAATAGCCAGGACCAATGATAATACCTGCGAGCGGCAGCGCATTGCCTTTGCCCAGGTATCTACTGCAATGTACTCGCTGCTAAAGGCCGCATCTGTAAAGAACTCCGGAGCTTACAAACAGTTTTGCCCGATGGCATTTAACGATAAGGGTGCTTACTGGCTGAGTGAAGAAGAAGAGATCAGAAATCCGTACTTCGGCAAGAAGATGCTGGAGTGCGGAGAAGTGCAGGATACTTTATAACTTTTATACTCCCTTTCATACAAATCATATTCAACTCCGTTTCTGATGTTTCATTTTATAAAGTTTTTAGTTGTTTTATTGGTAGTTCCTGCGGTGGTTTTCGGGCAGAAGGTGTCGCTGAGCGGCTATATGCGCGATTCTGCTTCCGGCGAATCTTTGCTGGGTGGCACTGTGTACATAAAGGAAGCTAATGCAGGCGCACAGGCCAATGTGTATGGCTTTTATTCTGTGTCTGTGCCCCCCGGCACTTACACCGTTATATACTCTTATGTGGGTTATCATACGCAAACAATAACTATGGATCTTTCTGCAAGTAAGACGCACAACGCCGAGATGCGTAATGCTACTATGATGAAGGAGGTGCAGATAACGGCAGGGCGCAAGAACGCTAATGTGAAGAATACGGAGATGGGCACGGTAACACTATCTATAGCCCAGATAAGTAAGTTGCCGGTAGTATTTGGTGAGGTAGATGTGCTGAAGACCATACAACTATTGCCGGGTGTGCAATCGGCGGGCGATGGTAATTCCGGCTTCTATGTGCGCGGCGGTGGACCCGACCAGAACCTGGTGATGCTGGACGATGCGGTAATATACAATACGGGCCACTTGTTTGGCTTCTTCTCCGTTTTTAATTCTGACGCAATAAAAGACGTGACCCTGGTAAAAGGCGGTGCCCCGGCCAACTATGGGGGCAGGTTGTCATCGGTAGTGGATGTGACAATGAAGGAAGGTAATAATAAAGAGTTTCATGGGCAGGGTGGTATAGGATTGATCGCATCAAGATTTACACTGGAAGGGCCATTGAAGAAGAATAAAGGCTCGTTCATGGTAGCAGCAAGGCGTACGTATATAGACGTGTTGCTGAAGCCATTTACAGAGCGGCTAAAAAATACGGGCTACTACTTTTACGATGCCAACCTGAAAGCCAACTATCGCTTTAACGACAAGAACAGGGTGTTTCTAAGCGGCTATGTTGGCCTGGACCAGTTTAAGTTTGCCAGCCCCAATGGCAGCTTTAAGGCTAAGATACCCTGGGGCAATATTACGGGCACTTTACGTTGGAATCACGTGTTCACAGACAAGCTGTTTTTGAATACAACTGCCGTATACAACAGCTACGATTTCTCATCCAGCTTTCAGCAGGGCACGGGCGGCAGCAGTGTGTTTGGCGTAAAAATAGCATCGGGTGTAAAAGACTATAACCTGAAGAGCGACCTTGATTATTACTCCAGTTTTAATCATCATTTTAAGGCAGGTATAGTGTACACCAATCACACATTTGTACCCAACCAGGTATCGGGCGCATCTGATACGATAAAGCTGGAGCCCAACAATGCACTGATAAAATATGTGCATGAAGCCGGAGCGTATATACTGGATGATTTTGATCTGACGGACAAGATAAAGATAAACGCCGGCCTGCGCTATACATGGTTTGGCCAGGTAGGGCCTTACACAGCCTATACACTTGATGCCAGTGGCAATAAGACGGATAGTACCAAGTATGCAGCGGGCAAGCTGGTAAAGGCATACGATGGCCTGGAGCCGCGCCTGAACATACGCTATACGATCAACGACAATTCATCGGTAAAAGCCAGTGCGGCCAAGACCTACCAGTACCTGCACCTGGTAACCAACAATGGCAGCACGCTGCCTATAGACACCTGGGCACCCAGCACATTTATTGTCAAGCCGCAGAATGCCTGGCAGTATTCTGCAGGGTACTTCCGCAACTTCCTGGACAATAAAGTAGAGACATCGGTAGAGGTGTACTATAAGGAGATGAAGAACCAGGTGCAGTATAAGGAAGGCTATACCCCTAACTCACTGTCAGACCCTGAATTATCTTATGTTTTTGGTACCGGTACTGCTTATGGTGCAGAGTTCTTCATCAACAAAACACAGGGTAAATTCACTGGCTGGATAGGGTATACACTATCGTGGACCAACCAGAAATTTGCGTTGCTGAACAATGGCAACACCTTCCCCGCGAAGTATGACCGGCGCCATGATATTTCTATTGTGGGTACTTACGAGCTGAGCAAGAAATGGACGCTCTCATCCGTGTTTATTTACGGTACTGGTAATGCCATTACGCTGCCAACTGCTTATTACTTTCTTGGTGGTACACTGGTGGAGCAGTACAGCAAAACCAACTCTTACAGGTTGCCTGCCTACCATCGCCTAGATGTGTCGGCAACGCTTACGCCGCAGCACTCAAAGCCACATAAATGGCAGGGTAGCTGGACGTTCTCCGTCTACAATATTTACAACCATGCTAACCCTTACTTCCTGTACATAGACAAGGTAGACCAGGGCACCAATAACAAGATAGAGCTGAAGGTGAAGGAGGTGTATATACTGCCATTACTGCCGAGCGTGACTTATAATTTTAAGTTTTAGACTCCTTGTGCGAGCAAATGATAACATGTAGAAAGATAGCTGTTTACCAATATTTTGACGGAGATATAGACGGCTGGGTAAGGATGGCAAGTATTGAACAAAAGCAAATTATAAGTGAAGAAGATTGGCGATTGATAGAAAGCTTGTTGCAGGATATGTACGTCATTAATAATGGTAACGCGTCAGCTCTCTTTATGGAACAGGTGGGTGCCTGCCTGTCAGAACATTGCGAAAAAACGGCAATTGAAATGCTACACGCTATTGCAGCACAGCGTTAATTATATGGTGGTTTAGAGATGATAGCTACATCTGCCTGTAATGTGAAATGTGCGCCCACAAAGCATTTCAGGCGAATTTGAAAAATATTTTTGGAAAATTGAAAAAGGTACTTATACCTTTGTGTCAGTTCTTTAATAAGATCTCTTATCAAGAAAGGTGGAGGGTTATGGCCCCGTGAAACCTTAGCAACCTCTCCGAGTCGCAAGACCGGAAACTGGTGCTAATTCCATCCTTTGGCAACAAAGGAAAGATAAGTCAAGATGTCTTTTAGCAGATATATTTTCCGCCCTCGTGCGGGATTGAAATAAACTAAAGCGCTCCTGATTTATCGGGAGCGCTTTTTTGTTGTGGCTACATCAGCCTCAGCAAGATGCTCCCGGTATTTCGCGGTAAGTGATCGATAAATATTTAAAATATTTTTTAATCATAAAAACCAGCGAAAAATGAGCAAGACAACACAACTGATCCACAGCATCCCGGTAGACCCACTGACAGGTTCCATCTCTGTACCTATCTACCAGACTTCCACCTTTGTGCAGGATGCACCGGGTGAGCACAAGGGCTACGACTATGCCCGCAGTAATAACCCCACACGTACCGTGCTGGAAAAAGTGATAGCCGAACTGGAAGGCGGCGCAGCAGGCTTTGCATTTGCCAGTGGCCTGGCCGCAATTGATGCAGTGGTAAAGCTATTGCAGAGCGGCGACGAGATACTGGCGGTGGATGATATTTACGGCGGCGCCTTCCGGTTATTCACGCATATCTATCGCAAATTCGGCATCACAGTCAACTACGTAGATACTACAGACGCACAAAATGTAGCAGTGGCTATTACCGCCAAAACAAAGCTGGTATGGCTGGAAACGCCCACCAACCCTACGCTGAAGATAAGCGACATAAAAGCCATAGCGGATATTGCGCATGCTAATGGCAGCCTGCTGTGTGTAGATAATACTTTTGCATCGCCCGCATTGCAGCAGCCAATAGCCCTTGGCGCAGATATTGTGGTACATAGCGCTACTAAATATCTTGGTGGCCACAGCGACCTGATAGCGGGGCTTGTAGTAACAGCTACAGCAGAGCTGGGCAGCGAAATAAAGTTCATACAAAATGCCAGCGGTGCCATACTTGCACCACACGATAGCTGGCTGGTGATACGTGGCATAGAAACCCTGCACCTGCGTGTAGCTGAGCATAGCCGCAATGCACTGGCAGTAGCCCGCTACCTTCAAAAGCATCCGGCAATAGCTGCAGTTTATTATCCGGGATTGCCGGAGCACAACAACTATACAGTTGCATTACAGCAGCAGAGTGCCGGCGGTGGCGTAGTATCGTTCGTGCTGGAGCATGATACGGCCGAGGCTGCTAAAACATTTGTCTGTAGTACAAAACTCTTTAAACTGGCCGAAAGCCTTGGCGGTGTAAAGAGCCTGCTCTGTCATCCCGCTACTATGACCCATAAGAGCATACCCGCTGAAAAGCGCCACGCATCGGGTGTTGCAGACAGCCTTGTGCGGCTAAGTGTGGGCCTTGAAGATGTGGCAGATCTGATAGCTGACCTTGAACATGCGCTGGGCAAAGTGTCGCAGCACAAATATTCTGTACGGCAGGAAGCGATTGTGTATTGAGTCGTAAGTCGTAAGTCGTTAGTCATAAGTCGTGGACCCAGTGTCGAAGACTTTTAATAATTGTATTCATAAACTAAAAAGAAAAACAATGAGCGAACAAATAAAACTAAATATAGGCCTGTTTGGCTTTGGTGTAGTAGGCGAGAGCCTTTGGAAGGTATTGCAGCAGAATGCTTCGCTGAGCGCTGCAATAAAGAAGGTGTGCATCAAGCATGCAGACAAGCAGCGGTCAGCACCGGCATCTTTATTTGCAACCCATGCTGCTGATATACTTGAAGACAGTACGATAAATGTGGTGGTGGAACTGATTGATGATGCAGACGCGGCATACCATATTGTTACTACTGCACTGAAGAGCGGTAAAGCTGTTGTTAGTGCGAATAAGAAACTGATAGCAGAGCACCTGCAGGAACTGCTGGATCTGCAAAGGAAATACAATGTGCCGTTCCTTTACGAAGCTGCGTGTTGCGCCAGTATACCAGTTATCCGCAACCTGGAGGAGTACTATGATAATGACCTGTTGCAGAGCATTAGCGGTATAGTTAACGGATCTACCAACTATATACTGACGCGCATTGGTGAACAGGGGCTACCGTTTGGCGAGGCGCTGCAACTGGCGCAGGAAAAAGGCTTTGCTGAAAGCGACCCAACGCTGGATATAGAAGGAATAGATGCGGTAAATAAGCTAACCATACTGCTGGCCCATGCCTATGGGGTAGTGACAGATCCTGGTCAACTTACTTATTCAGGCATCTGTAATATTGATAAAGCTGATTCAAGGTACGCCAAGGAGAAAGGCTACGAGATAAAGCTGGTGGCCAATGCAAGGAAGTTGGAAGACGGAACAGTAGCGGCGTTTGTGTTGCCGCAGTTCCTGGATAAAAGTACAGCCCTATATCATATACGCGATGAATACAACGGAGTAGTAATAGAAAGCGGGCTGGCAGATAAGCAATTCTTTAACGGCAAGGGCGCGGGTGGCTTTCCTACAGCATCGGCAGTGATCAGCGATCTTTCTGCACTCAGGTATAACTATCGCTATGAGTATAAGAAGCTGTATAACTATGAACCATCTGCGTTAAGCAACGATTTCTTTCTGCATGTGTATGTAAGTGTTGATGCGGGCATTGATATACCCGGAGGACAGTTCGAGCAGATAACGGAGTGGTGGGGCAACCAACAAAGGACATACATAACCGGGGTAATACATTTTGCAAAGCTGGCTTCATCAAAATGGTGGAAGAGAAAGGGTGTATCGCTCATTGTACTGCCGGATGGTATTGTGCCGGCACCAAACCGGATAGGGGGCAAGGTGGCTAAGGCCGAACTGGTGTAAAAAAGAGAGGGCCGCTGGTGGGGCGGCCCTCTCTGTACTATTAATCTTTAACCAGTTTCCTGGTCACTTTATCCTTTCCTGACCTCACCTCTACAATGTAGTTGCCCGATGCTAGTTTGGCGAGAGATAACTCTACCTTACCTTGCTGCACCTGGTCTATGTGCTTAGACAATACAACTGATCCCATCATATCGGTAACGGTTATGTCGGCGGTATTGCTGGTTAGTTGCGCCAGTTCTACCACCAGGTTGTCTGTAGCCGGGTTAGGCACCATATTTACCTTGATGCTGGTTGCTGTAATATCAGCAGGGCCATTGGTGGTCAGTTCAAAGCGATCGCCCTGCGATTGTTTGTTTTTGGTGATGCTGAACTTGTATTCATTGCCTGTTGCTACTTCAGTATAGTTATTGGTCAGCTTGTCGTGCAGGAACAGACGCTTGCCAACAGGAACTGAAGATTGTTCAATCCTGATGATGAAGTTCTGCAGGTAATTACTGCTGATGCCCAATGGTATTGCTTTCTCATCGCTGAACGGACGTGCATCTATAGCCAACTGCTTGTTGTCATCGGTAACGCTGTAGAAGCTGAAATCGCCGAATGACAATTTTAATGCATCCTGCTTCAGGTCTTCGTTGGCCGATGCATTGTTGTCGAAGTGGATATTGAGGATATCCCACGGATGGTACTGTTCGTCGTAGACATTCAGCGTAGTTGTTTGCGTTGACTTTTTGAACAGGTAAGAAGATGCATCTGGTGCTTTATCCGTTTCGTTGAACACAAGCGAATCTCCATCGTGCGCCGTACGTACCTGGAAGGCTGAGTTGGCCTGCAGGTAGTATGGGTCTGCTGCCAGTGTGCCTATGCTTATGGCCTGGTACTGGCCACCTGAACCCAGCGAAGTATTAAAGATATAGAATGCACCGCCCACTACATTACCGCTCTGCTGTGCATTATATAGCACTGTACCAATATCTACAGGCGAAGGGTAAGGGTTGCCCAGCAGGTTAAAGTCCTGGTTGGCACTGGCTCCCTTTTGCATATGCATCACCTGCCTGCCCTGGTTGATAATACCCGTCATTTCCAGGGTGTTTGCAGATGGTACGTAGTATGGCCCCGAAAGTCCCTGTCCTTTAGTTCCGCGTATGAACAGGCGTATGCCTTTGTGCCGGGGTATCTTGTTACTGTCTGCTGCTGTTGCCAGTGCGCTGGTAAACGGCTTCCATCCCGGATCGTAGCCAGCGGTTGAGTTGCTGGTATAAGGGTCGTAGCGGAATGCTGACGGCGCATTGGTAACTGTAGTAGTGAAGCCATTGGCAGAGCCGCCGGTCCCGGTGATGTCCATATAGTTTTGTAACTGGCTGAGTGCTACAGAACCATTGAACGGATGGCTCCACATTCTGTAGCGGCGGTAGTTGCCTTGTATGTATTGCTGTTCCTGTATCTTGCCAGATACAAGGCCGCCTGTGCCAATTGTACCTACGCGTGCTGTTCCATCAGCATCAGAGTAAAGCACTACACTGTCGCTGGTAGTAAATGTGCCGGTGGAAATGGTTAATGATTTTCCGATAGTTACTAATGAGCCTGAATCGACTGTTATGCCAGCTGCATTAGATAATACCAGGTTATTAATGGTTCCCTTGCCGGAGATATGTTGCAGCGCGGTTCCATCACCAGTAATTGTTCCAGCTCCCTTCACAGATCCGTTGTTAACCAGGTTAGATCTTAATCTTAATGTTGCATTGCTGTTAATGGTTATGCTTGCACCAGTGGCTATTGTAAGCGACTTAACTGTTTGGGTTGAGCTTGATGCAATAGAAGGGTAGTAGGTAACAGAAGATGGGATAATTACATCGTATGTTGAGTCCGGTATAAAGCCTCCGATCCAGTTGCCTGAATTTGTCCAGTTTGTCTCAGCACCGGCAGCTCCGCCCAACCATTTTTGCTGCACAACGGTGATCAATGCAGTGTCAGAGTTGCTTCCGCATGCATTAGATACCGTGTACGTAATAATAGCTGAGCCTGTGTCTACGGCGGTCATACTGCCGGTTGAGCTATTAATAGTGGCTATGCCTGATGCTGATGTTGTCCAGCTGCCGCCTGCTGTACCATTCGCAAGAACAGTAATTGCAGCCTTAGGCAAATAGAAGGAACCCGTGATATTGCCAACAGACGGAGATGTTATCACTGTTGTTGAGGCCGTTGCTGCCGTTCCGGTACATCCATTGCCGTTGGTGTAAGTTACCGTTACTGTTTTAGTGCCTGTTGTGTTCCATGCCAGGGTTACGGAGTTGTTTGTTGAGCCGATTCCTCCAGATGTAATAGTGTAATCTGTGCCGCCCACCCCGGAAACTGACCAGACATAAGATGTTTGGCCGCTTTGTGTTGTGTAGGCAACACTTGTGCCCGAACAGATTGTTGCCGCAGGTGCGCTGGTAAATGTAACCGTAGGTAATGCGTTAACTGTGATCGTTCTTGAAGCAGTAGACGAACATCCGTTACCATCAGTACCTGTAACGGTGTAGGTATTGGTAGCTGTTCCTGAGAAAGTTACTGTAGCGCCTGTTGTAGCACTGATACCTGTAGCCGGTGTCCATGAATAAGTAGTAGCACCTGTAGCAGTAATGGTTGTAGAAGCACCGTTACAGATAGCAGTTGCCCCAGCTGTAGTAGACACGGTAGGCAGTGCATTAACTGTAATTGTTCTTGTGGCGGTAGCTGAACAGCCGCTGGCTGATGTGCCCGTAACAGTATAGGTGTTGGTAGCGCTGCCTGAGAAAGTTACTGTAGCACCTGTTGTAGCACTGATGCCTGTAGCTGGTGTCCATGAATAAGTAGTTGCACCTGCAGCCGTAATTGTTGTAGAAGCGCCGTTACAGATAGCAGCTGCACCAGCTGTGGTAGTTACCGTAGGTATTGAGTTCACTGTAATTGTTCTTGACGCAGTTGACGAACATCCATTACCATCAGTACCTGTAACGGTGTAGGTGTTGGTCGCTGTTCCTGAGAACATTACCGTAGTGCCTGTTGTAGCGCTGATACCTGTAGCCGGGGTCCAGGAGTAAGTAGAAGCTCCGGCTGCAGTAATAGTGGTGGAAGACCCGTTACAGATGGCGGTTGCGCCAGCCGTAGTAGATACGGTAGGCAGCGCAATAACTGTAATTGTTCTTGTGGCGGTAGAAGAACAACCACTTGCGTTTGTGCCAGTGACTGTATATGTGGTTGTTACTGTGCCTGAGAATGTTACGACACTACCTGTGGTAGCACTTAACCCTGTAGCCGGACTCCATGTGTAACTGGTTCCTCCGCTTGCCGATAAAGTAGTGGTAGTACCGCGACATACAGTAGAGGCCCCTCCCGATGCCGTGATAGAAGGAGGTGTGTTTACTGTTACGGCCCTGGTAGCGGTGTTAATACATCCGTTGCCGTCAGTGCCGGTAACAGTGTACGTAACGGTAGTAGTAGGGCTGGCGGTCATAGTAGTTCCTGTTGTAGCTGACAAGCCGGTTGATGGACTCCACGAGTATGTTGAGGCTCCACTTGCGGATATTGTGGTACTTGATCCGCTACAAATGCTAGAGTTACCAATTGTTGTTGTAACCGATGGCAAAGCATTTATTGTTACCGCAGTAGCGGCTGTTGTTGCAGATAAATTAGAGTAGCTGCACGATGATGTTACCTGGTAGTATGTTGTTTGAGAAAGGGTAGCAGTGGTGTAAGTTGATGCGTTGGCACCACTTATGTTACTGAACGATGTTGATGTGTTGGTGAGACTAGAAGCCCATTGGTAAGATGTGCCGTATGCAGTAGATCCACCGGATAATGTAAGCGCAGCAGAACCGCTTCCGCACATTGCTGTTGCACCGCTGATAGTGCCCGCCGATGGCGTGCCGGAGCAAATAACTGTACCGTTTATAATAAGATCCGGCGCAGTAGAGTTGCCTACATCATAAATATACCATTCACCATTGTTATTACCGTTGTAGTTAGGAATTCTGAAGGTAACGGTAGTAGCTGCTGGAATATTTTGCAGATCACCTTCACTAGTCAGGTCTATTGCTGACAATGTAACGCCCGATGTAGACGAACTTGAATATGAAAGAGTACTTAAATCAGTAAAGTTTGTGCCGTCAGTAGAATACTGTAATACACCATTTGTTGGTCCGGTGTTAGAACGCCTGTAACTTATTGATACGGATGAGATATTGATCGCATATCCGCTATTGGCTTTTACATCAAAGGTTAGATAGTCGCCGTTAGATATGGCCGTAGCTGTGCTTGTGCCCGTCCAGTTGGTACCGCCCCATGCCCTAGTAGCTGCAGAGCCGGATGTGCTTACCCCGGAAGCTCTTACGAGGCCCGAAGGAGTGGAAACGTTAGTTGCAATGGCTGTGGCCGTAAGCGGAGAGGTGCCGAATGCTGTAGACGTGCTGACATCCCATCCGGCCAATACAGTAGATACCGGTGTTACAATAACAGTGTAATCTGCTATGCTGTTGCCACATGTATTGCTTACCGTGTACGAGATATTAACGCTACCACCCAAAGCGCCTGTTACAACGCCTGCTGAAGTAATACTGGCAATAGATGGGTTGCTGCTGCTCCATGTGCCTCCGGTGGTTGCATCAGCAAGCGTAATGCTGCTGCTGATGGTTACGGCAGCAGGGCCTGTTATGGTATCTACAGTTGGCACAGTATTCACCGTCATAGCTTTTGTAACGATGGTTGTACCGCAGCTGTTGCTGACGCTGTAAGTTATGGTAACATTGCCGGTGCTCACGCCCGTAACAACTCCGCCCGACGATGTGACAGTTGCTGTAGCATTGGACGAGCTGGTCCACGTACCGCCTGCGGTGCTGTTGGTCAATGTTGTGGACGTGCCGCTACACACTGTGCCAGAGCCGCCGATGGCCGGAACAGATGGTACACCACCATTGACTGTAATGGTAACTGTGCTTGTGTTATTACAGCCGTTAGAATTGGTGCCGGTAACTGTGTAAGTGGTAGTAGTGGTACCTGTAAAAGTTACTGTTGCACCTGTAGTTGCACTTAAACCTGTGGCAGGGGGCCATGAATATGAAGTTCCACCGGTAGCTGTGATCGTTGTAGAAGTTCCGGAACATAGTGTTGAACTTCCGGCAGAGGCAGAAATTGCAGGTAGTGCATTTACCGTTTGCGTAAGCGTAGTACTTGTAGCGCTGCTATTTGAATAGCTGCAACTGGTTCCTACACGGTAATATGTGGTCGTTGAAACCGTTGGGGTAGTGTATGTGGTGCTGGTTGCACCGCTTACATTAGAAAAAGCTGTAGACGTATTGGTAGCGGCAGATGCCCACTGATAAGAAATACCTGTTCCGGTACTGCCCGGCGTAAACGTTAGCGTTGAAGATCCGCTGCCGCAGATAGCACTGGCGCTGGCTATACTGCCTGCTCCGGGTGTGCCGTTACAAACCACTGAGCCAGATACAAACAAGTCCGGAGAAGTTGAAGCACCTACGTCATAGATATACCACGCGCCAGAAGTGTTGGTGCCGCCGTAGTTTACGATCCGGAATGTTACAGTAGTGGCACTGGAAACGTTTTGCAGTGCGGCAACAGACGTTAGATCAATACTTGCTAATGTTGCCCCGGCGGTTAATGTAGAAGGGTATGACAATGCTAAGATGTCAGAAAATGTGGAGCCATTGATCGAATACTGTAGTGTACCGCTTGCAGGGCCGGTGCCTGATCTCCTGTAGCTGATGGAGCAGGCTGACAGATTAATGGCATATCCCGTGTTTGCTTTTACCGCAAAAGTGACAAAATCACTATTAGTGATCGCATTGGCCTGGGTAGTTGATATCCAATCCGTTCCGCCCCAACCACGTGCTGCTCCTGTACCTATTGTTGACACGCCTGATCCTCTTGTTAATCCCGTTGAGACAGTAACGTTAGAGTAAACTGTTGATGCGCTGAGTGGCGATGTGCCGAAACTATTGGTACCGCCAGTAAGGGTGCTTACATCCCATCCTGCGAGAATGGTGGCTGTTGGTGTAACGGTTACCGGGGCTGTAACTGCAAAGCTGCCACACCCGGACACTACCGAATAAGAAATGGTTACACTTCCGGCTGATAAACCTGTAACTACACCTCCGCTGGTGATGCTTGCTATTGTTGTGTTGCTACTACTCCATGTTCCACCCGCAGTGGCATCCGTTAACGAGATAGAACTACCAGTGTTAACAGCTGCTGCCCCGCTAATGGCTGCAACTGCGCTTGCCGAACTTACGGTCATCGATTTTGTTGCAGTGCCCGAGCCACAAATATTTGTTACTGTGTAGGTAATAACAACGCTGCCTGCGGAAACGCCATACACCGTACCGGAGGCATCTACTGTTGCTACGCCGGTAGCCGAACTGCTCCACGTGCCGCCCGCAGTTGCATTTGTCAATGAAGTAGAAGAGCCCACGCATACCGTGCTTGCGCCGCTTATGGCTCCTGGGGCAGGGACACTAAGAACCGATATGCTTGTGGTTGCAGTTGTAGAACATCCGGAGCTTGTGCCGGTTACTGTATATGTAGTGCCTGTAGTGCCTGAAAAAGTAACAGTTGCTGAAGTTGTAGTATTTAAACCGGTGGCCGGGCTCCATGAGTAAGTTGTAGCTCCCGAAGCAGATAAAGTGGTTGTAGCGCCGGAACAGATCGTTGCACTACCTGCCGTGGCCGTTACTGTGGGTGTTGTATTTACGGTTATTGCTTTTGTTGTACTGTTGGTACAACCATTTGCGTCAGTGCCACTGATCGTGTAGGTAGTAGTAGCTGAGCCTGAAAATACAACTGAAGCGCCTGTTGATGCGCTTAAGTTGGTGGCTGGTGCCCAAGAGTAGCTTGTGCCGCCGGTTGCATTGAGCGTGAGGTTGTTGCCGCTGCAAAGCGATACGCTGGCCCCTGCGGATATCACCGGTAATGCATTTACTACAATTGAAACCGTACCAGGCGTTGTTTCCGTACCACTGGAACATGAGCCTGTAGCTGTCCATGAAAAAACACAGTAATAATATTTGGTGCCTGCTACTGCTGCCGAAGGTGTATAGGTTAATGTGCCAGTTGTGGCGGTAGCTGTGTTCACCGTACCCGATAATACTGCGGTACCTCCCGTGGTAGTAGCAGATGAGTTACTGTACCAGGTATAATTAATTATCTCGCCACTGGCGGTTCCACCACCGCCGGCAGTACAAGTGCTGTATGATACGGTAATCGCACCAGGGCTGGCATTAAGGCAGTAAGTACCACTCCCTGATATGGAGTTAGAACCTGCCAGCGGAGAGTACCTGACCGCAGCCCCACATATTAGGGCACTTAGTAGTATAACAATACTTAAGAATACAGATCTCATCAGTTAGTTGTGTTTTTAAAAGCTGTGTTGGTTAGTTCTTTTTGTTAAGCAGTTTATATATTATTGTGCACTTTCATTGGTTTATTTTTTATGTTTTAATTTACTGCAATTTATATAGTAGGAAATTATTTAATTTATGTGCAAATATATCTAAATTTTAATAGCGGCTAACTATTTTCTGGTTAATTTATTGTGAATCAATAGGTTATAGCAAAAAAACAGGGCGTCTCAATTTAAGAGACGCCCTAATGCAGTAGACTATTGTTAATGTGGTTTTGGTATGCAACAAAAAAAGCGAGGCATATAATGCCTCGCTTCAGTAGAAAATATCGGGAAATGATTACTTAGTACCCTGGAAAATACATTTGTTAACAATTGGCCCTGCCATTGTTGTGGTGTCATATTCGTAGCTGTCGAATACAAGTTTGTTGTTGCTCTGCAGGGTGGCGTGGTAAACTTTTCTGTTGCCTGTTATCAATTTGTCCGGAATGGTTAAAGAGAAGGTAGTTTCATTTACGCTTACAGTGCCATAAAGCACATCGTTAGGATGCTGTTTCTGTACGATTTTTACCATTAACGGCTCATGATTGATGTTGCCGGTAATGAAAAGTGAGTCTATTACCTGTGCGCCGTTGTTGCATTCTGTAAAGCCTGCGTAGGTGCCGGCAAAATGATCTGTCGACCTGGTTTGGCAGGTTGGGCCATCATATCCTGTAGGGCACTTGCATGCTCCGCCGTTGCAAGATCCTCCGTTCTCACAAGTAACATTGGTACAAGGGTCTTTCTCGCAGGAAGAATAGGTAATAATGCCTGCTGTGGCAATGAATATGGAAGAGGTCAGCAATACAGATTTCCACAACTTCATATAAATAACAATAGATTTAAGGCGTAAGATACAAAAAATAATTAACGCACAAACGCACAACCTTAGTTAAATGCGTTCCAGCCTTGTGCTACCAGTTTGTGTTTGTTACCAGATGGCGTGAGCATGTGCGCACCTTCTTCTTTATTGGTAATGTAGCCTATCACGGTTATGTTGCCGTTGCGGGCGATGGTCTCATAATCTTCCTGGCGCACGGTAAACAGCAACTCGTAGTCCTCTCCGCCGCTCAATGCGCAGGTGCTTGTAGGTATATTGAACTGCATACCCATAGCCTTGGCCTCATCGCTTACCGGTATCTTATCCTCATACAACACGCAGCCTACATCGCTTTTCCGGCAGATGTGCAATAATTCTGAGCTCAGCCCATCGCTCACATCTATCATAGACGTTGGCATGATGTTCTTTTCCTGCAGCCATTCTACAATGTCGGTGCGTGGTTCAGGTTTCAGTATGCGGCCTACCAGCACATCCTGGTCTTGCAGGTCGGGTTGTGCACCGCTTTCCAGGAATATTTTTTTCTCGCGCTCCAGCAGTTGCAGGCCCAGGTAGGCGCCGCCGAGGTCGCCGCTTACGCAGATCAGGTCGTTGGGCCGGGCTCCACGGCGGGTTACATACTTACCGGGTGCTACTTCTCCTATGGCAGTTACACTTATTACAAAACCTTTGTTCGATGTGGTGGTATCGCCACCTATCAGGTCTACATTATAATTGCGGCAGGCTGCATACACGCCTTCATAAAATTCTTCCAGCGCCTCTACCGAAAAACGGTTCGATACGCCTATGCTCATCGTAATGTGCGTGGGCGTGGCCATCATAGCACATATATCAGACAAGTTTACCGTTACCGATTTGTAACCCAGGTGCTTCAGCGGTGTGTACATCAGGTCGAAGTGTACACCCTCTACCAGCATATCAGTGCTGATAACTGTCTGCCGGCCAAACTGGTCTATAACAGCGGCGTCGTCGCCCACGCTTTCTATGGTGCTGGCTTGCTGTGTCTCATTATTTATTGTCAGGTGTTCGATCAGGCCAAACTCGCCTAAAGAACCGATCTCTGTTCTGCTTTGATCTTCCATAATTATTGCCGCAAATATACTTAAAACAAAAGCGCCCCGTTTCCGGAGCGCTCTGAATATGGTATTTTATACAAGATTAAGCTTGTGCCAGTGTTTCCAGAACACCGTTCATGCTGCGTACAGCTTCAGCGCTCTTGTTGAAAGCTTCCATTTCTTCAGCGTTCAGCTTAAAGTCTATGATAGACTCCCAGCCATTAGCGCCTATTACTACAGGTACTCCCAGGCATATGTCGTTCTGACCATATTCTCCTTCCAGGCTCACGCAGCAAGGGAATACTTTCTTCTGGTCGCGAACAATAGACTCAACCAGTGCAGCTCCTGCAGCACCTGGTGCATACCATGCGCTGGTACCCAGCAGCTTGGTAAGGGTAGCACCGCCTACCATTGTGTCAGCAGCTATCTGCTTCAGCTTGTCGGCAGCAATCAGGTCAGCAACCGGCTTGCCGTTCAGAGACGCCAGGCGGGTAAGAGGTATCATTGTTGTATCACCATGACCACCAATTACTGTAGCATGCAGGTCGTTAGGAGAGCACTTCAGCTCCTTCTGCAGGTAGCACTTAAAGCGTGCGCTGTCCAGTATACCGCCCATACCTATGATGCGGTTCTTTGGCAGGCCTGTGCTCTTCAGCGCCAGGTAGGTCATAGTGTCCATTGGGTTAGAGATCACTACGATGATAGTATTAGGTGAATGCTCCAGCAGGCTCTTGCATACATTTTCAACAATGCGTGCGTTGGTGCCTATCAGTTCTTCGCGGGTCATACCTGGCTTACGTGGTATACCTGAAGTGATAACGCAAACGTCAGAACCTGCAGTCTTAGCATAATCGTTGGTAACACCAATAACACGGGTATCGAAGCCCAGCAGCGAAGCAGTCTGGCTGATGTCCAGCGCCTTACCTTCTGCAAAACCTTCCTTGATGTCGAGCAATACCAGTTCCTGGGCAAGTTCCCTGCGGGCGATGTTGTCTGCACATGTTGCACCTACTGCACCGGCACCTACTACTGTAATTTTCATCTGTTTGTATTTTAGAATTTAAAAGATTGAATTTTCAGACCGCAAAGATAGTAATTGATGTATTTACATGTTTGCAAAAACAGATATTGTTTTCGCCCATCGGTATATAAAAATAACGTGATTTATATCAGGCCATTTTTGTTTTCCTTTGCAGGATAAATTTATAATAGCTGCAGTATGAGAAGATTGTTCGTCATCACCTTATTGATATTAACTGCTAACATTTCTGCTACATATGCACAAAAATGTTGCGCAAAGCTAGGCTCCATGCAGGCGCTGGCTCTGAACACCGATTTCCAGCGGGCGCACGAAGCGCCTGAACCTTTCGAATACACATCAGAAAACGGCAGTATGGTACAGTTCCCTGCAGGGGAAAAGCCGGGCAATGCTTTTTATATACCCGCTAAACACAAAACCAATAAAGTGCTGATCGTCTTCCACGAATGGTGGGGACTGAACGACTACATAAAGCGCGAAGCCGAGACCTTGCAGAACGAATTGGGCGATGTTGATGTGTATGCCATAGACCTGTACGATGGCCAGGTAGCTACCGACGCAGATGCCGCTGGTAAACTGATGCAAGGGTTGACCCCGGCCCGTGGTAGTGCATTAGTACAAGGTCTTGTACAGTACATAGGCAGCGGTAAGCAAATAGCAACCATAGGCTGGTGTATGGGTGGTAGCTGGTCGTTCAACGGCACGCTGGCTGCGGGCAAACAGGCAGTGGCTTGTGTAATGTATTATGGATTCCCGGAAGAGGATGTGAAGCGCATCAATACCCTTAAAACAAATGTGCTGTATATATATGGTACAGAAGACAAGTTCATCAAAGCTGCCGATGTAGCTGCATTTGGCAAAAAGGTTAAAGCCACCGGTCACAGTTATACCCAAAAGAATTTCAAGGCCGACCATGCTTTTGCCAACCCAAGCAATCCGCATTTTAACGAACAGGCGACTAAGGAAGCCAAAGTTCTTGCACTGGCATTTTTAAAGAATGGCCTGGGCCTGTAATACAATCAATATGGCAGAAAATCAACCCAACAATCCGCTGCACGGCAAAACACTGGAGCATATTCTTACCCGGCTGGTAGACCTTTACGGCTGGGACAGGCTGGGGCAGGAGGTACGTATCAACTGTTTCATCAGTAATCCCAGCGTCAATTCCAGTCTCAAATTTCTGCGCAAAACACCCTGGGCCCGCACCAAGGTAGAGCAGTTATATATCGATGCTTTTTATGAATGAAACTGGTCGAAGCGTCCCGCTTCGACCTCGTCTCCGCAAGCATCTCGCTTGCGATAAATGAATTTATATAGCGAAGTTTTACCCGTGGCTTAAGCGGCAAAAAACTACCTCATCAATGTTACATTACCCTGGTGGTGTTCTTTCTGGCCGTCTTTAAATGTGGCGTCTATGTCGTAAACAAATACGCCCTGTGGTTGTAATTCTCCGTTGTACCTGCCATCCCATCCGCGGCCATCCACGCTCTTTGTCTCGAAGATCAGGTTGCCCCAGCGGTTGAATATCGCCATATGGAATTCCGTAAGCCCCCGCGATAACAAGTCTCTCGGCAGGAAGTAATCATTCACACCATCGCCGTTAGGCGTAAATACATTCGGAATATTCACATAGCAATCGTCTGCTACAACCACTTCGTCCGATGATTCGCATCCCCCAACATTTACGGTAACACCATAAGTGCCAGGCTCAGAAACAAAAATAGACGGTGTAGTGGCGCCTGTATTCCATACCCATCGTGCAGCACTATTGCGTGCGTTACGGGTGTCAAAAAGCTGTATGGGGTTAATACTGCCGGGGCATACAGAAGTGTCGGGGCCAAGATCCACAAACGGGTAAGGCACTACTTTAACGTGCAGTGTGGCCGATGTGTCGGGGCAAGCCCGGTACAATGCCTTCACTGTGATCGCATAGGTGCCCTCATTCTCATATGAGTAAGTTACCGGGTTAGCGTTCTTCAGACTATCTGTACTGCTGAATGTCCACACAAGGCCTATATTGCCTTGCGGCGCGTAGACTGCGTTAAAAGTAATTGCTCCGCCTTTACACAATACACTGTCGGTTACAGAAACCGATATAGCGCTGGCGGGGTCTACCTCTATTGTCTTTTTAGCCGTATCGTAGCATGGGGCACTATTGGATACTGCCAGAGCAACATTGTAAACACCTGTGGCAGTAAACGTATAGGTCACATTTGTAGCGGTAGAGGTAGTGCCATCGCCAAATATCCAGGTATAATTCATACCCACACCGCTGGATGTGTTGGTGAATGTAACAGGATTGCCTACGCACAGGAAGCTATCCGGGGATGCAGTAAAGTCTGCTATTACTATATTGTCAAGCGTTACGTTGTGCGTTGTACTGTCTATACAGCGGGTATTGGTGATCACCAGTTTTATAGTGTAGTTGCCCGATGCTGTATATACGTGTATCGGATTTGTTTCCGTTGATGTCGCACCATCTCCAAAGGTCCATACATAGGTAAGGTCCGATGCGGGCCACGATGTATTGGTACATACTACCGAGTCGCCCTCACAGCGTTTGGAAACAGCAATACTGAATCCGGGTATGATCGGTGGTGCATCCAGCGTATCCGGCCCGAAGACGGCTGACACACAGGCCGATGTTGTGTTAACCACAATACTGCTATAAACACCTTCGCACAGGTTAGGTACTATCACTGTGCTGTCTGTTGGTATAAATACGCTTACCAGCGGCTGCGATGCCCCATTCAATAAATACCGGATCGTATCCGTTTGCCCCGGGTGCAGGCCATAGAAGGTGAGTTTACCATCGCAGAAACCGCATTTCGTCGGGTTACTGTAGGTAACATTTCGCACCGTAAATGGTGGATTGGTCAGTGTGAATGGCCCTACAGTGTTGGTAGCGCAGCCGTTGAATCCGGCATATATATTAGTATAAACGCCCTGGTCAAGTCCTGTAACTACTACTGTTCCGCCTGCAGATACGGTGAGTACTACCGGTGGCTGGGCAACACCGTTCAATGTATACCGTATGGTGTCAGCATCGCCCGGGTACAGGTTGCTGATGGTTATGGTGCCATTTTTTGCTGCACAGTAAGTAGGCGATGTAGCTGTTGCCGTAGGTATAAGTAATGGTGGATTGGTAAGCGTTATAGGGCCAAGTGGTGTGGTAGAACAAGGGCCGTATTTGGCAATGATGTTGGTATACACACCCGAACCCAAACCGGTTACTACTACAGTGCCCGATATTGGCACCAGCATAGATATACCTGCTTGCGGAACGCCGTTCAGGTAAAAGCTAATGGTATCCACGTCGCCTGGGTGCAGGCCACTGATGCTTATTGTCCCGTCGAAATGGCCGCAGTAGCTGGGGTTGGTAAATGTAGCACTGGTAGCCGGTATTGGCGGATCAGTAAGCGTATATGGGCCTATGGCCGTAGTGGCACATGGTCCGTATGTGGCAATAATATTGCTGTATACGCCCGCGCCCAAGCCGGTTAGGGTTGCCGTGCCGGAGGCTGATACAGTAACGGAAACGCCCGCATGCGGCACACCGTTCAAAGAGTAGCTGATGGTGTCTGCATCGCCTGCATGCAGCCCGCTTATGGTTATGGTTCCATCCAGGTGTCCGCAATAACTAGGGTTGGTAAATGTGGCCGTTGGCACCGGTACAGGGGGAGTGGTCAGTGTTATTGGCCCCGGTATGGTGCTCACACAAGGCCCGTAGGTTACGCTTATGTTGGTATATACGCCTACGCCAAGTCCCGACAGCGTCACAGATCCTGACGCCGGTATAGTAAATATCTGTGCAGGCTGCAATACGCCGTTTTTATAAAAAGTTATGGTGTCCGCGTCTCCTGCATGCAATCCGCTTACAGTTATAGATCCATCCATGTGCCCGCAATAGCTGGGGTTGGTAAAGGTAAAGGTAGGTGTCGGCGGGGTAGGGTTCACCAGTGTTACCGGGCCTATTGGTGTTGTGCTGCATGGCCCGTAGTTTACTGTTATGTTAGAATAAACACCAGCATAAAGTCCGGTAATGGTTACAGTACTGTCCGATGCCACTGTCAGGTAAACGGCAGGTTGCAATACGCCATCCCTGTTAAATCTGATCGTGTCTGCAAAGGCGGGATGGAGATGATATAATTTTATGGTACCGTCGTTATGTCCGCAATAAGTAGGATTGGTAAACGTTGCTGTAACCGCTGGAAGCGGCGGATAAACTAGTACCAGGGGCCCGATAGCGCCGGAAACGCAGTTGCCATAAGTAGCTACGATATTGCTGTAATTACCCGAGCCCAGTCCGGTTATTGTCGCTGTTCCTGATGAGGAGGCAGTTACCGTAACAGCTGGTTGCAGCACGCCATTTCTGTAAAAAGTGATCACATTTACCGTTCCCGGCGTCAGGCCGCTAATGGTTATAGTGCCGTTACTTACGCCGCAATAGGTAGGATTGGTAAACGTACCCGTTATTACAAGTGCCGGTGGAGCGGCAACGGTCAGCGGTACAGATGCCATACAGCCGTCAGTGCCAGACCTTACGGTAACGGTGTAATTATTAGGCACAAGGCTGTCACCCATTACCGTAGTTACGGGGCTGAATGTCTGGAACGTATCCGCCGGGGGGCGCGACACCAGCACAGAATATGGCGATCCCGATCCGCCAGGCGTAATATTCACATATGCCTTTTGCAGGCAGGTAGCTGCCCATACTAATGCTACAGCCGCAGTAGGAGAGGGTAACACCGTTATGGTGTAGGCCAGCGTCTGCGTACTGGCCAGCGGACAGTTATTGTCTGTATAGGTTACATAAAAAACATACGATCCCACAGTTACAGCCGATGTCCAGGCTATATTTACATGCGGATTTGCAGTGCCGTTGCCGGCTATTGTGGCTACTGCGCCGGCCGGCAGGCCCGCCACTGTGGCCGTTATCAGGTTGCCGGCTGTGGCTTCTGTGGCCGATATGTCTATATTATAAGTGCCTGTATTCTGGCATATTTTAAAGTGGGTAGAATCTACTACCGTACCGTTGGTAGCCCCTACCATAGGGGCGGTGGGGCCTGGGTTGGTACAGGCGAGTACCAGGAAGGTCATTTCGCGCTGGCTGGTGCCCACAACCACGCCATTACGATATTCCCGCACATTATACACTACCAGCGATCGTTGCAGGGCATTGGGAAAGAAAGATATCTGCCCGGTATGGCTGTCAAAAGAAAAACTGCTGGCGGCCAGTGGATTGGTGGGGGTATAGGGGGAGATGTACACGGGGCCACCGGTTGTATGGCAGACCGACGGAGTATCCGGCAGAGGCCCTCCCTTTCCGGCTACTAAAGCGAACGACAAGCTGTCAACGTCGTCATCAATAGCACCCGGGTTATAATTGTCGTTATTATTGAGACAGAAAAATGGTGTAGGCACTACCGACAGGATGGGGCTGGAATTATGGCCTACAGTATTGTTCAGTGTATCAGCAAGCTCTATTATTGTGCCTGATGTTATATTGGTGATGGCTGCGGCCCGCCCTGCACCTCCTGCCGATTCGCCCATGAAACTATAAAAAACAAAACGCCATTGAGTAGATGTTGATGGTACAGTGTAAGTGCCGGTATACACAAATTTCTTGATGCCGGGTATGGCAAACGATGTGTTGGTGCATTGGGTATTATTGATATCGGCAGGGCAAACAGGAGTTATTTCCACACCTGCGGTGGGCGGTTGTATGGCCAGAAATATGGATGATATGTAAGTATTGCCGTTATAGATACATATTTTAGGGGTTGCAAAAGGTAACGAACCGAAAGCTCCTGAAGATAAAGGACCACAATCTCCGTAAGCAACCAGGGTTATTTTGTAGGTATTGCCGCTTATCCAGGTATAATAAAGGTCTACCCCTACTATATGAGAGGCGTATGAGCTGAAAGTAAGCAACAGAAGCAAGGTGGCAAATGCCGCTGTTTTCATAGAAAATGATAGTTTTCCAAACAGTTTCTTCAACATATATTACAGTGTGTGTCGCAAAAAGGGCGTTGCGGTCAATAAAATTGTAAATATATGTAATTTGTGGCAAAGAAACGTTAAAAGCCACTGTTTTGGGGTAAATTCTAAGTCGCTAAATGTCAATTGCTTACAAAATCGTATAGATTGTTTACTGCGTAAGTGAGCATTTTTTTCTCTGTCTCCAGGTTCAGTGCTGCATAACGGCTGTCAATTTGCTCAAATTCTTTAAACTCATCATACAGTTTGGCAAACTCGTCCACTGTGGTCTGTTTGCCCAACTGGTCTATGTTTAGCACATATACTTTCAGCACATCATCCAGCACATCGGCCATTTCTTTTGCGCCTACCAGGTTTAGCTGTTCTATAAGCGACGGTAGCAGGCCCACATAGCCGTTTTGTATAAATTGTATAAAGCCGCCTTGCACCACCTGTGTCCGCAAATAGTCGTAGGCCAGCAGTAGCTGTTGCCCTGCCGATAGCTCATCCATGAACTCAAATGTCTGCCGCTTGTACAGTTCCACGTGCAGCGGTTCTACCAGCAATTCATAAACATGGTCAAGATCTCCATTACTGTAAGCGTTGGTTATATCATTTTTATCTATTGCCGGAAGGTAATTACTGCCCATATTCTTCATTTAAAACTGAAAAGTACATCAAATACTATGCCCGGGCAAAATTGCCGGTTGAATATATTGCCCGCCAGTGCACCGATATGCATGGCTCAGCAAATTACATTACGCTCAACTTTTTACACATTTCCCCTGCTAACTTAATTACCTTTGCGCCGTTATGGAAAAGCAAATAGTAGTGAGCGGCATCCGCTCTACCGGGTATCTGCACTTAGGCAATTACTTTGGTGCTATACAGAATTATATAAAAATGCAGGAGGAGTATAATTGTTACTTCTTTGTGGCTGATTATCATTCTCTTACTACCCATCCCGATCCTAAAGAACTGCGCCCCAGCGTGTTCAGGGTCTTATCAGAAAATATAGCCAGCGGCCTCGATCCTGAAAAAGTAGCCCTGTACGCACAAAGCGATGTTCCGGAGATACCCGAACTGTACCTGATGCTGAATATGCTGGCGTATAAAGGCGAACTGGAAAAAGTGCCAACCTTTAAGGATAAAGTGCGCCAGCACCCCGATAACGTAAATGCAGGCCTGCTCACTTATCCTGTGCTGATGGCTGCAGATATATTGATCCATCGTGCGGTAAAAGTGCCCGTAGGCAAAGACCAGGAGCAACACCTGGAAATGGCCCGCAACTTCGCACAGCGTTTCAACAGCCGCTACGGTGAGTTTTTCCCTGAACCGCAGGTATTTCGCTTCAGCGATGAAACGGTTAAGATCATGAGCCTGGACGGTAATGGTAAGATGAGCAAGAGCGAAAACATCAATGCTACCATATTCCTGAGTGATGATGATGATACCATCCGTAAAAAGATAATGAAGGCAAAAACGGATTCAGGTCCTACTGAACATAATTCGGTAATGCCCGATTATATCCAGAACCTGTTCGTGCTGATGAATGCAGTGTCCGCGCCCGGCATTACTGATACCTACCGCAGTGCATTCAACGGTTGCAACATCCGCTACGGCGACATGAAAAAGCAACTGGCCGAAGATATGGTAGCCTTTGTTGCCCCCATCCGCGAAAAAGCAGCAGAACTGTATAAAGACGAGGATACGCTCCGCAAAATACTGAAGGCGGGTGCCGAGAAAGCCCGTGCCAGCTCTTCAGTAACCATCCGCGAGGCCAGGAAGCTGATGGGCATCAATTATTGATTACAGAAAAGACGGCGCTAATAGCCATCATCGGAACGTATTCGTTGTGGAACAATTGAGTAACACCTCCCTTTAGGGCCGGGGTTACCCGGAGCATACTTGTTTCTGAAGCACACCCTCCAACTCACTTGAAAACAAAACAGTATTTTAAATTTTTACTTTTAATCTTTACTTTTATCGCATGCCGCAAAAAGTTAATCCCAAGCATATTGCAATTGCCGGTAACATAGGTTCCGGTAAAACCACGCTTACAGCACTGCTGGCCAGGCATTATAAATGGGAACCGCATTTTGAAGACGTGGAGCACAATCCATATCTTATCGACTTTTACGAAGACATGCACCGCTGGTCTTTTAACCTGCAGATATACTTCCTCAACAACCGTATCAAGCACCTCATCGATATTCGTGGCGGTAAGGATACAGTTATCCAGGATCGTACTATTTATGAGGATGCATACATCTTTGCACCCAACCTGTTTGATATGGGCCTGATGACCAAGCGCGATTTCGAGAACTACGCTTCGTTCTTCCAGAATCTGAAAACGCTCATTCAGCCGCCCGATCTGCTCATCTATCTTAAAACATCTATACCTACCCTGGTAGACCAGATACAAAAGCGTGGCCGCGAGTACGAAGAGAATATCCGCCTCGATTACCTGAAAAGACTGAACGAGAACTATAACAAGTGGATAGAAGGCTACAAAGATGGGCCGCTGCTGGTGATAGATGTGAACAATTGCAACTTTGCCGAGAAAGAAGAAGACCTTGCCGATGTTGTGCGCCGCATAGACGCTCAGCTGTTTGGCTTGTTCTAAGCAGGCTAAGCCTTTGGCTCAATTTTTTATAGCAAAACTGTAACATTCTTACAGTTTATACGATATAGCTTATGTGCGGGAAATTCTCCCGCACATTTATTAGGTGCCATATGAAACAAACGCTACTACTCTTATTATTGGTTGTTACAACTGTGCAGGCTTCCTTAGCCGGTGTACTTAAGGGCAACGTAACCGACACTAAAGGCGAGGCGATGGGTTTTGCCACGATATTTGTACAAGGTACCACCATCGGTACCAACGCAAATGCCGGTGGCGAATACGAACTTACCCTGGTACCGGGCAACTATACAGTGATATGCCAGTTCATAGGTTATAAGCAGGCCCGTTTCAATGTTACCATCACCGGTAGCGAATCCATAACGCACAATTTTAAACTAAACACCGAAGGCCTGGAAATGAAGGAGGTGGTTATCAGCTCCGAAGACCGCGCCTATCGCATAGTGCGCCAGGCTATAAAGAAGCGCCAGCTCCATCTTGCGCAGGTGCACTCCTTCCAGTCCAATATTTACCTGAAGGGCAAAATAGGTACGCGCGAATCGCCCAAAAAGGTAATGGGTAAGAAGATAGATTTTAATGAGCTGGGTACTGATACCGCCGGTAAAGGCATCATATACCTTCTTGAAGAAGACGCAGACTATTACAGCAGCGGCGATAAAGAAAGAACTGTTATTCATTCCGTGCGCGAAAGCGGCAACCCGGGTGGGGTAGGCTTCTCACAATTCCCGTCGGTTATTACCTTTTACGAAAACAACATTCCGCTCTTCGGTCGTTCGTCGCGGGGATATATATCACCTATAAGCGATAATGCTCTTAACTATTATAAGTATAAACTGTTGGGCCAGTTCGAAGAAGGCGGTCGTACAATTTACAAAATACAGGTAAAGCAAAAGCGCCCTTACGAACCTTGTTTCAATGGCAACATCTACATAGCTGATGAAGATTTCACCCTGCACAGCACCAATCTTACCCTCACCCGCGAATCGGGTATGGATAGGCTGGATACCTTCAGCATAACACAGCTATACCTGCCTATGCGCGATAGCACATGGGTCATCAAGAGCCAGATCATTTATTTTACCATTAAGATACTAGGTTTTGATGCCGTGGGCAGCCTGGTAACGGTGTATAATAGGCAGAAGGTAAATGAGCCAATTGCAGACAGTATGTTTGCCGGAAAAGTGGTCAGCTCTTACGACAAGATCGCCAATAAGAAAGACTCTACCTACTGGGAAGCCAACAGGCCGATACCACTGGAAGCCGATGAGAAACGCGACTTTGTAGTAAAAGACAGCGTCCGCATTGTGAACGAAGATCCCAACCGCATGGACTCTATTCGCCGCAAGGGCAATAAACCAACGGCGATGCAAGTGTTACTCACCGGCTATACCTACAATGGTAAGGCCAATAAGAACATCTACTCCTTCAACTCATTACTATTAGGTTTCAGCCAGGATAATATTATTAACTTCAATTCTGTAGAAGGCTTCAACCTGGCTCCAAGGGTCAATATAAGGCATAGGGTAGATACAGGTAAAATGATCATAGGGGATGTTGCCGCCCGCTATGGTTTCTCCAACACGCATTTCAACGCTATTGGCCGGTTATACTACGCAAAGTCCGACAGGGAATGGCTGGGGCGTATATGGATGGCCGGAGTAGAGGGTGGCAAATATGTTTTCCAGTACAACCCCGACAACCCTGTACTGCAGTGGTTCAATACCTACGCATCATTATTCTACAAAGAGAACGACCTGCGTATATATGAGCGTTGGGAAGGTAGCGCGTTTGTGCGCCGCCACTATGGCAACGGATTGTCGTGGATGGTAAAAGCGTCCTTTCAGCGTCGCCTGCCATTGATAAACACTACCGACTACAGTTTCTCTGCCGATAGCAAGCCATACTACAGCAACCTGCCACCGCACCTGGCCAATGCAGCTACTACCTGGGATGAGCATAATGCGGCTATTGTGTACGGTATGATCTCTTATAAGCCGGGCATCACCTACACCCAGTTCCCCGACTATAAGGTGCCCAACAACAGTTCATGGCCCCGCTTCACGCTGACGTATGAAAAAGGTCTGCCCAATATCTTCAATAGTAAATCAGATTTCGACAAATGGAAGTTCAATATACAGGATGATGATGTGTCGCTCAGGTTATTGGGTTCCCTGTCTTATAACTTTGCCGTGGGCGGCTTCCTGAATACTACATACGTGTCTATCCCCGATCTCATGCACCTATATGGCAACCGCGGTATCGGGTACACCGCCCCTTACCTGCAAAGCTTCCAGTTTGCACAGTACTACGATTTCAGCAATAAGGAAAATCTATACGGAGAAGCGCATGTTGAATATCACCTGAAAGGATTGCTGAGTAATAAGATACCCGGCCTTAAGCAGGCGCAATGGCATATTATTACCGGTGGTAACGCCTTCTATGCATCAGAGCATAACTATTATACAGAGGCATTTGTTGGGCTGGAGAACATAGGCTATAAAGTACTCCGCATCCTGCGTGTAGACTTCGTACAATCATGGGACAGCAACCGCGGCCGCAACTCCGGTATCCGCTTCGGCCTCACCAGCCCGGCCTTCAACCGCAAACCAAACCTCACGCATAGTGAATGGTAGTGTTAGAATTTTTGATTTTAAATGTAAATGTTGTACTTTAGTGCAACATTTTTTGTAAATGGATAGGACTAGAACTATCGTATTCTATAAAGACTACTTTAATGACTTTTTTGTTAAGCAAAAGAACAAGATAAAAGATAAGATCATCTGGACCTTTCAATTGATAGAACAGCTAGAAAAAATTCCGGAAACCTATCTGAAGCACATTGAAGGTGCCGATGGCTTATACGAAATAAGGGTGCAATCGGGAAACGATATCTTCCGTATCTTCTGTTTCTTCGATAAAGGGAAGTTAGTCGTAATAGCAAACGGGTTTCAAAAGAAAAGTCAAAAGACTCCTGCTAAGGAGATTGAAAAAGCATTGAAAATAAAGGCAGAGTATGAAAGGCACGAAAAATGATATGATGACGCTTGAGGAGTTCAAGGAAAAGCATTACGGTAAAAAAGGTACAGCTAAGCGGGAGAAACTTGAGGAGGGTTACCAGGCATTTAAAATTGGAGCTTTAATTCATGAGGCTAGATTAGAGCGAGGCCTCACCCAGGAACAATTAGCTGAAAAGACTGGCACAACCAAATCGTACATTTCAAAGATTGAAAATGATGTGAAAGAGGTGCGGATCTCTACATTGATGAAAATCGTTGAGCTTGGCCTGGGTGGGAAACTACAATTGTCTATCGATTTATAGTTGTAATGTCCCTTTAAAAAAGTAATAAGTCGTAAGTGCTGCTGTACAAAAAGCGACTTACAACTTACGACTTATGACTAAAAATCACCATCCACTCGCCAGCACATCAGCTATGTGCATAGTCTGGATGGGCAGGTTGTTCTTGTCTATATAACCCTGCATGTGCATCATGCACGATACATCTGTGGTGATAATGTATTTGGCACCCGTGTCCAGCGCGTTCTTCACCTTGGCTTGCGCCATGCCTATAGATATCGGCTCGAACTTAACAGCGAAGGTGCCGCCGAAACCACAACAGGTCTCGCAGTCGTTCATCTCTACCAGCTCCAGCCCCTGCACATGACGCAGCAGCTGCCGCGGACCCTGTTTTATACCACATTCGCGTAGTGCACCGCAGGCGTCATGGTAAGTAGCCTTGCCGTTCAGGGCTGCACCTACATTTTCAATTTTAAGTACCTGGGTAACAAACTCTGTAAACTCAAACATATTACCCGTTACCTGCTTGCACACCAGATGGTCGGCACTGTTCTCGAACATATTGTCGTAATAGTTGCGTGCAAATCCTGTGCACGATCCGCTGGGGCTGACTATGTAGCCCGGTTCTTTAAAATCGCTCAGAAACTTTTGGGCTACTGCTTTGGCATCGTCCTTATAGCCGGCGTTGTAGGCAGGCTGGCCGCAGCAGGTCTGCGCCGCGTTGTAGGTAACATCGCAGCCCAGCTTTTCCAGCACCTTTACCATATTCATCCCTGTTTGGGGATAAAGCTGGTCTACAAAACATGGTATGAATAATTGTACTTTCAAATCTAAAAATCTATGAGTGTTGAGTGGCCGTGATTCCTGCGAAATTAAGAAAGCTATACGGGTTTTCGGGTACGCGGCTAAAAAAATGGTTTATTCAGTATTTATTGTCAATTTCGGGTGTATAAAACATAAGGTATGGATATAGAGATAAAGCAGGTACAGGTAAAAGACGAATATGCACTCATCAGCCGGTTCATGCACGAGCTGCATAAGCACGAGCATCTTATGTTCAACAAAACTGCCGACTGGGCCGATATTGAAGAAAGCTACATGCGCTACATCATCACCATGCAGCAGGAAAACGAAGGTATATGCCTCGTAGCGTATAAAGAGGGCCAACCGGCAGGCTTCATGTTCGGCTACACTGAAGAGCAGGACGACAGCCGCATAGAAGTATACACCGGCAAACAATTATACGTATCCGACGGCTACATAGCCGATGAGTTCCGCCGCCAGGGCATCTACCGCAAGCTCAACGAGCGTATGGAAGAAATATTCACCACGGATGGTGTCCGCCGCATCACCCGCTACACCCAGGTAAACAATGTGCGTATGCGCCAGTTTCTGGAAGAGGAGGGTTATATTGTAACCCGCCTCTTGTATGAAAAGTGGATGGATTGATTATTATTCCGGCACCGAAAAGGCAAATCCTTTTACTTCTATGGTTACCGATGAGTTTAATGGCTGGCTTACAGTAAAGATATATTCACCTGGTTCAAGCGGTGCTAACGGCTTTATGGTATAAACGCCGTCCTGCACTTTCGAGAAAGAAAGTTTTACAGTCTGCGATTCTACCGGTTTCAATCCGCCCATGCTTACCCGGCCGGTATATATTTTTCGCATTTTTTTCTCAACAATAAATTCATAGAGCGTAACTACGCTTTCCGGGTCTACACCAGGTTCTATCTTTACAATAAACGAATTACCTGCATTAGGGTTAAAGGTTATTGCTGCATTTTTACCATCGGCACCCATATAAACGCTTGCAGACCCCATTTTGCTGTTACTTGCATAGCCTAGTGGGGTTAAGTCGAGGCTTGATAGCGTGTTGTCTTTGTTAAGCAACATCACTTTATTCTTAAATTCGGGTATAGCCTGTTGAGCCATTGTTGTGACAGACAGTGCCAGGGCAGAGATCAATAGTGAAAGTTTCGTCATAATAAAGTGTGTTTAAGATATGGTGCTAATATAGCGATTATTAACTGTTTCTATTTTATAAATTGCTCCGGAGTTGGCTCTTAGAACTTATACTCAATCCCAAACGTAAATATCTGCTTCAGCTGCACCCAGCCCATATCCACACCGGGGTCTTTCTTTAGCTTGCCATCAGCATCGTACTTGCTGTAGGGCAGGTTGTTGTCGTAGATAACCGTAGCACCTATAGCCATATTCACATACTTGCCCAGCTTTATATCCAGCAGGTTATCAAACAGCACGGCTATATTGCCCGGATTATCCCGCTTCACTACATTACCCAGGCTGTCCCTGGTATCCTTGGCCAGGTAGTTGCTGTACAGGTCCAGTCGTGTTTTGTAACGTACAGTCTTGCTCAGCTTGGTAGCAAAGCGGCCCGATATGTAAGCACCAAACTCATACTTCTGCGTCTTGCCGTAGTCTATACCAAAGGCACCCTGCGGGGTAAGGGTGGTAAAATACTTTTCAGCCACTGTAAGTCTGGCTGCTATCGGCGATACGAAGATGCTCACATCGCTTCCCTCGCGGTATTCAACCCCCGCCGCCAGCGTAAAATAGCCGGGCGACATAAACTTAGATGTTGGTGGCTTATGCGGCCAGTCGGCCACGGTATAGTCGTAACCGTCCGTTAACTGCGATTTGAAGTTGAACAGCGCCGAGGCAAAGAAGTTGCCATTGGTGTCTATCCGCTTGCCGTATTTCGATGTAAAGTCTATACGGTCGTCCGTTTTGCGCGGAATAAAAGAAGTGGAGTAGTTATAGTTAAGGCCGTAAGATACATCCAGGTTATTGCTCCATATCTCGCGATGAGACAGGTGGTCCAGATGACCGCTGAAAATGCCATTGGCACTGAACGAAGCGAGTTCACCCCCCGCTGCCCAGTTGTGCAGGAAACCCTCGTTCATGCCCAGGGTTATAAAACCGCCATATACCCAGGCTACGGTGTCTTTGTTGGTGGTGGCCAGTGCTTTCTTTATCTCATCGGCCTTGCTCAGCTGTGCGCTGGCTGCTGTAGCCATGCTGCAAAAGGCAATGGCTGAGAGCAATCGTTTCATATATATTGTGTGTGCTTGTTATTTCGGTTTGTATTTTGCCTCTTGCAAAAACTTGCCACCCTCTTCCCTTGCCGGCAGCAGCTGTTCCAGTGTCGCCTTGCTGTTGTTGGCCATATAGGCTGTTACAATCCTGTAGCCCATCCAGCCGCCTATATTGCCCGGCGTTACCCCCGGCTCCGACGCCGACCCCAGGTTGTGGGCAAACGGTCCATCGGTTACATATGGCCGGGTTTCAGCATCGCGGCGGTTATATAGCAGGTTATTCTGCACAAAATAGTTGTAGATCGATGCCTCGTTGGTCTCGCACCACTTTATCTCGGTACCCGTAAAGCCAAAGAGGGTAGTGTCGGCCACGCCCGGCAATACCTTGTGCAGGAAATAAAATTCCTTACCCTGCTGTATCATCAGGTCCAGCAGCGTTTGCTCTTCCTGCGGGTAGTGGTAAATGCTTTCAAACGTTGCCCGGAACACAGCCACAGGTATATAGTCGGCTACCAGGTGTGCTGCCATATAATCTGGCACACCTACAGATTTATAGAACGGGAACTGCGGCCCTACAAACATATCCAGGCACACACAGGTTATGTTGGTATCTACACAAAACACCGGCGACACCTTGGTGAGCAGGTGGTTGGCGTAGATAATCTTTTTAGGCGGGGTAAAGGCCGGCATATAGCTCTTCATGTAGCTGAAACCTTTGCTGATGGTCTCGTCTATGCGCCTGGTGTCGGGGTAGTAGTGGTTAATGGTATCCTGCAGGTTGGTAAAATCCTTATAGGTCAGGTACTCGTGCATGGCTTCGCGTACAGGCCGGGCGGTATCGCTGTAGTTGCCCCTTACGCCAAAGCTCATTACCGTGTCTATAAAAAAGTCCAGGAAGTCTGGATACTTCTGCTTCACCTGTGCCAGGCCGGCACCTATATGGCTGGTGTCAATGGCATACAGGTCCTTATCAAACCGCATAGTTTGCACCTGCACCTTGATGCCCGAAATATCCGGTACCTTCTCCGTCTCGTTACCGCAACTGCCCAGTAACAACAGCGCCGATGCGGATAATACTATTCCCTTAAAACCCTTGAATGCCCGCATATACTATACTTTAGTGTCTGTCCCTTTATTGCTAAAGGGTTACAACCAGCTTCCAAGCCCGTCATAACCCTATTTTATCATTTATTATACTCTTTAATTCCGTTTCCACATAGTGTCACCCTGAGCCTGTCGAAAGGCGGCACGGTCACGAGCCATATCAACCACACCTCCCTTTAGGGTCGGGGTTCCAGAAGCGTGTCATTGCGAGAAACGAAGCAATCTCACAAGCGGATGTATTCGTTTTCACATCCCAAACCCTCAACCACAGCCGCTGTCCTGTCTCCCGACTGACAGCCCACATAACACCTCCCTTTAAGGCCGGGGTCTAACTAACCACCGCATTGCCGAATTGTCGAATTGCCAAATTGGCTAATTAACAAAACTACCTCCTGCCAAACATCGGCGGCATACCAGGCATACCGCCTCCCATTCCACCGCCCATGCCTTTGAACTTGTTCATCTGCGCCATCATCGCCTTCATCTGTTCAAACTGCTTCATAAACGCATTCACCTCGTTCACATCCTTGCCACTACCCTTGGCTATACGCTTACGGCGACTGGCATCAATAATATCCGGGTTGCTGCGCTCTTCGGGTGTCATAGAGTTGATCATCGCCTCTATACCCTTAAATGCGTCGTCCGATATATCTATATCTTTAATAGCCTTGCCCACACCAGGTATCATAGCCAACAGGTCTTTAATGTTACCCATTTTCTTTATCTGGTTCAGCTGCTCCTTAAAATCTTCAAAGTCAAACTTGTTGGCACGTATCTTCTTCTCCAGCTTCTTGGCCTGCACCTCATCATACTGCGCCTGTGCGCGCTCCACAAGGGTGGTAATGTCACCCATGCCCAGTATACGCTGTGCCATACGCTCGGGGTAGAAAACATCCAGCGTATCCAGCTTTTCGCCCATGCTCACAAACTTTATGGGCTTATCTACCACATAGCGTATAGTAAGGGCCGCACCACCGCGCGTATCACCGTCCAGCTTCGTTAGTACCACGCCCGTAAAGTCCAGACGATCGTTAAAGGCCTTGGCGGTGTTCACCGCATCCTGGCCCGTCATAGAGTCCACCACAAACAGTATCTCCTGCGGATTCACAGCAGCCTTTATGTCGGCCACCTCGCGCATCATCTGCTCGTCTACGGCCAGTCGGCCTGCGGTATCTATTATTACTACATTGTTGCCATTCTGCTTGGCGTGCGCTATGGCGTTCTGCGCGATAGATACTGCATTCTTGTTATCTACCTCTACATACACCGGCACCTTCACCTGCTCACCCAATACCTGCAGCTGGTCCATCGCCGCAGGGCGATAGATATCTGCAGCAACAAGCAGCGGGCGCATGTTCTTCTTCGTCTTCAAAAAGCTCGATAGCTTGCCGGAGAACGTGGTTTTACCCGAACCCTGCAGGCCTGCTATCAGTATTACTGTAGGTCTTGCGCTCAGGTCCAGCTCCTTCTCTATGCCGCCCATCAGTTCGGCCAGCTCGTCCTTTACTATCTTCACCATCAGCTGGCCTGGGCTTACTGATGTGATCACCTTCTCACCCGTAGCCTTTTCCTTTACCCTGTCGGTAAACTCCTTGGCTATCTTATAGTTCACGTCGGCATCAACCAATGCACGGCGTATCTCCTTGATAGTACTGGCAACATTAATCTCGTTGATCTTGCCTTCACCTTTCAGCTGCTTGATGGCGGAGTCTAACCGCTCACTAAGATTCTCGAACATAGTATGGTTATCAGTAAACTGATTATTTTATATTGATTTTGGGAGTGCGAAGTTAAATTAATTAATTTAATTGCTGACCGGAGCCCGCGTAATGAAATACAAAATAGCATCAGCCAGCCTGGTATTGGTATTTTCGTCAATAGTTGCACCCGCAATTGCAGTTTTCGGATATAAATGTAAAAAAATAACATTTCGGCAGGCCGCCATTAGAAAAAGGCGGCAACCCATAGAGCTGCCGCCTTGCAATACGTTTGTATCGGTTATTGGCTAATGGTGCACCTCAGCGTTTGCAACTGCTTGCCATCGGCCAGGCGTACCAAGTAGGTGCCGGCAGCCAGGTTGGTGGTTTGCAGCAGTACCTTCAGTTCGCCATTGGTTACAGTAGCAGTGTTGCTGTAAGCAATTTGCCCCAGTACATTAACTATCTCTATGCTCACCGTTCTGTCGCTGCCCGGCCATGTACCGGCAATGGTAAAGGTGCCGTCGTTAGGGTTGGGGTACAGGGTGATATCGGTAGCAATGGGCAGGTCACTTATATTATCAGGGCAGGCAGTAAGGGGCAACACAGTAACTGTATAGGTAGCAGTGTTTGGTCCGCATACGTTGCTTACCTGGTAAGATATCGTCACACTACCAGCACCAACACCGGTAACCACACCACTGCTGCTTACGCTGGCCAGTGTATTATCGCTACTGCTCCAGGTGCCGGAACCTACCGAAGCTGAAAGGCTGATAGCAGCACCCGGGCATACGGTATCTGCACCGCTGATAGTGCCGGGGTTGGGGAGGTTCACTACATTGATGCTGGTAGTTGCGGTATCTGCGCCACACTCATTGCTGATGAGGTAACTGATAGTAGCGGTACCTGCACTAATGCCGGATATATTACCTGAGGCATCGACCGACACTGTAGCAGCGTTACTGCTGCTCCAGGCTCCTCCGCTGATACTTGCAGTGAGTGTGGAACCTGCACCGTTACAAATGGTTGTGGTTCCGGTTATAGTACCAGCATCAGGCAGGGCATTGATGGTTATTGCCATAGTGTCTTCAGCAGTACCGCAGGTGTTGGTTACGGTGTAGAAAATAACTACACCGCCTGCCGACATGCCGGTAACCACGCCATCGGTCACGTCAGCCGTGCTGGTGCTGGGCAGCCAGGTACCGCCGGTCGCGGTATTAGAAAGTGTTATTGTGCCACCCACGCATACGTGGTTAGTGCCTGTTATAGTACCTGCATCGGGGAGTGGGTTTACGGTAAACAGCAAGGTATCCGCTGCAGTGCCGCATATGTTGGAAATAGCATAAGATATAATAGAGGAACCTGCTGCTACACCGGTAACAATGCCGCCGGTTACAGTAGCATGGGTTAGAGTACCGCTGCTCCATGTACCGCCGCTGACCGCATTGTTGAGTGTGATGGTGCTGCCTGCGCACACATTACTAATGCCTGTTATAGTGCCGGCATTTGGTAGCGACTCAACAGAAACCAGCATAGTGTCCGTGGCAGTGCCGCAGCCATTGGTTACGCTGTAAGAGATGATGCTGGTGCCAGTTGTTAAGCCAGTAACTATACCACCAGATACTGTAGCATGGGCAGTACTGCTGGTCCATGATCCACCTGTGGAGCTGTTGCCTAAAGTTGTAACAGCAGCCTCGCAAACCAATGGAGTACCAGTTATAGTGCCGGCATCAGGTAGCGGATTAACGGTCACCAGCATGGTGTCGGTAGCTATGCCACAAGCGTTGGTAACAGCGTAGGAGATAATGCTGGTGCCTGCAGTTACGCCTGTTACGGTTCCCCCCGCTACTGTAGCGTTAGCCGTGCTGCTGGTCCAGGTGCCGCCGGTAATAGTGTTGTAAAGGGTAGTGGCAGCTGCTGCACAAACGGATGGGATACCTGTTATGGTGCCAGCATCGGGTAATGGATTGATGGTAACGAGCATAGTATCGGTAGCAGTGCCGCAGCTATTGGTTATGCTGTAGGAGATAATGCTGGTGCCTGCAGTTACGCCCGTAACAACACCGCCCGATACAGTAGTATTGGCAGAACTGCTGGTCCATGATCCACCTGTGGTAGTATTACTTAAAGTAGTAGTAGCAGCCACGCAAACAGATGTTATGCCTGTAGTGACACTCACCACAGGTAAAGTGTTAATGGTGATCACCTTAAATACCTTTTGGTCGCCGCCATAGGTAGTATACCAGATGGTATCGACACCGGCGCTAATGCCGGTAAGAAGGCCGGTTGCAGAAATGGTTGCATGGCCATTTGATGCGCTCCATACACCACCTGCAATGCTGTTGCTCAGCGGGAGCGTCGCAGCCTCGCACACATCCGATCCGCCGGATATAGCCGTAAGGTCATATTCAATGGTGTTAGTAGTAGTATTCGTAATAACGGCAGGGTTATAATCAAAGTAGATACCTGCGGTGTTTTGTATGTGTGTACCGGGTGCAAGATCTGCTTTAGGGTATATATTATACACCACATAGCCGTTGCTGCCATTGAAGTCTGTGCCGCTGTCTGGCAGGTTAATATCGTTGAACCTGAATTTGATGAGGTTGCCTGTTAGCTCTGGCTGATATACCAGTACCGGCGCGCTTGAACTTACTACCTGCAGGGTAGCAATATCTAGGTGCTCGCTTATGGTATCGTTAATGGTGATGTTCCTGGCACGTGCTGTACCGGTATTCTGAAAGTGTACGGTATAAGTCAGTGGTGTGCCGTTCAGGATATAGCCCTCAGGCCCAAAGCCTTTAGGTGATACTTCCTTTTCGTTCGGATCCCACGACGAACGAACGGGTTGGCACCAGTTGTAGGTGTTGTTGGCTGTATCAGGATCAGGGAATGAAGTAGGGGTAACGTGCAGGGTGTTGCAAACAGAAGCCCCCATTGTAGCCGTAGTAGCACAGCGCACCTTCACATCGGCGTGGAAGTCGAGCAGGTTGGCCTGTGTATGGAAGTTCCAGGTAAGGGTACTACCGGATACTGTTGTTGGTGCAGGTCCGTCCCACATACCTACGTAGGTCAGCAGAGGATCTAGTGTAAGCGTAACGGTAGAGTTAAGCGAATCGCACATATACCCCCAGTCGTTGCTGCTCCATATACCCACCACACCGGTATCCCCGGGTATAATACCCCAGGCAAAGCCAGCCAGGTTCATGTCTACAGTATCGGGCATCCCAGGACAAGTAAAACCGAAGTCTTGTACATAGGTACTACCCGCAGATGGTGTAATAGTATAAGCTCCTGATGCAGGACAGGACAAACTAAGTGTACTGGTGCTTGTACCCCATGTGGCAAAGTAGTTGGGAACCAGGCTATAGGTATCACCGTTTATTAATGACAGGGAATAATGGCCTGCACTATCGCACCATGCATAGGTGGTGTCGTTTACAGTAGTATTGATGACAGCCATAGGCCAGTAAGCAAGGCGAGTTTCGTGAGTATCGGGCGTACAGTTTGCATTGCCGTCGCGGTAAAATACACCTGATACAGGTGAACAGCTTGTTCCAATTGTGAAAGTCGTCTGTTCAGTCGGGTGAGCTGAGTCTGCCGGAGTGATGGCTACCGTGTAAGCACCGGGCATTGTGTAATTATGCGCAAAGGTATCTTTCGTGAAGAAATTGCCGAGACCATCTGTTTGGACTGCCAGTGTTACAGTTGTATCTGATCCATCGCCATAGTTCAGGTAGTAAGTTACCGACGAATGCGTAATCTCGGCGTTAGTGAGTTTGCTGCCTACCGCGAATGACTTAATCAACGGTAATGAACAGGCGATGACGTTGGTATCTGAAGGAATTAGTGTGTCGGAGACTACACCAGGGACGCTACAGTTGTAAACGTGAACAACAGGAAATCCGGCACTGCAAGATGGTCCGCCACCAGGCCAAAATTGTGCTGTTCCTGCATTTGTTACGCAAGTAGCGCTTGGTGTAATATTTCCTGTAAACCCTGTAGGGTAGGTGTGCAATGTTGAGCATCTGAAATGATTGTGCATTGTGCCATAGCAAACGGAAACTGATTCAGTATCATAGGTCACTACTTTTAGTTCGCTTGTGCCATCTCCGAAATTAATAACAATATATGCGGAATCAGATGCTGACGGAGTCCCACGAGCTGCTCCTTCGATATTGATCCTTATCTGAGGATGCAAGCTGCAAGGAGGGGTGGTGAGTGAGTCTGTAAAGCTATATAATGTAATGTCAGTTATGTTTGAATCGCATACGGTACCGGATACAGTAAAGTTTGTTGATAGATCGGTAGTTCCATGTTTTGTGGTGTAATAGTAATTTGCAGTATTAATTGCGGGAAAAGAATATGTAAATGATGCCATATTGGTAGTATCATCACCAAATCCAAAAATTGTAGCACCGGAACTATCTATAAATGAGTAATATGGCAAGTTGACAATCGACGGATCTGTCATGCCCGGAAAGAAGATACTGAAGTAAATAGAATCAGTGGCTCCGGGCGTTCCATTTAAAGTCCCTTTAATTGAATAGTGGTGAATCGCCGGCAATTGGCAAGGAGGCGTAATTAAACTGTCCTTAACAACTACTGATTCAACAGAAAACCCTGGTGGATTATATTGAAGTAAGGTGTTGACGCTATAGTTGGTTACGCCCGAGTTAACAATGCCCGTGAAAAGCAATTGTCCGGACGGGGCAACACATACGGAAGATCCTGAATAAGACATCCAGGCGCTATCGGCAGGTACAAAAGTGCCATATGTTGGAATGTAAGGATAATCGCCGGAAAAGGTGCTTTCCCCTGCTATATTATGAATGAGTCCACATAATAGATTGATATTGCCGGTTCCAGAACTTATTTTTCTTATTCCTGCAAATTCCGCCAGGTAAATATTTCCTGAAGTATCCACAGCAATATCCGATATTGAATTGAATGGTTGGTTGCTTGCAGGGCGGCCATCAGCTCCACCCATTCCCCAATTCCATTGTACCCCGGCAATATGTGAAATAGAGCCTGAAGTGTCAATTTTTATTAGCGTGGTGTTCGCGTCATATGCATATCCGGAAACAATTAAATTCCCCCATTTATCGCAGACAAGCATTCGCATCGAGGGGTAATTGGGGTAGTCGTTATAATGACCATAGTATGTGATTCCTTCAAGGGTTGTAATTCTGTGGGTAGTAGCGCTTACTTTATTAATAGAACCTTTGCTGTCGCTGAAATATAAATTGTTGTATTTGTCTATGCATACTTTACTTGGTCTAATATCTACATCCGTTGCCAGAGCACCCTCATTGTACCATTCCCCTCCGCCAGCTACTGTTGTTATGGTTCCGGTTGTATGGTCTATTCTTCGTATGCGACCATTGCCAAAGTCGGCGAGGTAAACATTCCCGCTTTTATCGCAACATATGCCGCCTACAGAAAAATCGTCATAGTAGTACATGTCGATCTGCGGTTGTAATATCTCTGCTAAAACTGCCGGACCGCCATCCCCGGAAAAGCCCGGAGTGCCGTTGCCGGCAATAGTTGTTACTATATGGGTAACTGCATCTATTTTTCTGATCCTGTAATTATGCAGATCAAGCAAATAAGTGTTGCCGGCTGAATCTGTGCACATACTTATTATAGTATTGTACCTGGCACTGGAGGCAGTGACATCATCCACAAAATCGTCTTCTCCGGATACGGTTCCGCTAATAACTTGTAAGGTAGCATTCTGGGCAAATGAATGGAAGGAAGTCAGCAATAGGACTATGATAGCTAAGGGTGCCAGTAAAATCTGTTTCATATTGATCTTATAGTGTAAACGCGATATTACGTTTTTGCTGAAACTACAGGGATTTTTATTCACAAACGGTCGATTTTGTTGATGAACGGTAAATACGTGTTACTATTTAGCCTTTCCGCCATTTTAATTATCTTTGTCCTTCATTGAATTTCAAATATTAATATGCCTAAAATAGCCACTGTGTCTAAGTCGGAGCGACTGTCGTTTGAGGATTTTAAGAAAGTAGCGTTGGATGATTACCGTCTTGCGGTTGCCAGCAGGGAGGCGAGCCTGATAGGGCGTCGCGAGGTGCTTACCGGTAAGGCTAAATTCGGCATTTTTGGTGATGGTAAGGAACTGGCGCAGATAGCTGCGGCCAAGTGTTTCCGCGATGGGGATATCCGCAGTGGTTACTACCGCGACCAGACGCTGATGTTTGCCACCGGCATGAGCGATATACAGAAATTCTTTGCTCAGCTCTACGCCGATCCGGATATCGAGAACGAACCATCTACTGGTGGCCGTATGATGAATGGTCACTACGGCACACGCTGGCTGGATGAGAACGGGGAATATAAAGACCTGATGGCTGGTCCGCAGTCGAGCAGCGATATATCGCCAACCGCAGGTCAGATGGTGCGTGCACTGGGCCTGGCGCAAGCATCGAAGATGTACCGCAATGTAGACGTGCTGCAGGAAGGTTTTGAAAAATTTACCCGCAAGGGCAATGAGGTGGTATTCTGCACCATTGGCGATGCATCTACTTCTGAAGGGCTTTTCTGGGAGACCATCAATGCCGCCGGTGTATTACAGGTGCCGCTGGCGGTTTTTGTGTGGGATGATGGCTATGGCATATCGGTACCGCGTAAGTACCAGACAACTAAAAACTCTATTTCTGACGCACTGGCAGGTATGCAGTGGAACGAAGAGCAGGGTGGTATTAATATATACACTGTTAAAGGTTGGGACTATGCCGGGCTGATGGATACCGTACAAAGGGGTATAGACCGGGTGCGTGAAACGCATATACCGGCTATATTCCACGTAAAGGAAGTAACGCAGCCACAGGGGCACTCAACTTCAGGATCGCACGAGCGCTACAAGAGCAAGGAGCGCCTGGAGTGGGAGAAGGAGATGGACTGCATTGCCAAGCTGAAGCAGTTTTTGCTTGAAAACAATATTGCCGATGATGCTGAACTGAGTGCTATTGAAGATGAGGCGAAGGAAGAAGCCCGCACGGCCAAGCAGCGTGCGTGGGATGCTTTCCTGGCTCCAATAAAGGCGCAGATACAGCAGGCTACCAGCCTGTGCAACCAGGTGGTGTTTGATGGCGGAGCCACTGCACAGACCATTGCTGCAGCTGTGCAGGAGCTGAATGCTATAAAAGAACCTATCCGCAAGGATGTGATGCAGACAGTACGTAAGGTGCTGGCATTGTGCACGGGCAATAGCGAGGCGGTAAGGGCGCTATCTAACTTCTACGACCAGATACGTAAAGACAATAAGGAGAAGTTCAACAGTCACCTGCACAGCCTTTCTGCACAGAATGCCATGAAGGTGGAAGAGGTGCCTGCACGCTTTGATGGTGAGCCGCTAATGCTGAACGGCTACGAGATACTGAACAAATTCTTCGATCATACATTTGCCACCAACCCTGCGGTAGTAGCCTTTGGCGAGGATCTGGGTAAGATAGGCGACGTGAACCAGGGCTTTGCCGGTTTGCAGGAAAAGTATGGCGAGTTGCGCATATCGGATGTGGGTATCCGCGAGGCTACAATTATAGGTCAGGGCCTGGGTATGGCTATGCGTGGTCTGCGCCCTATAGCCGAAATACAGTACCTGGATTACCTGCTGTATGGCCTGCAGCCGCTAAGCGATGACGTGGCAACGATACAGTACCGTACCCGCGGCGGACAGAAATGCCCGATAATAGTGCGTACCCGCGGCCACAGGCTGGAAGGCGTATGGCACAGCGGATCGCCGATGGGTATGATACTGAACTCTATAAGGGGTATGTACCTGTGTGTGCCGCGCAACATGACGCAGGCAGCCGGTATGTACAATACGCTCCTCCGCAGCGATGAGCCTGGCCTGGTGATAGAGTGCCTGAACGGCTACCGCTTAAAAGAGCGTGTGCCATCTAACCTTACAGAATTCTCAGTGCCATTTGGTATACCTGAAGTGATACGTGAGGGTAGCGATATCACCATAGTATCTTACGGTTCTACACTGCGCATTATAGAAGAGGCTATCGTGAACTATATGGAGCCTAAGGGCATTAGCTGTGAAGTGATAGACGTGCGCACATTGCTGCCGTTCGATATCAATGGCATGATCGTAGAATCGCTGAAGAAGACCAACCGCATAGTGTTTATAGATGAGGATGTGCCGGGTGGCGCATCGGCCTACATGTTCCAGCAGGTGATGGAAAAGCAGGGTGGTTACCGCTGGCTGGATGTGGCTCCGCGTACCATAGCCGCGCAGGCGCATCGTCCGGCATATGCTACGGATGGCGATTATTTCTCCAAGCCTAATGCTGAAGATATAGCAGAGGTATTGGAAGCAATGATGAATGAATAAATAGTAACAACATAATTACCACTAACCCACGGCACTGTCCGTGGGTTAGTATATTAAAGCCGTTGGCATGGTGCATAAAACAGATATTGCTGAGTTTGTACAACTGGTGGGTGCGCATCCGTTGTTCGATGTGCGCAGCCCCGGTGAATACGGGCATGCCCATATACCCGGCGCACACAGCCTGCCGCTGTTCAGCGATGAGGAGCGCAAGGTAGTAGGCACAGCCTATAAACAAGAGAGCAGGGAGGCAGCTATAAAGATCGGTCTCGACTATTATGGCCCGAAGATGCGCACAATGGTAGAAGAGGTAGAGCGTATAGTAGCTACCGAGGGTAACGGCAGCAAGATCATACTGGTGCATTGCTGGCGTGGCGGTATGCGCAGTGGGGCAGTAGCCTGGTTGCTGGACTTGTACGGATTTAAAGTGTATACGCTTGCGGGTGGCTATAAGGCTTTCCGCAACTGGGTACTGGCGCAGTTTGGTAGGCAGTACAACCTGAACGTACTTGGTGGATATACCGGCGCAGGCAAAACCGAAGTGTTGCATCAACTGGCGCGCAAGGGGAAAAGAGTGATAGACCTGGAGGCCCTGGCTTGTCATAAAGGTTCGGCATTTGGCGGTATAGGATTGCAGCAGCCAACACCGGAAATGTTTGAGAATAAGCTTGCCCTGGCGCTTCATACGTTGACCGTAAAAGGAGCACAGCCGATATGGGTAGAGAATGAAAGCCAGCGGATAGGTGACATAAACCTGCCCGGGGCCTTCTACAATACCATGATGGCTGCTCCGATGTATTTTCTTGATATACCATTTGAGGTGAGGCTTGATTACCTGGTAAAAGAGTATGGCAAACTGAAGAAGGAGGAACTGGTGAATGCGGTGATCAGGATACAGAAACGACTGGGTGGATTGAATACTAAGAACACGGTGAATGCGCTGATAGAGAACGATTATCATACGGCCTTTGGTATATTGCTGCACTATTACGACAAATTTTATGCGCAGGGCCTGGTGGATCGTAAGGAAAAGAACCTGCCGATATATAGCTACCCAACCAATGAAATAAACCCAACGTCAATAGCCACCCAGCTATTGACGGTAAAAACTATAGCATAATTTTATGGACAACACTGAGCCAGTAAAGCTTACCCAATATTCCCGCGGAGCGGGCTGCGGCTGCAAAATAGCCCCGGCAGTATTACAAGAGATATTGAAGACAGATATAGCCACGCAGCCGGATAGCAAATTGCTGGTTGGCAATGCTACTAATGATGATGCTGCGGTGTATGATATTGGCGGCGGGCAGGCACTGATAGCTACAACAGATTTCTTTACCCCGGTAACGGATGATGCGTATGACTTTGGCCGCATAGCTGCCGCTAATGCTATAAGCGATGTATATGCTATGGGCGGCAGGCCACTTTTAGCAACAGCTATACTGGGCTGGCCTGTGGAGAAGCTACCTGCGGCGCTTGCCCAACGGGTGCTGGAAGGGGCCAGGAGTATATGCGCAGAGGCGGGTATACCATTGGCGGGAGGGCACAGCGTGGATGTGACCGAACCTATCTTCGGGCTATCTGTAAATGGTTTGTGCGGGATAAGCCACCTGAAGCGGAACGATACTGCTAAGGAGGGTAACAAGTTGTTCCTGCTGAAGCCATTGGGTACGGGTATTTTATCAACAGCGCAAAAGCGGGAGCTGATGAGCGAAGAGCATAGGGTAGCGTTCATTGCCCAGTTGTCTCAGCTTAATAAGATAGGCGCTTTGCTGGGGACTATAGCAGGTGTTACGGCTATGACGGATGTGACGGGGTTTGGACTTGCCGGGCACCTATCAGAAATGGCACAAGGTGCGGGCCTGTCGGTAGAGTTGAATTATAGCAAACTGCAACTAATGCCTGGTGTGAAAGAATATCTTGCGCAACGCGCAGTGCCCGATGCTACATACAGAAACTGGAATGCTTATGGCAACAACATCAGCTTTGGACCGGGTGTGGATGTGATGGAAGCTTTCAGCATATTGCCTGATCCGCAGACCAATGGCGGCCTACTGGTAGCGGTGGATAGTGCTGCTGTACACGAAGTTGTGGCACTGCTGGCCCAGAATGGTTATAGTGGCTTTGCTGAACCAATAGGTACATTTATAGCTAAGGGAGAGAAACTTATATCGGTTGTAGCATAATCAAAAGGCTCCCAGTTCAGGGAGCCTTTTGATTATATATTGGTTAAGAGATTATCTCAATTTCTTGTAATCGTTATAGCCAACTTCGCCAGGCGTGTAGAAGGTAGCCTGATCTGCTGCTGCCAGTTCTGCATCTTCCTTCATGCGGGTAACGAGGTCGGGGTTGGAGATGAAGTGGTTGCCGAAGGACACCAGTTCTGTACGGCCAGTCTCCAGGTCGCTTTCTGCCCTTGCTGATGTATAGCCGCCATTCAGGATGAACGTACCACCGAACAACTTATGCAGATCATCAACAAATGATGGCTGCATAGCAAAGGTGAGGAAGTGTATATAAACCACGCCTATCTTCTTCAGACCTTCAACCAGCAGCGTGTATTGTTCTGTTTCCTGTGGGTCAGGTGTCATGCCGTTGAACGGATTGAATGGGGAGAGGCGGATGCCCACCTTGTCTTTACCAATAGCAGCTACCATAGCTTCTGCCAGCTCCAGCACAAAATTGTTGCGGTTCTGTATGCTGCCACCGTACTTGTCGGTACGCTGGTTGGAGGCAGGGTTCAGGAACTGCATAGGCAGGTAGCCATTGGCGCTGTGTATCTCTACGCCGTCGAAACCTGCTGCTACAGCCAGCTTAGCGCTGTGTACATATTCTGCTATCAGTGCTGGTATGTCTGTTATCTCTTCCGGTACAGGGATCGGCTGCATGCCTTGTGTGTCTGTCCACATCTGGTCATTGTACGCAATGGGGGATGCACCCATTACCTTGGCACCTTCCGGCAGGTTGATGGGGTGACCAACGCGGCCTGTATGCATCATCTGCATGAATATCTTACCGTCGTTGGCATGTACTGCATCTGTAACTGCCTTCCAGCCGTTTGCCTGCGTATCGTTGAACAGGCCTGGTATGCGGGAATAGCCAAGGCCGTTAGGAGAAGGAGATACCCCTTCTGTAATGATCAGGCCCGCCTCTGTGCGGTCTGCATAGTATTTTACCATCAATTCGTTTGGCGTATTGCCAATGGCGCGGCTGCGTGTCATCGGCGCCATCACTACACGGTTCTTCAGTGTTATATTACCTAGCTTGTATGAGCTGAAAAGTATTGCGTCCTTTTTCATTGTATTTAAGTTTTTGCGGATCGTGTTGTTTTGAAATCCGGATGCAATATTAGGAAGATAGGTGTATATACATTTATTGGGAGTGTTGATCGTGGAATAAGAAAAAGCAATAAAGGTTACTGCCTGTAGCTGGCCATGTAGATAAACCACACGTTCAGCAGCACGTATGCAATGAGCATAAGACGCGCGCACAGTTTATCAAAGCGTATAATGCCAGCCTCGTTTCCCTGTTTGCTTAGCTTCAGCACATAGGCATTGGCCATCATGATGACCAGGATAAAGAACAGGGTTATGCCATGCAGGGTGTCTACCAGTGTAAAGGTTGAGGATTCGGGCAAAGAGGAATCGACAATATATTTATTACCTACCACTGCAAACAGTGCACCTACAGCCAGGCTGAAGCGGGAATCAATACTATCTATGTGAATGGAGAAACACATGTAGGCAATAAGAAAGGACAGATACATACCGAGGAAGAGCTTCCAGAAGATGCCCATAGCATTGCGGGTGATGACCATTTTCACCTTGTAATTGCTGTATACAGATTTAGGTGCCCTGGCAACAGGATCGCCAAATGCGGTTTCGTAGGTGCGGTTGCCAGTTGTGATCAATATACTGTCTATGCTCCATTTGCGTAGCGTGAACCGTTTATCGAAATGCTGCCCCGCAGTGTCTGCAATGAGCAAAAGAGATGAAGAGTCGAATTGGGAGTTCTCAATAGAAAAGCGCAGGTTCTGCCTGTCGAACGGGAAATTGTCTACTTTCCATTCATCCTTCATTACACACTGCAGTTTCATCAGCATGTATATGCTGCTATCTGCAGTGGTGTCGGCTGTCAGGTAAGACCTGTTGACAGACTTGGCCATTGGTATCTCCAGGTTTTTATCGAAGTCGAATTTCTGATTTTTGTACCTGAGCCATAACCACAGATCTATAGTATATTCCTTTTGCTTAAAATCTATGTTGTGGATGCTGGTTATATAAACGCCGGCTCTTACTGTATCGGGGCCATGCTGTGCATACAAAACAGGTGTAGCTGCAAGGTGTATAAATAGAACGAGCGTTAGCAGCAAATATCTGAGCATAATGGTGATGTGTAATGTGGTGCAATTACATCGCTTATAAAAATTGTACCTGCGATGGCTACTTTTTATCTAGCAGCACTTCAGTTTCAGCCAGCATTACTTCCAGGTGTGGGAACGTAACACCAGTGGTCTTAATATCGGTGATTATAGCATAGAGCCGTACCGGCTTTTCCTCAAGAGCGCCGATGCTGCTCATAATGGCAGTGTCTGTTGGGGTGTAGTATTCGAAAGTGTGTATCTCTGTAGCTTTATTGTTGGCGCCGCATATAAACAGGGCCATGCCGTTATCGGCCAGCTTTACGGTATTGAAGATGCCCTTGCTGCAGAAAGTGAGGGTGGGAGTGAGCACACTTTTGCCTTTTAACGGTAGGGCTTTGTTCATTGCCTGCTCTGCCGAATACTTTTTTGTAGCCAGCTGGCCGGCAATGCCCCTCAGCAGCATATACCTGAGCGTGGGTGTTTCTGCGGTTGTGTCGCTATCCGGATAGCGCAGCAGGTAGGTGGAGCTGAGTTGCTCTACTGTTTTCCAGTTCTCTGAGCGCAAAGCAGTGACCAGCGAGTCCCAACCTGCCGCTGATACCTTTGGCTGAGCCGTACCTGCTACAGCCATAGCGAGCAACAGCAATGCAATACAACACCTGGCTACGTACTTCATAACACACAAAAATAAGAACGGGATGCCTCAGTGAGATCCCGTTTGTTGTTATTTATTCTTTTCTTCGTTGAGTGCCCGTTGCATAATGTGGGCAAACTGTTCGGCATACGGCGGGTACAAGAACGTTTTATGGTCGCCGGGTACCTCATATACCTTCACGCCTTTTTTAGCAAATTGCTTCCAGCCCAGTGTCACCAGGTCATCAAGGAAGTATAGGCGTTTGCGCACCCTGAACAATGATACCTGCACATCGGCGGGGCTTAACATGTAGGCGTTATGCGCCTCATTATACTTCTGGTAGATAGCCGCTTCATATTCCGAAAAAGACTCTTCCGGGCCAAATGGCTCTTCTGTATTGTTGCGCTGGAACCGTTTTTGAGTGGTGATCACCTGGTATTCCAGTGCCTCTTTAGGGTTATTAATAAAAGACTTTGTATAGAAAGGCAGTTTGTTAAATTGTCTTGCGATCTTTTTTACAGTGCGCTGCATGCCGCCACCTCCAGCTGCATTATTACCGGCATAAGTATCCATAACACCCAGGAAAGAAATGCTTTTTCCCATTGCCATTAACTGCTTAGCCATTTCGAATACGAAGAAGCCGCCGAGTGAGTAGCCGGCTAAAGCATAAGGACCATCGGGCTGCATCTGTAATATCTCATCCAGGTAGCGTTTGGCAATCTCTTCCATAGTTGCGGGTATGTCCGTCGGATGATTGAACCCAAGTGCCTGAACTCCGTATAGTGGTTGGTCCGTATCGAAATATTCGGAAATAGCTTTGAATAACAGTACGTTCATGCCGCCGCCGTGCACCAGGAAAAGTGGTGTTTTGGTGCCGGTGGTACGGATGGGTACCAGCGCATCCCAACTTTGCTCTTCAGCCTCTCCTGACAATTGTTTTGCCAGTTTTTCTATGGTAGGGTTGCTGAAAAGAGTGGCTATGGGTAGTCTTTGGCCGGTTTGTTTTTCAATGGCTACCATCACCTTGACCGCAAGTAATGAGTGTCCACCCAATTGGAAAAAGTCGTCATCGGGGGCAAGGTCCTGCAGCCCCAGCACATCGGCCCATATGGCGGTGATCATTTCTTCTTCCCGCGACAGCTTGCGGCCAGCAGTTTTACTTTTGCCCTTGCCTGTATTTTTTTGAGGCTTTGGTAGTGCTTTCCTGTCTATTTTATTGTTGGGTGTAAGCGGCAACTTTTGTAAAGCCACAAAATCTTCCGGTACCATATATGCAGGCAATATGGCAGAAATATTTTGTTGCCATTTACTTATTATATCTCCCGGCAATACTATGTCTACAGCCTGCCGTGGTGTACGTGCGAGGTCGTAAATATTCTTTTTTAGGTCATCTGCGCTGGCAGGTGGTGGTATTCTTACCGTTGATGACTGCGGGATAAGGACAACGCTAAATGTGCCATCGGTGCCGTCTGCAGACCACCGTACATGAGCGTTGTACCCGTTTTGCGATGCGAGCGCCCAGAAAATATCGGGATGCACACCGCCGTCCACTGCCGCGATCCGGCTTTTTACTTCTGCTATCCTGGTGCCCGGGTCTTCGGTTTCTATTATTTGCAGCAGTGCGTGGTCTTTTACTGTGCGGCTGTTGGGTATATTGATGATCTCAACCGTATTGCCGGTTAGCAATTGTTGTATACCGGCCTCGTCTTTCACTGCTGCCCAATCAACCGATATTTCCGGGGTCACCACCTCAACCGGTTTGCTAACATACAGCCACACATCGTAGTGGTACTTGGTTGTTTCGTTTACGGCTTTTCCTTGCCGCAATTGCACATCCACACCTGTTATCTGCGGGAGCAGGCGTGGTAACAGATAGAAGAAGCCGGGGTCTGCGGTAAATTCCTCCTCTATGCGTACTCTATGTTCTGTAACCTCTGCAAACTGCCGCAGACTGATGTCTGATGCAGCCCTGGGGAGGTAGTCCATAGCATGATACATACGCAGGGAGCCCATACCCTGCATATCGCCGATAAACAGGCACCCTCCCTGTTTTAGCGTATTTACGGCCTGCTTTATAACGTTGATAAAGTATTCCGTGCCGGGAAAATACTGTGCTACACTATTAATAAGGATAAGGTCGGGCTTAGTGTTGCCTACAATGGAGAAGTCATCTGCGGGGGCTACACCTGTGCGTACGTGCATCCATTTGCCCGGATCGGCAGCCAGCCTTTGGTTGATATTATTGATAGCTGCCGCAGCGTAGTCTGTGGCTATATAACCGTCGATGCCGGGTGCCAGTTCGAACATGATCTGCCCTGCACCGCTACCTATTTCGTAAATATTACGTGCGCCGATGGTTTTGATGCGTGCTACAGATGTTTGCAGCCATTCCGCCAGTTGGGCTTTCAGTTCTTCGGCATTGTCCAGACTTTCCAGCAGGGTGCCATCTATTTTGGCATCGCCGGGTGCCTTATCCTGTTTGTTTTCCGCTCCTGTTTCGTATAGCGTGTCCCAGCGGTCTTTCCATGCACCATCGGTGTTGCTGGCGTCGTCGCTAAGTATTACATAGACTGCCAGTCGCTTATCGCCGGGAACATCTTCGCGTGCTATTACAACGGCTTGTTTTACGCCATCCTGCGCCATGAGCGCGGATTCTATTTCTCCTAGTTCTATGCGGTGGCCGCGTATCTTTACCTGGTTATCTATTCTGCCTAGGCACACTATTTCTCCGTTGGGCAGCATTTTGCCAAGGTCGCCTGTTTTATATAGTTTCTGGCTTTGGTCTAATATGAACTCATTGGGAATAAATCTCTCTTCTGTAAGTTCCGGGCGATGCAGGTAGCCTGCTGCTACTCCCCAACCGCCGATCCATATCTCGCCGGGTTGCCCCACTAGTGCCGGCTGGCCATCATCGCCAACAATGTATACGCTGGTATTGTTGATGGGGAAACCAATGGTCAACTGCGCATCGTTTTTATCCAGCTTTTTAATGGTAGACCAGATAGTAGTTTCGGTGGGGCCGTACATATTCCATACTTCGGTCGTGCGATCCAGCAGCTTATCTGCCAGTTCTTTTGGCAGCGCCTCGCCGCCAGACAGCAGCCTGAGATGATATTTCTTTACCCATCCTGAATCCAGCAGCATTTGCCATGTAGATGGAGTGGCCTGCATGATGCTGATGTTATACTGTTCTATCATTTTCAGCAACAAGCGGCCATCGCGAGTTGCTTCGGTATCTGCTATCACCAGTTCTGCACCACAGATCAGTGGCAGATACAACTCCAGCCCTGCAATGTCGAACGAGATAGAGGTAATGGCGAGTAATTTATCGTTGCCCGATATGCCGGGAGCAGCCTTCATACTCAGCAGAAAGTTTGCCAGGTTTTTGTGGGTGATCTGTACACCCTTTGGTTTGCCGGTAGAGCCGGATGTGTACAACACATAAGCGATATCACTCCATTCCGCAACGGATGCAGTGGCCGCAGGGTGCTCTGTTGATAATGACGCCCAGATATCTTCTATCACTAATTCCTGCACAGCATTACCATACCTGCTGCTATGGTTGCGGGAGGTTATCAACAGCTTAGCGCGCGAATCATCGAGCATAAAAGCGATACGGTCGAGTGGGTATTCCGGATCGAGCGGCAGATAAGTACCGCCGCAATGAAGCACAGCAAGTAGTGCGAAAAGCATTTCTCCGGAGCGATCGAGCGAGATACCTACTATATCGCCTTTTTTTAAGCCTTGTCTGCCAAGGAAAGTTGATAAGCCAAGTACTTTTTGATACAACTCCGTGTAGGTATATGTCGTTTCCCTGAAGCGTAATGCTGTTTTTGAAGGATTGTTTTTTGCGGCTTCCTCAAACAGGCTGAGCAGTGTTTGGCCGGTTGGTATTGCCACACTATTGTCTGATACCAGCGTGAGACTACTTTGCTGTCCTGCAAGATCAGAGATAGATGTAGAGGGTGCCTCCAGTATATTGTTGAGCAGGCCGATATATGCGGCACCGAATGATTCTATAGTACTCCTATCGAACAGTGCAGTGTTGTAAGACCATTCTAAAATGATACCTTCCCTGGAGCCTGTAGCATTGAGGAATATTTCGAAGTTTTCGCATACGCGCGGATTGCTGATGAGCTTGTAGCTAAGGCCATTGAAGGTAACGGCATTATCCATGCCCATATCTACGTTGAAGACAACGGGCACCAGCGGTATGCGGCTGGGATCGCGGTCCACGTGTAGTTTCTTCAGCAGTTCACCAAATGTTATGCGTTGATGATCGTAGGCATCCAGCACTTCCTTCTTCCGTTTCTTCAGGTAATCAGCAAAGGAAAGCGAAGGATTGATGTGGGTGTACAGCGGTAGCACATTTACGCAGTGGCCTACCACATTGGTAAGGCCGGAAGCAGCCTGGCCTGAAGCGGGCAAACCTACAGACAGATCGGTTTGCTGGGTGAGCTTATATAAAAATACCTCGAACGCAGCCAGCAGGGTAGTTACCAGGCTGGCGCCCTGTTTGGCCCCTGCTTTTTTCAGCGCATTGGCCATCTCTTTTGAGATCGGCTGATCGACACGGTCGCCCCTGTAAGTGCGCGGGGCAGTTCTAGACCTGTCTACCGGCATATCTACTACCGGTATCACGTCTTTATATTGTTTCAGCCAATATTGCTCGGTTTCTTTATATGCCCTCGACCTACGGAATGCTGTACTGTTGTCTACGTAGTCGCTCATTTGTGCGGCCGGCTCCAATGTTATGTCCTTCCCTGCAGCATAGGCATTGTACAACTGGCTGAGGTCTTCCATGATGATGCCTGTAGACCAGCCATCGCCAATGATATGATGCTTGGTGATGGTGCAGTAATGTTCCTGATCGGCAGTTTTGTGCAGCGCCATGCGGAACAGAGGCCCATCCTGCAGGTGCATAGGCGTTGCCATCTCTTTATCCAGGAAGGCCTGGAAACGCTGCATGGCGTCGGGGCCGGATATATCCTGTAGTTCCAGGTGAACAGGCACATTCTTATAGACAATCAATGTTTCCCCATTAGGGCTTACGGTAGCCCTAAGTGCTTCGTGGCGTAGTATAAGCTCATCTGCAGCACGCTGTAATGCAACTATGTTGAGATTGCCGGTAAGCTTTAGTGATACAGATTCATTGTAAGCAAGGTTAGCATCATCGCCGCCGATGATGCAGGAGAGCCATATCTCGCGTTGTGGCTCGTTGGTGATGGTGATCTTTTCTATTTCGTGACCGCCACCAAAAGGATCGTGGTCAACGGGAATAAAACTTAGCATAATGTTGTTTTCTCTACGGTTAATTGGCGTTGGCTACCTGCAGGTATTTGCCGGGGTTCTTTTCGTCTTGCACAAACCATGCGGGATTGCCATCTTTGTCTTTGCCTAGCCTGGCGCCTGGCGCGGGTGGCGTGTTTATTTCTTTGTGCTCATCTCCTGGCTCGTGCATATACTCGGGTATAAGTCCCGCACCCTTCAGTTCTACCAGGCTGTCCTCAAAGTGTTTCAATACAGTGTCCATGTCTTCCTGTGTGTGTGCTTCCGTCATAAAGCAGGGGAAGCCTTCCTGTATGTGAATGCCCTTGTAGCGCATAAGCGTAAAGAATAGTTCCATATACGCATACTCTTCCATGAACCTGATGCGCCACAGGGAGCCAAAGTTGGCAATGAACATGGGCACCTTAAGCCGGCGCACCAGTGCATTGAGCGAGGTAGCCATGTACTTACCCTTGGCGTTCAGGCTTTCCTGCAACTGCGGACCTTTTTCTTTAAAGTACTCCAGCGATGCCTTGGCAGTAGCCAGCACCAACGGATGCCTTACAAAGGTGCCCGCAAAGTAAGTAACGCCTACTTCTGGTATAGATGCATCGCCAAACTGCCACTGGCCACCATCCAGCGCATCCATAAACTCGCGTTTACCGGCTATTACACCAATTGATAACCCGCCGCCTACTACTTTGCCATAAGTGCCAAGATCGGCCTTGATGCCGAAGATAGCCTGTGCGCCGCCTGGGTGGAAGCGGAAGCCGGAGATGACCTCATCGAATATGAGCACCGTTTTAGATGCCAGTGTTACTTCTCTCAATTCTTTAAGAAATGCTACGGGCTGGAAGTCGCAACGGCGGCTTTGTATGGGTTCTACCAGTACTGCGGCTATTTCGTGCGCGCGCTCTTTTATGATGCGCATGGTCTCGTCGGTGCCATATTCCAGTATCAGCATGTTCTGCACGGCACTTGGCATTATGCCGGGAGAGGCCGGGTAGGTCTTCAACTTCTTGCTGCCGCGGGCTATCACCTCATCGGTAATACCGTGGTAAGAGCCTGCGAACGATACGATGAGCGAACGGCCTGTAACTGTCCTGGCTATACGCATAGCGCCCAGTACGGCCTCGCTGCCCGTATTGCACAACCCTGCACGGTCGAAGCCGGTGAACTCACAAACCATTTTGCATACATCGCCTGCCAGTTCGTGCTGCGGGCCTATCTCGTAACCTTTTTCTACCTGGTCTATCAATGCCTTCTTCAGCACATCGTGCTGGTAGCCCAGCATGTTCGATCCAAAGCCATTCAGGGCATCTATGTATTCATTGCCATCAATGTCCCACAGGCGGCTGCCTTTAGATTTTTTTACGACTATAGAATACACCAGCTCTTTAGTGGCCGGGCGGAAGCCGGACACCACACGCGGATCGGCCATGTATGGCCTGTGGGTGGCTGTGTATTGTTTGCTTCTTGTCGTTTTCTCGTTGTATTTACGGGTGAACTCTTCCAGGTAGCGCTGCTGTTCAGCATTCAGCGTTGCCGAATGTTTTTCTATGCGTGCGGCTGCACCAAAAGGTTTCTTTATTTCTATTTCTTCTTCGGCAGACAGTTCTGCTGGTTTAGCTACAGGTGCGGGTTGCGGTTTGGCTGCTCCATTATTGTGCTGTACCTGCTGAGGTATTGCCTGTGGCATAACGGCAGGCTGTGCTCCCTGCAGCAGGGCCACCTGCATGCTCAGCTGTTGTATCTGGAAACTGATGAGGTCGAGCGCAGAGATGTTGCCGGTCATCGCAGGCATGGTAACAGCAGGCATGGCCTGCATAGGCATCGCCATTTGTTGCATTGGCTGTTGAGCTGGGCGTGGTGCTTCCTGTGGCAGGTTAGCATCCAGGAAGTCGGCCAGCTGGGATATGGTGCCCAGGTCTTCGTTCAGTTGCCTGAAGGTGATGGGCAATGAGAATTGTTTTTTGAGCACCAGTGCCACCTGTGTTAATAACAGCGAATCGAGGCCCAGTTCTATGAATGTCATGTCGGGTGTTGCGCCGGCCATTTCAATGCCCGATGCATCTTCCAGTATGTTCTTTATCTGCTCTGTTAATTGTGGTATCCTGCTCATGGGCACGGTATCATTAATATTTTGAGTGACCGCAAATTGCTGCGGAATAATAGTTGGTATGGTGTAAGCGGGTAGGGATGCCTGCCTGGCAGGAGGATCAACCCAAAGTTCCTGTTTATTGAATGCGTACGTAGGTATTACCTGTTTCTTCCTAATCTCCTCGTGGTAAAAGGCATGCCAGTCCGGCATTACACCATTCAGCCACAGGTTGCCCAGAGCTTTAAGGATGGATATCTGCGATGGCTGTGCTGTTTCATCTTTTTCTATAGATGGTATAGTACTTACCTGCCTACCTGCTGCCTGCTGCCTGGCCAGTGTAGATACCGACTTGCCGGGGCCTAGTTCCAGGAACAGGTTATACGATTCATTGAGCAGGCCCTGAACGGCTTTGCCAAAGAGTACCGTGCTCCGCAGATGTTTGGCCCAGTAACCGGGATCAGTAGCATCTTCGGGCCGCATCCACTGGCCTGTAACGCTCGACATAATTGGGATGAGCGGTGCATTCAGCTGCACTTTGGCCACGTGTTCCCTGAACGGAGCGATCACCGGCTCCATCATATGCGAATGGAAGGCATGGCTGGTAGACAGCAGCCTGTTGAGGATGCCTTTACTCTCCAGTGTTTTGCTGAGCTCTGTTATCGCATCGAACGACCCTGCCACTACACTTAGTTGCGGGCTGTTAGCTGCGGCCAGGGCTATGTTGGCAGATAAGTATGGTTTTATCCCTTCGTGATCGAGCCTTACAGATAGCATACTGCCACGGGGCAGGTCGCTCATCATGCGGCCACGGGCGGCTATCAGCTTCAGTGCATCTTTCAGGGAGAATACGCCCGAGAAATAGGCGGCGACAAATTCGCCTATGCTATGCCCTACAAACACGGAAGGGTACACGCCCCAGCTCATCCATAGCTTAACTAAAGCATAACCAATACTGAAGAGTGCTGGCTGGCTATAGGCAGTATCGTTGAGCTTAGTTGTAGCTGCTTCATCGGCAACTTCCGGGTAAATAACATCCAGTATATTTTCTTTCAGTTCTGTTTTTAATATCGCAGCACACTCATCCATAGCCAGCCTGAACACGCGTTCCGTATCATACAGGTTGCGGCACATGTTCACATATTGGTCGCCCTGGCCGGGGAACATAAAGACTATGTGTTGTGCTTTCTCTTTTACCTGTTTGGTATTAGCAAAGAACTGAGTCTTATTAGCGGCTTGTGCCATAAGATCGTCTGCGCTGGTCACAACCGCAAAGCGTCTGTGGTCAAAATTTTCCCTGCCTGTGTGCAGCGTGTAAGCTGTGTTGGCAATATTGGCACCCTGGCCTATGTAGTTGATCAGCTTATCGCCATAAGCATCAAGACTCTTCTCCGCCTTGGCCGACCAGCATAATAATTGTGCAGGCCGGGATTCTCCAGGTGAGGCTGCGTTATTATCATAGCCTTCCAGTACAATGTGGGCATTAGTGCCGCCCACGCCAAAGGAACTCACGCCGGCTATACGTTTACTTTCTGCATGCCAATCGCGCAACGTGGTATTGACAAAGAACGGACTGCTTTCAAAGTCGATATGCGGATTAGGTGTAGCATAGTTGATAGATGGCAGAAACTTTTTATGGTGCAGCGACAGGCAGGTTTTAATAAAGCCTGTTACCCCCGCCGTTGTTGTTAGATGCCCGAAATTGCTTTTTGTAGAGCCTATGGCGCAGAATTGTTTTTGCTGCGTGTCGCCGAATGCTATGTTGAGTCCTTCTATTTCTATAGGGTCACCAAGTGGGGTAGCGGTGCCGTGTGCTTCTATATATTGCATATCCGTCGGCGCAATACCCGCATCATCAATAGCCATGCTTATTGCTACGGCCTGGCCTTCGGCGCTTGGCGCGGTAAAGCTGCCCTTGCCGCCACCATCGTTGCTTAGGCCTATGCCTTTTATTACGGCAAATATGGTATCGCCATCGCGCACGGCATCTTCCATGTTTTTCAGCAGTACAACGCCGGCACCATCGCTGAACACTGTGCCCTTGGCGCTGGCATCAAACGGGCGGCAATGGCCATCATCGCTCAGCATTGCGCCCTCATTATACAGGTGTCCTACATTTACCTGCGCATTTATGGTTGCACCGCCTGCCAGGGCCATATCGCACTGGCCGCTTCTTATGCTTTGTGCTGCCTGTGCAATAGCTACCAGCGTTGTAGAGCATGCCGACTGCACATTGACCGCAGGGCCTTTCAGCCCCATAGTATAGGCAGTGCGCGTGCTTACATAGTCTTTATCGTTCAGCATTATTACCTGCAGCCTGCCAATGTTCTCTACCAGTTCGTCGTTGGGTAGTACATTATTGGCCAGGTAGGTATTGAAGCGTACACCGGCGAAAACGCCTATAGCTCCTTCGTATTGGCTGGGTGCATAGCCAGCCCGCTCTAAAGCTTCCCAGGCTATCTCCAGGAAGATACGTTGCTGCGGGTCCATCAGCTCGGCCTGCCTTGGCGGTATGCCGAAGAAGGCTGCGTCAAAACCCTTAATATCTTTTACAACACCACGTGCTTTTACGTAGTTAGGATTATTGCGGAGCGATTCAGGTATGCTTGGGTCTAATTCGGCATCGCTGAAGAAACTGGTAGTTTCCTTGCCATTCTTTAATACCTCCCACAGTTCTTCTATTGTATCTGCTCCCGGGAACCGGCCTGCCATACTGATAACAGCGACATCAGCCGATGATTTATTGACTCTTGTTTTTGTTTTGCGTGTGGCGGTCTTGCCATCAAGGAATGCTGCAAGGTCTTTCAGTTTCGGAAACTGGTATAGCTTCACTACCGGCAAGTGGATGTTGTACCTGCTGTTGAGCAATGCCACGCTCTTTTGTGCCAGCAGCGAACTACCGCCTAGTTCAAAGAAATTGTCGTCAGCGCCTGCCCGCTCTACATTCAGTATCTCTTTCCACAGATCGGATAATATCTTTTCTGTTTTGCCGGCTGGTGCATAATAGTCATTGGTGAGTAGGGTAGAGGCGTCCGGGTTGGGCAGTGCTTTTTTATCCAGCTTGCCATTGGGGAACTTTGGCATCTCCTCCAGGTGCATGAGTAATTGCGGCACCATGAATACCGGTAATTGTTCTGCCAGGTAGTCGGTAATGGCTCGTTTGTCGTATGGGCCATTGGTCACTACGTAGCCTACCAGTCGTTTTTCGCCGTTATTGCCATCTTGTGCCAGTACTACTCCTTGCTTTACGCCCGGTGCTTTTTGCAGTACGTTCTCTATTTCGCCCAGCTCTATGCGGTAGCCGCGTATCTTCACCTGGTCGTCTATACGGCCCAGGAATTCTATATCGCCATCGGGCAGCATGCGCACCAGGTCGCCCGTTTTGTACATGCGGGCATGGGTGCCTGTTCCCCATTTATTGGGCACAAAACGCTCCGCAGTAAGTTTCGGCCTGTTCAGGTAACCGCGGGCCACGCAGGTGCCGCTGATGAACAGCTCGCCGGTTTCTCCTTCTGCTACCGGCTCGCCCTGTTCGTTCAGTATATATACCGTGGCATCGGTAAATGTTTTACCTATCGGTATGGTAGCGCCATATTCGTTGTGCTCGTTTACTATGTGTGCCAGCTGGCCTACAGTAGCCTCGGTGGGGCCGTAATGGTTCACTATGATGCAGGGGCGCGATGCTACGGGTATCAGGTCGCGCACCATGGCTGTGCTTAATGCCTCGCCACCGCACATCAGTATGCGCTTAGGTAATAGTTCCTTGCCGTTCAGCGCCAGCGATTTCCAGTGGCTGGGTACTGCCTTCAGGCAATCGATACCAACAGTATCAAAATAGTTATGTATGAATTCTACGTTGTTATAATCTTCTTTAGAGAACACATGCAGTTCGCCACCAGCCAGCACACTGCCGAACAGATGGGTAATAACCGAATCGGCTGCAAAGGATACGCCCAATGCGAACGAGCGGCATTCTGCGTAAGGCAGCAAGGTAAACAGGCCCTGCAGGTAGTCTATGGCAGACCTGTGCTCGATCAGTACGCCTTTGGGCCTGCCGGTGGAGCCCGATGTATAAATGATGTAGGCAAGATCCGTTGGCGCTACTATAATACTAACTGCCTCCTTACTATTCTCTTCAGCAATTTTCCAGTCGCTATCGGCAAAAAACACGCGTTTGCCTTTGGCTGCTTCCAGGAATCTATAACAATCACTATCGGTTATTACAACTTCGGCACCGGTGTCTTCCACCATAAATCGCGCACGGTCTACCGGGAATTCCGGGTCTACCGGCACATAGGCGCAACCAGCTTTTATAATGCCCCAGATACCAATGACCATATCAAATGGCCGGTGCAGGCATATAGGTACCAGTGTGCCTGGCTTGATGCCCATGCTGATGAGGTGGTGGGCAACCTGGTTGCTTATCTCATCCAGTTGGGCGTAGGTCAGTTCCAGGTTGCGCGATTTGAGTGCAAGCCTTTGCGGATGTTCTTTGACCTGGTATTGAAAAATGTTAAGTAGTGTGCCGGGGTTAACCATGCATATTTGTCTCTAAGTGATAAATCTGGTCAGAAGCATTAATACTCAAAACCTTTGAAAGCCACTAATTTAGACGTTTTCCGCTGTTATTTACAGGCTTTAACCATAGCTTAACCGGGTATTTTTTTTGGTCACTAAATTACCTGCCTTTTGTCATCATTTTTACCCCGTTAGTGCAAACATGTTGTATATTAGTCGCTGTTTTTATCTAACGCCGTATTTGTAATTATCAGTTAATAATGCCGTCATTCAACCTGGCTCAACTTAAAAATAAGCACTTCTTGTCATTGGTAGGCAATGTGGTGATGGCACTGTTCGGGCTAGTGCTTTTTGGTTTGCTGTATAAAGCATTCTCTAAAGACGACATGGGTGCATGGATATATTTTATGACCACCCAGGGCTTGCTCGATGCTGTAAGAAATGGTTTCCTGGGTACTGCTACCATTAAGTTTTATGCTGGTGCGGAAAAAAGCAGGGCTTCGGATGTGCTCGGCTCTGTCTGGTACCTGGCCATAGCTGTTACGGGCCTTATGTGTGCAACCAACGTTGGCGCACTGGCCTTTTTGCCATTCCTTTCAGATGTGCCTACAATAATCACTATCAAATGGGTAGGGATCACTATGCTTAGTTCCCTGCCATATTCGGTAATATTCTGGAAGTTGCAGGCCGATGAGCGCTACGATACTATTCTATGGATGCGCTTTGTAAATAGTGGTTCAACCATAGTTGCATTCCTGGTGCTTATTTACCTGCATCAGTTCACGCTTACCAATGCGCTCATCTGGAACCTAGTCACCAACGCACTTACCAGTGTGGTGGGCATGACGGCCAACCTGGGCGGCTTCCATCATATACGTATGCGTACCAAAGCTACCATTACGGAAGTGCTTCACTTCGGCAAGTATAGCATGGCCAGTTCTTTAAGTTCCAGCCTGCTGGGTTCGGTAAATACATATATGATCAACTTTATGCTTGGCCCAGCAGCGGTAGCGGTGTATGGTGTTGCCAATAAGCTGATGGAATTGGTAGAAATACCGCTGCGGAGTTTTGTAGGTACAGGTATCAGTGGCATGGCTGCAGCTTTTAACCAGGGCAATATGCACCAGGTAAAATATATTATGAATAAGTATGCGGGTATGCTCACCTGGGTGTTCATTCCGCTGGCGATAGGTACTTTTTTTCTTGCCGATATACCGGTGAATATTTTGAGCAGCGGCAAATATGCGGGTACGGAAGCAGCCAATATATTCAGGATACTGATGTTTATTGCGCTCCTGTATCCTATCGACCGTTTCAACGGTGTGGCGCTCGATGTGATACATCAGCCGAAGGTCAACTTCTATAAAGTGCAGGTAATGCTGTTTGTAAAGGTGGTGGGCAATTACGTATGCATCATGTCGCTGCACAATATTTATGGTGTGCCGCTGTCGGGCGCACTCACTACAGTGGCCGGGCTGGTGTTCGGCTATATACAGCTGCGGAAGTTTATGGACTTCAGCATCAAAGATATCATCGGCAGCGGCTGGTACGAGTTGAAAGCTCTGGCGTTGAAACTGGTGGGTAAGCAACCAGCAGCACAATAGTTACAGACATGCAGTTCCGCATTACCGGCTCTTTTATTAGTTTTATTGTTGACCGATATCAACTTTTAAAGCACATCATCTATGGCTATAAATGCTAACAGGAGAAAGACAGCAGTTATATTGTTATCTACAGCGGCAATTATTGTTGCAGGGGTTAATATTGTTTTACGCAATACGGTAACACCAGCCCAGGCAGCGCCGGTGCCAGTGCCTTTGCCGCCTCCGGCAAGCCCCGTGCCTTCAGGCCATACCTTCCTTTTCTTGTCTGATATTCACCTGAACGATACCGCCCGCACAACACACTATGGCGGCGATACAGGTAAAGACTTGTGGAAGTTGTTTAAAGAAAAAGTAAGTGAAGTGCTTGGCGGCGCCAACAGCCCCGACTTTATTGTTTATACCGGCGATCTCTCTGCCCACTACCGGTGCAGCGGTACCTGCTACCTGGAGCCTGATGAAAGAGCGGCGCACAACCGTGATCTGTCAGCTATTTTGTCAGAATTCCAGGCGTTAGCTGCTAAATATCACAAGCCTTTCTTCTACCTGCCGGGTAATAACGATGCGGTGGCGGGCAACTATTATTCCTTTGCAGATAAGGAGCAGCATTCGGCGTTGGATCTTATTCCGGTAAAAGACTTGTTTTTTCCCGTTCCGGGCGTTATAGCAGACAAAGGTCCGGCTCATATGATCTCTTTCCCTAAGCCTTTTATGGGATTTTATTCCGCCCAGGTCATGAAGGGACTTCGTCTGCTGGCCTTGAACACGGTTATTTATACGCCAAAGTACACCGCGGTAGATGGTGGTACCCAACTATCTGAAGGTAACAAACAACTGCAATGGCTGGCCGATCAGCTGGCTGATGCTGCCGCAAATAACGAAAAAGTATACATTGCCATGCATGTGCCGCCGGGTATAGATGCCTACAGCGGATCGAATATGTGGAAAGCCCAGGCTACCGGTAGCGCCAACTGGCAGAATACCTTCCTCAGGCTGACGGAAAAGTACCAGGCCAATATCGCCGGCATTCTATACGGACATACGCATATGGATGAGGTGCGCAGGCTCTACGATTCTACGGGTACGCGCATTACAGAGGTTGCTATCTCCAGCCCCGGAGTCACGCCCAACCATTTCAATAATCCGGGTTTCAAAGTTGTGCAGTACGATAGTGTAAGCAAAGAGCTTGTAGATTTTACTACTTATTACACCAGGGTAGGCAATAGTGCGTGGGGCAACAGCACATATTCCTTTAGCGCAGTCTACGGAACGGGCAAAGACATTTATACCCGTTTAAGCGGGCTTACATTACCGGCAGTTGGTAACAGTATGAACAAGGTATACACAGTTAAAAACCTGTTTGCACCTTATAATACCACAAGGGGCATAGAGGTAAAGAGGCAGTAGGTCATATCCATTTGTCAAATTGCAACTCCTGTATGCCTTCCTTCCATATTTTTTCACCAAGTTGTCTCAGTGCCTCAGCATCTTGCGGCTGCACTCTGGCAAATATATTAGCAGCATCCAGGCCCTTGCCTTCACCATAATACACACCTATCGATCCATTCATTGCTTTTGCTCGTGCAGGTTTCACCGGCCCCAGCACTACTTCCCCGGGTTCTGTAAGTACGGATGCGTTTTCCTGGGGCACGTTAAAGGTAAAGGCATTGGGCACCCAAAATTCCTGGCCCGATGTGCGGGCGTGGTAAAAGCCTAACGAAAATGGCAGTAGCTCATCGAATGCTGCTGCGGATAAAGGTGCTTCATCCAGGTAATAAGAGAAGTTGACCTTTATGCCATCTTTAGTGGTTATGCTGAAGCCTTTCATCAGTTACTGTTGGTTTTAAGTTTATATACCCTCATCACGCTGCTGTTCTCAATCGTATGATTATACACAACCATGGGTTTCAGGCTGTCCAGCTCAGTATAGTCGGCGGAGTGCCACCTGAAGTTGGTCAGGAAATAATCTGCTTTATCAGCCGTGGTGTACTTGAATCTTTTTGCGTCGTTGGAGTCGATGATCAGCAGGTTGATTATTGCGGGTGTTTTGGCGCCGGACGCTATGCGTATCAGCGGCCGTTTGTCGTTAGCTGCTATATATTCCAGTGCCGGCCGGTAGCTAAGTCCCCAGTAGTCCATTTCGTAATTATTCCTTATTGCTTCGGGCTTGTGCGATACCATGGGGTTAAAATACATATAGCCCGCGTGATGGTTCTTTACAAGAAAGTAACTGCACGTTGTTGTTTGTATTAATAAAGCGGCAACTACAGGCAGGTTCAGCCGGGTCGCTTTCACTTTGTTAGCTACATAGGGGATGAGCAGTACAAAAGGCACATATATAAAATACAGGTGCCGCCAGTCGTCGTATACAGTAGAATGCAGTAGCACCACAGCCCCCACCGGCCCGCCAAAGCAAAGCAGGTAGAGAAGAAAATTACGATCGTTGGTATTGGTAAGGTATTTTCCCGGCTGTTTTAAAATGTCTGTTATCAGCCACAACGCGCCGGACAGGCCTGCCGTTAGCCAGGCAACGGGTGTGGTAATAGCAAACCATACTGGCATATACCACCACGGCACATTAGTGCCCGATAGTTCCCTGCCGCATAATAGCATTTTGCCTTCCCACTGGTAGTGAGACATAGTTTTGAATACACCGGCTATCTTACTTGCAGGGCTGTGCCATATATAAGGCCAGAAGGTATATACAGCCAGCCAGTAAGCAACAACAAACAGTGCAAAACAGGCCAGGCGCCTGTATATCTTTCTTTTATTAGCATAGTCGTTGATCAGGTCGGCAATGAACATTGCCGCTATCAGCACAAAGAACATTATACCCATTATCCGTATGCTGGTGGTATAGCCGGCAACACAGCCCAGCAACACGTAATAGGGCAATTTGTCCTTTTGGAAAGCTATATGTGCCACCAGCAGCGTAACTGCTAAAAAGCACAGGAAGGGAATGTCTTTTGTATTGTAAAAAGAATGGGCATATATACGCGGCGATAGCAGGTAGGCCAGCATAGTAAACAGTGCAGCGCCCTTACTGCCCGACAGCCGGAATGCCAATATAAAAATGGCCAGCGCACTCAACACAAACACTACGTGCAATGCCTGGTGGCGAAAGGTATAGATATCCTTTTGTTCGGTCAGTTTCAGCCTGGCCTTCATAAAAGCCAGGGGTAATTCAAACCCAGAGCCGTATTCTTTGTTGCCGGAGATAAATAATTCAGTATCGGCCCTGTTGATCACATACCTCAGAGTCAGGTCACCAAGATAATGTTGGTCGCCCTCGTCCCAGCTAATGCCATACCCGGGCCCTTCTTTCAGCCCCGCGAAAAGAAAGACAAAAAGTACAATAAGACAGGGTAGCCATTTTTTCATATGCGTGGTTCCGCATTAAAGATATAAAAAAGAGGATACTCCCTGATGGGGAATATCCTCTTGCTACATTGCTGTCGGCTGTTAGTAACTATAGTTGCCATCGGCGTCCCTGTTCAGGGAGTTGCCATTATAAAAGCAGGTTGTCTGTTTGTTGTCGTCATCCCGTTTGCAATATTCGCCCTTAGGTTTACCGCCAATAATTACGGTGCCGGCTGCCACCCTGTTACGGTCGGGTAGGGGATCAGTAGGGCCATAGTACTTCACAGTGTTGTTCAGTGGGGTTAGGTTGTCCAGGTCTACTGTCTGGTAGCTCATCACCGTCTTACGGTCTGGCTGTATCTTATATACATTGTAGGGCACCATCCTGCATACCTGGTTCTGTGCCAGTTCTGCCTTGGTTACTGCATGGGTAGCAGTTGCTTTCTTTGCAGGGGCTTTATGGGCTACTGCCTTATTGCCTGCTGTAGTTGTGGTAGTTACTGTTTTGGTAACTGTAGTACATTTCTGAGCGTATGCACCGCTATAAGCTGTTGCTGTAATGGCCAGTGCTATTAATATCTTTTTCATGACTTTTTGTTTTTATGGTTCAATAGAATAGGATGGGTTTACTTTTTGGTTGATATCCTGGCGTTGCGGGCACAACAGGTGTAATAGCCATTCTCTTCACGGCATACCTGGTAAGTGCTGGCTGCACCGTTCTTTTTAGTTGCTGTTGTTTTTTTTGCTGCGTGGGCTACTGGTTTTGCAGCAGTCTTTTTAGCTGCATGATCGCATGCGCATGTTTTTGTGGTTGTGGTAGTAACTACTGTCTTGGTCTGGGCTTCCGCGCTGCCGAGGGTAATTCCTGCAAGGGCCAGCGCCATTATTATCGTTTTCATTGTAATTAGTTTTTGTTGTTTTTTAATTCACATTTCTTGTTCACTTTTCTTGCTTACAGAATTGTAATACTGTTCCACAGAATGTTAAAGGAATAATAATGGCTATGTGGTTACATTGATAGCCATGGGAATATGTACAGACTAAAAATTGTGTTAAAGACAGTTTTGATGAATTTTGTGGACAATACATGCGCCACACAGCTTAAATTTGAGGAACATGTATACCAAACAGGAAGCATCGCGGCTACGGCAGGAGTTCTGGACGTCATTCGGGCACTATATGCGGCCGGTAATGTCATCGGAAGGTGAACGGGTAAACTGGATCAATTACCGGACGGGTGTGCCAGGTATTACTTTTAAAATGGATGCAGACGATAAGCAGGCCTCCATCGCAATTATCATTAATCACGCCGACCTGGACAGCCAGCAGCGCGTTTATGATCAGTTCCTGCAGTTGAAGAAGGTATTTCAGGAAGAAACCGGGGAGCAGTGGACGTGGGAATATGCCATAGAGGATACCAACGATAATATTATATGCCGAATCAGTGCTACAGTCGACAATGTAAGCATCTTCAACAATGCGGACTGGCCCAAGCTCATATCGTTCTTTAAGCCGCGCCTGATGGGTTTCGATGCATTCTGGAATATGGCAAAGCCCGGTTTCGAGTACTTATAGACATAAAAAAAGCAGCCCTGAGTCTGCTTTCGTATTTAGCTTTTCTTGGTATTCTTATTTAATATCCCGTTGGCGGTGGAAATGAACGACTCCATTTCTTTACCTGGTGCAGCTTGCGGATAACCCAGCTGCCCAAGCGGCGCTATATCAAACTTGCCCTGGTCTTTGTTCTTCGTCATATTAAACACCCAGCAGGTAGGGTAGCCCTGCACCTGGAAGAATTGCTGCAGGCTGTTGTTTTGCTGCACCAATGCATCGGGCAGTTTCTTATTGCGCGGAAAATCCAGTTCCAGTAAGATCACATTTTTCTTTGCCCATGCTTTAAAGCCATCTTTGCTGAACACGTTGGCTTCCAGCCTATGACACCAGCCACACCAGTCGCTGCCGGTAAAGAAGGCAAAAATAGGCTTGCCCGTCTTAGTAGATATCTCATAAGCCTTGGTAATATCGGTATACCACTCCAGTCCGTCCTTCACCTCCTGTGCCTTTACTGCCTGGCTGAAGACCATAGTTATAAATAATATTGCACTAAGGGCAATGGTATGTAAACGAGCCATAATATTTTAATTGATACTGTGAAGGTAAGGAAATATTAAATTCCCTCCGTCCTTCATTGTTGTTAACAAGTTGGTTGCCCTAAATGATGCAACTTTGGTGCCAGAATGTATGGCTATAAGATCATAGAATCCCCAGTGGGTAAGTTAAAGCTGGTTGGCAGTGATGCCGGCCTGCGTGCCATATTGTGGGAGGATGAAGATGGTAGCCGCATAAAGCTCGGGGAATGCATGGAGGATGATCAGCTACCCGTACTTGTAGCAACCGAAAAACAACTGGCGGAGTACTTTGCCGGCAACAGGCAGGTGTTTGATATACCGTTGGATTTTGTTGGCACCGACTTCCAGAAGAAAGTATGGACGGCGCTGCTGGATATCCCTTTCGGCACCACGCAAACCTATAGCCAACTAGCTATCAGGCTGGGCGACATCAAAGCAGTGCGTGCCGTTGGTGCTGCCAATGGCAAAAATCCCATTTCTATAATAGCGCCCTGTCATAGGGTAATCGGCGCATCGGGAGCCCTTACCGGCTTTGCCGGTGGATTACTGAACAAACAGCGCCTGCTTGAATTGGAAGGTGCACCTGCGGCACTATCGCTGTGGTAAATATTCATCCCATTTCGTAAGAACCATCACATAAGCAATTGGAGCGCTAATGGCAGTCCATTGGCATAGCCCAAACAACTCAAACAAAAAAACGGTGAAGAGCACAAACTCTTCACCGTTTTCCATTTTATAAAGAAGCCTTATGATATAGCTTGCCTCTTTTTCGATGCTGAAACCATGTATATAACCACGTGCGCCACCGCAAATGCTATAGAGAAATAGAATAATCCGTTATCATCTGCTGTTGGGTCAGAGTGGTGCATGAACGCAACTATTGCCAGTATCACGGTAAGCCCTATACCTGTGTACGCTACCGTTTTGTAATCTTTACCAGTAGTGGATGTTTTGTTCAGGAAGCTGTTGCGCATGCCATAAGCCAGGTATACATCTATGCCTATCATCATCCATACCACAAGGCGTATCCAAGTATCCAGCGGCAGGAATACCATCATGAATAGGCAGGTAGCCACACCAAGAATGGGCACCAGTGGCACCAGTGGCGTACGGAAAGCGCGTGGGGCATCAGGCATTTTCTTACGCATGATGATGATGCCGATACACACCAGTATAAAGGCGAACAGCGTACCGATACTAGTCATTTCGCCTACCACCCTCGATGATACAAAGGCAGCAAATATGCTTACAAACAGCATGAACAAAGAGTTGTTTTTGGCCGGTGTGCGCAGCGTAGGGTGCAGCTGGGAGAAAACAGGAGGTATCAAACCATCGCGGCTCATGGAGAAGAACACACGTGACTGGCCCATAAGCATAACTAATATCACAGACGAGTATCCGCCTAATATAGCTACTATGATGGCCTTGTTCAGCCACGGATAGTCGGGGATGATGACGCCATTTGCACCGGGGTGACCCATGCTGTCTATCGCTACTGCTACGGGGGCAATGCCGTCTTTACCGGCAAAGTGGGTATAATTAGTAACGCCCGTCATTACGTGGGCAAATAAAATGTACAGTACCGTGCAGATGACCAGCGACAGCAGTATGCCCAATGGCATATCGCGTTTGGGGTTCTTAGCCTCCTGTGCTGCCGTGGAAACCGCATCAAAACCAATGTAGGCGAAAAACACAATTGCCGCCGCCCTTACAATACCGCTAAAACCGAACTCGCCGAATTTACCGGTATTCTGTGGTATATATGGTGTGTAATTATCTGGGTGGATATACTGCCAGCCCAGTGTTATGAATATGAGTACCACAGCCACCTTTAGCGTTACTATCACTCCATTTACAAATGCAGATTCTTTCGTGCCTTTCATCAGCAATAGCGACATAAGGATCACGATCACCACTGCGGGGATATTAATGATACCTCCATCAAAAGGTGATAAAGTGTAAGCAGGCGACAAATTGATATCAAAATAACTGAGGAATTTTACCAGGTACCTCGACCAGCTGATAGACACGGTAGCTGCTCCTACTGCATATTCCAGTACAAGATCCCAGCCTATTATCCAGGCTATAAACTCGCCCATGGTGGCATAAGAGTATGTGTAGGCGCTACCGGCTACCGGTATCATAGAGGCAAATTCGGCATAGCAAAGCCCCGCGAAGGCACAACCCAATGCTGCCACAATGAAGGATATGGTGATGGCAGGACCAGCATTATTGGCTGCAGCGCCCCCGGTAATGGAAAAGAGACCCGCGCCGATAATAGCACCGATGCCAAGCGCTACTAACGAGGTAGCAGATAAAGACTTTTTTAATCCTTTTTCTGACTCCGAGGCTTCATCGAAAAGACGGTTCAACGGCTTTCTTGTAAATATTCCCATGTAATATGAAATAGCTTTATCGGCTAAGATACTGGTAAATTGCATAAAATCAACCGCATCCCCCTTATTTCACGCTACATAAATGTTGTTATGACAATAGGAATTCCGGAAGTACATTATCAATTGTCAGGTCAGGTTATTATTTGATGCATCATTCTGAAACATTTACGTCTTTGGGCATATCCCTCAATGTTTTAACTGTAATGTTCAAATAAATATAATACACCAAAAGCAGGTATTAAATGTCATGGTTTACCTTTGCCAAAAATCTACAAACCATGAAAACAACCTTACCCATTCTACTATGGATTATATGCGCTGCATTAACTACATCAGCACAGACAGTATATTATGTAAACCAGGCTACCGGCAGCGATGCCAATACAGGGGCTTCCTGGTCGTCATCTTTCCGTAACGTTACCAGGGCACTGGAAGCGGCCAATGCCAGTGCCGCGCCAGAAGTAGATATATGGATAGCCGAAGGGATATACACACCTATAGATGGCATAACCCCTGCCCCGGCAAATGCCAGCGATACTTCTTTTGCCTTTTACAGAGGCAATGGCATAGGTAAAGCACTTAAAATATATGGCGGTTTTGCAGGTACCGAAACCAGCATTGGTGCACGTACCGCTGGGCATATAACTTATCTTGACGGTAACACCGGAGCGGGCAACAGTTATCATGTTGGTGTTATTGCCGATCTGCAGGATGCAGCGGATAGTGTAATATTGGATGGGTTATATATAAGGAATGGTAAAGCTGCCAACAGCGGCACCAAAATATTTAATGGCGCTATTATACAACAGTACTTTGGTGGAGGGCTTATGATAGCCAATAATGCTAACCAGAGAATAGCAATAAGGAATTGTGTATTTGATAATAATAAAACAGTATCACAGTCGGCCAATGGCCAGGGCGGTGCAGTATATATTTTGTATTCCTGGCCTGTTTTTGAAGGTTGTACTTTTAGCAACAATGTATCGTCTAAAGATGTGACGACAAGCATTGTTGGCAATGTATATGGTGGGGCTATATATGCGGCCACCAGCTATGTTGCCCTAAATAGTTGCACTTTCGATAATAATTTGTCGTTGGGTGCAGGCGCCAATATAAATACTAATGCAGGGGGCGCTATATACTTCAGCCACTGCGATTCTGGCAGGCTTAATTATTGCCATTTTACTGGCAATGTTGCCCGCAATGTATATAACGGATTTGCTTACGGTGGTGCTGTATTCACCCAGTATAGCAATATCAGATCAATTGGCTGTTCCTTTACCGGCAACCAGGCCAGCGACAGCGGAGCGGTGTCTGCAGCTACTATATGTGCCGGAGGCGCTTTTTACAGTAAATTATCACTTACCATATACGACTCCTGTACTTTTAATTATAATAAAGTATATAGCAGCAATAGCTACGGCGGTACTGTTTACGACAGTATGAATTCTTCATATTTCGTTAATAGCAGCATAGCTAACAGCACTGTTACTGCCAATGGTGGTGCATTTTACAATGATGCCGGCTCAATGATCATTGTTGCTTGTGATGTACATGATAATGACGCGGGTAATGGCGGAGCTATTTATAGTAATAACAATGCTTCTTCTATCATTGGGATCAGCAATGTACATAATAATAATGCTGGGTTAGGAGGTGTGGTGTATAACGAAGCATCTTTCCTGTTAATGGGCATCGATTCTGTACAGAATAATACTGCCGGTGTGAGTGGTGCTGTTGTATACAGCACCTCCGGAAACATTTACCTTTCTGCTTCGAATATGCTGAACAACAGTGTGCCCCTGGGCACAGCAGGCGCTGTTTATGTCCGCACAACTGATATAACTATAGATACCTGTACATTTAGCGGCAATACGGCTACCAATGGCGGCGGTATATACATGGCAGAAGCATCTAAGTTAAACATTACGCGTTCCGTATTTACCGGCAATAAGGCTAGCGCTGCCGGCGGTGCCATATTGGTGCAGGGTTCTCTTACGGTGCCAACCGATGAACTCTTTAAGTGTAATGGCTCTATATTCCTGGACAATAAATCCGTAACACAGGGCGGTGCTATAGCTATCAATTCGTTGGCCACTTACAGTTGTGCAGATACATTGACCAACAACTTGTTTATAGGCAACAACGCCGCAGGTGCCGGTGCGTATGGCGGTGCAATAGCAACCCTGGGCAGCATGCATTTCATTGGCAACAATACCTTTTTAAATGATTCTGCTACCTATGGCGGCGCAATAAGTTCGCACGGTTCGGCTCCGGCGTTTAAGGCGATCAATAACATTTTTTCAGACTGCTATGCCACAGGCACAGCGCAGGATACGAGCATAGATGCTACCGGCAGTTATGTGTTTACCAACAATCTGTATTCAACCGCTGTTCCCCTATTTGTAAATGCTGCTAACCCAATAGGTGCAGATGGGATATGGGCAACTGCCGATGACGGCCTTATGCTACAACATTGCAGCCCTGCGGTAAATGCAGGCAGTAATAGTTACCTGGCTGGCATTCCCTCCCCTAAAGATATAACCGGCAACACCCGTATAATAGGCGGCACAGTAGATATGGGCGCTTACGAATCGGTTACCGTAGGGATAATTGAAGGGCACGATACTGCTTGCGTAGGCACTGCCATTACCTTTACCGATACATCGCTGGGTGGTACGTGGAGCTCAAGCAATACTGCTGTGGTTACCATCGATCCTGTTACCGGTGTAGCCACTATGCTTGCTGAAGGCACCTCTACCATAAGCTATCATCACGCATCGCCCTGCTCTATAGATATACAGACATATATAGTTACAGTAGTAGGCATGCCCGTTGCCGCTACAATAACAGGGGCAAGTGGTGTTTGTATTGGTCGTAGCGTAACCTTAACCAGTTCATTAACTGGCGGCACGTGGGGAAATATTACAGCAAATACCATTGTAGACCCGTCTGGTGTAGTTTTGGGCGTGACAGCAGGTATTGACACCATAACTTACAACACCAGCAATGCCTGCGGCACGGCCATAGCAAAACATGTTATAACTGTATACACAACTACCCAGTGCGATTCAGCCTCGTCAGTGCCTGCTATATCCGGTAATGCTAATGTATTGCATATTGCTCCAAATCCTGCTCATGGCTCTTTAAACATTAGCCTTGTATCGCCTCTTACAGAAAATGCTACTGTTGTTTTGACCAATGCCATGGGTATAGCTGTAAAAGAATGGACAATTACTACTAATAAAAGTAATGAGCTGGTGTTAGATATTGTGCCTCCAGGCATATACCTGGTAACGGTATCGGGTAATGGTGTACATTATAATAGTAAGGTTGTTATTAATTGATTTGGCATATAGTAGTGGGGAAGGAGAGCGTAAGGCAGTGTCAATTAGCTCTTCTTCTTGTTACTTTAGTTAATTTTTCAATTTCAAAAATCTCCGATTTTCAAAATATTCAAAATTGCCTTAGGTTTGAAAAATGATATCACTCCCCAGGGGATGTAGTATATTATTTGTACTAATCATAATTGCCTTTTCGTTCACAACCATTGCGCAGCCTGCTTTGCCTGATATCATCAGCGAAGAGGAGAACGGCATCGTACTGCTGTCGTGGACGTGCCAGTACGATGGTGTAAAGTCTATCGCCGTATTGCGCTCTGCCGATAGCAATTTCAACTATTCCACCGTTGGTTTTGTAAAAAAGCTGATCAGGGGAACGCAGGCATATGCCGATGGGCACCCTATGCCGGGTTGGAACTATTATAAATTATCTATCGTTTTTAATTCGGGGCTCACCTGGGGCAGTAATCACGTGGGCTTTTATGCAGACTCTGCAACAATAAAAAAGAGTAGAACACTGCCACCCAATGAGGGTTTGCAGAAACTGATAGTAACAGAAACACCTGCCAGTACACAGCCTGCCGGCAACAATAAGGCAAAACCAACCGGTAAAGAGCATTACGTGAACAGTGCTGTAGCCCCGGCCGACAGGGATAAATATATGGAGGTGATCAAAAAAGATCCGCCTAAGGCTGCCGATACAGTTGCAGCAACGCCTCCGCCCAGGCCTCAGTACAAGGTAAAAACTGACGATGACGAAGAGGTAGATGTTGACGAGTATTTTGAGAAGCTGCCTGAAGAGGTGCGGAAGAAGATGGTGGTTACTTATACTGAAGATACCGGTAATATAGATCCGGACAAATACATAGCCCGCAACAAACCCGCCGAAACGAAGAAGGTGGTAAATATGACCTTTGAGGACAAAGACGATGCGGCCGCATTTGTAGCCACACTGCCTAAGAATGAGCAAAAAAAGTTCACCATTACGTACAATACAGATAAAGGCGATGTAAATGCCAAGGATTCCCTGCCGTCTAAAAAAGTTGATACCGTAAAAAAGGTGAGCGTCGTGCTGAATAGCGAAACGGCCATGAAAACCTACATGGATAACTTGCCGAAAAATAACAATAATAAGATCACCATATCCTACAATATAGATACTGCCGACCTGCACAACAAGGCTATAAGGGAGGAAGTGAAGAAGGAATCTCCAGTTGCCCCAAAACAAAAGATCAGCATAAAGTTCTCAGACGATATGAATGCCAATGCAGCAGCTGATGTGAAATCAAAGTATATCTTTAATGATGCCATATCCGGCCACGTCACCATGAGCCTGCCCGACGATGTTGCTACCCACCACTATTCAGTAAAGTTTTACGATGCTGATGGGCACATGGTCATAGAAATACCCAAACTCAACACCGCTAAGATCATCTTAGACAAGCGCAACTTCCAGAAAAAAGGCCAGTACAAGTTTGTATTGAGGAGGGACGTGGTAGAGCTGGAGCAGGGGTATATTAATATATATTAAGTTGCCGCAGGATTCTTATAATTGCCAGGCACAACCAAAGGCGCCGCTGGCCTGCCTTCAGACTGACAGTTATCAGGACATATTCGTTTTGGGAACGTAAAATAGATCTTTTCGGCTCTTTGGGTGGACGCAATAACCGCTACTGTGCATCATCCATTTCATGGGTTTGCAGCATCTGCTCCCATTCCGGGCCCAGGCGCAGATAGTTGCCCATGTACATTTTCATCATCTGCACCATCTCTTCGGCATGCCAGCTATATACACCTACCGCAAAATAGAGGCGGCCTTCCGGTGTGTCAAAATACAGGTTGCCGTTTTTGTGCAGTATCTGGATAATGTGTTCGTGCGTCTCAAAGCCGAAGTAGTCGAATGTCTTGCCTTTCAGCGGGTGGTCTGTCTTGCGCGCCTGGCCTTCGTAGTGCAACTGGCCCAGGGCTTCCCACTGGTATTTGCGTACTTTTTTGGAAAGGATGGTCTTTTTTACAAAAGATATGCAGTAGGGATCAAGTATCACACTTTCTGTCAGCGATACGCGCTGCAAAAAGCGCCTGCCTGCCAGGAAGTATAAAATGCACGATCCTGCTATATTTACCCAAAGCAAAAACTGGTGGTTGAGTGATAGTGATTTGATCAGCAAAATGGTGGCCAGCCCGACTGTAAACAGCAGTTCAAAAATATACAGCACCTGCATGCGTGTAGTTATCCTGCTGCCCAGGCTAATGTGCAGATCCTTCTCGCCCCAATAATATTTTATGTCCTGCTTTGCCAATTTACTAAGGTTGATAAACTGGTTATCCAAAAATTATACCATCGCCGGCTTCATCTTCATTACCATGTCGGCTTCAAACACACGGCCAAAGGCTACCATCAGTTTGTCTTTCACCTCCTGCTCATCCACCTCCCTGCCCAGTTCCTTGTGCATCGAAGTTACAGCCTTATCGGTAATACCGCACGGCACTATATAGTTAAAATAACTTAAATCCGTGTTAACGTTCAGCGCAAAACCATGTATAGTTACCCAGCGGCTACATTTTACGCCCATAGCGCATATCTTGCGCGCTTTGGCCTTATTGTCAGGGTCCAGCCACACACCGGTACTGCCCGGCAGGCGGCCTGCTTCTATACCATATTCCGCCAGCACCTGAATAATTACCTCTTCCAGGTTGCGCATATACCTGCCCAGGTCGGTATAAAAACGCTCCAGGTCCAGTATAGGGTAGCCCACAATCTGGCCCGGCCCGTGGTAAGTAATATCGCCGCCGCGGTTGGTTTTAAAGAACGATACGCCCAGTTCCTGCAGGCGGGCATTATTCACCAGCAGGTTTTCCATATGGCCGCTTTTGCCTAGTGTATACACATGCGGATGCTCGCAAAACAGCAGGTGGTGCTCCGTCTCCGGTCGCCCCTCTTTGGTTGCCGATGCATCTGCAAACCATGCCGCTTTGGCGTCAAGGCTCACCTTCATCAGCTTTTCCTGGTAATCCCAAGCCGTATCATATGCTATCCGCCCAAGGTCCTCAAACTGTATCGATTCCATAACTATACTGCAAGGTACGAAGTATTCTTTTTCAATAGCTCAATGGCTGAATAGCCGAATAGCTGAATGGCTCAATATAGCTATATGTAATTTTCTTTTGACAATTAAGCGGTATAGCCGCTTATTTCGATGCATGGGAAATTGAGCCATTCAGCTATTCAGCCATTGAGTCATTTGCTTTCCTGTCCTTATTAAAAAAGAAGATATAATAAAATAGCAGTACAGCAACACCCACCAGGAAGATGCCCACTGCTACTGGTCTCAGTTCTTTTTTGAAGAACTCTCCGCACATCCAGGTCGAATTGGCTGTTATCCATGCCACCACCGCCAGGTTATGATAAAAGTCTGCCCTGCTGTCCCTCGATCGCCACAGCAGGTATATCGCTACGCTTACGGTAGGGAATATCATAAAAATACCTCCCGGCTTCCACTCCATTGCCCAGAATGTGTCTTTAATCAGCCATAGCAGGATATGGCCATTCTCTATCCACCGGTATTTGGCAATAGTAGCCGTTTGCGTGGAAATGCTTCTATCAGGATTGACCATTTTATTGTCCATTTTCCCTGTTTTGTTTGCTGTACGCTGCTAAGTTACAGCCGCCGCAGTTAACTATTATTAAGGTGGCTCGTCAGGCAAACCTTTGGATTTAAAGGATACACAACTTACCTTTGCACCGCATTAAAAAGATTACTAACAAATCAACATAAGATAATGAGTACAGTAAAAGTAGCCATCAATGGCTTTGGCCGCATCGGCCGTTTAGCTTTCCGCCAGATATACAATATGGAAGGTATTGAAGTTGTTGCTATCAACGACCTTACTAAACCTAATGTATTGGCGCACCTGCTGAAGTACGATACTGCCCAGGGCCGTTTCAATGAAACTGTTACACATTCTGATAATTCTATTACCGTTAACGGTAAAGAGATCATGATCTATGCTCAGAAAGATCCTGCTCAGATTCCATGGGGTACTCACAACGTAGACGTTGTTCTGGAGTGCACAGGTTTCTTCACTGATAAAGAAAAGGCTGAAAGCCACATTAAGGCTGGTGCTAAGCGTGTAGTAATCTCTGCACCTGCTACTGGCGATATGAAGACTGTTGTGTACAATGTGAACCACAACATCCTCGATGGTACAGAAACAGTTATCAGCTGCGCTTCTTGTACTACTAACTGCCTGGCGCCTATGGCTAAGGTACTGAACGATAACTACGGTATCGTTAACGGCCTGATGCTGACCGTACACGCCTACACTAATGACCAGAACACACTGGATGCACCTCACGCTAAGGGCGACCTGCGTCGTGCACGTGCTGCTGCTGAGAACATCGTTCCAAACTCTACAGGTGCTGCCAAGGCTATAGGCCTGGTACTTCCTGAGCTGAAGGGCAAATTGGATGGTTCCGCACAGCGCGTACCTACGGTTACAGGTTCTCTTACTGAACTGACTGTTATCCTCGGCAAGAAAACATCTGCTGAAGAGATCAACGCTGCTATGAAGGCTGCTGCCAACGAAAGCTTCGGTTACAACGAAGACGAGATCGTGAGCAGCGACATCATCGGTACATCTTTCGGTTCACTGTTCGATGCGACACAGACCAAGGTAATGACCGTAGGCGATACACAGCTGGTTAAGACCGTTAGCTGGTACGACAACGAAATGAGCTACGTTTCTCAGCTCGTTCGCACAGTTAAGTACTTTGCTGGTATCATCAAGTAATTAATAGCATAAACATTAATGCTGTTTAAGCAAATGGTAAAGCCCTGAAAGGGCGTATTATTATAGCGATGGGTTTCAACCCATCGGCTTAAGAAGCAAAAGCATAATCAATAAAACCCGTGCAATAGCGCGGGTTTTATTATTTTCGCACCACCAAACAGAAAAACACAAATAATCATATGTCAAAATTCTCTTCACACAATTTCGCAAACGAAAAAGCGCTTATACGCGTAGACTTTAACGTACCTATCAAGAAAGGTGTTATAGGTGACGATACCCGCATGACAGCCGCTTTGCCAACTATTAAAAAAGTACTGGCCGATGGCGGTGCTGTAGTGCTGATGAGCCACTGGGGCCGCCCGATAAAAGATATGGAAAAGAAGCCGGAGTTGACTAAGGCTGATTTTACCCTGAAGCCGGTTGCTGAACACTTGTCTAAGCTGCTGGGCATGGACGTACAGTTTGCTGACGATTGCATCAGCGACGACGCTGCTGAAAAGGCTAAGAACCTGAAGCCGGGCCAGGTGCTGCTGCTCGAAAACCTGCGCTACTACAAGCAGGAAGAAAAGGGAGACAAGGAGTTTGCTGAAAAGCTGAGCAAGTACGGCGATGTATATGTGAACGATGCTTTTGGTACTGCGCACCGTGCGCATGCGTCTACAGCTGTTATTGCTGAGTTTTTCCCGGCTGATAAAAAGATGTTTGGTCTGCTGATGGAAGGTGAGGTTGCCGCTGCAGAAAAGGTGATGAACGATACCAAAAAGCCATTTGTTGCCATTATAGGCGGTGCAAAGGTTTCCGATAAGATACTCATCATAGAGAACCTGCTGGAAAAAGCTACCGATATCATCATAGGTGGCGGTATGGCGTATACTTTTTACAAGGCCAACGGCGGCCACATTGGCAATTCCCTGTGCGAAGACGATCGTATGGAAATGGCGCTCGACCTGTTGAAGAAGGCTGATGAAAAAGGAGTATGCATCCACCTGCCTTCCGATAGTATTATAGCAGATAAGTTTGCTGCCGATGCCAATACCTCATCTGCGCTCAGCAGCGAGGTGCCAGCCGGTTGGATGGGCCTTGACATCAGTGTGATGGCAATAGAGATGTTCACCAAGGTGATAGGTAATGCAAAAACCATCCTGTGGAATGGCCCTATGGGCGTGTTCGAGATGGAGAAGTTCCAGCATGGCACCAAGGCTATAGCAGAGGCAGTGGCTAAGGCTACAGCTAATGGCGCATTCTCGCTGGTAGGTGGTGGCGATAGCGTTGCAGCAGTAAACAAATTCAACCTGGCCGATAAAGTAAGCTATGTATCTACCGGTGGCGGTGCAATGCTGGAGTATTTTGAAGGTAAGGAGTTGCCGGGTATTGCAGCTATCAAAAACTAATGTATCTATACCAATGGTACCAACATTGGATTATAAACCCTCACGCGGGAGGCCAAGGCCTCCCGCTTCGTTTTTCTATACACCTATCTGAACAGTTTATAGGGTGCTGTGTACGGCTTATCTATATTTGGCAGATCATAACTACACACTACTATGGCTATAAAAATTACCGATGAGTGCATTGGCTGCGGCGCCTGCGAACCTGAATGCCCCAACAACGCTATTTACGAGGATAATGCCAATTGGGCTATGGCCGATGGTACATCGCTGAAGGGTAGCTATAAACTGATGGACGGTACTAGTACAGATGCCGATGAAAGGCATCCCGCAAAGTCCGATGAAGTGTACTATATAGTGCCCGATAAATGTACCGAGTGCCAAGGCTTCCACGATGAGCCACAGTGTGCTGCGGTGTGCCCGGTAGACTGTTGCGTGCCGGACGAGCTATACAGGGAGACGATAGAAGAACTGCTGGCCAAAAAGGAACGATTGCATCTGTAGGTACGTACGGAGGATTACATGTATATGCGTCTTAATTTCAAGGCAAACAATGATGTTTGTTTTGCCGCTTATTATTAACTTTGTCCCAGTTCTAATTCTAAAAAACGACTAACCGATATGTCTATAAAAATAACTGACGAGTGCATTAACTGCGGAGCCTGCGAACCGGAATGTCCGAATAACGCCATTTACGAAGGTGGAGTAGAGTGGGCCATGGCCGATGGTACTGGTGTAAAGGGTTCATTCACACTGCTTGATGGTACTGTTACAAATGCCGATGCGCCACATACGCCAATTTCTGTAGATACGTATTATATTACGCCAAACAAGTGTACTGAGTGCCAGGGCTTCCACGACGAGCCACAGTGTGCAGCCGTTTGCCCGGTAGATTGCTGCGTGCCTGACGAAATGTACCGCGAAACAGTAGAAGAACTGCTGGCTAAGAAAGACAGACTCCATCTCAACTAACTTGAAACGACAATAATAAACAATAAGGACCGCCTAAAGCGGTCCTTATTGTTTATGTTCGATCAAAGATGAGTGAACAACATGGAAAAGCCCTGTAAGGGCGTATTATAATAGCGCAGGGTTTCAACCCTGCGGCTTAAGACGCTGTATACTATTCAATAACTACCCTCTTCGTAATTGCAGGATTGTTATTGTCAGCAAAAGTTATCCTCACAAAGTATACACCAGCATTCAGCGCCGATGTATTGATCTCGCCTTTGTTGCTGCCATTCAATGCGGTAATATTTACTACACGGCCGGTCTGGTCCAGTATGGTCACATCCTTTATAGCCGCACCAGCAGAAATGTTCATAATTTCAGAAGCGGGGTTAGGATATACAACTACTTCATTGTTTTGCATTGCTGTATTGGCCACGCCCACTTGGGCAGGGCAGGTAATGGAGTATAAAAACTCTGTCACCAGCGAATCTACGGTGACAAACTTAGCTGCGTTAGTAGACCATGGTACATGGGCATCGCCCGGGAATATCTTGGTCATATGGTACACACCCTGCGATGCAAAGCGGCTCTCCAGCGTGCCCATGCCGCAAAGGTTCACATGTACTGTGCCGCTCAGCGGGTAAGCACAGTTATAAGGTACGGTGTTGTCATTATCTCCCTGTGCATTCACCGCAGGTATGTCTGTGCTGTTAATAAAGCTGGCTGTGTTCAGGGCCCCTGCCAGGTTGATGACGGCCTTGGCCGATGACAGGTAGCCGGCATTGCCGCTGTTGCCTTCCATGCCTCCATTGGCCGCCAGAGCAGCGTTAATATAAGATGCGGATTCCATGGTGTCGGTAAGGTACGCCGAATGCATGTACAGCACCGCGCCTGCCGAGTTGCCACCATAGTAAATGTGGTTGGTGTCTATCTTATACGTATTACTGCCATAAGCATCCTGGCGGAAATAGCGCACGGCAGCCTTACCATCACCTATCGCCTTAATAACCACATCTATAGCATAAGAACTGTCAGTTACCATACTCACAATATTGCCCAGCCTGTAGTCTATAGATGCTGTTACATAACCGCGCCTGGCAAAGTTGCGGCACAGTTGCACCACGGTGCTGTCATCGTTGCGGGTACCCGATATAAAACTACCGCCATGCGCCAGTATGATCAATGGCCTGTGTGCCATAGTATCGCCCGTTGGCTGGTATATGTCCATCTTCAGGTTATATGGTGTACTGTAAGTAACGGTACTGATATCTGCTGATGGAAACACCATAGAGGTAAATCTGCCATGCGGACACTGCGCTTGTGCAGTACCGGCAAGGCCCAATAACAACAATAAGGATAAGTAAAGTTTGTGGCCCATAAGAGTGGTTCTATTAAGTTGATGAATAAATTTTATACAATATAACTAATTTATAATAAGCGCCATAATTTATGTAGATAATTTTTATGAACTATATAGCCGGGCACAAAAAAGCCCGGCACATTGCTGTCCGGGCTACAATATCGGGGTGGGGGTATTATCAATCGTCTTTCTTTTCCAGCATAGGGTGTATGGTTAGTTTCACGCGGGTAATGCGCATCTTCTCCATAGCCATCACGGTAAACTCAAAATGCTTGTAGATGATGGATTCATTCACTGTAGGGAAGCGGCCACGTATCTCCAGTATCAACCCCGCCAGCGAATCACTTTCTCCACGCACATTTTCAAAGGTTTCCGAAGGTTCGCCAATAACCCGGCATACATCATTGATAAGCGTCTTACCCTCAAAAATGTATGTATTGTTGTCTATTTTCTTATAGTTCAGGTCGTCCTCATCAAACTCATCGCGTATATCGCCAATGATCTCCTCCATGATATCTTCCAGGGTAATAATGCCCGAGGTGCCGCCAAACTCATCCACCACCATGGCTAGGTGTATGCGCTTAGATTGGAACTCTTTTAGCAAGTCTTCTATCAATTTGCCTTCGTGCACAAAGTATGCCGGGCGTATCAGGGTGTGCCAGTCAAAATTATCATCATTAACGTAAGGTAGAAAGTCTTTGGTATGTACCATGCCCGCTACCTTATCCAGTGTTTCTTTATATACCGGCAAGCGGGAATAGCCCGCTTCCAGGCAGTGGGCTCGTACTTCAGTAAAGTTCATTTCCTCGTCTATGGCAGATACATCAAGTCTTGTGCGCATGATCTGGCGGGCGGTAATATTACCAAACTTCAATATCCCTTTAAAGATGTTTACCTCCTCCTTGGTAGCTTCGTGGCCTACAGTCAGTTCTATAGCATGGGCAAAGTCTTCGCTGCTTATGTTGTTGGCCGGCTTCGATGATATCTTGCCCTCTATGAATTTGGTAGATGTTACCAATATACCACTCACAGGACGAAACACGCTGGTCAAAATTTTTATGTAAGGTGCTGCAAACAGGGCCATGCGCAGATTATTTTGCGTGGCATATACCTTGGGCAACACTTCGCCAAACAGTACGAGTAAAAATGTAACGGCTATTACCTGTATAACAAAGCTCATTATAGCACCTATGTTTGGCGGCAGTATAGATGCCATCAACAGGTTAGTAGTAATAACTATGGCTATATTAATAAAGGTGTTGGCAACCAGCAATGTAGCCAGTAGCTGTTTGGGCTGATCCAGCAATTGCGATGCCTGACGGCCAGATCCCTTTTCCTTCGACTTAAGAAAGTGGATGTCTTTGGCAGATAACGAGAAAAAAGCAGTCTCAGCACCCGCTATCACAGCGGTCATCAGCAGCAGGATAAGGATGGCTATTATGAGAATTGTGGCGTTTGAGGTTGAGAACGCACCCGTCCCGGTAAGGAATAATGATGTGAACTGTCTATGGACGTCTTCCAATGGTCAAAATATTTGGTGAACCGTGTCAAAATTATAAAAAGGAATGAAATAAAAAATTATTTCATTCCCTTCAGGTATTTATAAAACTTATGCCGCCGTCCTGTTGCTCATCTGGCTGCCGCCAACCACCGCTTGCAGAGTCGTCGTTATTCCCTGTTTGGCAGCACTAACTAAGGGTGGATTTATTTAATGTATCCGTTTTTTGTAAAGAAGTCCAGCACTGTTTTAGGATAGGCTATTTTAGCCATATCCTCTTTGCTCATCCACTGGCCATCATCTGGCAGTTCAATACCTTGCTTTGCATCGGCAGTATAAAATGTGCTTTCTATTATGCGGTGTGTAAGGCGCTGAGTACCCTTGCCGGCATAGGCGGTATTAGTCATAGCACTGCTCATGCTTACCATTGGCGCTGCGGCCCATAGTGTGGCCTTGTCGGCAGGTGAGGCTGTTTCTACCAGTAGCGGTTCATATAGGTTTTCCCATATATCGTTGCTGCTACGCTTGCGCAGCCATATCTTATTGTCTTGTTCCAGTACTATATAATTGAAATAGCGGGTAGTAACCTGCACTTTTTTGCTTTTTACAGGCAGCAGGTGTACCATGCCTTGTTTGTAAGCAATGCAATTCTTTTGCAGCGGGCACTCCATACAGGCAGGGTTGCGCGGCGTGCATACTGTCGCGCCAAGGTCCATAATCGCTTGGTTATAAGCACTACTGTTATCAGCGGCCAGCAGTTCCTGCGCCAGGGCGGCAAATTGCTTTTTTCCCTCGGTAGTGTCGAACGGTGTATCTATTGCAAAATACCGGGATAGCACCCTGTATACATTGCCATCTACCACTGCATGCGGCAGGCCGTAGGCAAAAGATGCTATAGCCGCTGCTGTATAAGGGCCTATGCCTTTCAGCCCTAGTATGGCATCGTAGCTGGCTGGGAAGACTCCGTTATGGTCGTTCGCCACCAGCCTGGCTGTTGCCAGCATATTTTTACAGCGGTTATAATAGCCCAGTCCCTGCCATATCCTGAAGACATCTTCATCATTGGCAGCCGCAAGATCATTTATAGTAGGGTAGGCGGTGGTAAATTTAAGGTAGTAGGGCAGGCCCTGCAAAGCTCGTGTTTGCTGCAGTATTATCTCGCTCAGCCATATTTTATAGGGGTCTTGCTCACTCTTCCACGGCAGGCTGCGATCATTATCATTATGGTGCCAGTCAAGCAGTTGCGTGGTAAAATATTTTTTTTGTCCGTCGGGGGTGTTCATTGTAGTTGCAAGTTAGCTAATTAATCAGGGTTGTCTCACATTGTGTGTGGAGTGTTACATGCCGCAAAGCCTTCATCATTATGCTTCATATTAATAAGAAGAAAAGGAATAATTTTATCAGATGGAAGAAATTAGTTCATTATGTTTGGACATGGCAAATTTGCTAAAGAACTATGAACCTGGATGGGCGCGTGTTTTTCGTAAATTCTCTGTGGATGTGCTGGAAAGGGATTGGAATACAGTGAAACGAGAAATTATGAGCGTGTACAAAGGTGGTATGGGATCTTTTAATGACCTGATGCTACATAACAATGTTTATATCCTTAAACGCCGCTTGTATGATAAGGTAGTTGAAATGTGGTAGCGATATCTCCGGGGAATGTTCAAAAGCTATTCGGATAAGTGGCTGCTAAAACCTATTTTTGCACGCAATTTCTCAGTAACTGCAAATGGAAAACATAAATCTCACCGAAATGGCCACCCAGGTGCGCCGCGATATTGTAAGAATGGTACATAAAGTGCAGAGTGGTCACCCAGGTGGCTCTTTGGGCTGTACCGATTTTCTCACAGCGCTTTACTTCCGCATTATGGACCGCAAGCCGGGTTTCGATATGGATGGTGTTGGTGAAGATCTGTTCTTCCTGTCCAACGGGCATATATCACCTGTGTTTTACAGCGTTCTGGCTCGTAGCGGGTATTTCCCGGTAAGCGAACTGGGCACTTTCCGCCACCTCAACAGCCGCCTGCAGGGCCACCCCGCCACGCACGAGCATCTGCCGGGTGTGCGCATTGCCAGTGGTTCCCTGGGTCAGGGCCTTAGCGTAGCAGCAGGTGCTGCACTGGCCAAGAAGATGAATAACGACAATCACATCGTTTATTCACTGCATGGCGATGGCGAATTGCAGGAAGGCCAGAACTGGGAAGCTATCATGTTTGCCGCTCATCACAAGATCGATAACCTCATCAGCACGGTAGACTTTAACGGCCAGCAGATCGACGGTCCTACCAATGCTGTTATGAACTTGGGCGACCTGCGCGCCAAGTTCGAATCGTTTGGCTGGAGGGTAATGGAAATGAACGGTAACGATATGGACGATGTGTTGAAGGTAATGGCAGAAGCCAAAGCCGCTACCGGCATGGGCCAGCCTATATGCATACTGATGCATACCGTAATGGGCAAGGGCGTAACCTTTATGGAGGGCACGCACGAATGGCACGGTATAGCGCCAAGCGATAAGCAACTGGATGAAGCGCTGACCATACTGCCGCAAACTTCTTTTGGAGATTATTAACAACAATTATCTTGGTAATAATGTAAATTTGATATGCAGCATGTGAAAGTGCTGCATATCTGTTTTATAAAAGCCTCGTTCATGACGCGTATTCTTACCTTATCTGTAGTATCTGTGCTGGCTGGCGGAGCTTTGTTTTTTTCCTGCAAAAAAATAGATAAGCCGCAAACCCGGCTTACCCGCATACAGCACAGCTGGCAACTGGTAAAAACTGCTACCGATGCCAATGGCAACGGGCAGATAGACAGCTACGAGATACAGCCCATAAGCGAATCTATGAATAATGTACTCACCTTCAATACCGACAATACAGGTAAGGAAACGGTGGTAGCCAACAGTGTGACTACAGACTATCCGTTTACCTGGACAATGGATGCTAAAATGGACACCATAACCCGTGAGGGAGTAGGGCACAACATCATAAAATATTACCTGGCAGATATCTCTTCTATTGCCATGGAGCTGACCACGACCTCCAATCTTGGTGTGGTAGCTTATTTCTACGAGATAAAATAACCGTACCCGGCTTAAACAGTTTACCCGAAAAATGTACTTTTATGCCGTTAGCAACAGGCATATAAAATGAACGATCAGAAAGGCAAATGGGTAAACGGACTGGATAGCCTGCGTTTTATTTTGGCGCTCGTCGTTATGCTGTCTCACCTGCACGATCCTGTTAAGGATGCTGCCAGCCAATCTCATTCATCGTTCGTCAGGCTGCTTGGCTCCGTTGCCGGGCATATGTTCCCCGGGGTAGTTGCAGTGTCGGGATTTTTTATCATATCGGGCTTTGTTATCCATTACACCACTAGGCATGAAACGCAATTGAACACAGCCGCCTTCCTGGTGCGCAGGTGGGGCCGGGTGGGCTTACCTTTATTATTGCTTCTGGTTCTGTCACGCTTCTTTGGTCAGAGTATCTTGTCTATGGTGTGGAGCCTATATTGCGAACTGTTCTTTTACACTATATACCCGTTGCTGCGCCGTATAAAGCTTACATGGCAGGTAAAAATGTTGCTGGCATGGGTGGTGTCGCTGCTGGTGTTGGGCGTGTTTATAGGCATACAGGCCGGCGTGTTCCAGTTATACGGATTAGGCTCCCGCGGTTTAAGCTGGCAATTGCTGGTAAGCCTGCTCAACCTGCCCGTATGGATGATGGGTATTCTTATTGCAGAAAAGATAAATGAGCCGGTAAAAGTAACTGCTGTGCGCCTGTGGGGGCTGCGGGTTATATGCTACCTGGTGGCAATGGTTATTATCGCCCTGCGCATGCAGTACAAGATCAATACCCTGTATACCTGCCTTATAGTGTCGCCGCTCTTATACCTGTGGCTTACAGCAGAGATACATTATTATACGCGGCACAAGGCAAATAAAGTCCTGGAGTGGTGCGGCCGCTTCTCTTATTCACTCTACCTGTGGCACCTGCTGGCTATATTAGTGATAGCTAAGTTTGTGCCCCTGCAGGTGGCTACTTATCCTGTATATATAGTATTAGTAATTCTATTTTCCTACATAGCCTATTTGCTGTTCGAGCGGCCATCGCATATGCTGGCGCGGCGCCTGGCAAAGGATATCAGTTAGCAGCGCCTAAAAGCCAACTACCACCTGTATGCCGCCCCATTTATGGTCGTGCTGGCCAGCAAACTCTTTGGTAAGATAAGATTGGAAGTATTCCAGGTGTATTTGCCTGTATCGTAACACTATCCCCCAACGGTTCTGGAAGGCAATACGCGATATATCGCTGGCGGCTATGGTATAGGGACTATCTTTATCAAACATTCCGCCTTGCAAAGTAGCATCATAGCCCACTGCGCATACCTCCGGGTGATCATAGGCGTATATACTAAAGTTGCCAGTCTTCATGTTGCTGAAGGGACTGTCAAAATAGCCAAGCATTAAAGTGGTGCCGATGCCCAGTTTGTTGCTGAGCGTACCAAAGCGTGCCAGTCCGTTTGCGCTGAATGATACATATCTGTCATAAGCCAGCAGTTGCTTTTCGTAGTTCACCTGGTAGTTCAGTACTATATCATTCGCTATTTGGTTGTCCCAGCCGTGGGGCGTATAGTTGCCCAGCCACTTGTGTATGCTGCGCTGCATTTGTCCCGCCCCGGCCAGCGGACCTATCACACCTGTACTTAGCGATGATGAGAACCGTTGAGTATGCACCTTATCTGTACTTAGCTGGAAGGTCTTCAGCACAAGTATGCCGGCAAAAGGGCGGTCGCCATAGCGGATATCATTATTGTCGGTGTTGGTAGGGGTATAGCCATTATGTTCAATGCCAAGTCCATAGCGGGTTTGCCATTTGCCGGGTGCGGGCAGCAGCCACGTCAGCGGGTTGTGCTTCATTGCCGGGCTAACCACCTCCAAACTAATACCTTGCGTATAATACTCGTCCGTAGCGGTAAAGAAGTCATTCTCATAGTTTAGCCGGATATACCTGTCCAAACTGATGTTTTTATACGCCTGCAGATTGTCTATGGCCTGTGCACCGGCCTTGGTCCCCGCAAACCCCATCATTACCGCCAGCACTACCGTTCTCAGTTTCATACCCCCTTATATACGAAAGGTATGCTATGGCGGATGTAGGTGTGATGAGATTTGATGTAGGTGGCAAGCAAAGTAGTCGCCACCACATAGCTGTTATGGTGAACTAAGTTTACACTGAACTTGTCGAAGTGCCGAATCCATGATTGCGGTCATGTGTTGTTGGATTGCTCATGTCCGTGTCGCGGATTCGGCAGGCTCACCGTGACACTCTGATGTGTTTGATACACTCTTTATTTAGCAAGATATGTGCCTTTGCGTTCTTTGCCTGCTCAAAAACAACTTTGCGGCCCTTTGCGAAAAATCTTTGCGGTTCTTTGCGTGAAACTCTCGTGTTCTCTTACCTGAACAACTGAAACACCACCCATGCACTCCCGTAAGCCAGGGCAAACATGTAGGCAAACTGTATGAGCGGATACTTCCAGCTGCGGGTCTCACGCTTTACGATGGCCAGTGTGCTCATGCACTGCATGGCAAATACGTAGAATATCAATAGCGATAGGCCACTGGCCAGCGTGTATACCGGTGTGCCGTCGGGGCGTTTGGCGGCCTTCATCTTTTCTTCCAGCGTTTGCGTGCCATTGCTCACATCGCCTACGCTGTAGAGGGTAGCCATGGTGCCTACAAACACTTCGCGGGCTGCAAACGATGTGATGAGCGCTATGCCTATCTTCCAATCGTAGCCCAGGGGTTTTATGGCCGGCTCAATGGCCTTGCCCATATGCCCGGCAAACGAGTGTTCCAGCTTTTCAGTAGCCATTTCGTGCTGTAGCGAGTCCGCATGGGCAGTATCTGACTGTAGCAGGGCGGCATATTTCTGTTCTACAGCATGCATCTGCCTGGGCGGACCAAACGCCGCCAGCATCCACAATATCAGCGATAGCACAATGATCACCTTACCTACATCCTTTATAAATATCTTTCCCTTCTCTATCATAGTGATGCCTACATTCTTCCAGCGCGGCGCGCGGTACACAGGCAATTCCATCAGGAAGAAGGAACGGTTCTTTGTTTTAATAATGAGGTCCAGCACCTTAGATACCACCAGCGCCATAAAGAAGCCCAGCAGGTACAGCCCCATCAGTACCAGCCCCTGCAGGTTAATGATGCCGCCAAGCGATTTATTAGGTATCACCAGGGCTATAAGCATGGTATACACCGGCAGGCGGGCCGAGCAGCTCATCAGCGGGGTAACCATAATGGTGATCAGCCGCTCTTTTACATTCTGTATGGTACGGGCGGCCATTATAGCCGGCACGGCACAGGCCATACCGCTGATCAGCGGCATAACCGAACGGCCATTAAGCCCCGCTGTGCGCATAATACGATCTGTAAGAAAGCTGATACGGGCCATATACCCGCTGTCTTCCAGTATAGTAATGAACCCGAAGAGGATCATGATCTGCGGCACAAATACCATTATCCCGCTTATGCCGGCCAGCAGTCCGTTCACTACCAGGTCTTGCAGCAGCCCGGCAGGCATGGCCTTGCTGATGCCATCACCCAATAGGGCAAAGCTTTGTTGTATCCAGTCCATAGGGTAGCGCGCCAGCCAGAAGATGCCCTGGAACAACAGGAACAGCACCACCAGCAGTATCAGGTTGCCCCACAGCGGGTGCAGCAACACCTTATCTATGCGGTCGCTCATTACCATGCGCTTCATGGGGCTATCGGTAACGGTGCACTGCTGCATAATGCTGTCTATCTTCTTATAGCGCATCATTATCTCGTTGGCCTGCACCCGCGACTTATGAAATTTGTTCTCGCCCAGTATGGCGGCAATGTGTATGCGTTGTGCTGCCGTAAGGTGGCGCAGTTCGGTATAGTTACAGGCTATGTGCAGCGCAGCATAATTGCTGTCCTGTCCGCACAGCACCCGTATATCGTCCATCCAGTTGCCGGTTATAGATACTATGTCTATAAAGTCGGGCAGGGGGGCGGGTTCGTGGTCTATAATGTCGGCTATTGTTTTCTTTAGCCGGGCAATGCCTTTGTTTTTGCGTGGGTTAATGGGGATGACCGGCACACCCATCAGCCGCTCCATGCCAGCCGTATCAATGGTTATGCCCTTCTGCCCGGCAATGTCCATCATGGTCAGCGCTATCACCACCGGTATCTTCAGGTCCATTATCTGGCTGCAGAACAGCAGGTTACGCTTCAGGTTCGATGCATCAGCTACTATCACTATCAGCCCCGGGCGGTCTTTGCTTTCCTGGTTCAGCAGTACCTCGTAGGTTACCTGTTCATCGGCGCTCTTGGGATACAGGCTGTAGGTGCCCGGCAGGTCTATGACAGATGCCGTAATATCGTCCGATATCTTCGACGTGCCTGTTTTTTTGTCAACGGTCACCCCAGGGAAATTCCCAACCTTCTGGTTAAGCCCCGTGAGCACATTGAAGAGCGAGCTTTTCCCACTATTGGGATTACCCACCAATGCTATTGAAAGTGAACGCTGCATGAAAAAATCAGGCTGCAAAGGTATGGTTTATAATTGCTCAATGGCTTAATTGCGTAACGGCGCAGTTTGCATAATGCGGAAAAATGTAGATAATGGTCATTACGAGGTGTTATTCGGGAAACCGCAATCATTCTCCAATCACAGCCCACCCACCGAGTGTCACCCTGAGCTCAGTTTATACTGAGCTTGTCGAAGTATCGAAGGGCGACATGGACATAGGTCTGTCATCGGCAGGAACAGCCTGTAACGCTAATTGCGGGAAAGCAATCTCACAAGCGGACGTATTTGTTTTGGCTGCACTAACCAAAGCGCCGCCGTTGCGTCTCCTGACCAACGGCCACGGGACATATTCGTTTCGGATAGTAATAATACGGTCTTTGCGAGGTGTTATTCGGGGAAACCCGCAATCAACCTCCAATGACAGGTTCTCGCTAAGTAACTGTTTCGCGTGCTCGGGCTATTTTCCGGCAACTGCTTTCTGTAAATTCTCTAATTCTGGCCGCTATTACGAGCCTAGCGCGGCAACTGATTCTGATATTCTTCCGCCCGCTATTAGTCTCTCACCAGCTATTAACCAATGCATCGCTAGGCACCGTCATCAAGCAAAATATATTTGGAAACCGCCCCTTCGGCATCGTATCTTTACGGTACAGTAAACCCAATACCAGATCATGAAAAACGACAATATCCCCGGCAATAAAACTGCAATTGCTGCCACTGTAATCGGCAGAAAACCGGCAGAAGAAATTGCAGTTTTTGCACAATATGCAAAAAGAAAGAAAATTATAATATTACCATCTCCTTACAAATCAACACACTACACCCGGCACCTAAAGTAAAATTGCCGATTTGCATCAAAAAAATAAAAATCGGCAGAAACTGCAATTCCCCGCTGTTGTTGGCGTCCTAGTCAGCAACCGAGACACAAGGTGCTGATTAGCCGTTGTGCTTCCTACACTGCCGGCCTGAAATTTTTTTAAATAAGTGAAATATTTTTTTGGTTGAAAAATTATTTGCCGTACATTTGCGTTCCCAAAACAGTAAAAGGGGGTATAACAATATGCTCATTATCGATTCTAAAGATTGCGAAAACATAGACAAAGCGCTTAAAAAGTACAAGAAGAAATACGAAAAATCTCGTGTTCTTAATCAACTGCGCGAGCGTCAGTCATTCACTAAGCCTTCTGTAAGGCGTCGTACACAGGTTCTGAAAGCTGTCTACAAGCAGCAAATGGCCAATGGCGAGTTTCTCGACAAATAATTAATGTATATTTAATAGAGAATAAGGTATTCTCAAAAGAAATATTTGTATCCGTTATTGTAATGTACTACATTTACAATAACGGATATTTCTATGATGAGTGGGCTGTTAACCGGATTTACACATTACCTTAAGTTCGAAAAAAGGTACTCGCTCCATACTATATCTGCATACGAAAAAGACCTCTCCCAGTTTTTTGAATTTTCCCTTAAAGAATGTGGCATAGATGAGCCATTGCTTATCAATCACTTTCATATAAGAACATGGCTGGCCCATCTTAAAGAGAAGGACACCCAGCCGCGCAGCATCAACCGCAAACTATCCAGCCTCAATTCCTTTTACAAGCACTTAATGCGCCGGGGTCTCACAGAAAAAAATCCTGTGAAGCTATTGCACGCCCAAAAAGTGCCACCACGCCTGCCCGTATTCCTTAAAGAACAGGAAGCAGAGCACCTGCTGGAGGAAGTAGAATTTGGCGAAGGTTTTGCCGGGGCTACCGAAAGGCTGATCTGCGAATTGCTCTATGCTACAGGTATGCGCCGCAACGAGCTGGTGCAGCTGAAGGAGCGCGACATAGAATGGAGCCTGCGCCAGGTACGCGTGCTGGGCAAGGGTAATAAAGAAAGGTTAATACCTGCCAGCGCTGCACTTTTAGACACGATCAGGGACTATATTGCAGTAAAGAAAGAACAGGAAGCATTTGAAGAAGATCATCTCCTCAATCTGCCGAACGGGAAGCCGGTAACTGCGGCTTATGTATACCGCACGGTGAAAAAATATCTTTCGCTAACCACAACCTTAAAAAAACGCAGTCCGCACGTATTGCGACACACATTTGCCACGCACCTGCTCAACAACGGAGCCAATATACAAGCTATAAAAGACCTACTTGGGCACAGCAGCCTGGCGGCCACACAGATATACACACACAACAGCATTGAACAACTGAAAGACATCCACAAACAAAATCACCCCAGGGGGTGAACTATTATAAACAATAAAACATAAACGTTATGAATGTACAAATCCAGGCTGTGCACTTTGATGCAGACCAGAAGTTATTAGACCACGTGAACGCCAAGATCGCCAAACTCAATACCTTTCATGACAAGATAATAGGAGCAGAAGTATACCTGAAGCTGGATAACTTCTCGCACCAGGTAAAGGATAAGGTGGCTGAAATAAAGGTATACGTGCCTAAGCATTCTTATTTCGTAAAGCATCAGAGTAAAACATTCGAAGAGTCGTTTGACCTTGCCTTCGATTCACTGGTAAACCAGGTGAAGCGCAAGAAGGAAAAGGCGCAAATGGCGCATGCATAACATAGGGCAATAAGGCCGGGAAGGCTCCGGCCCTAACGTTCAAAAAGAAATATCCGTCTATACAGGCGGATATTTTTTTATGTGAGCGACCAAAGTTTAGGTAGTGTTAATAAAATTGATGAAAATTACTATCTTGCGATAGATTAAATCTGATTTCCCTGTTATGTTCAAAAGCTGGTCTAAAGGTTTATTGCTGGTATCTGCTGCTATCACCATGCTGGTAGCCTGTGGTAAGAAGCAAAGTGCGGATACCCCGCAGCCTACGTCTTATTCTCCATCGGTATTTATCGGCAGCGATAATGGTGTTTTGTATGCCTATCATCCTTCCACAGGTGCCAAGAACTGGGAGTTGGGTTTGCCTGCGTCTATAGTGGCATCACCTATGTTGCTGAATGGCCACCTGTATGTTGGTACCACCAACAATCCGCCATTTGCCGGCCCGCGCGACACGCTATATAAGATAAATGCATTTACCGGCGCCATACAGAAGAAGGTAAGATTCCCGGGAGCGGGTTCTTTCAGCCTGCTGGCTACGCCGGTAGCTGATGGCCGTCTTTACTATGTAGCAACATCCAGCCCCGATCAAACACTGTATGCGGTAGACTCTACCACAGATACGGTTGTATGGCGCTACGTGGCCGATGGTAGCTTGCAGGCATCGCCAACTGTATATAATGGCCAGGTATATTTTGCCAGCATGGCAGGTACTATTTACTGTGTAGATAAAACTACAGGCACACTTACCTGGAACTACAATGCCGGTGCAGGAAAGTCTTTTGCATCTTCTCCGGCCATCAGCGCGCCATACCTGTATATAGGTTGCAGCGATAGTGCGGTGTACAGCATGTATCTTACCGCGCCTGGTTCTACAGGCATAAACAAGTGGATATTCAAGACCAATGGTGCTGTAAACAGTTCTCCTGCTGCGGGCTACGGTAAATGCGTAGTAGGTAGCAACGACTTTAAGGTATACTGTATAGACACTGCGACCGGCCTGAAGATATGGGCAGACAGCACGCACAGTAATATTAACTCATCGCCTGTTATTTACGGACAGGTAGTGTACATAGGCAGCAACGATTACAATTTGTATGCCTTAAACATTATTAATGGTGGCGTAAAATGGAAATTCTCAACCAACGGTCTTATAAAATCGAGCCCGATGACGTATAAGGGTACTATATATATAGGTAGCTATGACAAGTATTTCTACGCTATAGACAGTGCAGCAGGATCGCTGAAGTGGAGCAATAACGTAAACGGGCAGATGCAATGCTCTCCGCTACTGGATGATTTTTCCGGTAATAAATATAACAGTCAGGTTAGCGGCTATACCAACTAATATCTTACTGAAAGTGAACAATAAAAAGGCCTTTGTCCCTAGCAAGACAAAGGCCTTTTTATTGTTCTTTAACATACCCGGTTTCCACTTGTGGGTATATCGGCTTATTTTTACCGCATGTATCCTGACTTTCAATACCTGTTCCAGGGATTATTTGGCATAGACATGCCCGGATGGCTGAGTGTTTTCAAGACATTTGGCTTTTTTGTGGCGCTGGCCTTTATAGCCGCGGCCAAAGCAATGACATCTGAACTGAAGCGTAAAGAGCAACAGGGCCTGATGGAGCCGATAATGAAGGAGACAGAAGTAAAGGAGAAAAATGCCGACGGCACCGAAACCAAGGTGGTGAAAAAGGTGAAGATGTACCCTCATCAGCTGATCACTGAAATAGTATTTGCAGCAGCCATAGGCGGTATTATAGGTGCAAAATTGTTCAGCTTTTTCGAGGATTGGGACAATTTTATAAAAGACCCGGTAGGCAACATCTTTTCCCGTAGCGGGCTTACGTTTTATGGCGGGTTTATAGTGGCTACCATCGTACTATATTATTACACCCGCAAATACAAGATCAACTTCCGGCATATGTGCGATGCCGCTGCCCCGGCCATAATGCTGGCCTATGGGTTAGGCAGGCTGGGCTGCCAGTTTGCCGGGGATGGCGACTGGGGTATATATAATACGGCCTACGTAACAGAGGCGAGGGGAGACCTGAGGGCAGCAACACCCGCCGATAGTACTTATATAAGAGATATGACCCGCTCTACACCTGGTGTAAGCTTTACCGCACCTGCCGGCGTGCCAAGGTGGCTGGTAGCTATGAATTATCCGCACAACGTAGGTTACGAGGGCCGGCCGATAGAAGGTTGTACGGGTGAGTACTGTAATGTGCTGCCGATAGCTGTATTCCCCACGCCTATATATGAGGCGATAGCTGGTGTGCTACTGTTTGGCCTTATGTGGGCTGTGCGCAGGAAGTTAAAGTACCCGCTGCATATGTTTGGCCTATACCTGGTGCTGGCAGCAGTAGAGCGTTTTTTTGTAGAGCTGATACGGGTAAACACTAAATATGATTTCGGCTTTGTGAAGCCATCGCAGGCTGAATTGATATCCGTCATTTTATTCATTTCCGGCATTTGCCTTTGGATATTTTATCGTCCGCAAAAACAGGTTTCTACACAAGCGTAATAAACGTATATTTATTGTTTATTTTGTCTATTTATTATTATTATAAATAAGAATAGTCATTTTAACAAAATTTGCGAAATACTGTTTAAATATCTATTTTTGCTTGTTGAGTAAATAAAACAACAAGATGGTAAATTAGATTAATACTTATCATTTTCACCCACAGTGCGTTAACATTAATATTGATTAATGTTAATTACTTTTTAACATAAGAAAGCTCTAATTAATAAAAAAATGCGAATTTCGCATCTTTGGAATTAGCTATAATACACACTTTATATGGGTAAAACGTCTACTATTTACAAGAAATTGCTGGCTTTATTATTGATAGTTGGCGGTTTCTCTTTATCGGCCCTTGCACAACCGCATATCACTGCTATGTCGTCTCTGTCGGCTACGCCTGGTACTACCATTACTATAACCGGTACGGGGTTCAATACTACAGCGGCTAATAACATTGTATTTTTTGGCAATGTACAGGCCACTGCGTCCGGGGTTGACGGAACAGGTACGCAACTATCTGTAATGGTACCTGGTGGTGCGCAGTATGCGCATATATCGGTGCTGGATTTGGTGACACTGCAAACCGGCATGAGCAATAAAATGTTTAAGCCTAAGTTCAACAACAGCTGTTATATAGCGGGGAGCGTGGGTTTTAAGTCTAAAGTAGATATAAGTGTCGCGGGCCCGTTTGGTGTTACCCGTCCTCGTCACGCTAATATCGGAGATATGGATGGTGATGGCAAGCCAGACCTCGTTGTCAGCACTTATGGATCCTCATCGGGACAAAGTGCGGTAAACATATATTTAAATACAAGTTCCGGCAACGGCGAATTATCCTTCAATACTACACCGTATGTGTGTACTTCGGCAAGTGGAGGTGTGAACGTGAAACTGGCTGATCTGGATGGTGACGGAAAATTGGATATCATCGTTGCGGCTGGTGGATCTGGCCGTATATCAGTAATTCATAACAATAGCACTGGTACCGGAATGGCCGGTTTAAGCTTTTCTGTGAAAAGAGATCTTTCTGCACGTCTTCAAGGCACACAGGAAACCGCAATAGCCGACTTTGACGGCGATGGTAAACTGGACATTGCAGTTGTGTGTTCTGACGCCTCTTCAAATACGCAGTTGAGAGTCTTCAGGAATACGATGACTGCTGTTGCCGCAGGGATTTTCCCCGGAGATGCCTTTGGCTCTTCCCCTTCCAATACAGGAGTATATGATTCATTTACTGTAACAAGCAACCCTTCGTATCTGCCCGCAAGTATATCTATTGCCGACTTTGACGGAGACGGCAAAACAGATATAGTAACATGCGCACCATTGGAGGGTGCTGTATCTGTTTTGAGAAATACTTCAACGGGTTCTGGTAACATGAACTTTGCCAGCTATGTCAGTCTTCCAACCGGCACAGGAAGTTTTCCTGGCCCATCAGAAGTAACGGTAGCGGATATCAATGGAGACAATTCAGTTGAAATTATTGTAGCTAATTATTATGAAGCAAATATTGCCGTATTTCAGAATAATAGTATCACTGGCATATTGAATTTCAATAGGGTATTAATTCCTGCTCCGATTACAGGATCTCAAACCCAGGCATATGCTATGGCTGTTGGTGATTATGATGGTGATGGCAAGGTGGATCTTGCTTTTTCTACTAATTCCTCTGCCGGAGCGGCTGGATTTCCCGGAACGAGTGGATCTAATAGCTTGGCAATTGTGAACAATTTGTACAGTGGTATAGCAGGTGGCCCGATTTCATCTTCATCTATGGCGTTGGGTAATATTTATAATATTGGTACAGGTTATTACAGTGAAGGCGTCAGCTTTGGCGATATGGATCTCGATGGCAAACCAGATGTGGTAGTGGCTAGCGAAAATGCAAACATGGTGTCTGTATACGAAGCTATGGGTATGCCAGACACTACGTCCATAACTGGTACAGATTCAGTTTGTGCATTCGCGAATTTCACAGCAACAACAACATTACCTTGTGGTAGTGAAACTGGCTCATGGTCTACAGCAACGGGCAAGGCTTCTGTGCCTGCAGGCTCTACCGGAGTTACGGTCACCGTAACGGGTGTTTCTGCTGGTGTGGATACGCTGATATTTAAAGCGGTGTACCTTTCTGATACCAACTATGTAAGGAAGGTGGTGTATGTGAATGCAGCACCAGATACTGCTATCAGTGGTGGCCCTTCTGCGCTTTGTGCAGAAACAGCAAGTGCGTTTACAACATCTGCATCAGGCGGTATATGGACAAGCAGTGTTCCCTCGGTAGCTGCTATTGACACAATGACCGGAGTTGTAATAGCGTTGGCCAGCGGTACTACAGTTATCTCGTATACCAACGGGTCGGCACATTGCGGTACGGCGTCTGCTACCCGCAGTCTTATTGTGAATGCCAAACCTAACCCGGGTGCTATAACACCTTCGAGCGGCGGCACGTGTATCGGTAACTCTGTTTCGCTTTCAGAAACGGTGTCTACAGGTACATGGGTAAATATGAACACTACAGTTGGCACTATTACATCATCTACCTCAAGTACAGCATTTGTACAGGGTGTGACTGTTGGTGCAGATACTATTTTATATACGGTGGTTGATGGCAATGGTTGCAGCGATACAGCGATCTCTTACCTGGCGTTTGTAGAAAGTGGTACATCGCCTTCGTTGCCTATTACAGGTCCTACCACATTGTGCCAGGGCGATATTGTGACATTATCTAACGGAATGCCTGGCGGCCAGTGGACAACACTGAATCCTTCGGTAGCTTCTATTGCTGTTGGAACAGGTGTGTTGACGATACCCGTAACAACGTCTACAACCAACGATACGGTTACGATCAAATATCATGTAGATTATACCTGTGGCCATGCCGATACATTCGTACTGCTTACCATCAGGCCATTACCTAATGCCGGCATCATCTCAGGTTCGCATACTATATATCTGGGTAATACAATAACTCTTACTACCACAGGCACCAGCGGTACATGGGCAAGTAGTGCACCTGCTACGGCGACTATATCAGCATCCGGAACTAGCGCGGGGATAACGGGTTTAGCACTGGGTAATGCCATAATTTCCTATACTGCTACTAACGTTTGTGCATCGGTTACCGATACACATGCTGTTGCCGTGGTACCTGTTCCGCTACCGCCAACTATTACATCGGTAACGCCGGTGGTGGGTATACCGCTGGTAGATGCTGTAACGATAACAGGTACTAACTTTGATGCAACGGCTGGTAATAATGTGGTTTATTTTGGCGCAACCAAAGCAACCGTTACCTCGGCTACTACTACCAGCCTGCAAGTGTTGCTTCCGCTTGGTGCAACTTATTCCAGCATTTCATATCTGAATCTGGTTACGCTCGAGGCCTGTAATCAGCATGGGCTGTTTTTGCCTACTTATAATAATTCATGTTTTGTTAGCGGCAGTGCCACCTTGAAAGCGCCTGTTGAATATGCTGTCAGCAGTGTAAGGATCACATCCCCTACAACTCCTGGACCTCGTCATGCAGCAATTGGAGACCTGGATGGAGATGGTAAGTCGGACCTGGTTGTTTGTAACTATAACTCAGATACATCTTCTGCCGGACTTGGCTCTCTTGATGTATTTATCAATAACGGTAGTGCTGGTAGTATTTCATACGCTGCACCAATATTATATGATGTTGCCAGCGGAGGTACAAATGTTAAACTGGCCGACCTTGATGGTGATGGTAAGCTTGATATCGTTGTTGCCTGCTCTGGTTCTGGCCGTATATCCTGCCTGCGAAACACAACACCCGTTGGCGGGCCGGTTAGCTTCAGTACCAGGACAGACCTGTTTCCTCTTGGTGGCGTTCCGGAAACTGCTATTGCCGACTTTGATGGCGATGGTAAACTGGATATAGCGGGTGTAGTGTATTCAACATCGCGGGTTAAGGTTTTCCGTAACCTGATGACGTCAATTCCTTCCGGAGCTTTCCCTTCAACATTCTTCACTACTACGTTTGATTCATTCAGCGTTGGTACCGGTTCAGGCTTCGCGTCGAGTATCTATGCTGCGGATTTTGATGGTGACGGTAAAATAGACCTGGTAAATGGTAACACTGCAGATGGCACTGTTTCTGTTCTGCGTAATACTTCAAGCGGTGCTGGTACTATTGCTTTTGCTGGTCACGTTGATTTTGCAACTGGTCCGAGCGGTTCTCAACCTACAGAGGTTCAGATTGCCCAGGTTAATGGCGATGATCTGCCGGAAGTAGTGATAGGCAACTTTGATGCTGCCGGTAATATAGGCGTGCTGGAAAATATTTCCACGCCGGGCGTGATCAACTTTAACCTGGTAAACGTGCCTGCTGTATCTAACATCTACGCTATCGCACCTGCTGATATGGACGGTGACGGTAAGGTTGACCTTGTAGTTTCCCGATATACTTCTGACTCCGTAACGATAATGAGAAATACTTTTAGCGGAGGTAGCATAGACGCAACGGCGTTTACATTTGGCAGTTCTTATAATGTTACTGCCGGTGCTCAACCACAGGGCCTTTCTGTAGGTGATCTTGACGGCGACAAAAAGGCGGATGTTGTTTTGGCAAATTATGTTGCTAATACCATCTCCATCTTCCGCAATACTGCAACTCCTTTGATCAACCCGATCCTTGCAGCGAACGATTCTGTATGTGTGAGCGCTCCGCTTACTGTACACAGTAATCATTGTAATGGTGCTACGGCATATTGGTCTGTTACCAACAGCCGTGCTACTATAGCAGTAGGCACTACTGATACATCTGCAACTGTTACCGGCGTTTCGGCAGGTAATGATACCGTGGTATTGAAGGTGGTGTACCTGGGCGATACCAGCACAGTTACTTTCCCGATCATAGTTAACCCACTTGCTGATACCGGTACTATCACTGGCCCTACAGCGGTATGTGTGAACGGTACAATAACACTGGTTGATGCTGCAACAGGAGCGTGGAGCAGCAATAACACTTCTGTTGCTACTGTTGATGCTGTTACCGGAACCGTAACAGGTGTAGGTGCAGGTACGGCAGTTATATCTTTCACAGCACAATCTGCCAATTGCGGACCGCGCAGCGCCACCCGTACAATAACAGTTAATCCGCTGGCCGATGCCGGTACTATTACTCCTTCTGCTGCGGGAACCTGCGTGGGTACTTCAATAACATTGTCTGCATCGGTTGTTGGCGGTACGTGGGTAAATACTAACCCAACTGTAGCAACCATATCATCTACCACCGGTTCAATCATTACTGTTGGTGGCGCCAGTGTTGGTACCGATAACATTTTATATGTGGTAACCAATTCTTGTAGCACCGATACGGCAATGCAGTCAGTAGGTGTAGTAAACCCTGCGGCTACTACATCGCCTATCACCGGTTCGCCAACTGTTTGCCAGAACGATTCTACACAGTTGAGCAATGCTGCTACCGGCGGTACATGGACATCTACCAATACTGCCATAGCTACTGTAGACGCAGTAACCGGTATGGTACACGGTGTGAATGCCGGTAACGTAACCATATCTTACACGGCAGTATACCCTTGTGCTAACCTTGCTGCTGCTTATGCTATGACGGTGAATGCGCAGCCTGCGGTGCCGGTGGTAAGCGGTGCAAGCACATTGTGTGTGGCATCTACTACAAGCCTGTCTACAACGGTAACCGGCGGTACATGGACAAGTTCAAATAACTCAATTGCTACTGTAGATGCATCGGGCGTTGTGTCTGGTGTGTCTAACGGATCAGTAAACATTATTTATACGTTTACCAATAGCTGTGGTACTACAGCCGATACACAGGCTATAACAGTTAATGCACTGCCGACCGTACTGGCAAGTGCGGGATCGACAACGCTGTGTGCCGGCCAGTCTACTACGCTGTCTGCATCGTCAGCTACCGCTACCAGCTATTCATGGACGCCATCAACATTGCTGGTGGCAACTACTGGCAGCCCGGTTACTACCAATACACTGTCTGCTACAACTACATTTACAGTTACAGGCTCTGATGGTGCATGTAGCGCAGACGCAACAGTTACAGTGAACGTGAATGCATTACCAAACGTAACAGCTACTGCCAACCCTACCGCAATATGCATAGGTGGTACAAGTACGCTGACAGGCGGCGGTGCCAATACGTATACATGGGCGCCATCAGCTGATATCAGTACAACCAACACGGTAACAACAACATTCAGCGGTACGGCGACGGCTACATACACTGTTACCGGTACGGATGCCAACAGCTGTGTGAACACGGCTACTGTAACAGTGACTGTGAATACAGTGCCTACAGTTACTGCTACAGCGGGATCTGCAACCATATGTGAAGGCAGCAACACAACGCTTACTGCCACAGGTGCCACAACGTATAGCTGGTCTCCGTCTACAGACATTAGCGCCAGCACCGGTGCTACTGTAACCTTTACGGGTACCGCTACTGCAACGTATACTGTAACGGGATCTAACGGCAGCTGTACGGATACCGGTATAGTAACTATTACAGTTACGCCGGCTCCTGCGCTCCTGGTTACCGTTGGTGCTACTACATTGTGTGCCGGCCAGACAACAACATTGTCTGCTTCAGGATATCCGACATATAGCTGGACCCCGGGCACAGACTTGAGTGCATCTACAGGCAGCCTGGTTACCTTTAGTGGTACCAATACTGCTACCTATACGGTTACCGGCAGCAATGCAGGTTGTAGCGCAGATACAGTGATCACGATTACCGTTAACCCACTGCCAAACGCAGGCGTGATATCTGGTACGCCATCAAGCATATGTATTGGTGGCACTACAGCCCTTTCCAGCACTGTAACAGGTGGCACCTGGTCTATGACCAACCTGAACGCTACCATATCTACTGTAGGTGTGGTGACAGGCGTTGCAGCAGGCACTGATACAGCGCTGTATATGGTGAGCAACTCATGCGGTACCGCTTACGATTCGTTTGTGGTAACGATAGGCCCATCTGCATTTGCAGATACTATCCACGGTGCAGACACTATATGTCTGACAGGTGGTACTATTACGCTTACCAACCCTGTAGCAGGTGGTACATGGATAAGCACGAATACTACATTGGCTACAGTTGATGCCGGTGGTGTGGTTACTCCGCTTGGCGCAGGTGTAGATACCATCATGTATGTGTATACTAACTCTTGTGGTTCCGATACTGCTGAGCATCAGCTGGTGATCATTGGGGTGCCAAATGCAGGTGTGATATCGGGTCCTGCGAATGTTTGTATGGGCTCTACGCTTACGCTTACCAATACGGTAACGGGTGGCGTGTGGACGACCGATAACCCGGCTATAGCTACGATAGATACCAACGGCGTGCTTACACCGGTAGATACAGGCCTCGTAGTAGTGCATTATACATTTACCAACTTCTGCGGCACTGCCGACACTACCGATACGGTACATGTTAACCCAATGCCGGTTGCAGGCTTCATCTCTAACCCTGTTGCTGCGCTTTGCGTAGGCCAGAGCGTAACACTTACAGATACTACATCGGGTGGCGTGTGGTCTACATCCGCACCGGCTATTCTTACTGTTACATCTGCGGGTATTGTTACCGGTGTCAGCTCAGGTACAGGTGTTATCAGCTATACCGTTACCAACATCTGTGGTGCTGCATCTGTAATGGACACCATTACGGTCAATCCGTTGCCAACGCTTACCAGCGCATCGGGTGGGGTAATATGTAGTGGTACAACATTTACCTACAATCCGACCTCTGCATCTGCAGCTACTTATAGCTGGACACGAGCTACCGTGCCACTGATAAACGAGGCAGGCACAAGCGGCACGGGTGGTGTAAGTGAGATACTGACCAGTACGAGTCCGGATACTGTATACGCTACTTACGTATATACGGTAAGCGCGCTGGGTTGCGATAACGAGCAGACTGTGGTGGCTACGGTTAAGCCTACACCTGTGCTGTCTACAGATACCAGCATTACCATATGTTCTAATGCGCCGGTATTGTATCTGGCGTCCAGTGCTACGGAAAATACAATCTTCAACTGGGTAAGGCCTGCGGTTGCCGGTATATCGCCAACAACCAACAGCGGTTCTTACATTATTAATGAAACACTGACATCTGCTAATACCACCATTACCCAGGTTAACTACAACTTTACGCTGAATGCTGCCGGTTGTGTGAGCACGCAGACGGTACACGCAAGCGTAGAGCCAACGCCGCCAACGCCGCCGCATATCTCTACTACTACAGCGCCATTTATATGCCTGGGTGCAATGTACCAGAACTTCGGTACGTCTACCGTGCCATCTACGGGTACCAGCTACACCTGGAGCAGCGCTAATGCAACGGTTTGGGCTACAGGTTCCACCGACCAGTACTGCCTGGTGAACTTTGACCAGAACCCTGGTCTGGCGTGGATATATGTATCATCATCTTATGCAGGCTTCTCTTGTGCCAGCCGCGATTCATTTGCAGTAATGGTTACAGGGGCTGTGTCTGACAACCCTGAGGTTTGGTACTTCGGTTCAGACTTCACTTGCTCACCAAGTGATGAGGATTCTTACCAGTGGGGTTATGATGATGCGCTGACACTGGATTCAACATTGCTGGCGGGTGAGACCAACCAGAACTACTACAATCCGTCTCCTGATTGGGCCAACAAGTTCTACTGGGTGATTACCAGCCGCCATGGCTGCTACCAGAAAACCTACTACAAGGTGCCTGCGGGTATAAAGAATGTAACCAGTGGTGGTGTAAAGGATATGAACCTGTATCCTAACCCGAGCAATGGTGCATTTACCGTAGATGTGCATTCTGACTTTACTGAACAGGGCGTGTTGATAGTAACCAACCTGGTAGGTGAGAAAATAATGGAAGTGCCATGCAGCACTAACCGCAAGGTGGAAATGCACTTGGATCAGCCGGCAGGTATTTACTTCGTGACCGTGCAGACGGCACATGGTAAAGTGTCTGGTAAGATCACTATAGTGGGTAATTAATAATTATCTTTTGATATTATGCAAGGGCACCTGAACAGGTGCCCTTGTTGTTGTTATACCTATTAAGTAGTCGGGTTGAAACCCGAGGTGGTTATTATAGGTGAATAGCAAAGTTTGCTGTAGCCAGATTTGACAACTTTTTGAAAGTTGTCAAATCTTGTGTCGATTAATACCAATTTGTTTTACCGGTCTCCACTCACTTGCTCCGCGCTCATAATCTCCCCTTATGGGGGTCACGAAGTGTAATGGTTTAATACATATCTTTAGCCTTCATCAACAAACATTAAATACGCATAGATGAAAGCAACAGCCATATTGCCCGTTGCGGGCATGATACTTTTACTGTCTGCCTGTGGCGGTAATGCCGGTAAATCAACAGCTAATAACGATACCTTGACAGCGTCTAATCCATTTTACGCGGAGAGCACATTGCCTTTCCATACGGCTGATTTCAGCAAAATAAAGAGCACCGATTTTAAGCCTGCCATGGAAGCCGGTATGCAACAACAGCTGGCTGAAGTGCAGAAAATTGCTGACAACCCGGAAGCCCCAACCTTCGAGAATACACTTGTGGCGCTGGAAAAGAGTGGTGCCCTGTTGCGTAGAGTGAGTGCGGCGTTCAACCTGCTGTCTGGAGCCAACACCGACTCTGTACTGCAAAAGCTGTCGGAAGAGATGGCCCCGAAGCTATCTGCCACCAATGATGCCATATACCTGAACACCAAATTGTTTAAAAGGGTAGAGGCGATATATAACAAGCGTGCAGAGCTGAAGCTGGACCTGGAATCGAACAGGCTGGTGGAATATTACTACAAGCATTTTACCATGGCGGGTGCCAGCCTTAGCGATGCGGACAAGACCGCACTAAAGAAGCTGAACGAAGAGGAAGCATCGCTGAGCGCTAAATTCACCAACCAGTTGCTGGCCGCGGCCAAGGCAGGTGCGGTAGTGATATCGGACAAGGCTGAATTGGCCGGTATGAGCGATGGTGATATAGAAGCGGCAGCCGTAGCGGCTAAGAATGCCAAAATGGAAGGCAAATGGCTGCTTACATTGCAGAACACTACACAGCAGCCTGAGTTGCAGAGCCTGTCTAACCGTGCTACGCGCCAGAAGCTGTTCAACGCATCGTGGACACGCGCTGAGAAGAGCGACTCTAACGACACGCGCCCTACGCTGAGCCGCATAGCCGAGATACGCTCTCAGAAGGCCAAACTGCTGGGCCAGCCTAATTATGCCGCATGGACACTGCAAGACCAGATGGCGCAGAAACCGGAAGCTGTGGAGGCATTCTTTGCCAAACTGGTACCAGCTGCTACTGCCAAGGCTACCCGCGAAGCGGCTGATATACAGGCTGTGATAGATGCCGAGAAAGGCGGCTTTAAAGTAGAAGCTTGCGACTGGGATTACTATGCAGAGAAGGTACGCAAGGCTAAGTACGACCTGAAGGAAGAAGAGATAAAGCCTTATTTCGAGATAAACAACGTGCTGGAGAATGGTGTATTCTATGCCGCTACACAGCTGTATGGCATCACCTTTAAAGAGCGTAAAGACCTGCCGGTATATAATAAGGATGTGCGAGTGTTCGAGGTGTTTGATAAGGATGGCTCTTCTATGGCGCTGTTTTACTGCGATTACTTTAAGCGTGACAATAAGAATGGCGGTGCGTGGATGGAGAACCTGGTAGGCCAGTCGAAACTGCTGGGTACGAAGCCGGTTATCTATAACGTGTGCAACTTTACCAAGCCTGCCGAAGGGCAGCCTGCGCTCATCAGCTTCAGCGATGTGACCACTATGTTCCACGAGTTTGGCCATGGTTTGCACGGTTTGTTTGCCGATCAGCAGTATCCAAGCCTTTCCGGTACGGCTACTGCCCGCGACTTTGTTGAGTTTCCATCTCAGTTCAACGAACATTGGGCTATGGAACCAACTGTGTTTGCACACTACGCCAGGCATTATAAAACAGGCGAAGCTATGCCGCACGCGCTGGTAGACAAGATAAAGAAAGCAGCTACCTTTAACCAGGGTTATGCGCTTACCGAACTGCTGGCAGCCGCCAACCTGGATATACAATGGCACAAGATAGCCCCCGGCACACCAAAGCAGGACGTGGATAAGTTTGAAGCAGAGGCCCTGCAAAGAACGCACCTGGACCTGCCGTTTGTACCTACACGCTACCGCAGCAGCTACTTCCTGCACATATGGAGCAACGGCTACTCAGCAGGCTACTACGCTTACCTGTGGACGGAGATGCTGGACGACGATGCGTTTGCCTGGTTCAAACAGCATGGCGGCATGACCCGCGAAAACGGACAACGCTTCCGAGACATGATACTGAGCCGTGGCAACACCATAGAACTTGGCAAGATGTTCCGCGACTTCCGCGGTGCGGACCCGGACATCAACCCGATGCTGGAGAACAGGGGATTGAAGTAATAGACACTCGTATAGTATAGAAAGCGCCTGGCAACGGGCGCTTTTTGTTTTATTAATTAAGGCATTGTTGTTATATTGTATCTGCATTACAAAATACATTGTGTCAAGTTGCGTTTAATCTATATATGCACTACCTATGAATCTGCTCAATAAAATAATCTTATTACTCACGATCTCCGGGTTAATTCTGTCGGGTTGTCAAAAGCAATTAAGCAGAAATCAGCTGGTATATATCAACGAGCACTTCAGAGATACTTTCGACTATAAGGTGGGTACATATTGGGTATTTTATGATTCTGTATCATCTGCAATGGATACGTTTACAATTAGTAGCAGTAGTAGGCACGCGCCGGTTAGCAATAGCAACTTTTCAGATAACGTAGAATATATCGCGAAAGTTATTTCCGACACGCACGGTGATTCATCACAATTGTCGGGTTTAACGATTTCGGCTCCATATTACTTGGCAGTTTCGTCAGATAAAGGAATGTTTTCTCATCGTTTAATGTATGGATTACCTTTTGAACTGAAATCAGAAATGTTCTTTTTCCAAACATATTCCGATATGGGTAATGCTTATCAAAATGTATACTACAGCAGAAGCTCTTATCATGGGTCTTATGATTATACATTCGATTGCTGGTTTTCGCCGGAGATTGGCTTTGTTACAATAAAGTACACCTCATCTATTATGGGCAGTAAATCTTTGCACTTGGTATCACATAATATAATACGGTAAAAGGGAGGTTAAAGCAAATAATGAATCATTATGAAGAGCGCGTTGAATGTTTTATTGGTGATATTGCTGACTACAATAGCTTCATGTACCAAAGACAGCAACAACAAACCTGTGTATATAGATCAGGAGTTTAAGCAACAATTTAATTATAAGGTGGGATCCTATTGGGTATATTACGATTCCATTAATCAACAGATAGATAGTTTTGTTGTTTCCAATACTGTTGATATGTTGCCATTCCAGAATAGTGGTCACGAACAAAACCACCTGGAAGACGTGTATATGGCCGTAAAGGCTTACAATAGTGACACAATAATTAGTTTCTTTGATTATATCATAGAGGCTCCTAATTCTTTTAAAATTCTTGTGTATGGATACAACTATTATGATCAAACGTTGACCATATTATCGGGCAGGCCCATTGTGACAGGCGAAGTAGGCTATAGCTGTTATGTTACTTATTTACCGGAGTTTGTAGATAACGGTATTATTTATAAAGACGTTTATAGATATTCCACAGTAAATAGTAAGTACACGCTCAACATCTATATTTCTGCTTCTGCTGGAATTATCTGTTTAAAATCAACCGGAGATCTGATCAACGAAAAGTCGCTTCATTTGATCAGATCCCACTTTCAAAGATAGCTGCGGCTAAAAGTTATTGACAACTATTTAGCACACCCACAAACAACAACAATTTCTCGTCATCGCCCGGAAAGGTAAAAGTGCTGCGCTCGGTAAGGCCGAGACGGTGGAGTAGCTTAATGGATGGGGTGTTTTGTGGCAGGGTTATGGCGCATACGGCATTGAGCTTCAGGGTATGGGCCGCATAGTGCATAACGCAGGCGGCGGCTTCGTAGGCGTAGCCGTGGCCTTGGTATTGGGGCATAAAGGCAAAGCCAATATCCGCATGTTCCAGCGCGGGTCGCTTGGCTAGTCCGCAGATGCCTATGGGTGTGCCGTTCTCTTTCAACTCTACCAGGAAGAAGCCAAAACCGTGTTCTGCATAGCTTTTTAATGCGCCGTTGCGGATGTAGGCTGCGGCATCTTCTACGGTATGCACGTTACGGTCGCCAATGTTGGCTATCCACCCTTCGGAATTCATCAGTTGCAGTATAAAAGGGGCATCGGCCTCTGTTTGTTCCCGTATGAGCAGTCGTTCGGTAGTTAGCGGTGTCATTGGCTTAAGGATAAAGTGTTGCAAATTAAGGGTATTGGTACGATGTTTTATGTACAATAATATAATTAATAGTGACACAGTTGTTTAAGTTAACTTGCAGTGTCTGCAGCATGCACGGACATACAGAATGGAAAAGGCCCTTGAGCAGAAAATAGAGTTGCTGAACATAGCGCTAACCGCAGCTGGGGTAGGCACCTGGTCTCTGGACCCTATTACGGGAACAGTGGAATGGGACGAGCGTTGCCGGGAACTCTATGGCTTTGGCCGGGATGAGTCCATTAGTTATGATACAGTGCTCAAGATCGTGCATCACGATGACCTGCAACGCGTAAAAAGCGCCATAGAACTGGCCTTTAACCCTGACGGCGATGGCAAGTACGATATTCATTTCCGCACGGTGGGTGCCGACGACAAGCTGGTGCGCTACCTGCATTGTAAAGGACAGGCCTATTTTAATGATAAAAAAGAAGTGACGCAATTTGCCGGCATAGCGATGGACGAAACATCGGCCAACAAGCTGATGCGTGAACTGGATGCCGCACGGAAGCAGCGCGAGCAGGCCATGTCGCTTACCGGCGCAGCCGATTTTGTGATCAATATGCAAAATGATACCTGGCAGATGTCGCCGGGTGCTGCGCTGTTACTTACAGGGGAATATACCAAAGAAATAAGGCGTAGTGAATTCATCAAGCTAGTACATCCTGATGATGAGATACAGCGGCAGCTGGCCCTGGCCGACCTAATAGCCAAAGGTGAGGCACAGATGGATTTCAGGGTCATCCGGAAGGATGGATCTGTAAACAGGGTAGTGCAGCGCCTGCATGCAGTAAAGGATGAACGGGGAAGACTTACCGAGGTGTGGGGTATAATAGCACCTGCGGAGCAGGTAACGAAAGGGAAGGCTCCTGTAGCCAACATGAGCAGCAACATGAGCGCTATTTTTGCACATGCGCCTGTGGCAATTGCTGTACTGCGTGGGCCGGATTTTATTGTGGAGACAGCCAATGCGCGCATACTGCCGCTGATGCGCCGGACCAATGCTATAGTAGGTAAGCCGCTGCTGGAAGTGTCGCCGGAACTGGAGGGGCAAGGAGCGTTTGCACTTTTACAGAAGGTGTATAATACGGGTGAGGCAATAAGCGTGCAAGAGTTTGTAGTGGATGTTATGGGCGATAACGGCCTGGTACGTGGCTACTATTCATTTTCCTACACGCCGCTAAAGCAGGAGGGGCAGGAACCGGCGATAATTATCACCGCAGTAGATGTAACAGAGCAGGTAGCCAACCGTAAGATACTGGAGGAAAGCGAGGCACGCTTCCGCGCATTGGTAGAAGAGGCGCCTATAGCCACCTGTTTCTTTGCAGGAAGGGATATGGTAATAGAGGTGGCCAATGATATAATGCTGGGTTACTGGGGCAAGGGGCAATCGGCAATAGGAAAGCCGCTGGCTGTAGCACTACCCGAGCTAAAAGGCCAACCCTTCCTGGATATACTGGACAATATATACACTACCGGGGAGACATACAGCAATAAAGCGGCTTATGCAGAACTGGAGGTAGATGGTGTGTTGGGTGGCTACTATTTCGATTTTACCTACAAACCGCTGAAAAATGCTGATGGCGAGGTGTATGGCATTATGGATATGGCCATAGATGTGACCGAACAGGTGAAGGCGCAGCAGCAACTGCTGGAAGTGCAGGCCGAACTGAAAGGTGCGATACAGGTAGCGGGACTGGCCACCTGGGTGATGAATATAAAGGATAGCACTTTTAGCTACTCGCCACGCTTTATGGAGTGGCTGGGCTTTGATGGCAATACTCAGCCGCTGAAACAAGCATACGAGCCATTGCCCGGCCACTACAGGGAGAGCGTGCCGGCAGCGCTGGCGGCTGCTATTGCCAGTAAAAGCGGCAAATACGATAACGAACACCCTATATTAAATACGATCACCGGGCAGGAACGCATTATACATGCGCAGGGCCAGGTATTCTATGATAGTGCCGGTGAGCCGGACACCCTGAAGGGCGTAGCACAAGATATAACTGAGCAACGTAATATACAGCTGCGGCTGGCGCAGGAAGTGGAGCTGCGCACCAACGAGTTGGCCGCAGCCGTAGAGAAGCTGGAGGCCATCAACGAAGAGCTGCAGGAAGCCAACAGCCTGCTGGTGCATAGTAACGAGGAACTTGCCCAATATGCCTACGTAGCCAGCCACGACCTGCAGGAGCCGCTGAGGAAGATACGCGTGTTCTCTGACATGCTGGGCCGGCAGAAAGATCTGTCGGAAGAGAATAGGCAAGTGGTGGAAAAGATCAACCTGTCGGCGGCGCGTATGACATTGCTGATCAAAGACCTGCTGGAATTTTCCAGGTTGCTGAAGTCGGACAAGCTCATGCAGCCATTGCAGCTGACGGACATACTGCGATCGGTAGCGGTAGATTTTGAGCTGGTTATGACCGAAAAGAATGCAGTGATAAAAATTGAAAAGTTGCCGGTAATAGAAGCAGTGGCACTGCAAATGAATCAGTTGTTTTATAACCTGGTAGGCAACGCGTTGAAGTTTACGAATCCATCGCGACCGCCTGTGATAACTGTAAATGCCAGGGTGCTTGATGATAACGAAGTAAGGGAGCACATCAGGCAGCCATTACATGGCACCATCTATCACCAGATAGCCTTCAGCGATAATGGAATAGGCTTCGAACCGCAATATGCCGAGCATATTTTCGAGGTATTTAAACGGCTGCATGCAAAAGGTGTTTATCCGGGGTCGGGTATAGGGCTGGCATTGTGCAGGCGCATTGTGGCTAATCATAACGGGTATATATATGCCACTTCGGAACCAACTAAAGGCACTACGTTTTACATTGTTTTGCCAGAGCGGCAAGTGGGCGATGAGCAAAGCCTTTAAGGATGGGCAGCAACCCACACTTCGCCATCTTCAAACACCTCTTTTTTCCAGATGGGGACGGTTTGTTTCAGGGTGTCTATTATATAGCGGCAGGCAGTAAATGCAGCATCCCTGTGCGCGGCAGATACTGCTATTACTACCGGTACTTCGCCCACCTGCAGTATGCCGCTGCGGTGGTGTAATACTACCCGATGCAATGGCCATTTGTCGGCAGCCTGGCTTACTATTTTCTGCATTTCGCTTATAGCCATGGCCTCATAGGCTTCAAACTCAAGCCTCACCACCGTTTTGCCCTTTGTCTGGTTGCGTACCGTACCTATAAATACATCTATCCCTCCTGCCTCGGGCGTCATAACAGCGCTGATGCAGGCATTAATATCTAATGGATGTTCGGTTAATTTGATGTCTGTCATGATCTGTTATTATCCGCCGCTCACGGGGGGTATAATGGCTATTTCGTCTGTAGCTTTTAATATTGGTTTGGTATTGCTGGCGTACTCGTTATTCACCGCTACCATATAAGTAGCCAGCTGGCCCAGGCGCGGGTACTCTTTTTCCAGTATTATCTTCACATCGCCCACAGTGGCACCTTCTACTATGCTCAGGCTCACCTGCCGGGCCCCAAATATCTCCCGGGCTATCCCAAATCCCAATATGTTGATATTCATAACTAAATAATATGCGTATGCTTTAACAATACCTCCACGCCCGCCGCAAACACCAGCAGTGCGGTAACACGGCGTATGGCCACCGGGTTAAGCCTGGTAACACCAACCCTGGATCCTACCTGCCCGCCGGCAAACACCGCAAAGCACAATAGCAAAATTCGGGAATATTGCACATCTGCGGGCATTGGTTTTGATAAATGTGCTATCAGCCCGGAAATAGAGTTGACCAATATAAACACCGATGCTGTAGCCGCTATCTTTTTAGGCACGTCCCACTTAAGCAGGTGCAGGATGGGAGACAGGAAGATGCCACCACCAATACTTACCATGCCCGACAAGAAGCCTATAGCCCCGCCGATGAGTCCGCTCTTTACAGGGTTGTCTTTTACGGGTTGCTCTATCGCTTTTGTTTTAACCACCAGCAGCAATGATGCCGCAATAAGGCTACAGCCGAGTATCACAAAGAAGGCGTCGGTACTGATCTTGAGCCAGGCACCAACAAACGCCAGCGGCACACTAAGGATGATAAGCGGTAGTATCTTCTTCCAGTCAACCTGGCGGTGTTTAATGAACAGTAGCGTACCTGCAGTAACTACAATAATATTGCAAACAAGTGCAGTAAGCTTCATCTCGTAAACAGGCAGCTGGTATACCGCCAGTATGGCCAGGTAGCTGGAGCCACCACCAAAGCCCACTGATGAATAGATGAACGCTATACCAAAAAAGAAGAGGAGTAGCTCCCAATGCTGCATAGCGGCGAAGGTAGGCAATAGGTTAAATAGTTAAAAAGGTAAATGGTTGAAAGCGGCCGGGTTAAAAGGTAGTGGATACTTACTAAACCCACTTTGTGGCTATCTATTGTGAAAACAAAACAGGGAATACAAACACCTGCATTCCCTATTGTATGATCCAACTTTTAGGTTTTAACTTTTGCCTTTTGACTTATTGTACTACCTATGGCTGTTAATATAATCGTTCAGCGCTGTGCGGTTAGATTCCCAGCTGAATACTGTAGCTACCTTAAAGTAGTTGTTGTAGTCTACGCAGCGGGTGTAGGCATACTTGGCAAAGTCAAGCTTGCTGTCGTCCCAGCTGAACAGTTTGCAAATAGTCATTACCTGGTCGGTAGTAAAGTAGTTGTTGTTGGCTATGGTTTTAGCGGTAGACAAGCGGGTATCATCCCAGTTGCTGGCCTTTATTGTCCGTATAGCATCGCCAAACGATGCATTGTCCATAACCATTGGCGCTGGTGGCGGAGGGGGCGGTGTTGGTACTGTAGGTACCTGGCGAGGCGCATCGTGGCCGTACATCATTACATATTCGCCCTGCTCGCCGCGGTAGTCGCGCTCCAGTGTGCTCATCCTGTTAAATGCCAGGCGGGCATAGCCGCTCCTGTCGCGGGTTATCCTGAGTGACAAGCTGATCGGCTGGCCTTCTACAGGGTCCATGAAAGATATGGTCTTGCTGATAGCCTGTGTCCGGTTATCGTCGAAGATGATCTGGATATCGTTAATTACCTGTGGCAGACCTTCTATGCGTACCCTGCTTTGTGCGTACATGTTTTGTTTTACGCCGTTCAGGATAAGCAAGAAGCGTTCGCCGTTTTCGGCCCATATGGTGAGGGCGCTGCCCGGTACGCCTATTGGTTGGTAATTGCCACGGCCACCGCCATTGTTGTAACCACCGTTATAGCCACCACCGCGATTACCGCCATTGTAGCCACTGTTTCCATGTTTGTTCTGTGCACCGGCCATTAATGGCAGTGCTGCGATCATTAATAAAAGTACTTTCTTCTTCATGACGTTTAATTTGTGCAAGGATAATAAATAATTAGTAACTTATATACATATAAGCCTATAAACTTATAGTTTGTTGTTTTTTGATTAGCAGAATTATTGACCAGGTTGATAAGGGTTACTGATTGTCTTTCCCATTTTGTTACCTGGTTGCCTGCTGCAAATGTTCCAGTTGGTTTATCCAGCGTTTTACTATGGTTAGCGGTATGATGCCAATGATACCGAAGGAACAATCTATAAGGATATGGAACCACGGTATGTGCCTTATAGGGCCCATTATAAATGCCAGTGGCAGTACGCCTACACATGCTATGCGGGCCCAGTCTATCACCCACTTGTTGCGCACCGGGTCGCGGTAGGGGCCTATGAATGCCGTGCCGATGACGATGTGCGCAAAGGCCATCCAATCATATCCGTAAAACAGGAAGTCGTAATTGTTGTTGGCCCATTCAACACCATGCCATACTTTATACATCCAGGCTCCCATAGCAGTTGATTCGCTGAAGATACCACTGTCTATAATCACCTTCAGCTCTGTGTACACCGGAAAGGCTGTGATGCCGCTGAGTATAAGGAGCACTACAAAGACGATCATTAAAAACCTTATGCGAACGAGTAATTGAGCAGGTGTCATTGTTATGTATATTTAGGTACTTGTCTTTTCTTCTTCCTGTCCTGCCGCCCCGATGTACCTGACTGATACAATACAACTTGCGTGCCGAATTTCTATTTTGAAGGTTCACCCTGGTCTATTACAGCAAAGGAGAGGTGTTACCACCAATTACGGAACATCATTTCTGTGCTGTCGCGGGCAATATAAATATCCAGGTTAGCCTTTTGCTCTTCATGTGAGAGGTATATGATCGAATCTCCTTTCGCATAAAAAACAGTATCACCCGCTATCCAACTGTTGAAATCTGGTTTAGGGATAATTGAAACGGTGTAAGCCACCTTGGGTAATATCCTTCGTATTTCCTGCGGGCATGTTTTTACGTGCAGGCTCATATCGGCATCCATTATAGGGACGATGGCATCCTGGTAGGCCAGTATCTGTACACAATCAGGGCAGGAGCTGAAGAGGCGCTTGTACATTTCTTTACCTTCTTCCGTGTAAGTAGTATTGGGTGCGGAGGCGCTGCTGCGTATTTTTTGCGCGGTAATACCCAACACTTTCATCCCGGCCTTCAGCATTGTGTAAACGCCGCAGCCGGCAAACACAATGAATAGGGTTACAGCTGCAATAAACAACTTCAGTTTTTTGCGGACAATGGCTAGCAACGCCAGCGCCACAGAAGTTATGAACAGCAGTATGCAGATCAGTATCCAGGTTATGATGGAATGCATGTGGTAAAAGCAGCCTAAAGTTGAAGCGTATTATAATGGCTGCGCTGGTTATTAACCTCAATTAAGGAACAATACGGATAGGTGTGCCTACGCTCACATGGGCGAACAATTCTTCTATCTCCGCATTGTTCACGGCCATGCATCCTGCTGTCCAGTCGGTTTTGGTAAATGCGGCAACGGGTAGTTTAGTGCCGTTGGGCAGGCCATGCACCATCACATCGCCACCTGTGCTTTTGCCATTGGCTGTAGCATAGGCGCGATCTGCAGGCGAGGGGTAGGATACACCCAATGCCAAATGAAACTTACTGTGGCCATTCTTTACCGAGATATGATATAACCCTTCGGGTGTTTTATTGTCGCCTTCAAAATGCTTGGCACCAACCGGCTGCAAGCCCAGCGATATGTGGTATTGTTTGGCTACCTGTCCTTTATAATACACGTACAGCAGCCGTTCCTTTTTATGTACACACAGGCTATCGGCATCTACGGTCAGTGGATTTACTACCGCGGGCTTTACTGCTGTTACCTGCATGCGTCTGCCATACAGCCATACCACCGTGGCGGCTGCAACAACCAGTATCAGGGCGATTATTTTTCCCGTGCGTCTCATCAGGGCAGTATGTTTATAGGTGAGCCTACCTGCACGTAGGTGTATAGTTTGTCCATATCGTTATTGGTCGATGTAGCCCATGTCCAGTCGCTCTTCATCCATTCGGCGGTGTTTTATCTTCAGAGAAAGCGGGGGAACATAGTGGCAGTAAGATACGGAAGTTGTGGTTTTCCATAAAATAGAGAAGCAATATTGTTCAGGTGCCATTTTGACAAAAAACGGCAAATCGGCACGGTAGAGCTACCATCCCTACTGGTGGTTTACTAACTTTGGCACACTTTAAAATAAGGCCTGGAATTTGGGCGTTGCATTTTGGAGTTTATTTATACAAATGCAAGACAAAGGTTTTTTCTCTATAGTGATATCGGTACTGCGGCTGGCGCTGTATCCGTTCACGCTCATATATGGGGCACTGGTGTGGCTGCGCAACCGCATGTACGATGTTAAGTTCTTTACCTCTATCAACTTCAGTGTGCCGGTTATTACCGTGGGCAACCTGTCTACCGGTGGCACGGGCAAGACCCCGCATGTGGAATACCTGATAGATCTCCTGCAATACCAGTATAAGGTAGCCACCATGAGCCGGGGCTATAAGCGCTTTACCAAGGGCTTCCTGCTGGCCGATGAAAAGACCAATGCGCTGCATATAGGTGATGAGCCGATGCAGTACCATATGAAGTATCCGGAGGCTGTGGTGTGCGTGGCCGAGGAACGCCTTACCGGCATACCATCGCTGCTGCAGCGCAGGCCGGGCGTAGAGGTGATACTGCTCGACGATGCCTACCAGCACCGCAGTGTAAGGGCCGGACTGAATATTTTAATAACCGATTTTTCAAAGCCATTCTATAACGATCATATTTTGCCGTTTGGTAACCTGCGCGAGGGCCGGGGTGCTTACAAGCGTGCTGATGTAATAGTGGTGTCTAAGAGTCCGCTGGATATAACACAGCAGCAGGCCAATGAAGTAACGACCCGCATAAAACCGTTGCCGCACCAAAAGGTGTTTTTCACCGGTATCCGCTACGATGCGCCTTATGACTTTTTTACCCGCGAGCGGGTAGATATAACCGGTGCCAATGCCGTGCTGGTATGTGGCATAGCCCGCCCCGATCCGCTGATCACCTTCCTGAAGAGCGCAGTGCACGATGTACATGTGCTTACCTACCGCGATCACCACTACTTTGTGACTACCGACCTGGATGAGATAAAAACTGCCTACAATAACTGGAACGCTGACAATAAGATAATTGTAACTACCGAGAAAGATGCCGCCCGCCTGCACCTGCATATGGAGCAGTTGCAAGCCTGGGGTATACGCATAGTGGTAGTGCCTATTAAAGTAATGGTGCTACTGAATGTCCAGGCTGACTTTAACAGGATAGTTGAGGAATATGTATCGAAGACCATAGCCGAGAACTATGATGGTTATGATGGACCGGTGATATACGAAGAGGTGTTGTAATGCAAAAGATCTACTGCATCAGCGGCATGGGGTGCGATCACCGGGTATTTAAGCGCCTGCATGTGCCGGGATATGAGTTGGTTGCCGTGCCGTGGTTGCCGTATGACGAGCGGGATACGCTGGTAAGCTATGCAGCAAAAATGGCTAAGGGCATACCGGACAATGAGCCAGTAGTTCTACTGGGCTTAAGCTTCGGCGGTATGCTGGCTACAGAAATAACCAGGATAAGGCCGGTAAAACAACTGATACTGGTATCGAGCGCGAAGACTTACAAAGAGTTGCCCGATCCCGGTGCTGTGGGCAGGTATATAGTACAACGTAAATTGATCCCTTCATTTTGCTTTGCCATACCCAACAGGTTGCTGATGGCCCTCCGCGGGATCGTTCCGCTCAATGAAAAGCTATCTGCCAATTCTTACACTGCTATCAATGGCCGCTTTATGCAATGGGCGCTGAAGATGGTGCTGGAGTGGCGCAATACCGAGTTGCCCGAAAATGTGGCACATATACATGGCACTATGGATATAGTGATACCCGGCCGCAATGTGCAAGCCACTCATTGGATAAAGAACGGAATTCACCTGATGGTATTCAGCCGGGCGGCTGAGGTGAGCAGGGTGATAGGGGAGATATTAAAGAAAGAACGGTAACTTTAATACATGCTTTATCTCTCTTACCTGGATACCCCGCTGGGGCTGATGCGCATGGGCGCCAGCGACCAGGGTTTGTGCCTGTTCGACTTCAGGGAAGAACGCAGCACAGGCAGGGTTCCCTCGCGTATACAGGTTTATTTCAACCGAGAGATAGCGGAAGGGGAGCATCCTGTTTTTGCTGAAGTACGCCGGCAGGTAAACGAATATTTTGCCGGCACGCTGAAGCATTTCGATCTGCCGCTGCATTTTATCGGTAACGACTTCCAGGTAGGCGTATGGCGGGGATTGCTGGATATACCTTACGGCGAGACGATCTCTTACAAAGCACAAGCGGTACGGCTGGGTAATGAGCAAGCTATACGTGCTATAGCGGGCACCAACGGAGAGAACAGTATTGCGATAATTGCGCCATGCCATAGAGTGATAGGCAGCGATGGAAGTCTTACGGGGTACGGAGGTGGCGTGCATAACAAAAAATGGCTGCTCGACCATGAGCGGCTGCACAGTGGTAAAGAGGTGCAACTGGGCCTCTTCTGACGAGCGTCATATATCTGTAAATTATTGTTTATTTGACCATTGTATCTTATCTTTGGTACAAACAATATATTTTATGAAGAAGTACCGCTCATTAATTGCCGCTGCTGGCATAGCTGTAACTTGTGTTGGACTGTCGACCCTGCAATCTTGCGACAAGGTCGCAAATCTTTTACAATACAACCTGGCTTTGCAGACCGCCTCTGCAGAAATAGTATTGCCACCGTCTGATACAACAGCAGGTTCGGCATCGGGGTCGCAGATGGTTTATTACAATGTCGATTCGTTTATCCGCGCCAATACCGGCAATGCGCTTGGCATCAACAATATTGAAAGCGTTAAGATAGAGTCTTGTACGCTCACATTGCTGAATCCGTCAGCAGGTAATAATTTTGCTAACTTCCAGTCTGCGTCAGGTTCGGTTTACTCTAACACCAATACTACGCCATATACGCTTTCTATAGCCAGCAATCCTGATACCTATGCTTCGGTATTGAGCCTGCCTGTTGATACTGCTGCTAACCTTAAGTCTTACCTTACAGGCAACCAGCTAACCTATAGTGCGGGTGGTACGTTGCGCCGTGCTACAACAGATTCGCTGCACGTAAAGGTTGATTTTAAATTCAAGGTGCACGTACACGGATAGTTTAGTGTACATAATTATATAACTGCTTCCCGCCCCGCAAAGGCGGGAAGTTTTGTTTTTTTGATAAACTATAGCATTGTTCTATTTTTACCCCATGCGTCTGTTAATAAAGAATATAGGGCAGCTCTGCCAGGTAGAAACAGCATCGGAAAACAGGAAAGTTGTGTCGGGCAACGATATGGCATTGATGTCATCGGTAGCTGATGCCTGGGTGTTGTGTGAAGGTGATAGTATACACAGCTATGGTACTATGGCCGACCTCGGCGACGTACATGCAGATAAAACGATAGATGCCGCGGGAGGTTTTGTGCTGCCCGCCTGGTGCGACTCTCATACACACCTGGTATTTGCAGCGCCGCGAGATGGTGAATTTGTGAACCGCATCAAAGGACTAAGTTACGAGGAGATAGCCCGGCAGGGTGGGGGTATACTGAACAGTGCCCGCAAGCTGAACGAGATGGACGAGGCTGAACTCTATGACCAGAGTCTGGAACGCCTGCATAAGGTAATGCAGCAGGGGACGGGGGCAATAGAGATAAAAAGCGGCTATGGATTGTGCGAAGAAGGTGAATTAAAAATGCTTCGCGTGATTCGTAAACTTAAAGAAAACAGCCCGGCGACCATCAAAGCATCGTTCCTGGCAGCACATGCATATCCTGTTGAATATAAAGAGAATAAAGAAGGCTATATAAAGCTGATAATAGAAAAGATGCTACCAAGGGTGGCTGGTGAGGGGCTGGCTGATTATATGGATGTATTCTGCGAGCAGGGTTTCTTTGGCGTGCCGGAGACAGAACAATTGCTGGAGGCTGGCTGGAAATATGGACTGAAGCCTAAGATACATGCTAATCAATTGCACTATAGTGGTGGGGTGCAGGTAGGGGTGAAACACAAAGCCCTGAGCGTGGATCACCTGGAGTGTGTAGGAGATGAGGAAATAGAGTCGCTGAGGGGCAGCAGTACCATGCCTACCTTACTGCCGGGCGCAGCCTTCTTTTTGGGTATACATTATCAGCCGGCGCGTAAAATAATAGATGCCGGGCTGCCGGTGTGCCTGGCAACCGACTACAACCCCGGGTCATGTCCGTCGGGCAACGTTTCGTTATTACTATCCATTGCCTGTACGCAGCTGAAAATGACACCGGAAGAGGCTGTGAATGCTGTTACTCTGAATGGTGCCGCGGCAATGGAGTTAGCGCAGCAATACGGAACAATTAAAGCAGGTAAAAAGGCCAATTTGCTGATAACCAGCAAAATGCCGTCGCTCGCATACATACCTTACGACTATGGTAATAACAATATTCGCACCGTTGTACTAAATGGTAGGGTTTTATAACTGTACGCTTACACACAAAAAAATAATATACAGTGTTGTCATAGCTTTCGCGGTATTGTTGGCTAACTTTGCGGCCCAATAACGCGTAGGAATGAGCATAAGGGAAAGACAGCGGATAATGCTGGAAAAAGGAGCGGAGGCAGCCACCAAATGGATAGGCTCTGCTGCTTCTGTGTCTTTTCATACGGTAGCCTTTATCATTGCTTTTGCACTACCCCTGCTGCACATTGTTACGTTCGACAGGATGCTGCTGGTACTTACAACTATGGTATCGTTGGAGGCCATCTACCTCTCTATATTCATCCAGATGTCGATCAATATGAATAATCAGAATATCGAACTCATACAGGGCGACATCGAAGAACTGGGGGAAGAAATCGAGGAACTGGGCGAGGACATCGAAGAACTTGGCGAGGACATTGAAGAGATACAAAAGGATGTAGATGAGCTGGGGGAAGATATCGAAGAGCTTGGCGAGGATATTGAGGAGATAGGTGAGGACATTGAAGAGATGCAGAAAGATGTGGATGAGCTGGGGGAAGATATAGAGGAGCTGGGTGAGGGCCTGGAGGAATTCAGCGAGGACCTGGAGATCATACAGAAAGAAGTGGATGAGATACAGGATGAAATAGAAGAAGACGAGGACGAACAGCCTCAGATGAGCAACGAACGAGAGTTGCTGCTATCTATACAGGCCACACTGGCCGCGCTGCAAAAAGAGATCGAGCAGCTGAAAGGAAATAATCGTTACTAATTCCAGACCTATTTATTGTTGATATTTACGGATGGTACCTGAAAATTTGGTTATTTGCTCAAATATTTAGACATTTGTCTAAATATCTAATCGAAGAGGATGGATGGATTGTTTAAAGCGCTGAATGATGGTACCCGGCGAGAAATACTGAACCTGCTAAAGGAGAAGGACATGACGGCAGGGGAGATAGCCGATGCTTTTAAGATATCGAAACCGAGCATTTCTCACCACCTGGAGATATTAAAGAATGCCGAATTGGTAAGCAGCGAGAAAAAGGGGCAGTTTGTTCTATATAAGATCAATACTACTATACTTGACGATATTTTAAGTTTTATACTCCACCTGAAAAAGCAATAAAATGAAATACATCGATTTTAAAAAGGAAATATGGTTATGGCTCATAATGCTGATACCTGTGGGTTACCTGGCATACGTGTGGCCAACACTGCCCGAGATCATACCAACGCACTTTGGGTTTGACGGAAAGCCCAACGACTGGAGCCATAAAACTATGTATGCCTTCCTGATACCGGGACTGAATGTTGGCATCTACCTATTAATGACATTCATTCCTTTTATCGACCCTAAGAAAAAGCTGGAGATAATGGGTAATAAGTACTTTAGGCTCAAGCTATTTACTACGTTATTTATTGCTATCATTTCCCTGTTCATAGTACGGTCAGCTATCACCGGTACTGTTGGTGACTCTACTGTGCTGTTTTGTGTGCTGGGTGCCTTTTTTATGCTAATAGGTAACTACCTGCAGCGGGCAGCACCTAACTATTTTGTAGGTTTCCGCACACCATGGTCGCTGGAAAATGAAGTGGTATGGAAGAAAACGCACCTGCTGGGTGGCAGGCTATATTTTATTGCCGGGCTGCTGACAATTGTGTCATCGCTGATAATAAAAGAACGATTTGCCCCTTATTTCGCGGGTATCATTATTACTGCATCTGTCATTCCAACAATATATTCATATATCGTTTACAAGCAGGAAATGCGAAAAGTGGCTAGTGATCTGTAGCGCCAGGTGAGGCAGTTTGTTAAGCCATTCGCCAGCCTGAGCAATGGCTGACCACCGCTTTTGTCGAGCATAAAAGTTCAATAAACAATCTATTAATTCAGATTGATCTGCGGTTCGTCTATTTCATCGGTGCCGAACAGTACCTTGCGCAATTCCACATTCATCTGTTCCAGCAGTTCAGGTTGGCCATGCAGTGCTGCCGGGGTATTCTGGAAGAGCGATATCTGCCAGTTGCCGTCTTCGCCTTTCAGCGCAATTAATGTTTGTACGGCGTTAAGTGCCGGATTAATGTCGTTCTTGCCGGCAGGTACCATGCCCACTTCGGCTTTCAACCAGGCCACGCCGGGGGAGAGCAGGCGTATCTCGCGTATGATGGCTACATAGGCGGCGGTCTGATGGTGATTAAAAATGTTGTCGAGCGTTACATGCAGTTCATCGCGGCCATTCAACTGGCTGCCATCGAAGCCGATAAGATTGCCATCTTCGGCAAATATGGCTGCCATACCTGCAGCGTTACGGGCGTTCCATGCATCGAGCCAAGCCTGGTAGAGGGCTATTATTTGTTCTGTATCCTGCTGTAACATGACCGCAAAGTAAGTTTGCTTAGGTGAATTGGAAAAATAGTTTTATTTTTACTGTAATAGCCATCGGTCTTCAGATATTTATATGCGAGCAGCGAACGCATTTGAAAATAAAAAATTGATGTTGATTTTGTTAGCGTTTTGTAAAAAAAAATGGGGTTTTCAGAAAAGTGGAATATTTTTTGATTAATTAACGGGCGCTTTGTATCTTTGCTATCCTTTTTCCGGGGAAACGTACGTGCTTAAACCAGATTTAGTAAATTTTTATTAAAGTAAAATGACCTGTAGGGCTTGCTGGGCTTGCCTTTACGGGGTTTTGTTGTTTAAAAGGACTTTTTATATATATTATGGCTATACCGCAAAAAAAGACCGCAGCCGGAAGGCATAATTTTGCCAAGCTACATGATGTAGCTGCATCTCCCGACCTGCTGGCCATCCAACTTCAGTCGTTCCAGGACTTTTTCCAGCTCGAAACTACGCCCGACAAGCGCGATAATGAAGGCTTGTTCCGCGTGTTCAAGGAGAATTTCCCAATCACTGATACGCGAAATATCTTCGTATTGGAATTCCTGGACTACTTCATTGATCCGCCGCGCTATACCATCGAAGAGTGTATGGAGCGTGGGCTTACGTATTCAGTTCCGCTGAAGGCTAAACTGAAGCTGAGCTGTAACGATGAAGAGCACGTGGACTTCGAAACGATCGTTCAGGATGTGTTCTTAGGTAATATCCCATATATGACACCGCGCGGTACCTTCGTTATCAATGGTGCTGAGCGTGTTGTGGTTTCCCAGCTGCATCGTTCTCCGGGTGTATTCTTCGGTCAGAGCGTTCACCCGAACGGAACGAAGATATACAGTGCCCGCGTTATCCCGTTCAAGGGTGCGTGGATGGAGTTCGCTACAGACATCAACAACGTGATGTATGCGTACATCGACCGTAAAAAGAAATTCCCTGTAACTACATTGCTGCGTGCAATTGGTTACGAAACAGATAAGGACATCCTTGAGCTGTTCGGTATGGCTGATGAGGTTAAGACCGACAAGAAGACACTTGAGGCTAACCTGAACCGCCGCCTGGCTGCACGCGTACTGCGCAGCTGGACTGAAGACTTCGTGGATGAGGACACCGGTGAGGTGGTTACCATCGAGCGTAACGAAGTGGTGCTTGACCGTGACAGTGTTCTTGATGAAGAGAATGCTGCTATGATACAGGAAATGGGCATCAAGACCGTGTTCCTGCAGAAAGAAGAAGTGAGCGGTGATTACTCAATCATCTACAATACCTTAAATAAGGATACTTCAAACTCTGAGCTGGAAGCCGTTCAGCACATCTACCGCCAGTTGCGTGGTTCTGATGCGCCGGATGATGAAACAGCACGTGGTATCATTGAGAAACTGTTCTTCAGTGACAAGCGTTACGACTTGGGTGAAGTAGGCCGTTATAAAATAAATCGTAAGCTGGGTATCGATATCAACCTGAATACTAAGGTATTGAGCAAGGAAGATATCATCTCCATCATTAAATACCTGGTACGCCTTACCAATGGTAAAGCGGAAATCGATGACATCGATCACCTGAGCAACCGTCGTGTACGTACAGTAGGCGAGCAGCTGTTTGCCCAGTTTGGTGTTGGTCTGGCACGTATGGCGCGCACTATCCGCGAACGTATGAACGTTCGTGATAATGAAGTGTTCACACCGATCGACCTGATCAATGCACGTACACTGTCTTCTGTTATCAATTCATTCTTCGGTACCAGCCAGCTGTCTCAGTTCCTCGACCAGACCAACCCGCTGTCAGAGATCACGCACAAGCGTCGTATCTCAGCGCTCGGTCCCGGCGGTCTTAGCCGTGAGCGTGCAGGCTTCGAAGTTCGTGACGTACACTATAGCCACTACGGCCGCCTTTGTACCATCGAAACTCCGGAAGGTCCGAACATCGGTCTGATATCTACACTTTGCGTCCACGCGCAGATCAACGATATGGGCTTTATCGAAACGCCTTACCGCAAGGTGAAGGAAGGTAAAGTGGACCTGAAGAGCTACCGCTACCTGAGCGCAGAAGAAGAAGATCTGGCCAAGATCGCACAGGCCAACGTACCTGTAGACGAAAAGGGCAACTTCGTAGAAAATAAGATCAAGTCCCGCCAGACAGGCGACTTCCCGATACTGGAGCCAAATGAAGTAGAATTCATGGACGTGGCACCAAACCAGATCGTAGGTCTGTCGGCATCACTGATCCCGTTCCTGGAGCATGATGACGCCAACCGTGCGCTGATGGGATCGAACATGCAACGTC